>JBEKRX010000068.1:0-34253 GCA_049518415.1 Verrucomicrobiota bacterium
GACACCTGCTAGGCCGGCAGAACGCCACAGCAGGTTAGGCTGGTTGCGGCGCCTGCGCGCCATCAGCCGAAACTCTTTTCCTGCGGGCTAGGCCGGGCGACTCGGTGTCAGGCCGCGATCGCCCGGCAGAAAACTCTCTCCTGACTAAGCATGTAGTCGCGGCTGGCAGATTTGCCAAGGACGCGGGTTCAACTCCCGCCGCCTCCACCAGCTTGAATTTTGTTCGGAAACGGGTTCGATGTTGCCAACGGCGGCGTTGGTTTCCACCAGTAAGTCAAAGGGTTTTTTGAAGGAAAGGGTTAAGGTTTGACCGCGCAAAAGGCGGTTCGAGCCAACATTTTGAAGAAATGACTTCATTTCAACCCAATTCTCCTGAAAAACCCATTTTTCAGCCATACTTGCCCGTAAGACCCATTGCCGCAGCGGTTCGAGCCGATTTGTTCTCCTTGCGGTGAGGATGCACATCGCGACAAACCGCTGCTTGAATCGGGAGTGCGAGTGCTTTGCACCGTTGCTGGTGAACACTCGGCGCCGTGTCAAAGCTCATCAGCTCATCACCATTGGAACCATGGACAGCGTCCTGGTGCGTCCTCGAGAGGTGTTTCGAGGTGCCGTGGTTGCCGCCGCCGCTGCAATTGTGATGGTGCACAACCATCCGAGCGGCGAGCCGCAGTCAGAGGGGGACATCAAAGTGACCCGTGACCTCATGCGTGCCGGGCAAGTCCTCAAAATCGAAGTGCTCGACCATGTGATCGTCGGGAATCCAAACTGTTGTTCTCTGAGGGAGTTGGGATACTCCCATATTTAACCCACAGACCCTGGCTGCTCCGACCGGCTGGGTTTTTTTGTCCCCTGCAATACGGTGGCTATTGCTATTACCTTACACCTCAGTACTTGTGTCAGATGGCCTTAAACGAGCCGTGGCGTGCGTGGTATGTCGGGCAGCTCGTTGACGAGTCCCGTCAAATCTTCAACAACCTCGGAAAGTCGCGATGCTACTGGGAAAGTCGTTTTCGAAGTGAACAAATACAGCTTCCATAATCTGACGTGACGTCGTCGAATATCCGCAAAATCGTTTTCTATTGAGGGATCAATCCCGAAGAGAGACTTATAGTCCTGCAATCGTCTGTAACCGGGCGGTTCTGGAGTCAGGTAAACGATAAGGTCTTCAGGTCGTACTCCTTTCTTCGCGATCCTCGCTACCTTTTCTTCGAACTTTGCTCTGCCGAAAGGAGTTGTGATGTCACCGTCGAAATCCCCTCCGCCAGAAGAACTCGTGGTTTTATCCTTCAACTTAGCTTTGATTTCGTTGAGCCTTTCACTCACTTCCGTATGAACGATGTCCTTTTCATGCATCACTGTGCCAGCGAATACAGCAGTGAATGGTTCTCTTTCGATCACGCGCTTTGCAAGCTTGGAAACGTTCTTATCCCCATAGTCCCGCAGAAGCAGCAATAACTCCTCGTCACCCACTTTCTCAAGCCTAGCCTCGGTTATCAGAGGTTGCCCCCCCACACTGCTCGGGAGAGAGGCGAGCCAGATGCCCTTTCCCAGCATCGCCCCAATACAAATCTTGACCCTATGGCAATAGACTTTTTCATATAAGTAATACCTATGGGCAAAGACCCTGCTGAATGCTGACGCCGCATCGAGCCGTAACCCATGCTTGCCAGCGACCGATGGTTTCAATTGATCGAGGCCTGGGCCAGCGCGAACGATTCTAAAGCGTCTAAAAATCGCACTGTCGATCCTCTCGTCGAGGCCGCACGCAAGGGCGTCGCGATCCAGGTAGTCGAGTACGTCGGCCCCAACCGGGGAGGCGAGCATCTCCTCAGCTAATCTGACTCGTGCATCCGTGGGTGCCTCTGTGAAGTATCGAAGGCAGGTCCGACCGTAGCTGGTGGTGCGGAGCAGCTTACCAAGGGAAGTTTTATCACCAAGTAGGCGCTCTGCACGGTTCCAGTTCTTATCATGGGGTTGAAAAAGGGCCAACTCATCCTCAAAAGTGTGCCCGAAGGGTATATGGGTGGCATCATGGACAAGAGCATAGATGCGCGCTAGGAGCCTCATTTCATCATCAACGGTGTCTCCATAAACGTCCTCAGCAGCGATCATAATGCGCTCAATGAGATGCAATGTCCCAATGCTGTGGAGAAGCCTAGTGTGAAGCGCGCCTCGATAAACATAATGTGTCGTGCCGAGTTGTTTCAGGTATCCGAGACGTTGCAGTTCCGGCGTGTTGAGAGCGCTCCATTCGAACTCGGTAAGCCGAATATCGCCATGGAGAGGATCACGGAAAACCCTGGTGCACCTGGCGCGCACTGCTTGGTAGATTGACTTCGTGACATCAGCAGGTAGTTTGAACACTTCAATTTCCTGGAACCGTTTAAGCGCTTGGTTTGCATCAGGCCGCATATCGTCATTGACATTGATGAGGTCCTCAACGAACTTGGCGAGGGACCTCGGAATTGCCGGGAGAAGGCTCAGTAGCGGCGGCGGTTTAACCGTCTTCAGCAAGTCAAGTAGCGCTCCTCGGTCGGCTTCGGGTCCTTCGGCGTACCAGGGGTACCTGCCCGCAAGTAACAGATAGGCGAGCACGCCGACCGCGAAGACATCGTGGCTGGGAGAATCCTGTGCGGGATGTTCCAATTTACTTGGTGGTGAATAGAGATTGGCCCCAACATCTCCCCAGGTTCGTGGTTCCTGCGGTTGCCCTGCCGCTCTGCAGAAACCGAAATCCACGAGCCACGCATTATCGAGCGCGGCATTCACCAAAACATTATCGTCCTTTATATCTCTGTGATGTACCCCTTCCTTGTGTATGTAATCGAGGACCTCTAAAAGCTTTTTGATAAGCCGCATGACGGCGCCCGAAGAAAACACCTCAGGTTGACTCTGCCGAAGCCTGCGAAGCGAGATGCCATCTGCAATTAACTCCAACGCAATGTGATCAGAAGGTTCCTTCCCGTAATGATAGAGCTTCGGAATGCTGCTGTGTGTCAGCTTGCGGAGGGCAAAGGCTTCGTTTTCTAGCCTTGCTAAAGCTCGCGACTCCCGTCTGTGGAGGATCTTCAAGGCACAAATCCCTGTGCCACCGGTTAGTTCGGGAGGTCCGCTTGCTTTGTGCACGTCAGCGTAGTCGCCTCCTCCCAGCCGCGTTCCCAGTGTGAAGGGGCCGAACGTCGTGGTTTGTGAAGGGGTTGGTAAATTCATAGGCAAAGGCGGAGTTCAGGACGACCATTTGTGCGCAGGTTCATAGTTCATTTCCGAGCGTGTCGATTATTGATCAAATCCGATCCATGTCAACCCTATTCAATTCGGCGCACCCCGGTTCTACCGATGTGGAAACGATTCCGGGTAATCGGGCTAGCCTTGCCCGTTGCGACTGCGCTTGTGTTCGTGACCTCAAGAATAGCCACAGCACCGGACAACAAAAGCCCTCCGTAAAGTCACAGAGGGTGTTCAGCGCAATTATTCGCCGGGCACCTGCCAGCGGGTTGGTAATTGCGCGTTGGTGCCGCCCATGACGAAAAGTCGCGCAATGATGCACCGAACCTGGGAAAGTTGCAGCAAAAGAATCGGGCAGAATCGCGCTTGGCGTTTGAGCGCGCGGGCAGGCTTGGAGCGTGCCAGTGAGGGCGGCTTCGAGCCGCCAGTCGGTCGGGGGTCGGGAGGGAGCGCTGGCGGGGCTGAGGTTGGAATCCGCGGCCGGCTGCCGCGTTCACTGGCGGCCAGGGAGGGCTGCCGCTACGGCGGCGCTGCCCGGAGGCGTCCAGTGCGTGGGCTGCAAAAACGGAGGCTTGCGCGGATTTCCCTGGTCAACTAAAGTTCGCCTCGGCTGCGCCGCCGGGGCAGCGTGTTCCGGCGAACCATCGGCCAGCATGTGCGCTTAGTTGAAAACCAGGATCTGAACATTATGAAACAGCCTTTTCGGTCCCTCGTTTTGCTCTCCTCGTTGATGTGGTGCGGCGCCACGACCGGCGCCGCCGCGGAGGCGTCGTTCAACGGACTCAACCAGAACCTCGGCACGCTTTATCTGACTTCCCCGGCCCAGTCGCGCTCGCTGAGCCCCGAGAATTTCACGGGTGAAAAGGGAAAGGCGGGCATGGCGAAGGAGGGCACCGGCAAAGGGGCGGCGCGGGACCTGGGCCAGGGCTGGAAAGTGTCGCCTTCGGTCGTCATCAAAGCCAAGCGGACGTTCACCTTGGGGGAAATCAAAGGGCCGGGGTGCATCCAGCAAATCTGGATGACGCCGACGGGCAACTTCCGGCGGTCGATTCTTCGCTTCTATTGGGACGGTGAACGCGACCCCTCGGTCGAATGCCCGGTGGGGGATTTCTTCGCCTGCGGCTGGGGCAAGTACTGCCAGATTAGTTCGCTGCCGGTGTGTGTCAATCCTGGCAGCGCTTTCAATTGCTACTGGCCCATGCCCTTCCACCGATCCGCAAAGATCACCCTGGAGAATACCGACAACCAAGACATGGTGCTCTACTTCCAAATCAACTACACGCTGACGGCGGTGCCGCGCGCGGCCGGTTATTTCCATGCCCGGTTCCGCCATGAATCGCCGCTCGCACACCAGGGCCTTTACACCATCCTGGACGGCGTCCAAGGCCAGGGCCAGTACGTCGGCACCTACCTGGCCTGGGAAGTCCACACCGCCGGCTGGTGGGGCGAGGGCGAAATCAAGTTCTACCTGGATGGCGACCGGGAGTTTCCCACCATCTGCGGCACGGGCACGGAGGATTATTTCTGCGGTTCCTACGACTTCGAGAATCCGGAGACCAAGAAGTACCAGCTCTTCTCGACACCCTACACGGGCCTGGCCCAGGTGATTCCGCCGGACAAAATCTACGAGGCGGGCCAACGCTTCGGGCTGTATCGGTGGCACCTCGCCGACCCGGTGCGCTTCCAGAAGGACTTGAAGGTCACCATCCAGGCCCTGGGCTGGAAGAAAGACGGCACCTATCTTCCGGAGGAAGACAACATTGCCTCGGTCGCGTATTGGTACCAGAAAGAGCCCCACAAGCCCTTCCCCAAACTCCCGGCCGAACCGTAGCCGCTCAACCCAATCCCTGGTATGACCCACAGCTTGTGCAGACGTGATTTCATCAAAACCGCCGGCCTGGCTTTGTCCGCCGGCCTGCTGCCTGCGGGCGCGGCGGTGCAGGTGGAGGTGGCTGAACCGACGCGGTGGCCGGTCGGCTGCCGCGACCTGCACCTGCGCGTCGCCGGCCAGCCGGACAGTTGGTCGTGCATGAAGGCGCTGGGGGCGGAATGCACGGAGGTGGCGGTCGGGTTGGACCTGGCCTGCCCCAGCCTGTTTCATCCCCAACGGAAATACACCCTGGCCACGGCTGACGGCGTTCAGGCGCTGAAGGACGACCTGGCGGCCAACGGCGGCACTATCTCCGCCTTCCTGATGTCCAACCGCTTTGAGGAGCGGTTGGAACAGGAGTTGGCCTGCGCGCGCGGGGTGCTCAAAGCCGCCCAGCAACTCGGCGTCCAGGCCGTGCGCATTGACGTCTGGCCGCAAAAGCTGGACGAGGAGAGATTCCTGCCGTTCGCCATTGAGGCCTGCAAGCGGCTGTGCGAACTGGCCGAGGGCACGCCCGTCCGGTTCGGGGTCGAGAACCATGGCCGGACCACCAACAACCCGGCCTTCCTCGCCAAGCTCTTTGCGGGCGTCGGTTCGGAAAAGCTTGGGCTGACGCTGGACTTCGGGAATTTCTACTGGTGGGGCCATCCCCTCCGGGAGCTCTACCAGGTCTTTGAGCAGGTCGCCCCGCGGGTCGTCCACACCCACTGCAAGAGCATCCGCTTCCCGGAGGACAAGCAGAACGTCCAGCGGGAAATGGGCTGGGGTTACGAGCAGTACAACTGCCCGATCTACGAGGGTGACATCGACTATAAACGCGCCCTGGGCATCCTGCGCAAGGCGGGCTATCGCGGGGACCTGTGCGTCGAGGACGAAGCGCTGGGGAAATTCCCTGAAAATCAGCGGGCCGAGGTGATCCGGCGGGAGATCGCCCTGCTCAAGGGCCTGCGCCTCAGCGCGGCCTGACTTGTGCTTTGAGCTTGTCTTTGCCGCGCGAAGGCGTAGTCTCCCGCTTACCGGGTTCCGGCTGGCGTCGTTTATGCCGACCATGGCCCAGGCAGGACGACCCGGCCTGCACCTGGTTGACTATTGGTTCTGGCGGGCTGAACCCGGGTGAGAATACGCTGAGACTGGTTGCGTTGATGGGGCATTATGGGCGATTATCCCCTTAACACGGAGACGTTGGTTACCTGGGTGGCTTGTGTGCTGGCCTCTTTGTGCCTGGTCTTTATAGGTTACCTCGCCTGGAAACGATTTGGACCGCACCGCCGGCATCGGCGGCATCGAAGCCGCCTGCGCCGCTACATCGGAAGGTCCTAAGGGCTCGTGCAAAAATAAATTCCGAGATCTGGCTGCTTGGGTGGAGCGTAAAGCGTGAGAGCGTGGAGCGTGCCAAGGTCTCGCGTTCAACGCTGCGACGCTTCAGCGCTTGCGCGCTTCAACGCCCTGGCTGGGGTCTTTTGGCCCGGCCGTTTCAACCATTTGGAGGTGCTTTTCCAGGCCGGCGATGAAGTGCTGGCGGTCGGCGAGGGGGTCGTTGTGGTCGCCTTTGAGTTCCCAGAAGAGCTTGGGTGGGTTGGCGGCAGCGAAATTCCTTTCGCTGTGGCGGAAGGCGATCAGTTCGTCCGCCCGGCTGTGCATCACCAGCACCGGCACCCTGAGGCGGGGCAGCTTGGCGAGGGTGTCATATTTGATGCTGGACAGCCAGCGCACTGGCAGCCAGGGGAACAACTCCGCGCCGACCTCCGGGATGCTGGTGAAGGTGCTTTGGAGCACCACCCCGCCCAATCGTTCGCGCAAGGCCAACTCGCTGGCGACGCCGCCGCCCAGCGATTCGCCGAAGGCGATAATCCGCTCGCCGGCAAAGCCCTGGCGTTGCAGCCAGTGCTGCGCCGCCTGGGCGTCCCGGTAGGTGCCCTCTTCGCTCGGCCGGCCCCGGCTCCGGCCATAGCCGCGGTAGTCGAAGATGAAGACGTTGACGCCGGTGGCCAGCAGCGCCTCACAGAGCCCGAGCCGATGGCCGATGTTGCCGGCATTGCCATGGCAAACCAGCACCGCCCAATGCGCCCGCGCCGAATTCGTATTGGCCGGGAAAAACCAGCCGCTCAACTCGACCCCGTCGCTCGCGGCGAAAGAGACATTCTCGAACGGCCGGCCCAGTTCGGCGCCGGTCGCGCTCAGGGTTCGTTCCGGGTGATAGACCTGGCTGTATTCAAAATAGCGCAGCATGAAAAAACCCAGTGCCAAGAGCAAAAGCAGCCCGCCCCAATTCCTGATTCGGTTCCGCTGCTGGTTCATCTTTGGCGCCAAAATGCCATAGCAAACGGCTGCTGGCCAGCAAAAGACCGAGGGACCAAAGGAGGGCGAATTTCACTTTTTTGGGTGGTCCCTCCTTCCTTAATCTTAATCTTAATCCTTCTCCTGGTCGAAGAGCCGATTCATTCAGATTAGGATTATGAGCAAGGATTAAGATATGGAAGAAGTGACCCAGTCCTTTGGTCCTTTGGTCTTTTGGTCTCCTGGTCCGTGGGCCCGTGGTCCGTGGTCCCTGCTCACTGGTCACTCGTTCCTGAGGGTGTCGAGCAGATTGCCGCGCAGGGCATAGCGTGTGGCCAGCCAGGTCCAGAGGGCGCCGTTGAGGAGCACGGCGCCCAGGGTGAGCGCCAGCGAGTGAAAAGGCAAATGTGTGCCGGGGGCCAGCAGCGACGGCAGCACCGCCACGGCGGCGGCCAGGAGGCCGAGGCCAAGGCCCAGGCCCAGCAGCGCGCCATGCTCGCTCAGCACCAGCGCTTGCAGCGTCCGCCGCCGGAAACCCACGGCCACCAGCAAGCCCAGTTCGCCGCGGCGCTCCAGCACGTTGCGCAGCACCACCACCCCGAGCCCCGCGCTGCCGAGCAGCAGCCCCAGCCCGCCCAGGAGCTGGAACGTGCCCAGGTAGGTATTCTGCACCGCGTTGAAGGCGTTCAAGCGCTCGACCGCCGGCGTCAGTTCCAATCCCAGGTCCTGCAAGGCCCGCGCGAGGGTGGCGGAAACCTGCGGGACGGAATCCGCCGGCGCATCAATCAGGAACATCCGGTAACCGCTCTGGTTGGGGAATCGTTTTACGAATTCCGCTTCATCAATGATGAGGCTGCCCTGCAAGATCGAGTTGGCCACCGCCCCAACCAGCCGCACCTTGAAGGCGCGCCCCTGTTCGTCCGTGTAATCAACGGTGTCGCCGAGTTTTTTCCCCAGGGCCCATTCAATGGAGTTGGCATCGCCAATGGCGGGCACCTCAGCCGGCGCCGCTCCCGCTCCGCCCGGCCCTGCCTCGGCCTGTTGACCATAAACTGTAGCCTCCGGCCTCCAGCCTCGGGCCTCCAGCCTCTCGACTTCTGACCTTGACCCTTGGACCTTGGGCTCCACGAGCAATTCCCATCCCTCGCGCCTTTGGCGCCCTCGGGCCGCTCCCGCAAAAGTGAACCGGCCGGCCAGCAGTTCGGGTTTCACGCCCAGCAGGCGCGGCTGCTGGGCGCGGCTCAAGTTCAGGCAACTGGCGTCGTCCCCCTCGCGCACCCGGAGCGGCACGACGTTGACGCCTGCCAATTCCTGGGCGCCCAACCCGAAGGACTCGCGCCCGGCCCGGGTGTTCAGGTCCTGCACCACCGGCATCGTGGATTGGCCGAGCAAGGCAAAACCGCCCGTGCCGGAAGCGCGCCGGGTCGCGTCGCGATTGGCATCGAGGCGGAACACGCCGATGGCGGCGATGACGAAACAGCCGCAGGCCAGCAACGCGACCGTGGCCAGGCTGCGCCCTCGCCGCCGCGCGCAAGTGAGCACCCCCAAACCGGCCACGGTCAGTTGGGCGGCGCGACCCGAGCGCGCCAACGTCCCCAGCCACGCTGCGATGAGGGCCAGTCCCGACACCAGCAACAAAGCCCCCGCCCCGAAAAACGCGCCCGCATTGGCCCTCTCCCCGGCCAGCACCGCCCAGCCGATGACCACCCCACCTCCTAAAGCCGCCCCGAGGGCAACCCAGAAGGCGGGACCACGGACTGCCGGACCACGGACCACAGGACCACGGACTCCTTGGGTCAGCAGTTCATGGATGGGCTGGCGCGCCTGTTTGCGCAGAGTGAGCCAGAGCGTGACCGCCGCCACGACCGTGCTGGAGCAGAGGCCGACCGCCAGGCTGGCGGGCGAGGCGTGGAAATGAAGCGGCGCCGCCCCCACCGCGCCACGCCACACTGTGGTCAGCCCCCACAGCATGGCCCGCGCGTAGCCCAGGCCGCCCAGCGCCCCGAGGACACCGCCCAAAAACGCCAGCGTGGCGCCTTCGGCCAGCAGCAGACGACGCGCTTGTCGGGCCGTAAAGCCCAGCGCCAGCAAGGTGCCCACCTCGGCGGCCCGCTGCTCGAGCCCGAATTGAAACAACAGCGCCATCAACAACAGCGCGGCCACGACCAGGAAGAAGCTGAAGCCCAGGAACAACTGTCCAAAATCCTGCGCTTGCGCCGCCGCCTTGAGCGCCCGTTGGCGCACGGGTTCGAAACGAAGGCCGAGGTCCGCGGGCTTGAGGTTGGCGAGCAGATTCCGATAGGCGCCATCGCGATAAACGCTGGCAGCGGAATTGGTGGGCACCTCGTAACGAATGGCCGTGAGTGAGCCAAAGCGGTTGGCCCACATCGCCTGCCCGGCGGCGAGCGTGATGAAGGCCTTGGGGGTGCCGCGATACTGCTTCCAATAGGTCTCATCCTTCTCGCGGACCTTGTATGTGAGGGGAAAGCCGGTGTCCCAATCGTGGGTGCTTTCGGCCTTGGCCAGCCCCGGAAAGTCGGGCATCAGGGTGCGATCGGCATAGACACCCTTGAGCGGAACGACGGCCCGGACCCGGAATAAATTGGTGCGCTCAATAAGCTGGCTCGCTGAGTCGGCCAGGTAATAGCTCAAGGCCACCGTGTTCCCCGGCTTGACCTGCAGGTCGTCCGCCAGCCACTCGTTGACCAGGACCTCATCGTCGCGCATGTCCGGCGGCGCCAACCGTCCGCCGGCCGCCGTGACCATCGAATAGGGCGTGGCCCGGTCACCGGCGCGAATCAAGTTGGCC
Organism: Verrucomicrobiota bacterium; assembly: GCA_049518415.1. Lineage (GTDB taxonomy): Bacteria > Verrucomicrobiota > Verrucomicrobiia > Limisphaerales > UBA8199 > CAVQND01. The sequence goes on from JBEKRX010000068.1 coordinate 10,185, forward strand.
AGGTAGGTGAGCACGCCGAAACCATTGGTGACGAACTGGCAGAAGGCGACGTCGTTCGTGGTGTCGGTCAGGGCCGGGAACCAGAAATGGTTCGTGAGCAAGTTGGTTCGCGGCTGGAGTGCCGCGGCCACGACCGGCGGTTCGAGGAAGATGCGCGCGCTGGTCACTTCGATCCCTGGGGCGGCATACTCGCCGCCGGTGAGGCTTTCCGGCTGCTCGATGGCGCGCACGGACAACCCGGCGTCATCGAGCAGCCAGGCATGGTCGATTTGGGTAGCCAGCCAGGGCGCCGCCACCTCGTCAGGAACCGCCCGCTCGCTTTTAGGTTCGAGGAAGCGGGCGGCGCGCTCCAGGAGAGAGAGGCCATTTGCGGAGCCGGAATCGGTCAGGAGGAACACCTGGGGCACCCCGGTTAAAGGCGGGCGCGACCGCCAGGCCTGCGCCCGCAACCAAGCCGCCAACTGCCGGCGCTGAGCATCCCATCGCCCGGGCGCCAGTTCTTCCATGAGCGGGCCGCACACCAACAGGCCGGCCTGTCCGGGGACGCCGGCCCTTTGGGCCAGCAGGTGCAGGGGCAGGAACAGATTTGCGGGCGGCTCGGGCTGGGCGGCGAGGCTGAAATCGCCGAGCATCGCCGCCGGCAGGATAGCCCCCACTTTCAACCTCAGCGCCACCGAGCCCTGCTCGCGCGGCACGATCACCGCATCCAGTCCCAAAGCGCTCGGCTTGCGCACACGCACGATGATCTCGTCACCCGGCCGGACGGCCAATTGCCGGGCCAGGCTTTCGTTGACCAGGGCCGTGTCGCCGCTGTTCCAGTGGTTCAGGGGACCATTGCCCAGGCCGCTCGTCATCCAGTCGACTTGGCCGAACTGGGGCTCAATGCCGATCAGGCCGCTCAATTGCTCGCCTGGCGCCAGCGCCGCCCAGCCAGCGAACCGCGGCCAGGTTTGGGGGTCGACCCCGAACACATTGACCCGGTTAGCGCGCGCGGAGCCGTCCTGCTTCACCACAACGCCGGGCAGTCTGAGTGCTGCTGACAACGGCTCAGCCGAGGAAGCCAGGAAATAAGGGGCCGCGCCGGGACTGCGGCGAGCTGGAGCGGGCTCAATGCCGATGACCCGAACGCCGCCGCGCGCGCCGGGGACCATGCTGTAACGGATACTGGCGATGCGGTAGAACGTCGGGGATGCGCCCAGTCGCCGGGTGAGGGCCTCCTGGAAGAGCCGATCCGGGGTGCTGAGGGCGAAGTGAATGCCGCCCAACCGTGCCAGCGCCCGCTGTTTGAGCGTTTCCCGCACCGAGTCGCCCACCAGCAACGCCCCAATCAACGCCGCGCTGCCAATGGCCGCGCCAAGCACGACGCCAACGTGCGCCCGCGCATGAAACCGCAAGCTGCGGCGGATGAGGGTTTTGAAGGTCATTTGCGCGGTGCAACCCGGAGGGTTGCCAGACGGTAGCCGGGGGTCGCGGCGTCGCCGCGACCCCCGGTGCACGGTCGAAATGGTCCTGCACCCCGGAACGGGGTGCCAGAACAGCGCACGCGCCTGCACTGAGCTGCGCTCTGGCATCCCTCCGGGATGCCGATGCGTACCGTCGCTGAACCGGGGGTCTCGCTGCGCTTCGACCCCCGGCTACCTTCTTTCATCCCTCCGGGATGAATTCCAGAGGCCGAAGTTCCACCGGCGGCCCATGTCCGGGCGGTGGTGCGTCCCGGATACGCCAGGTCTGCCATGCCGCTCCTGACGGAGCTTGGTCCCTTGATTGCGCCTTGACTATAAACATGGCGCTCCTGACGGAGCTTTCCTGAAATAGTGCCTCGGAGAACGCCCTTCCTGTGAAAAACCCAGGCTCGTTTCACACCAACCTCCCATTTTTCAATTCAAGCACTCGGCCCATGCGCGCGGCCAGTTCAGGCGCGTGCGTGACGACAATCAGGGTCACGCCTTCCTCGCGGTTGAGTTCGCGCAGCAACTGGCCGAGCTGGCGGGCGGAGGCCTGGTCAAGAGCACCGGTCGGCTCATCGGCCAGCAACAGTGGCGGCTGGTTGATGAGGGCGCGGACGACGGCCACCCGCTGGCGTTCGCCACCCGAGAGCTGGCCGGGGCGATGGGACAATCGCTCGCTCAAACCGACTCGTTGCAGGAGCCGCTCCGCCCGGGCGCCCGCCCCGGCCCGGACTGGCGCGTCGCGGCAGGCCAGCGACGGCACCAGGACATTTTCCAGGACCGTGCATTGCGGCAGGAGATAGTGCGCCTGAAACACAAAGCCGATTTGCCGGTTCCGCACCGCCGCCAGCCGCACCTGGTCGAGCCGGCCCAAATCCTCGCCCTCGAGCATTACCTGGCCGCTCGTGGGCCGATCCAGGGTGCCCATAATGTGCAAGAGCGTGCTCTTGCCCGACCCGGAGGGCCCCACAATGGCCAGCGATTCGCCCCGCCCGACCTCGAGCGAAATGCCGTCGAGCACGGTCAGCGGGCCGCTGCTCTCCGGTGCTTCGTAGCGCCTGGTGACGTTGACCAACTTCAAGAGCGGCTCTGGCGAGGCCATGACTGCAGTTTGGGGCAAAAGGGGCGGCAAAGGAAGTCCGAGGTGGCGAGGGAACGAGGGTCGAGGGTCGAGGGTCGGGCTTCGACCTTTGGACTTGGGACTTCAACCTTTCATCGCCCTGGCCAGGGCGGCGACGCGTTTGGGGTGCCGTTCAAAGAGGCTTTTCAAGACGTTTTAGCCAAGTGGTCCCTTTCACAAATCCGCCAACGTATTCGGCGTGGGAAGTGTGGCAGGGTTGGTTTTTTCGGCTTGTTGGCTGGGGGCGGTTTTTGGGAAAAAACAGCCAATGTGGGCAATGCAGGCAATGCAGGCAATGCAGGGGATGATTTGTGCGCTGGTTGAGCAGCGTTTAGTCTCTTGGTCTCATCGTCTGTAGTCTCGTGGTCCGTGGCCTCGCGGTGCTGTAATGCCGTAGTCTCGTGGTCTGGTGGTCTATGGTGTGGTGGTCGGGTGGTAGGGTGGTTTGGGAGTCACCGCTGGCGCGGTGGTCGGCAGGGCGTCAGCCGCCGCGGGTTGGGTGGGGGGTTGTTCTTTGAGCTCGCGCAGCTTGAGCAGGGCCGCCAGGGCGGCTTGGCTTTCGGCCGCCTTTTTGCTCTTGCCGTGCCCGCGGGCCAGTTCGACGCCGTCGTGGTGCACGGTGCATTCGAAGAGCCGGTCGTGGTCCGGGCCGGTGGCGGAGACGACATGGTAGCGAGGGGCTTGGGCGGAGGAGGATTGGAGCAGTTCCTGCAGTTCGCCTTTGGGGTTGTCGAGCAGCGGAATCGGCGCCGGGCCGCCAAAGGCGCCCTGGAACTGTCGCAGCACAAATTCCCGCGCCGCCTCGAAACCGCCGTCGAGAAAGATCGCCCCCAGGAGCGCTTCATAGGTGTCGGCCAGGGCCGAGGGCCGGTCTCGGCCGCCGTGCAGTACCTCGCCCCGGCTGAGGATCAGGTCGCTGCCCAAGCCCAGCGTCCGGGCGCGCTCGGCGAGGCTGCGGCGATTGACGAGCTTGGCGCGGGCCTTGGTGAGCGGGCCCTCGCTGAAGGCGGGGAAATTCTCATACAACTGGCGGGTGAGGACCAGTTGCAAGACGGCGTCGCCGAGGAACTCGAGCCGCTGGTTGGTCTGGAGCGGCAGGCCTTGCTCGTGGGCCACCGAGGGATGCGTCAAGGCTAGGCGCAAGAGCCCGGGCATACGGAAGCTGTAGCCCAGGCGAGTCTGCAGTTGGTCGTATTCGGCCACGGCGGGGACGGGTTGAGGGTTTGGGCGGTCGAGGCTCATCCGGTTTGGGGTGGCGGGGCGGGGGCTGGGACTGAGAGCGGCGGGGCGCCCGCCCCGGTGGAGGGCGGATTCAGTCCCTGCTCGAGCAAGGCCGCCACGTCGCGCTGGACCGTTTCCAACTGGTCGAGTTGCAGGTTGGGGTCGGCGATGGTGAACAAGTCGCCCGTCTTGGGCTGCTCGTAGAGGAATACGCGCCGGCCGTCGCGCACCAGTTGTTCCCTCACCTTGAGCAGGCGTTTGCGTTCGAGCGTGACCGCCAGGATGTAGGCGGCGGGGACGTAGCGCGGGTCGTTGAGCGCGATCAGCTTGCGCAGGAGCGACTCGGCGGTTTCCTTTTGAATCAGGTCGCTTGGCGGGGTGGGGGCAGCAAAGACGCCTTGCCAATAGGAGACAAAGCCTTTGCGCTCGCGGGCGCCCTGGCTGAACTGGCGTTCCCAGCAGCCCTGGCAGACATCCGAACGGCGGAACTGCGCCCGCTCATCGAATAAGAGCGTGTGATAGGTCTCCCCGTCGGCAAACGGGTTGCCGCAGCCGGCGCAGGAGTGCGCGCGGGATTGAATGTTCCACTCGGTCATGAAAAGGCAGCCAAGTCAATATGGCACCTGAGGCAGTATTATGGCCGGCGGCAGGGCAACTGCAATCCGAAACCAGTTCCAAAGGCGGGCGGATCTCACTTTTTTTGGCAGCCTTTCTGGCTCTTTATCTTAATCCTCGCTCCTAATCTTAATCTTAATCCGAATCAATCGCCTCTTGGACCATGAGAAACTGGAGGTTTATCAAGAGTCTCTGGTCCCGCAGGGCGGGAGCGGGGTGAGTTGGGTGTGGTCGCCTCCGGGAAAGAGCGGCTACGCAGAATTGTTTCGATGCGCGTGGGGTTAATCAAAGCCAATTCTGATTGGCGGTTGCACGACGGAGATTAGGATTAGGAGATTAGGATTAAGATTAAGATTAAGATTAGGATTAAGATTAGGAGGGACCACCCAAAAAGTGAAATGCTCCCGCTTGCCACCGGTCGGGCTGGAGCGCAAGGCCCCTCAGGCGGCCGCCCGTCCGGGCTTGCGGCGGATGAGCGGCTTGGCTTGGCCGGTCACCACCGGCTGGGTGATGTGCACGTGCAGGATGTCGTCGCTGCTGGGGACATCAAACATAACGTCGAGCATGAGTTTCTCGAGCAAGCTGCGCAGCGCGCGCGCGCCGGTGCCTTTCTTGAGGGCCTGCCCGGCCAATTCCTTGAGGGCGTCCTCGGAAAACTCCAATTCCACGCCCTCCATAGCCATGAGTTTGGCGTATTGCTTGACCAGCGCATTCTTGGTCTCGGTCAAGATGGAAACCAACTCCGGCTCGGTCAACTCGGCCAGCACCGTCACCATCGGCAGGCGGCCGACGAACTCGGGAATGAAACCGAAACTCAGGAGGTCTTCCGGTTCGACATACCGGAGGATTTCGTGCCGGTTGATCGCCGCGGCTTTCAGGTCCTGGTCCAGGGCGCGAAAGCCCACCACGTGCTGGCCCAGGCGGCGTTGAATGATCCGCTCCAGGCCGATGAAGGCCCCGCCGCAGATAAACAGGATGTCCGTGGTATCGACGCGGATATACTCCTGCTGGGGATGCTTGCGGCCGCCCTGCGGCGGCACATTGCAGGTGGTGCCCTCCAGAATCTTCAGCAGGGCCTGCTGGACCCCTTCGCCGGACACGTCCCGCGTGATCGAGACGTTTTCGGTCTTGCGCGCGATCTTGTCGATTTCGTCAATGTAAACAATCCCGCGTTGCGCGCGCTTGACGTCGTAGTCGGCGTTCTGCAACAGGCGCAGGATGATGTTCTCGACGTCTTCGCCGACGTAACCGGCCTCGGTGAGCGTGGTGGCGTCGGCGATGGCAAAGGGCACCTCGAGGATCTCCGCCAGGGTGCGGGCGAGCAGGGTCTTGCCGGAGCCGGTGGGGCCGAGCATGAGGATGTTGCTCTTCTCAATCTGGACGCCGGCGTGGGGGCCGGGCCGGGGTGCGCCGGCTTGGGCCTCGGGCGGCGGCTGGGCGGGTTCCTGGAGGATGCGCTTGTAATGGTTGTGGACGGCCACGGCCAGGGTTTTTTTGGCGTGGTCCTGGCCGATGCACCGCAGGTCAAGCTGGCGTTTGATCTCCGCCGGCCTGGCCACGTTGCTGCGCGGCGGCTGTTTTCTGACTGGCGAGGCCAGTTCCTTGTCGAGGACCTGTTTACAGAGCACGACACAATGGTCGCAGATGAAGACGCCGGGTCCGGCGATGAGTTTTTTGACCTCGGCGTGAGACTTGCCGCAGAAGCTGCACAGGGTGATGTGGGTCGGCCGGGCCATCGCACGGACTGGGCTCAGGTTTTGTCGGCCAAAGAGCTCGGGTGCTCGTCCAGGCCTGGGATGTCCTTGCGGGATTTCACCACCTCGTCCACCAGCCCGTAGGTCTTGGCTTCGTCCGCGGTCATGAAGTTGTCGCGGTCGCAGTCCTTCTCGACCTGTTCGAGGGAGCGGCCGGTGTGCTTGGCCATGATGCTGTTGAGCCGCTGCTTGAGGCGCAACATGTAGCGCACGCGGATCTCCACGTCGCTGGCGGCCCCTTCGGCGCCGCCGAAGACCTGATGAATCATGATGTTCGAATTGGGCAGGGCGTAGCGTTTGCCCTTGGCGCCGCCGCACAGCAGGACCGCCCCCATGCTGGCGGCCTGGCCGATGCAGTAGGTGTTCACGTCGCAAGTCAAGAACTGCATGGTGTCGTAAACTGCCAGGCCGGCGGTGATGCTGCCCCCGGGCGAATTGATGTAAAGATGAATGTCCTTCTTGGGATCGGTCATCTGCAGGAAGAGCAACTGGGCGATTATCAGATTGGCCACCATGTCGTCGACCGGCGTCCCTAAAAACACGATCCGGTCCACCAGCAAACGCGAATAGATGTCATAGCCGCGCTCGCCCCGGCCGGTCTGTTCAACCACCATTGGCACTAGGAAGTCATGCATAAAACCTATTCTCTGACGCCACAACGTAGCGGAGCCGCACTCCCCGGTCAAGCCCCACCGCAAGTCCGCGCGTGGTCAAATTGTTGAGTTGGCCTATTCCGCATCCGGGTGACTTGTGTTAGGTTAGGGCCAGGCGCTGGCGCCCCTCGGCGGCGGCGGTCCTGTTCGGCCCTGAAACGAGCCTATGAAAAACACACTGGTTGTGGTCGCCGACCTCGGATGTTTCAAAGCCTTCCGGCTCGATGACAATCACCTCAATCGCCGCCCGCGCCTGGAGCTGCTCGAACAATTCGAAAGCCCGGAGGCGCACGGCAAGCTGGTTGAAAAAGTGACGGACCTGTCCGGCCGTTTTCGGCGCGGCACGGGCCCGGCGAACGGCGCCGGCGCCACGTCCGACGGCGAGCGGCACAATCTCGAGCTGGAACTGCGCAAGCGCCTGGTGCGCCAGCTCGCCCAGCGGTTCAACCACCTGGCCCGCAGCAAGGAGGTCGAACGCTGCCTGCTGGCCGCCAGTAAGGAAATCAACCGCCAACTCCTCGATGAACTGGAACCCCAAGTCCGCGCCAAGATCGAAAAAAACATACCCGCCGACCTGACCAAACTGGAACCCAGCGAAATCCTCCGCCGCTTTTGAGGCCGGGCGCAGCCGGCACATCCTGGCAGTGCCCCGAGGGCGGGCACAAGCGCTCCCCCTGCCCATGCCGCCGGGCGGGATGGGAGGGGGGTGATGCGCTTTTCCGCATTACCGCACCGCCGGGATGTTCCCCGCAGACGAAAGGCGCCGGGGGGTTGCATGGGGCGATCACCACCTTCGGACCCGGTAGAACCGATGGCCAGCGGCGGCCTCTGGATCGACAAGCTCGACGGAACTACCGGTGCCGACGACCAGCGGCAGGAGCATCCATTCAGGATCGGAGAGCGAGTTCTTGTACTCCATACCATAGACCCTGCCCCTCTGTGTTCGCACCTGGACGCTGAAACGCCCGCCTGCCATCGCTGGATTGGTCATCAGCACCTGCCGGGGCGGGAGCGCCTGTCCGGTGACCGCCATCGAGTAGGTCAGTGCCGCTCCGATGGCCACCGCATTCGTCAGGCCGGGAGGGACATCTGTCTGGCCCCAGTTGTCCAAACCCCAGGCGACGACGGTGCCATCGGCTCGCAAGGCCAGGCTGTGCCACGCGCCAGCCGCGATGGCCAAGGCGTTTGTCAGGTCGGGCGGGACGGTGGTCTGGCCGTCGGTGTTGTCACCCCACGCCGTGACGCTGCCGTCGGCTCGCAAGGCCAGGCTGTGCCACGCGCCAGCCGCCATGGCCACTGCGTTTGTCAGGTCGGGCGGAACATCCGTCTGGCCGCCGCTGTCATCACCCCAGGCGGCTACCGTGCCATCCGCTCGCAACGCCAGGCTGTGATAATGGCCGGCCGCGATAGCCACCGCGTTCGTCAAGTCCGGTGGAACGTTCGTTTGGCCACTGATGTTTCCCCAATAATTTATGTTGCCGCCCCAGGCTGCCACGGTGTGATCGGATTTCAAGGCCAGCACGTGGAACGTGCCTGCCGCAACGGCCACCGCGTTCGTCAAGCCTGGCGGAACATTCGTCTGCCCGTAGTCATTGTAACCCCATGCCGTGACCATGCCGTCGGCCTGCAGGGCTAGGGAGTCATGCCATCCCGCCCCTACCGCCACGACGTTAGTCAAGCTTGGAGGTACGTCGCTGCATCCAGCATAGATGTCGCCCCACCCCTCCGCCGTGCCATCGGCCCGCAGGGCCAGGGCGTGATACCAGCTGCCGGCCACAGCCACGGCGTTCGTCAGGTCGTCCGGGGGGGCGGGCCCGTAGCCCGGCACCAGGTTGCCCCAGCCGACAACGTTCGAGGCGGACAAGCCGCTAACGATCTGGGCAAGCCAGGCCAGCAGGCCCACTATAGCCAGGCCGCCACGGCCCGCACTGCCGCGCCGCGGCGGCCAATGATCTGCACGTGCCGCGTTCATGCGCTGGCTTTAGGGCGGGTAGGCGGGTATATCGACGGGAGCGAAGGCTGCTTTCTCGAAGAACCAGCCGTTGCTCATAAACGGGTCGGTCAGGAGGATGGTCTTGGTGTTAAAGCCGTTTGTACTGCAGTGAACAATATACAGTGCGGGCGGCCCCATCCCGACTTCGCCGGACTGGACGATGAGGATGTCGCCGACATAATTCTTGAACCATTGGCGGGAGAGCTTGAGGATGAGGCTGGCCGCGCCCTGCCCCACATTGGCGCAGCAGTAGAGGTCCTGGTTTGTGGGAATGAGGCGGAAGGTGTCGGGGGAGATGTCCAGGCCGTCCGCGGCGCCGTACGTTTGCACAGCGCCGTTGGTGTCGATGGCGTAGATGAGTTTTTGGCACTCGTCCCCGGTGAGCAGCTTGCCGGCCCAGGGACCGTATTTGTCCACGTTGTTCGACAGGGTGAGCAGGCCTTCCAGGTGGTATCCGGCGATGCGGGTGATCTGCGTGGCGTTGGTGGTCGGGGGATGGACGCGCCAGACCCCGCGAGAGCCGTATGATGTCGGGTCAGGCCGATCAAGGTAATATCCCGTCACCGCCAGGACATCGTTGCTCCAGATTCCCGTTTGGTCCACATAGAGGTCGCCAGCCACCCAATAGTTGGTCTCGTTGGTGAGCGTCGCCCAGTTGGTCTTCCACTGCGCTCCGTTCGAGGAGACCCAGCCGATGCCACCTGGGGAGCAGTTCCCAAAGAGCAGGTCGCCTTTGGCAAGGCCATTGGTCGTGTACTTGGCCGTGGCGATTTTCACCTCGGTGGCCGCGGACGCCACGTTCGAGACACCGGACCACCGCGTGATCCTGTTCGTGACGGGATTGTTGGTGCTCAGGAGGGCAAAATTGCAGGGCGAGCCGCTGCCGAGGTTGACCGAGAGCACCAGCCAGTTGGACGGAGCGAAATAATCAATTCCCACTGCTTCAGCCCACTGATTTGTCGCCACCACGTTGAAGATGTTGCTCCCGAAATTGTCGCTGATGGTGATGGTGACCGAGGCCCTGGTCGGGTCCACCACGTAACCGTTGGTCTGAACCAGCGTGAACACGGCAAACTCGTCAAACTCGACGAGGCCGTCGTGCAGCGGTATTACTGTGATGTTTGTGCTCGACGCGCCGGCAGCCATGACGACCGAGCCGGGGCAGTTGGTATAATCAGAGCCGTTAATCGCGGTGCCGCTCGTGGAGTAATAGACGCGCAAATTCGTGGTGGCCGCCGGATACAGGTTGACCGAGAACTGGGCATTCGTGCCCCCTTGACCGTTCTGGTCGGGTTCGATCGCATGGCTGTTCTGGTACCGGGTCAGCGACAAGTAGGCTTCGTTGGATCCGCCAACGGCGCGGAAAAAGTCGTTTGGCGGGTTGGTGCAGACAACGGGGGTGAACCATATATAGTTGGTCCAGTAGCCATTATTTGTATTGCACCAGTCTCCGCCCCACTGCACCTCCCCCAGGACCCAGCCGCCCAGCCACGGGGCGATCAGGTTTGTCTTGCTGAGAAGCTGGTAATACATGCTGTTGGTAACGCCGTGCAGGAGCAGTTGCGCCATGCCGACGTTGTTGGTGTCGGGAAAAATCTGGAGCCATATATCGCCGGGTTGGTAACCCGGCGGGGGACCAACAGGCGGCGGCGCTCCCCCGCCGCCGCCGCCCCCGCCGCCTCCCCCGGGCGGGGGCGGCCCGCCGTCGTCCAAGGGCCTGGCGCCGAGGCCCGCGGCGCTGGCGCTGGAGGAGGGTTCCAGCGCCGCGTCCAAAGCCGGGTCATCGGCGAAGACTATGCCAGCGCCCAGAGAAGGCGAGACGTAATACGAGACATCGGTCCGTCCGGCGCACCAGTTGAAAGGGGAGGGCGGCAAATCCTGCCAGTGCCGGAGGCAATACCAGGTGGCCCCGGCCGGCAATTCGCTGGCCAGGACCACGTGTAGATCGTTTGGCAATCCCTAGGTTTCCGGGCTCGCGTTCCCCAGGACCAAAGCCGCCTGGGCCTGGCACTTGGGCGCAGAGCTGACAACGACAGCAGCCAACAGGCAGGCGAGTATCGGACCGGTCCTGACCACCTTAGTGTTCATATCATGCTTCCTCGGTTGATTTCTTGGTTTCTTCGGACGCGTGCCAGACCTCCCACGCCGGAAATTCAGCGCGCGGATTAATCATTACAAAACCCCAGCCGTACTGACAAGCAAAAAAGCTGACGAAAGCACAACACTTCTTGCCGTTGGCTGAGCAACCAATGACCACCGTGCCGCCGAGACCCCTTCCGGGCCGGCGCGGGCGCCCTGGCGGCGCGCGGGCCAGACACCAGCCTGGCGGGGCGGCGGGGCTGAATCAGTTGCCGCGCGGGTAAGCGGTGGCCTTTTGCCTGAACTCGGCCGCCTGTTTGTTCTGGGGGTCGAGGCGCAACACCTCGTCGAATTGCCGGGCGGCTTCCGGGGCGCGGCCGAGCTTGAAGAAGGCGACGCCGAGGTTGAGGTGGGCCTTGAGGTAGGCGGGATTGAGCCTGAGGACCTGCTCGAATTGGTCGGCCGCCGCCGCCGTCTGGCCCTGGAGGGCCAGTTCCTCGCCCAAGCGGTAGTGGGCTTCCCAGTAATCGGGTTGGAGCCGGAGGGCCTGGCGCAAGCGCTCGAGGGACTCGGCCGGCCGGTCGAGCTTCCAGAGCACTTCGCCGGAGTAAAGGCAGGCCCGCGGATTGTCCGGGCTGAACTGCCGTGCCAGGTCGAACTGGCGGAGGGCGGCCTCCCATTGGTTTTGCCGGGCCAGGACGGTGCCCAGTTCGAGCCGGACTTCGCCCCCGCGCGGGTTCAAGGCGGCCGCTTTTTGCAGGCAGTCGAGGGCCTCGGCCAGGTGTCCCTGCTCTTTGAGGAGCAGGCCCAGGCTGTAATGGGGGAAATAGCAATGGGGAATCAAGCTGCAAACTTTCTGCCGCTCGAGGGTAGCCTGCGGGCGATCGTGGGTGGCCTCGAGGAATTCGGCGAAGTTCTCGTGCAGGTTATGGTCTTCGGGGGCGCGTTTGAGGGCCTCGAGGTAGCTCTGCCGCGCCTGGGCGGGCGAGGCGAGGGCAATTCGCCGCTGCAAGTCGCTGACCGCGGTTTGCAGGGCCTGGAGCCGCCGGGCATTGTCGAGCTGGCCGCTGAAGGGAGGTTGCTTGAGCCGCCCGCCCATTTCTTCAAACACCGAGAGCCGGTTCCAGTCGCTCAGCCCCAGCAGGCCTTCGCAAGTCTCCTGCGACGCCCAGCCGCCGGTGGCGCGGCGGGCCGTGGCGGGGGGCAGCAGTGGCTCCAGTTCGTGCGCCCAGGCCCGCGCCAGGCGATAGTTGCCGTCGAAGTTCAAATGCACGTGTTCGTAGAATGATTCCTGGCCGGGGATGCCGGCCGGGCTGGCCGCGGCGAGGGCGGCGGCGGCGTCACAAAAGGCGAACCCGGGGCCGGCAAAGCGGCGGCGGGCCTGCGCGATCAGGCCGTTGATGCGCGAGTCGGCGCGGCACGGCAACGCGTCGCAATCCACGGCCAGTGCATAAGCGCGCCGCGCGGCGGGGGCCTGGCCCAGGCGCAGGTGGCAATTCGCCAGCCGGAACTGAAGTTCGGCCGACCGGGGACAGAGCCGGGCGGCCTGCTCGCAGGCCCGCGCGGCTTCGGCGAAGTTGCCTCGAGTCTCGGCCGCCAACGCGTCGGCGCAGAGTTTCGCATAAGCGGCGCGGTCCGCCGCCGGGAGGTCGCCGGCGGACTCGGTGGCGAAAGGCGGGCAATCCTTGAGGTTGACGGCCACAGTGCTGAGCAGGACCTTGGCCCCGGAGCGGAGGCCGGCCCGCACCAGGTCGTCGAGGTTCCGCGCGAAACTGCGATAGACGACCTCCCGGCGAGGGTCAGCGGGCGGGACCTTGTTCTCCAGGAACATCTCCAGGCCGTGCCAGGAGGGCTCAGTGGCGGGTTTCTTGAGCCTCCGGCCGAGCGCCACGAGCAGTTGACCCAGACGCGCTCGCTGAATGGCCAAGGTCAGCCGCACCAAAGCCAGGGGCGGGGCCTGCCGGCCAAAAACCGTGGCGGCGCCGAAAGGGCCGACCATTTCGTTGTTTCCCATATAGATAATCCAGAGGTCGCCTTCATGACCGGCGCATTCCCGCGCAATGGGCAGGATGACGTGAGAGTTGATGGCCGTGACGGCGGTGTTGACGACTTCGAAATCCTGGCCGGGAAACCGTTCGCGGAGGAGGACCTCGAGGTAACGGCCGGCGCCGAACTGGGGCCTGGGCTCGCCCAGCGCGGCCGATTCGCCCAGGATGAAGAGGCGGAGCGTGCCCGGCGGCTTGCGGGCCTGCATGACCACTGGCGCCGGAAAGCGCACCAGCGCGGGCGGGAAAAACCTCAGGCCAAACTTGTCATTCTCCACCAGGCGCGGCTGGCCGGCGATGGTGAGGTGCTTGAAAAAGGAGGTGGGGAAACCGTAACCGCCCAGGCGCAAGGCCCCCTCCAGGCCGGCCAGGAGCAACAGCGGTCCCAGCAGGAGCGCCGCCAGGCGATAGAGCCATCTGCGGTGGGGCGAGGCTCCGGCCGGGCCCACTGCCCGGTTCGGCGCCCGCGCCGCCGGGTGATTGTCTTTGGCCGGCTGGGGCTGAGCAGCAGTCGGCCCGGCGCCTTTGGGAGGCGCCGTCGAACGACTCCGGTTCCGCGCCCGACGCATGTTAGACAGGCGGAGATTACCAAAGCCGGCCGGAAAATCGAAGCGAAATCTTTGGCTCCCTCGTTCAGCGGGCGCATCCCGATACTGCCAACGCTGAGCCTGAGATTCCAGATGCCAACTGCCCGCCTTTGGGCTACAGTGCGTCTCCGCCTATGAATACACAGAGCAATCAGATGACTCGCAGGAGATTCCTGGAGCAGACCACGTTGAGCGCCGCAGGTTTGTGGCTGGCGAGCCCTTCGCTGGCCCGGGCGGGGAAAGGCTCGCCGAATGAAAAACTGAACCTCGGGATGATTGGCGTGGCGCACCAGGCCGCCTACAACCTCAACAACGTCTCGAGCGAAAACATTGTCGCGCTGTGCGACGTGGACGACACCTTTCTGGCGGCGGCTGCGGGGCAGCATCCCGGGGCGAAAACCTACAACGATTTCCGCCGGCTGCTCGACCAGAAAGACCTCGACGCGGTGGTGGTGGCCACGCCCGACCACACGCACGCGGTGGCCACGGTGGCGGCGTTGAAGAGCGGGCGGCACGTGTATTGCGAGAAGCCGTTGACGCGGACGATTTCCGAGTGCCGCACGGTGCTGGAGACGGCGCGGAAGAGCAAACGCGCGACGCAGATCGGGACGCAGATTCACGCCGGAGCCAATTACCGGCGGGTGGTCGAGTTGGTCCAGAGCGGGGCCATCGGCGCCGTGGGCGAGGCGCACGTGTGGGTGGACGCGACTTACGGGGGCAAAGAGCGGCCCAAAGAGACGCCGCCGGTGCCCGGCCCCTTGCACTACGAACTGTGGCTGGGGCCGGTCAGTTACCGGCCCTACAGCCCGGAGTATCTGCCCATGAGTTGGCGGCACTGGTGGGCCTTCGGGGGCGGAGCGCTGGGGGACTTTGGCTGTCATTACCTGGACCTGCCGCACTGGGCGCTGGGCTTGCGCAGGCCTTTGAGCGCCGAGGTCCTCCAGGGACCGCCCGTCCATCCGGAGTCGGTGCCGCCGTGGCTGATCGTGCTTTACCAATACCCCGCGCGCGGGTCTCAGCCGCCGGTCAAGCTGACGTGGTATCATGGCGGCAAACAACCGCCGCCGGGGGTGCTCTCGCCGGAACTGGCAGGCAAGTGGAGAAGCGGGGTGCTGTTCGTCGGGCGCAAGGGGATGCTGCTGGCCGATTATGGCCGCCGCCTGCTGCTGCCGGAAGCGGACTTCGCGGGCTTCGTTCCGCCCGCGCCTTTCATTGCCGACTCGATCGGACATCATGCCGAGTGGGTCCGGGCCTGCAAGACCGGCGGCGCCACCACCTGCAATTTCGATTACTCGGGCCCGCTCACCGAGACGGTGCTGCTCGGCAATGTCGCCTATCGGGCCGGCAGCAAAATCGAGTGGGATTCAGAGCAGTTGCGCGCGAAGAATTGCCCCGCAGCCACCGAGTTCATCGAGCACCACTATCGGGCGGGATGGCAGCTCTGAGCGTGCTTATTCCGCGCAAACCCGGATGGTTTTTTGGCGCTGGCCGCTGTAACCTTTCGACCCGGTCGAGCGTATAGATACTTGTCATGAAAAACAAAAGCGGGTTTTCATGGCTGACCCTCGGATTGGCTGCGGGCGTGTGGGTGTGTGCGGCGGGGCAGCGCGGCCTGCCGGCTGTCGGGGGCATTGGCAATTTCGGCCGGGTGAACGACCGCCTTTACCGGGGCGCCCAACTGGATGCCTCCGCCTTGCGCAGCCTCAAGCGCCTGGGCGTCGGCTCGATCATCGATCTCCGGATGACCAACGAGGTCTGGAAGGCGGAGGCGGCCGAGGCCCGGGCCAATGGGATGGTCTATACGAACGTGCCGCTGAGCGGGATTCACCGCCCGGCGGCGGCGCAGGTCAGCAAGATACTGGCCCTGATTGAGACGTTGCCGCCACCGGTCTTCATCCACTGCCAGCGCGGTTGCGACCGGACCGGGACCATCATCGCCTGCTATCGCATCGAGCACGACCAATGGTCCGGCGAGGCGGCCTTGCAAGAGGCCCGGCGCTACGGCATGTCCATACTCGCGCGCGGGATGAGGAACTTTGTGATTGGTTTCGCCAGGAGCCATGGCCGCGCGCGCGGCCCGTGAGTCGCTTACAGTTCCTGACCGGCAGAACTCGTTGTAATCAGGTCAAGTTTCGCTGCGATTGCAAAACCGCGCTCAGCCGGGGCTTGTTTTAGGTGAATTGAAAATTGAGAATTGAAAAACGAGCGTTGGTTATTGAAGAATGCCCGCCGATGACGCCGCATGAACTTTCCGACCGGCAATGACCAATAACCAATACTCAATGCTCAATGAATCCCGATTCCGAATCCCGATTCCGAATCGGGATTCCAGAGGTGGCCTGAGGCGCAGCCTCACTGAATTGTTGGTGCGCCATGCTCACACTGGAATACCTGGCTGAACTGCTCGCGCAGCAGCGCGAGGCCGCGCGGGCGCGCGTGAAGGAATTCGCCATCGGGGGCAGGCACTTTGCCTTCAATTCCCGGCCGGCGATTATGGGTGTGATCAATCTCTCGGCGGATTCCTGGTACCGGGAGAGCGTTTGTCTGACGGTCGAGAGCGCCCTCCGCCGGGGCCGGGTCTTGCAGGCGCAGGGGGCGGACATTGTGGATGTGGGGGCGGAATCAACCCTGGCGCACGCCGGGCGGGTGGACGCGGCGGAGCAACAGAGCAAGCTGCTGCCGGTGCTGGCGGCCCTGCACGGGGCCGGCATCCCGGTTTCCGTGGAGAGCTATCAGCCGGCGGTCGCGCGCGCCTGTCTCGACGCCGGGGCGGACATTCTGAATCTCACCGGGACCGAGCGCAGCGAGGAGTTCTTCCGCATGGTCGCCGAGCACGATGCGGCGGCCATCCTCTGCTATGTGCAGGGGAAAAACGTCCGCGAGGTGGGCGACTTCGATCTGAGCGCGGACCCGGTGACGCTGATGCACGATTACTTTGCCCGCCAGATTGAGCTGGCCCGGCGCCACGGGGTGGAGAAGCTCTTCCTGGACCCGGGCCTGGGTTTCTACTACCGCAACCTGCAGGACAGCGCCGTGCGGGTGCGCCACCAGATGACGGTTTTCCTGAACACCTTCCGCCTGCGCGCGCTGGGGTTTCCCCTCTGCCACGCCCTCCCGCACGCCTTCGAGTTTTTCGGCGAGGAGGTCCGCTGCGCCGAGCCCTTCTTTGCCGTGCTGGCCGCCCTGGGCAAAACCGACTTGTTCCGCACCCACGAAGTGCCGCGCATCAGGGCCGTGCTGGAAACGATGCGCCTGCTGTGAACGGCGTTCCCCGTTCGCCGTTCGCCGTTCGCCATTCGCATCTTTGTCGCGGGCGTTCGCCGCTCGCCGTTCGCCATTCGCATCTTTGTCGCGGGAGACCAGGAAGACGCCTTCGTCTGCCGACCGGGTGATCCATTGGTCGAGCACTTGGAGGCCATGCGGGGCCAGCAGGGCGCGGACGCGGGCGGGGGTGTGGCGGTAGGAGAAGAAGAGACGAATCGAGTCGCCGGCGCGGAACTCGAACTGGTCGGGGTCCACCCGGACCTCGCGCGGGCGGGCGAAGTGGAAGCGGGCGGCAACGCGTTTCAAGCCGCCGCCGGCCGGGTCCTCTTCCACGCCGAACCGCAGAGAGCCGTCCCCTGGCTGCACCCCCAGGTCGAGCAGGAAGGTCATCAGCCAGTCGCGGGTCGGGGCATTGTCGTAGAGCGGCAGGATGCGCCGCACGCCGGCGGCATAGTCTGGGCCGGGCGCAAGATTGGCGCTCAAGAGCAGCCAATCGCCCGGCCGCACCAGGGAGGCCAGGCGGGGCAGCAGCACCGGCGGCTCGAAATTAGGGAGCAGGCCGAAGCAAGTGAACAGCCGCGCGGCGCCGGCAACGGCGTGTTCCTCCATCACGGCCGGCAAATCGCCGGCGGAGGCCAGGTCGCAGACCAGGGGAAAGCAGTTGGCGGCGGGTATCACAGCCAAGGCCCGCTGGCGGGCCACGAGGACCATCGCGGTGCTGACGTCCGATGGCGTGTAGAACACGGCCTGGCCTGAGTTGCGCAGCAATTCGAGCAACCGAGTGTCTTTGTGGCCCCCGCCGCAGCCCAAGCCGACCACGTGAACGCAGCGGGCGCGGAGGCGCGCGGCGGCCGCCTGGAAGCTGAGGTCGTAGGCGCGGGCGCAATCCGCATCCGTGCGCGACGGGGAATAGGCCGCGTGCAGGGCGAGCCATTGGGCGGTTTGCCTGGGGCTGTCGTAGTGGAACTTGTGATTGACCTGCCGCGAGCGCAAAGACTCCCGCAAGTCGCCCGCGACGCTCTCGGGGAACTGGCTGGCATGAATGGCCACCTGGACGAGCGTTGACATGAGGCCGTTGTGGCTCAAAGGGCGGAGGATGACAAGGGGGAAGCCGCGGGCCGGCCAGTTTTTTGGCAAAAATGGCCAATGTGGCCAATGCAGCCAATGTAGCCAATGGAGTGTTGCGCCAGGCTGGTGCATGTGGCCAATGCAGGCAATGTGGCCAATGCAGGCAATGTGGCCACCAGCCAATACGGCCAATGTGGCCAATGCGGCCAACGTGGCCAATCCGGCGAATGTGGCGAATGGAGTGTTGCGCCCGGTTGCGGTCCCGGCGCCCTTAGCGCCAGCCCGGCGCCTAGTTTCCGGTTTCCAACTTTGCTAGCGCTCAGGCTGGTTGGGCCAGGGGGGCACGGCCTGCTGCTGGAGTGGGCGCGGCTCGCGGTCCAGGGGCACGACCACGGTTTCCCTGCCCTTGTTGATGAAGCTCTTGTGAATCCAGAGGTTGTCCGCCTCCAGGTCGAGTGTTTCAAACAGGACGGTGGAGGGGGTGGTATAGGTCTTGACGCGGGTGGTCTTCCAGACGGGACGCTCTCTTACCGCCCCGGACACTGCGGTTTCAAAAAAGCCTCTCAACTCGGCGGCTGGCAGGGGCTGGAACTGGCGGTCGGGGCGCCATTCGGCAATCGCTTCGGTAACGGCGGCCTCCAGGAGCTTGGGCCAAAGGGCCCGGAAAAGGTTCTTGTTGTTATACACCTCCGCGCTGTTGAGCTCGCCGTTGATGACGTAGACGAACCCGATGACATCGGTCTGGCCGTTCAAAATCGGATTCAGCTCCTCCAAGTAGTGCTTTCTGACCGCGTCCAGGTCCTTGTTCTCGAGGGTCAACTGCAGGCTGCTGGCGGAGGCGGCGCTCCGGGTCTCCACATTCTTGCCGGCCAGTCTGGAGACATTCTCGTTGAGCTTGTCTTGCTGTTCTGTAACGCCGGACCAGACCGCGCCCTGGTCCAGCCCGTAGCGCGCCGCCATCTTGAGCTTGCGCGAACTCAGGGCTTTGTCGTTGGCCGAAAAAGCCGCCGGATTCTCTTCGCCCCGCCTGGTCCAGCGGCCATGTTCCACGCAGAAGGTGGCCAGAGGCACCGGGCCCGAGTGAGGCGGCAGGATGAGGTCATCGCGCACGGTCCGGTCCTGGCGTCCGCCCTTGACGATGTCCCCGGCATTGAGGAACACGGTCACGTTGGCAGAGTGATTCTCGATGCTCAGTTCCTGGACGCTGCCCGTTTCTTTGACCGCCACCCACCCCTTGCCGAGCGCCTCCGACAACGTCGCGTAGCGCCGCTCTTCCAGTTGGGTGTCCCCATGCAGCAGGAAGACCTGCAAGTTCCGATGGGTGTACGGTCCGCTGATCCTGCCCACGGCCGCCCGGGCGCTCAGCGCTGTCAACCCGGCCAGCAATACTACCAAGTTCTTCATCGTCGTGCGTTTCATAATACCTTTCCGTTAGCGATTGTTCGCAGGCGCGCCGCTCTCTGGCGCGCCTGGCCTCCCATCATCCGCTCTGCCGGCGGGAAGTTGTTCGAGAAACGCAAAACAGATGTAAAAAGTTTGTAAGGTTCAGCCCCTCAGCGCGGCCCAGCCGCAACCAAAACCAGCGGAGCATCCCTTCGTCGGGACAGCAGCGCGGGCCTTCCCCCGCCCCACTGCTCGTTTACCTCGCTACTCGCCCCACTGACAGCCCCGGAATCTTACCATCTTAAATCAACTGAAAAATGGTCCGGACAATGGGGAGTCCCTCAATGTTTCAGTCAGTCGCGGCCGTCGCTGCGGCCGATGCGGCGGAATTCCTGTAGACAATTTTGCAGATTTCCCGGAAGAAACCTTTGTTGTAGAGCCTGTTCAACAGAAACCCCGGTTTGACCACGCTGGAATACTTCTCGAAGGAAGCCACCTGGTCTGAAGGACGGAACCCTGCCTTCGCGCAGACCCGGGGAAAAATCTCACTCACCGCAAACGAGTAGAGTTCCAAGTCCAGCTTGTTGTGCTCCCGCGTCATCTCGATGATTCGGTGGTCGTTTGCCAAGGATTTCTTGATGGCGTTGTCTCGCGCGGTAAGTTGTCTTTTGTAATTCAAGTTCAGCTCGCGTCCGCTTAAACGTTTCACCGCGAGAAGGGAGAGATCAAACTTTTCCGTCAATCCGACGAAATTGAATCGGTCCAGAAAACGCTTTGCCTTGTCGAGGTTTCTTTCGCCCGCAATCACTTTTACCTGAAGATTTTCGAGCTCACCGTCCGCGACCAGCATCTCTTCAAAGGACATCTTGTTGTTGCCTCTCAAGACCGAGTCCTGATAGTGCGAGAAGACTCTGGCAACTGGCTCCCGCAGAAAGGTCATGTAAAAAGGGTTGGGCGCGGAAAGGCCCAGGGGATTGATGAGGTTTTCGCCGGAGACGCTCCGCAAGCGCGGGAAGACTTTCTTAGCGAAATCGAGGTCTTTCTGGCTGATGACAGTTCTTCCGGTGTAACCCAAGTGGCAATGACGCATTCCAAAACTGTTGGCGAGCACAAACTGGAACGTGGTCCCGGCCGTCCTCGGTATGTGCAAAAAAATCATCATAAAACAAAAACACTTACGCATCACGCGTGAAATGCGAGCGCCGTATCACCCGCCTTTGCCGCAAGGAACGGAAGGCTGAAGATGCCGCCAACGCCCACCCCACCGCCCGGCTCCACAGTATAGGTCGCCGGTCCGTTGGTCAGAACCGAATCGCCGTCGGCGCTCGCCAGCACCCACTCGAAACCCGTGGTTAGATTACCGTGCAGACCGACCGTGACCGCTTGCCCAACCACGGCCTCCCCTGTGGTTCCGTTATCGGCCTCAGTCAGCACCAGGGTGCCTGACGACAAGACCTGGGCCTCGCCAGTGGCCGGCGACAACAGCAGTCTGACAGCGGCCAAGACCACCAGATGAAAATGGCTGCGCATCAGCCAATACGCATGCGCCTGTAAACCGGTTTGCTGGCAGGCTTCGGCCGGCGTCTTGAGAAAATCCTGCCAGTCCACGTCATCCAGGCAGACGCCCTTCTTGCGGTCTCCCCGGCTCATCAACTGGTAAATGGCTCCCGGATACTCAACTCGGAGTTGCCGCGGCATGAGTGTCATCCTGCCAGCACGCACCACCCCTGGTCAATGGGAAAAGCTATGGTTTGAGCGCTTGGTTTCGCCAAAATTTCCAAATACAGCCAATACAGCCAATAGAGCCAATGGAGCATTTGGCATCCCGGCCAAAACCTGCTAAGGCTGTCACCCGGTGAATGTCAAACTGACAGCGCCACTTCGGTTCGCGCCCGGGCAGGAAACGGTTTCTGCCCGTTGCAAGGGGCGCGGGAGCGGTTTTTGCACATATTTCCACTTATTTCCAGTTAACGGCCCGGTAACCATGAAACCATGCAAGCCTGTAACTGGTTGGGGCACGGTGTTGCCGGAACGGCCGTTTTTGGCTATCCTCGGCGGATGGACATTTACGATCATCCTACTTTCCGGATGGCCTGTCAGCAGTTTGACCTTGTAGCGGACCACCTGCAAATCCCGGAATCCGAACGGGACCGGCTCAAGTTCCCCAAGCGCTCGCTGGCGGTCGCCTTGCCGATTCATCGCGATGACGGCTCGACCGAGGTCTTTACCGGCTATCGGGTGCAGCACCATTTGACGCTCGGTCCGACCAAGGGCGGGTTGCGTTACCACCCGGACGTGAGGCTGGGCGAAGTGGCGGCGCTGGCGATGTGGATGAGCTGGAAGTGCGCGCTGACCGGCCTGCCTTATGGCGGGGCCAAAGGGGGCATCGCCTGCGACCCGGGCAAGATGTCGCGGGAGGAGCTGGAGCGGCTCACCCGGCGTTACACGCAGGAGATGATCCCGTTCATCGGCCCGCAGGTGGACGTGATGGCCCCGGACCTCGGCACCAACGAACAGGTGATGGCCTGGATGATGGACACCTATTCCGTCCACGCCGGTTACAGCGTGCCCAGCATCGTGACCGGCAAACCGGTCGGCTTGGGCGGCTCGCTCGGTCGCCGCGAGGCCACCGGCCGGGGCGTCGGCTACTTGGTCAACCGCGCCGCCGACACCATTGGCCTGGACGTGAGCAAAGCCACGGCGACCGTGCAGGGTTTTGGCAACGTCGGCTCGATCGCCGCGCACTCGCTGGCCTACCACGGGGTGAAGGTCATCGCGGTCACCGATGCCTGTGGCGGCCTGTTCAATGCCAACGGCTTGAATCTCTGGGACCTGCAAAAGCACGTCGCCACTCACAGGACCGTGGCCGGCTTCCCGGAAGCGGAGCCGCTCACCAACGAACAACTGCTGGCGCTGCCTTGCGACATCCTGGTGCCGGCGGCGTTGGAATGTCAAATCACCGGCGCCAACGCCGGCAAGCTCCAGTGCCGCATCCTGGCCGAGGGCGCCAACGGCCCCACCACCCCCGAGGCCGATGCGATTCTGAACCAGCGCCCCGAGGTCTTCATCATCCCCGACGTGCTCTGCAATGCTGGGGGCGTGGTGGTGTCTTACTTCGAGTGGGTGCAGGACCTGCAGAGCTTCTTCTGGGGCGAGACCGAGGTGGTCGACAAGCTGTTCCGGATCCTCGAAAACGCCTTCAGCCAAACCCTGGCCCTCAGCCGGAAACAGAAGATCCCCATGCGCCTGGCCGCGCTGAGCCTGGGCATCAAACGCGTGCAGGAAGCCAAGCGCATTCGTGGGTTGTTTCCTTAGACCCGGACCGGCCCGGCGGGCCGAAGGAACAGGACCTCGATGGCGGCGGGCAGGCCGGCGCACCGCTCGTCGAAGAGTGCGCGGCAGGTCCGCTCGGAGAGTTGCAGGGAGCGGGCGGCGGAGTAGATAAAGCCGCGCGTGGTCTGGTGGGCGTAACCGAGCAAGCCCTGCCGCAGCGGCAGCGAGTAAATCGCCAGCGTCAGCCCATAAACCAGGGTGTGCCAGCCGTGGGCCTGGCCGGTTTCGACGGCGCGCAAGTATCGTTGGAGCAGCCGCAGGTCGCGCAAGGGCCGCAGCTTTCGCAATTGGCTTTGCCCTACGCGCCGGCTGGGTCCGGCGAAGTTTTGCAGGAGGGTTTCTTCCGCCAGTTGCTGGTCCAGCGCCACCAGTTCGCGCAGGCCGTTGGCGGTGGCATGAGCGTGGGCGGACAGGATGGCGGGCAGCTCAAAGGGGATGAGGACCCGCCCCTGGTATTCGCGCAGGAACCGCCGCAGGGAGGGCAGGTCCTGCACGGGCCCCAGGCGCAGGAGCGACGAGGCCGAGGCGAGGGTGACCAGCCCGTCGGTCGAGCCGAGTTGCTCGGCCAGCGGATGCCAGTCGCCCAGCCATTCGGCGGCGTCGCTCAGCGCCACTTGTGTTTGCATGAACATACATTGGCGCGACCAACCCGATCCCCGCGACCAGGCTGCTCGCGCTGTCGTTTTACGGTGCACTCGGCTCCCCGTGAATGCCAGCAGTAAAAGTGTCAAAACGAAGATTAAAACCTTGCGCCGGCGGCGAGATGTGCTTACACTGCCGGTCCTCCCATTGCGTCTCGCGCCGGCGCCGGCCCTTGGTAGCCCAGTTCCAGTTTCAGCGCCACCAGCGAAAGATGGATGTCCCTGAGGAAGGCGCCCAGCGAGACGATCAGCGCCAGCAGGCAGCAGATGAACAGGAGACTGATGAGCAACCCCGCCTCCAGCTTCAGGAGCGCGGTCAAGAACAGCGCGATGATGAGCACCGAGGCCAGGAGCACGCTCAGGGCAGCCATAATAATCGACCGCCGGATGAGACGCGCGCGGCGATAGAGGATGGCGACCTGCCCGGCCAGCCGCTGCCGGTCCGGGTCGGTCAACTCTCTCATCTCCTTGGCCAGTTGGCGCGAACGATCCACCGCCCGGCCAAACCGGTTGGTCAGGGTCAGCAAAAGCAAGCCCACGCCCGAAATCAAAATGACCGGGCCGATGGCCACTTGCAGCACAGGTATCAATTGATCGATCGGCATCGAGAGCATACCGGCTGCGAAAGCTAACCGCCAACCGCCAGGCGTTCAAGCACCGTTCCACTGCCCCCCCCGCGCGGAGCGCGCAGCTCCGAATGAGGACGCCTGTTATGGCGGGCAAGCCGGCGCGCTCCATAAGGGTTCATGCAAAAACAAGTTCCGAAGGCGAGGCGTAATTCCAACATCATTCATAGGGGTAGGGATGGCGGGGTTAGCGCCACCCCTCCCTCCGAACCGGACAGGCGGATTTCCCGCATCCGGCT
>JBEKRX010000069.1:0-33848 GCA_049518415.1 Verrucomicrobiota bacterium
GGAGAGCCGGATGCGGGAAATCCGCCTGTCCGGTTCGGAGGGAGGGGTGGCGCTAACCCCGCCATCCCTACCCCTATGAATAATGTTGGAATTACGCCTCGCCTTCGGAACTTGTTTTTGCATGAACCCCAGGGGCATTGGCCTCACCCTTGCCCCTCACCCCAAGACCTGCGTGCCCGCTGCGGGCTCAATGACCAATAACCAATATTCGATACCCAATGCTCAATGAATCCCGACTCCGAATCCCGATTCCGAATCGGGATCCCAGAGCTGGTCTGAGGCGCAGCCTCGCTAGCGTTCCGGGTCGGTCACCATGAAGCTGGCTTCGTACTTGCCGGCCAGCTTCAGGGTCACCAGGCCGCCGTTGTCTTTCCGCTCGCCGGAGATTTCAATGGGATTGTCCTGCGGGGCGGAAATGGCCTTCAAGGGCGCGCGCAGGACCGGCTCCTTGTCCTTGCCGTAGATGAGCAGTTCCAGGTCGCCTTTGTCATCCTTGCGGACACCCAGCGCGCAGCAGACCGCATCGGCCTCCCTGTCGTCGCTCTTCAAGTGCACGACCCGCAGCTTGCTCAGCGGCACCGCCTGGTCCTCGCTCATGGGGACCAGTTTGACCATCCAGAGTTGCCCGACCGGCGTCACGTCCTTGCCGGCCTTGGCCAATGTTTCGGCGCCGAGCCTGGTTTCCGGCAGGACCATGCCGCCATAGTCTCCGTCGCGCACGGCCACCGGACGCTTCACGTCCGGGTCTGTCGGGATTGGGGTCTGGAGCATCTCCTTGAGGTTGAGGCAGGCGACGAAGGCATACTTGAGCGCTTCCTCGCGCGGCAACTGGTCCTGGGCGCGAGTTGCGGGGAGGCCGGCGAGCAGCAGGCAGGCAATCAAGCCGGCGCGGGCATGGCGCCGCGCGCCCGGCCAGGAGAGGCCGACGCCGGCGGTGAAGAGTTTAGTTGATGGCAGCAATTGGCATTTGAAAGTAATCATGTCCGGCATAGTCGGTAAAAATCGCCGCTTTGGCAACATCAAAAATGACCCGCCCCGTCCGCTGGACCGGGGCTTGGCTGGCTTGCTGGCCATCCAGATAGACCGTGGCGTTCGTTCCATCGCAGACCACGGCGAGATGCTGCCATCGGTTGGCAGTCAATTGCACGGGTCCGGCGCCTTGCCACTTCGTCCCGTCGCCCAAGCCGAAACCAAACAGGTTCGTCCGCGTGCGGTCCTGCTGCACCGACAGCCCGAGGTGTCCATCGGCGTGACGGCCGGTGTGACTTCTGCGCCACTGGGCGCCAGGGCGGCGGACAATACCCTTATACCCTGGTCCACGGCATAGTTGGATACCCTCTGGGCGCTCGCACGCTCCACCGGTTCGCTGAACGTGACCACCACGCGGTCTGTCTTCCCCGCGGCTGCCTGTTTGAGCCGCGGGGGCGGCTGAAAAGGGTAGGATTTCCTACCCGGGGGTAGGAAATCCTACCCCCCCTGCGCCAAATTCCTCGTTTGCAGGCGCGGCCAGTTTGGGCTATCGTCCCAGCGGAGCTTGACTGGCGCGGCCCGCGGCCCGGTGCCAATGGCCGCGCCGAAATTGGAGAGCCTTATGACGCGCTTGTCTCTGAGACTGAACAGCACAAGGCTCCACGCACAGCAAGCAGTGGGCGCCGCGTCGCCCTCGCGCGCCGCTTCCGACTCCCCTCCCCGGTCCTGCGCTGCCCAGCCCTCGTCCCCCGTCCCCCTTCCTGCCGCGTGCTTGGTTCGGCTCGCCGCTGCCGGCGCGATAGCGCTGGCATGTTTGTGTGTTCGCGCCCAGGTCAGCGAGTTTCCGTTGGTGTCCTTTCCAGTGGATGGCGACGGTCTGGAACCGGGGCTGACCGTCGGGCCGGATGGCACCCTCTATGGCAGCTCCTTTTGGGGCAGGATCTTCAGGGTCAGCCCAAGTGGGGCTGGTTTCAAGATCCTCTGCCAGACCGGCGCAGTTGAAGTGGACTACCGGCTCTTGCTCGCTTGGGATGGCGCGCTGTACGGCACAACCGGTTCCGGGGGGACCAATAATGACGGGACGGTTTTCAGGATAAATCCCGACGGCACGGGGTACGATGTAATCTGCCAGTTCGGCGCCTGGCTCAGCGGATGGGTTTGCGGGGGGAGCCCCAGCCCGGGGCTCATCCAGGCCAGGGATGGCGCCCTCTACGGCGCCTTTCCCTCGCCGTGTGGTCCGCCGGATCAGGAGCAGTACGGCTTCGTGTACCGTGTTAACCCGGACGGCTCCGGTTTCAAGGTGCTTCACGTTTTCCGTGGCTGGCCCAACCGCGATGGCGAAGAGCCGCGCGGCCCTCTGGTCCAGGGGCCTGACGGCGCCCTCTACGGCACGACCTCCGGCGGCAGCCGCTTCCCCAATTCCTGGGTCAACATTATCGGGGGCGGCATGATACAGGGCCCCCCAGGCATCGTCTTCAAGATCAACTCCGACGGCACCGGCTACCGAATCCTCCACGGCTTCGGAGACCCCGCCATATACCCCGTAAATGACGGCGCCTGGCCCCGGGCCGGGCTGACGCTGGGGCGCGATGGGGCGCTCTATGGCGCCACTACTATCGGGGGGGACAACGGGGCTGGAACGCTCTTCAGCATCAAACCCGACGGCACTGGCTACGCCTCGCTGTGCAGCTTCCGCGACCAAAGCCCAGAAGGACTCCTCAACTGGAGCGACGGGCAAGGGTATAACTCCCCGTCCCGCGAGCTGCTGCTCGCCAGCGATGGCGCCTTCTATGGCGTCATCGAGCACGGAGGCCAGTGGAACCGCGGAGAAGTCTTCCGCTACGATCCCGTCGCCACCAACCTCACGGAGGTTTACAGCTTCACCACCAATCTTTGGGATGGCGAGGGACCCCTGGGCACCCTGGTCCAGGGGCTTGACGGCGCACTCTACGGCACAACATGGGGGGGCGGGCGGTTCGGCAGAGGCACTGTGTTCCGCCTGGCGACGCCGGAGCTCGGGCGTGCCTGGCAGGCGCCGCTGTTCATCTCGGTTGCGGCATTGCCGGGCGGCAGTGTCCAGGTCCAGCTCGGTGGCGCTCGCAATTGTTCTTATCGCTTGGACGGGTCCGTCAACTTGGTGGACTGGCAGCCCCTGACCACCTTCAACAACACCAGCGGCCTCATGGAATGGACCGATCTAGACGCCGTTAATTACCCGCACCGCTTCTACCGGGCGGCGATGGTGCCGTAGCGGCGGGGAGGGCGGCCCGCTTGCCCGAGGCCCTCCGGCGCGCCGAGGCGGAGCCGCCCCGCCGCGTGTTGGAGTCCCTATCAGTTTTCATTTCGCAGCGGCTTGGGTCTTCTTGCCTGCCAGCGCCCGCACCTCTGCGGGCGAGAGCGCGCGCCGATAGAGGCGCACATCCGAGAGCAGGCCGGTGAAATACCTGCTGCCGGCGGTGTAACCCCGGCCCAGCATGAAGGGCAGCTTCGGATTAGGGGCAAAATGCCCCTGGACCGGGGCTTGGCTGGCTTGCTGGCCATCCAGATAGACCGTGGCGTTGGTTCCATCGCAGACCACTGCGAGATGCTGCCATCGGTTGGCCGTCAATTGCACGGGTCCGGCGCCTTGCCACTTCGTCCCGTCGCCCAGGCCGAAACCAAACAGGTTCGTCCGCGTGCGGTCCTGCTGCACCGACAGCCCGAGGTATCCATCGGCGTGATTGCCCAGGATATCAGCGTATTCCACCTGTGATGCAGCCGGGTTGACCCACCACGCCAGCGAGAAGGGAAGGTCCAGGTCCGCCAGGCAGGTGTCGGTTTCCACAAAGGCGCCTGAACCCAAGGACAAAGCCGGCCATTGCGGGTCCTGGCTCCACCTGGCCCCGTTCCGGAGCTTGCCGTGCCACTCATTGCCGGAGGAGTCGCCGGCCAGCCCGCCTTTGCCCTCGTCCAGCTTCCAGTGCGCCGCCAGGCCCGAGCAGCAGAAGCGGAGCGGCGAATGGGGAGCGATGGTGTTGGGCCTCCGAGCGCGGTCCTTGATGCCGCTCACCCAAAGCGTGTAGGTCACGTTCTCAATCATCGGCGTGACGGCCAGCGTGACTTCTGCGCCACTGGGCGCCAGCGCGGCGGACAACACCCTCATCCCCTGGTCCACGGCATAGTTGGATACCCTCTGGGCGCTCGCACGCTCCACGGGTTCGCTGAACGTGACAACCACGCGGTCTGTTTTCCCTGCGGCGGCCCGTTTGAGCCTCGGCGGGGTCAGGTCCCTGGGCGTCACCATGATGGCGGCGACGGCCGTGTCCGCTCCGCCCTGCTCAGCGTGAACCGTGAGCCTGGCGGTGTAAGTTCCCGGCTCGGTGTAGGTGTGGCTGGCGGCCGGGCCTTTCGCGGCAGTTCCGTCCCCAAAATCCCATTCGTAGGCCGTAATCCTGCCCGCCGGCGAAGATGACCCGTTGCCGTCGAGCTTGACTCGCAGCGGGGCCTCGCCGGTGACCGAGTATGCAGAGAGCAGGGCAGTAAGCGCGGCCACTCGCTTATAGCAGAGGAGCGCAGCCTGGCGTGGCTGAGCGAGTTTGACCGGCAGCCCGGCCTCCATCAGCTCACGCCCGGAAAAGCGGACGCGGCCGGGGGCGCCGACATTTTCGATTTCGTAGGTTGCCAGGGGGTTGAGGCCGCGCAGCTTGAAACGCAACTCCGGCTCGGCAGAACGAGGCCGGCGGAAGGCCTGCACCAGGCCTTCCTCGACCGGCGGGCGGTGGAATTGCCAGGCAATCCAGGCATCGTCCGCGAGGTTGTAATCGGTCAACGGATAGTAATCGCCCAAAAAGTTCGGGCCGGCCCGGCGCCAATCTTCCTTGGCCCGGCGCCAGGCTTCCCAGTCAAGCTTGCCCGGAATGAACCCGATGCCCATGGCCGGGCAGAGGTGGCTGCGAAAGTCGTAGCTGTCATTGGCGCACTGGCCGGTGCCGTAATAAGGGACCCAGAAGGAGAGCCCAAAGGTATGCCCCTGGTTGCCGACGACGATGTTGGGGTCGTCGGGGTTCTGGGGTTGCTGGTAATCGCTGCGCAACAGGGGCACCGCCCGGCGCAGGGTCTCCAGGTCGTTGCGCCGGCCACCGGAGGCGCAACTATCGATGAGCATCTGCGGATGCCGGCGCCGCAACTCGTCCCAGTAGGCCAGGTAACCCTGGACGTGCAGGTTCTCGGTATAGCCCTGGCGCTCCGGCCCATCGGCCCCGCGCCAATAGCCGAGAGGATCGAAATTGAAGTCCTGCCGGTAGAGATCGATCCCTTCGCGGGTCAGAAAACGATCAATGTGGTCGGTCAGCCATTGTCTGGCCTGCGGATCGCCCAGGTTGAGCAAGCGGGTGTCGCCGGTCCCCAGCAACCACTCCGGGTGTTGCGCGAAGAGCCAGGTGCCTTTGACCACGCGCTCCGGCTCGAACCAAAGGACCAGTTCTAGCCCCTTGGCGTGGGCATAATCAGAGACGGCCTTGATCCCGTTCGGAAAGCGTTGCGGGTCCGGCTCCCAGGTCCCGACCTTGGGCCAGCCCTGGTCGGTGGGATACCAACCGGCATCCATCCACCAGTAATCCAGCCCGGCGTGGTTCCGGTCAAACAGGTCGATCCCCTCTTTTTCGGTCTGCTCGGACTGATTCAAGCCCAGGCAAACCGAGGTAAAAGGCTGGGGCAGGTTGCCGCCAGGACGAGGGAGGTTATGGGCGAGCATCCACCGCCGCCAGATATTCTGGGCACGGACCCAATCGCCTTGCCAGAATTGAAGCACGACCAGGGGCGTGCGGACTTCCTCGCCGGGCAGCAGTTTCAGGTGCGTCAATTCCTGCCCGCCAGTAACACGCAGACGCGGGCCTTGGTCCCGCTCGAAGCCGGCGGACCACTGGCCGGGCCAGCCCAAGACCACAATCAACCCCCCGCCGCCGTAGTCGAGGTTAAAGTAAGGATAACTGCCGTTGGTCGGGCGGCCGCCGCTCGGGGCAAAGCGGGTCCTGGTGTTGCTGCCCAGGCGAGCCTGGAGCGGCTGGTAGCTCCCCGCCGAGCAGTTATCCCCGGCGTTGTAATGAAGCAGAACCAACTGGTCTGCCCGCGGGAGAGCGAGCGTCAAATCCAGGGCCCGGAGCTCCGAGAGGATGGGTGTCTCTTGCGCGCCCGTGTTCTTGAAATAGAGCGTCCATTCCACCGTCGGGAAATCATGGTACTCGACCGCCCGGCAACGAACTTCCAGTCCTGACCGAGGCTCCGTCCAGGTCAGCAGATGCTCGGTGCGCTCCTGGTCCAGGCGCGCCGAGGCGACCTGGCTGGTCCAGGAAGGGAGAAAAGCAGCGGACGATTGTTGGCCGTAAGCGAAGGAGAAGGGCCAGGGTCCGTGCCGGGCGAGCAAGTGCTGCTTGACCCATTGGTTCTTCTGTTTCAACTCGCTCGGCGCCACCGCCGCGGGCAGGCCCGCCAGCGAGTCCTGAGCGACGCACGGCCAGCCCGACCCCAGCGCCAAAGCCAATAGCAGCCGCCCAATCTGTGAGTTCATCGCCCCCCAATATCCCGGAAGCGACTGCCCTTGAGAAGGCTTTTTTGCCGCAGGCCAGAGGGGAAGGCAAAACTGCTTGGGGGTTGGAAGAGGGGGATTAGGATTGAGGCTTGAGATCAAGATTAGGATTACGATTACGATTAGGATCAAGGCCGGGAAGGAGCACCCAAACAAGTGAAATGCCCCGACAAAGGGGTTGCCCCAGATGCCCCAGGAAAAACCGTTGACGCAGTTCGCCAAGAGGTGTAGAAAGCCGGGAAATCGAGCTGAACAATTACTATCTTGTGAAGACCACAAGGCACTTGGTCCGAGCCTGTTTGCTCGTATCCGCTGTGGCCTTGGTGGGCGGGATGCCGGGGTGGTGCCAGGACTGCGCTCAAATCGCCGGCAGCTACAGTGGCACGGAGTCCTCCGATTTCAGCCTGAGCTTGCTGGTCACGGAGGTGGGCAAGACCGTGACCAGCGATGTGAGCGACGTGCAGGTCGCCCAGTTCGGCACGAATTTCTCCTGCAAAGCGACGATCTCGGATCAGGACTATACCTGGACGGGCACACTGCAGGGCAACAAGATAGTGTCCATTACCGGCCCGATCGGTTTTTCGCTGGCCTCCGACTACGGCTCCGTCCAGCCCGGCAATGCCTCAGGCAATGGGAGAGCCGGGCGAGGCGTGCTGCTCATCCAACTCAAAGGCAGTTGCAGGGGCACCGTGGAAGGGCTTTCCGGTGACTTGCACGTTCGCACCACCGCCACGCTCTATGGCCCGGCGGTGCCAGTGCCTGATACTACCCCGCCCACGCTACACATCACCGCCCCAGTGGCGAATCGGCGCTTGACGGCGCCGGAATTGACCGCTCGGGGCACGGCGACCGACGACGCCAACGACGACGACACCGGCGTGGCGCAAGTGTTCTGCCGGCTCAATCGAGGGGCCTGGGTGGAGGCAAGGGGGTCGAATGCCTGGACTGCGGCGCTCACGCCTGCGGCAGTGACCAACACCCTGGAGGCTTACGCCGTGGACGGCTGGGGAAATTGTTCGGCCACGGACAGCGTGAGTTTCTTCCAGGTGATTACCAGCCCGTTGACCGTGCAGACTCGCGGCTCTGGGAAGGTTGTCCGCGGATTCTCGGGCAACCGCCTGATCATCGGCGACACCTACACGATCACCGCCGTCCCGGCGTCCCCGGCGTGGATGTTCGCGGGTTGGTCCGGCGATGCGGCCTCTGGCAGCCCCGCCCTCCGGTTCACCATGCGGTCAAACATGACCCTGATCGCCAACTTTGCGGCCAATGCCTTTCCGGCGCGAATGGGCAATTACCGCGGCCTGTTCTTTGAGCAGGTGCCTCGTGCGGACAGTTCGGGGGCGTTCGCCTTGAGCCTGAGAAACCGCGGGGCATTCTCGGGCAAGCTCACCCGGGCGGAGGCAGCTTACAGCTTCAGCGGCCAGTTCGACGCCTACGGCCAGGCAACGACTGTGATCGCCCGGCGCTATGGCGGGCCGATTACGGCTAGATGGCAGATCGACCTCGCCACCGTCACGGACACCCTCGACGCCACCCTCACCACTGAAAGCTGGACTGTGACGGGCCAGGCTGACCGCTGCACCTATGACGCCCTGACCAATCCGGCCCCGGCATGCGGTCGCTATACCCTGCTCATCCCAGGCAGCGAGGACCCCACGGCCCAACCCGGGGGCGAGGGTTACGGCGCAGTCACCGTGCGCGCTTCAGGCATCGTCCAGTTCACCGGCAGTTTGGCCGACGGGTCAAGGGCGGTTCTCTCACAAAGCGCCGCCCTTTCCAAGCAAGGCCGATGGCCCTTTTTCCTCCCGCTCTACTCGGGCGGGGGCTGCTTGTTTGGCTGGCTGACCTTCACCAACGACGGCGCCGTCGCTCTGGGCGGCCGGTTGAACTGGCTAAGGTCGCCCCAGCCGCGCGCCCTTTACTACACCAACGGCTTCGCCCTCCAACCGCAGGCAGTGGGTTCCGCTTACACGTTCACCAACGGCGTTCCGATCTTGAACTTCAGCGTCGGCCAGCTCTGGTTTTCCGGAGGCAATCTGCCCGCCGCCTTCACCAACCAAATCCGCCTCGGACCTCGTGACCAAGTCACCAGCACCAATAAGACCCTCAGGCTGACTTGGACGACTTCCTCGGGTCTTTTTAGCGGCAGCGTCGGCGACCCCTACGCTGAGGGGACACGGCTTTCCTTCAAAGGCGCGGTACTCCAACAGCAAGACTTTGCCGGCGGCTACTTCCTCGGCACCAACCAAACCGGCCGCGTGGTCATCGCCCCCTGAAGCGCCTTGCCGCCGCCCCGCGCGCCGGGCAAGGCGCGCAATCCGTTGCGCGCCGTCGTCGCTCGCAGATCGGCCAGTTGGCACGGCATCAAAATCAATGCTGCCGCCATCGCACAGCTCGAGGCCTTGAGGAAAACTACGTTCAGGCAGAAAGAAGAGCCGCTAAAAGCTATTTAAACAACACTAATGGCCACCTGGCTATGCCCTCACGACCTTTTCACAGGCAACTTCGGACTTGAACGAGACCGATGGAGGGATAAGGGTTAGTGAAACGGCGAAAGTAGACGCTTCCAGATTCGGATCTCTGGTTTCTGATCCTGCTGCTTCCAACGCATATCATCGGGCAGCCACTCCCTGATCTTCGAGATAACCAACTCGGCAGAGTGGATCAGCGATCTAACGGTTTTGGGATCTACAGGTTCCGATGCCTTCCCTATCCTGGCTATCCCCTCGTGGACGAATGAGTTACGGGCGCTCTTCACATCTCTAAATGCCTGCCAAAGTCCTCTGTCCTCCTTCAGGCTATGACTAGTGAGCACCTTCAAAAGAACGTCGTACTGCTCCTCAAGGCTTGGCTCTCTCTCGTGGTCAAACCGGTTATTGATCCACTCCCATAGCCCATTAGGTTGTGCCCTTCGCGTCGCAAGCCCGTCCAAAACGTGGGAAATAAACACTTCAAGAGCGGTCGTTGCCAGCACTATGGAGTTACCCGACGAAACACCTGACAGCGTAGCGTCAAGCAGGAGTGACTCCCAAGGAGGTGGTACATAGTCAGTTGGCAAGGAGTGAACCTCGTCCCACATGGAAGCTGTAAGCGCGTTGTGCGACCCGCATAATACGAACCTACCCCGTCCTCTTACCGAGCCTTGCTCTTGGGGCAAAGGAGTTTCGTCATCATTCAGGTAGATTATTTCCGAACTGGTTTCCCCAAGTTGAAACGGACGGATTCCCGGTGCCCCTGTAACGTGTCGAAGGCGCACAACATAAGAGTCAAGAACGCTTTGGATTACCTCACATGGGGGATCGAATAACGGTTCCGGAGTCCGCTTAAAACGTTCAGCAATGAAGTCTATTCGAATAATGTCGCACTGACAAGCTTGCACGCCGTCTATCGTCAGCCCACCGTGCTTCTGGGTTTCCATGCACGGACCCCGCGCTGGAGGAAAGAACCGAACCTTGTAGCCCGCAGCCTCGTATTCATAAATGCGGAATGCCGCATCCGCCGGCACCGAGAGTACAAATGGTGGAGCTACTGACAATCGTGCGATCATGTTTCAAATCCCCTCGTCTATGTGTTAGCATTCATAGGACTGCTGCACAGTCGTTGCATCGTCTTCTGCTTCAGGAACCGCAGGACGCGGTCGTCTCTCAACATTTGACAATTGCCGCTTCGCAAAAAAACGCACACCCACCCAACCAGCAGACAATGCCTCGGAGGCGGGCGTTTGTCGCCGCCCCCCGCCAATGCCACTTCGCCCCGTAGCCGCAGCAAGCTCGTAGCCAACGACGAAGCCCTGCCAGACGTGACGCCAAAGGCGTCACATGCCGCTCCCGCGCGCCGTCCTTTCCCGCCGCGCCCTACTCGACGAACTCCAGCACGCCAAACCGCTCCGGCGCATGGGCGCTGCCCACAAGGGTCGGACTCCAGGCCAGGAAGGCCTGGTGGGCGCGGTCGGCACGGAAGAGGTTCAGCCGCCAGCGGACGCCCACGCGGGGCAGGGCGGCGGCCAGTCCTTTGAGCGGGATGCGCATCTCGCAGGTCCACACGCCGGCCTTCTGGTTGACGCGCGCGGCCACACGAAAGTGACTCTGCCATTGAAAATCCTTGGCCGGGAGGTTGACCATCAGGTCCAGCCGTTCGCTGGTCGGCGCCACTTCAAATTCGGCGTAATGCCGAAGGTTCTGGCGGTCGGCGCCGATGAACGCCTCCACCACGTCGCGGTCCCACAAGCTCAGGCCCTCCTGGTCCAGGGCGAAGCGTTTGCCCTCGAACCGCGGCGGCTCGAAGACCGTCAGTTTCGTGCAGGGGCACTGGTAGCCGAGGTAGAGGAATTCCTCGGACCAGAGCAGGCGGACCGAGGTCGAGAGGTCGGGCCGAGCCGTCGCGTCGCGGCACTGGCACTCGAGCTGGACCGGCCTGGCCGTCTGCCAGATGGTCTTGCTCAGGTCGCCGTCAGGCTCAAAGTCGCGGGTGGTGTGCCGGGCTTGGACGATGGGCAGCGGCAGGGACCGAGCCAGGAGCTTGCGGGCGTTGTCGAAATAGATTTTCCGCAGCACCGGCGTCGGCAGCCCAATGGCACTGATCGTCCAGTCGCCCTGAATGGGGGTCATGTGCGCCCAGTGCTTGTCCCAGGTTTCGAGCCAGCGCCATTCCTTGGCAAAGAAGACCTCGGCGTCGGCGTCCGTGGGCGGCGGTTCGTTGCCGCTCGAGCCGAGGATGAGCCGGTCATAGACCTGAAAATCGGTGCCGAACAGGATGCGGTCCTGGTGCTTGAGGAAAAGGCGGTGCACCTGCCGGGGGTCATGCCGGCCCAGCTCGGGGATGCGCGCGGCCAAATCGGCCATCATGTTCGGGTAGCGGCTCAACGCCGCATCCACCCACTCGAGTTCCTCGGCGTTGTTGGCGAAGTGGACGCAAACAAACGTGGTCTCCGGATGCCGCGCAATGACGCGGTTGAGCGCCTCCAACAGTTCTTTCCAGGGCGGGAACTTGTTGGTATCCCCAAACCACCAGCTCTGGTGGTCCTTCAATTCCTGCCACCGCTCGTTCTTTTCGTTGTACGGCAGCCAGAAGGCCTTCGGATCGGCGACGTGGATGGAAACCGGCATGCGCAGCTCGCCGAGGCGCTTCCACATCGGGTCCAGCTTCGGAGCATCCACTTTGAGGAGTTGGCCGGCCCCATCGCGCAAGTAGAGGCCCAGCCGCTTGAATTCCTTCCACCCGGCGGCGCCCAGGCGATAGCCTTCTTCGACCTGTTTGACCGCCTGCTCGGCGAAGTCGGGCTGGTCCCAATTCTTGTAATCGAGGTTCATGTAGTGCACGAAGCGGCCGGGGTAGAGCGTGTCCGCCAGTTGCTTGTTCCGCTCGAATTCGCTCGGTTCGCCATCGCTGCCGCGGGTAACGGTGCCGCCGCTCAGGTTGACAACCAGGCCGAGGCCCGCCGCATCCATGATTTTTACCGCGCGTGCCAGGTGTTGGGTCGTGTAATCAATGTGCTGATGGAGGTCGAGGAGGCGATGTTCTGCGCGCCAGGTTTGGGCGGGCTGGCGGGTTGACGCCCCATTCGCGCTTGTGTCCTGCGCCAGTCCGACGCCGGCCGTCGCCAGCAGGCCGGCTGCGATCATACTCATTCGCCACATGGCAGGTCCTTTCGCTTTGCGGTTCGGCACAGATAATGGCAAGACCGGCGTTCAAAGGGAAGGCAATTCGTTTCCTATCTCTACGTAGCAGCCGGCGTCAGCCGGCTCAAATCTTTTGGAAAACGAGGAACAATCACCGCCTCCTGACCTCGCCCGCTACTATTTGAAGCGCGTCTTGCCGACCCCCTGGTTAAAGCCGAAAAACCGACCCCCCCACGCGCTCCGAGCGCATGCGAGAGAGGAAGGGCTGTTCGCCGTTCGCCATTCGCCGTTCGCAAACACGCATCCAAGGGCAGTGCCAGGATGCTCCCGCGCCGCCGAAGATCAGGCAAAGCCAATAACCGGAGGGCGCGGCGCTCAGGGCTGGAAGAGGTCGCGCAGGACACGCGGGTCTTCCGGCCGGGTGGGGTTGAGGACCAGGACTGGTTCGCTTTCCAGGACTGCTGCCAGGTCCTGGGGCGCACCGTTGGAGGTCCTGTGCCAGGCGAGGTCAAACTGGAATTCCATGATGCCGGGTTCATCGGCCAGGAAATTGGTGTACCAAAAGTTGTTCAGGAGCATGGCGCGCAGCCGATGCACGTCGGCTGGGGGCGCCTGGCGCCTGGCCAGGGTCGGTTCGGCCCCAAAGGTCAGCAGCGGGGCGTCGCGGCTGACCCACAACCAATGCCCTTGCGCCGTGGCGAAGTCAGCCCAGCCGTCCACGGCAAAATAATCGCGGCAGGTGCCGGCCAGTTGGTCAGCAAAAGGCGTGAACGGCACGCCCCCGCTGCTCAGTTGGGGCAGGGTGTCCCCGCTCGGGAGCGGGAAATCGAGGTAGAAGATCTCCGGCGCGGCTGAGGCGAGCCGGTTCAGCCGCAGGGAGAGGCGGACCCGCGGTTGGCGCTTCCAAATCTCGAGGCTGCGAGTCGCCCATGCGAGGCGGGGGTGGCGCAACGGCTGCGAAATAAGAATGGTATGCGGTGTTTCCTGGGGCGGGGCGGCCAACTGGGGCGTGGCAGCAATCTCATGCAGCCGTTCGCGCCGCAGCCGCTCACGCGCCTCGCCCGACTCGCCGCGGATATCGGCCAGCACCCAGCGTGGGGCAAAGCCATCCACTTTCACCGCCGCGAAATCACCGAACCCTTCGAGGAAGAGCGGTCTGGCCATGCCGGGCCAAATGACCGATTTGGGCCAGCCCTGGGCATCGGTCTCGACGCGGGGCGGGGAGGTGTCGGGGCTTTGGTCCGACTCAACCACGGCCGTGCTGAGGCGCAGGTGTCGGACCGAGTTGCCTTCGAGCCGTTCAACCCAGAACTTCGCAACCTTGTTCGGCGCCTGATCCGCAAAGGTGGCGGAGAGGTCTTCGGCGCTCAGGTCTTCGGGTTTGCCGGGGCGTTGCCAGGGCCCGATGCCCGGCTCGAAATAGAGCTTGAGTCGGGCGCCGGTTCCGGGCTCTTCCAGGGATTGGTAATGCTCGCGCAAACAGGTGGCGATCATGCGCACCCAACCACTGAAGGGGGCGCCGGCCGGATTGGCCAGGAACAGGCCTTCGCCCGCGCCACTGAGCTTTGTGCGGGCGCGTTGAGACAGGAGCCACTCGGCGCGGGCCATGGGGCGCCAGGCCAGGCGGCTTTTTTCATTGAACTGGCCAAGGGTGTCGAGGTCGAAGGGCTTGGCCACGCTCAGACTCGAGCCCCAAGTGTGCTCGTCGAAGAGGCAGAGCTCCCGATAGAGTTCGTCGGCCGTTTTCCGGGCCGCTGGGGTCATCGGCCCCCAGAGCGGCGAGGCGGCGGCGGCGAGGGCGCGTTTGGCCGCCCGGCTGGCGGCCACCTCGCGCGGGGCTGAGGCGGTGCCGTTGGCCCACCAGTCGGTCCATTCGCCGGCGTATTCGGGGGCGGCTGGCCCCAGGGCCGCCTCGAGTCGCTCCATGGCATCGCCGACGGTGGTAAGCCGCAAACGCGGCTCCAGCCCCAGCTTGTTCCAGGCCGCGACGAACTCCGCCAAAGGCGGGAAGGGCGGGTCGTTGTCATACCGCCACTGGCTGGTAACCGAAGTCAGGAGCACCGCCCCTTGGTAGCCCTGCTGTTCCAGGCCACGCAGCCGCTCGACGCACAGCCGATGCGCGGCGCGCACAGAGGCCTCGTCGGTTCGCAGGATGTCCCCCGCCCGGGGCGGGCGATAGGTCGCGTCCGCCGCGCGCGGGAC
This sequence comes from Verrucomicrobiota bacterium, assembly GCA_049518415.1. Taxonomy (GTDB): domain Bacteria; phylum Verrucomicrobiota; class Verrucomicrobiia; order Limisphaerales; family UBA8199; genus CAVQND01. Next base: position 14,356 of record JBEKRX010000069.1, read on the forward strand.
CGGGCCGCGACGCCATTCCGCGGGTTCAAAGAACGAGTAGCCTACGCCATAGCCGCTGTCCAGCCAGACGAACAGGCGGCGGCCGTCGGGCATTTTCCACCAAAAGGCCGAGGGGCGGGCAAAAGGCGCGCCGCCGCTGTCGCTATTGATGCCGGTGTAGAGGTAGCGCACGCCGCGCGCCAGCAAGGCCAGGGCGGCGGCGCGCGGCACGCCGTTGACATCGTCCTGGATGGCCACCCGGGGCCGAACCCGTTGCCACAACTCCTCTGGCAGCCAATGCAGCGCCGTCTGCCATTCCTCGGCATTCATGAAGGGCGTATTGTTGAAGGCCAGCGCGGTCACTTCCAATTGGCCGGCACGCACCGCCTTGAGGAACTGCTTGCGGCGGGCCGGCGTGGCCGCGCGCCACCAGTCGTTCACCGGCATCGTCGCCTCAGCCGTCCAGTAGAATCGCTTTTCGGCGGGACCTCTCATGGAATCCAGCACGGCATCCAAGGCCACGTCGAGATAGCGCCGGAACAACTCCCGGCAGACGTCCGGGTGGTCGGTGAACCCGACGTCCGTGTGGGCGAAATGAACGATAGCGATCTCTTTGATGCAGCCGGTCTTTTCAGAGACCGCCTCGGCGGCCCCGGCCAGCCAGGCGGACGCCACCACCAGGCCGAGGGCACAGCGCAGCCCTCGGATTTGGCCCGCCGGCCGCGCCCTTCCCCGTCGCGGCGCAGGCGGGGACTTCGGACTTCGAACACCAGGGCTGAATACTCTTGGCCGGCAGGGTAATTGGCGGGGCGCAGCGGATTTCATTTGTCTTGTGCTCGGGCGCAGAGGATAGCAGACCGGTTGGGAAAGCAAAGTGCGTTCTGGTTACCGACGGGGCATGTATCTCACGGGGCAAGTCGCCGCGCTCTGCCGCACGGACGGCGCGGGCCTGGCCAGGGCAGGGGAACTCACCCAACAATCTCCTGCACCGCCCGCGCATGAACTGCGTAAGCGCCTTGGCCGAAGCAGACCAGGAGCACTTTGTCCAGGGCACTGTTTTTCTCCAGGAAGGCCTTCGTCTCGCGCACGGCAATGCGCGCGGCGCGGTCCAGCGGAAAGCCGTAGGCCCCGGTGCTGATGGAAGGGAAGGCGAGGGAGCGGAGGCCATGCTGCGCGGCGAGGGCGAAACTGCGGCGGTAACAGCTTGCCAGCAATTCGTCCTCCCCATGATTGCCGCCGCGCCAAACGGGACCCACGGTGTGGATGACCCATTGGGCGGGCAGGCGGTAGCCTTTGGTGATTTTGGCCTGGCCGGTGGGACAGCCGCCCAGCTTGCGGCATTCCGCCAGCAGTTCCGGCCCGGCGGCGCGATGAATCGCGCCATCCACGCCGCCGCCGCCCAGCAAACTGGTGTTCGCCGCGTTGACAATGGCGTCCACCGCTTGCTGCGTGATGTCTCCTTCCACGACTGCAATTCGATTGGAAACCGGTTCGTTGCTCATAACCAGAGCGAGGATGGCTCAGGCGACAGCAAAAGTGAAGCCAAGAGCATCTTGAGTTTGACCGTCGATCGGTTTGGCTGTATGGAAAGGCGCTGCGATTGAGAACCTCGCCGCTAGCGCCATGAATTTGCCGCTTGCCAGCAGGAGCGAGACTGACTGGTTGGCCGGCCTGCGCCGGGCGATGAAGACAGGAGAGTGCCTTGACCTGACCGAGCCTGTCCCCTGGGGCCGCCGGGTGGCCCTGGCCCTGGCTCCCCACCCGGATGATCCTGAGACCATCGCGGTGACCTTGCGCCTGCTGGCAGCCAGCGGGTGGGAACTTCACTGGGCGATCGTTACCTCGGGTTGGTCGGGCGTGCCGGACGATTTTGCCGGTCCGGGGCGCGCCGCCAAGGTCGAGGCGCGCAAAAGGGAGCAACTGGCGGCGGCGCGTTTGTTTGGCCTGCCGGAAGACCGGCTGAGTTTTCTGGACCTGGCGGAGGATGAAACCGGCAGCCTCGCCGCCACAACACGGAACCGCGACCGGCTGTTTGCCCTGCTGAAGCGACTCGGTCCCGACCTGGTCTTGCTGCCGTGGCGGTTCGATGCCAACGCCACTCACCGCCTCGTCTATCAGTGGTTTGCCGCCTGGGCGGCCGAGGTTGCGCGTCCCGTCGCCGCCCTGGGCAACGAAGACCCCAAGACCTTGGCCTTCCAACCTCACCTCCGCGTGGTCTTCGATGCCGAAACGGCCCGGTGGAAAGAACGGCTGCTGGAGTGCCATAAGTCCCAAAGCGCCAGGAACCTGGCCCAGCGGGGCCACACCTTCGGCGCCCGTATTCTCGCCATGAACCGCGCCTCGCCGGGCATCCCGGCCGGTTGCTACGCCGAACGCTTTGAGGTGGAATACTGGGATGGGAAGAGCGGAGTCTCGACCCCGGAAACCGGGCGCGCCCAGGGGCCATGAACGGGGAGGACGAACGTCGAAGGTTCAACAGCGAACCTCGAACTTCAAACCAGGGCTTGGGCCGCTGGGCATAAGTTCCGCCTGTATCGGCCGAAAGAAGATTCCAGTTGCCGGCCGCCAGGCGCCTGGCGTAACTTGGCGGCGGACGATCCAGCCGAAAAGCCTGCATTTGACAACCGCCGGCGGATGGTGTAGGGATGTCATCGGCAGCATAACGGATGCTGATATAGCAACACAACTGAACTAACGCACAAAGAAGACTGATGAGAAAACTGATTGTAGCCAGCCTCGCCCTGCTGGTCGCCGGGGCCGTCGCCGCCCATGCCGCGGACGCCAAGGAACTCTGGGAGAAGAATTGCAAGAAGTGCCACGGCGAGGACGGCAAAGGCAAGACCAAGATGGGCGAGAAGTGGGGCGTCAAGGATTACACGCTGCCCAAGGTCCAGGCCGAGATGAAGGACGAAAAGATGGTCAAGACCATCAAGGAGGGAGTCAAGAAGGACGACGAGACCCGGATGAAGGCCTTTGGGGATACGCTGAGCGACGAGGAGATCAAGTCGCTGGTGGCCTACGTCCGAAAGTTCAAGGCCAAGTAGCCTTTGGCCGGCGGCCCCAAAGCCCCCGCCCACGGCCTTCAGCCGCGCGGGCGGCTCTTGGTTTCCCGCACCGGGGAGCTTTTCGAGGCTCCCTCTTTTTTGCTCCGTAGCGCCCCAAAGCATTATTCTCCGGCCGGCAACGGGGGCGATTTTGCTGGCGTTGCCGTTCCTGCTTTTGATGTTGTTCGTGAAACTGTTCCTGGCGGAGCGGCTGCCCGTGAGCAGGCATGAACCCCGCCATTCGCTCAGCGCCTCAGACCAGCGGCAGCGGGCGGCCGGGTCGGAGCGGTGAGAGGAACGATTGACCAGTGGCCAGCAAAAATTAGTTGATCTATATCTTGCCTTCAGGTGCCTGCCGCTGGCACAGAACTGAAACAGAGCAAAAAATGTTTAACTTCTGGCAATATTTGCAATGCTCATGAAGGGCCTTTCAAAGAGAATAGGCTCACGCAGGCGAAACAGAACAGCAAACAAAATGCGCATGAAAAAACTACTCACACTCTCAATCGCGGTCCTGGCAGGGGCGGCCCTCTCGGCGAGCGCGGCGGAGGGCAAGGCCCTTTACGAAAAGGCCTGCGCCAAGTGCCATGGCACCGACGGCAAAGGCCAGACCAAAATGGGCAAGAAGTACGGGGTCAAGGACTACACCGACCCGAAGGTGCAGGATGAACTCAAGGACGAGGCGGCTTTCAAGGCGGTCAAGAAAGGCTACAAGGACAAGGAAGGCAAGGAAGTCATGAAGCCGGCCGAGGATATGTCGGAGGAGGACATCAAGACCGTGCTCGCCTACCTGCGGACCTTTAAGAAGAAGTAGGCGGCCCTGGCTCAGGCGCCCCCGGGACCGGGCGCGCGGTGGCATCCATTGGCACATGAATGAGTTAAATGGGTCCCAGAGATTACATCGGGCAGGGATTTGAGCGGGCGACGCGAGTTGCCAGCGGGTTGGGCAACCGGCGCTATGTGCTTGGACTCCTGGTCTGCTTTTGGGTCAGTCTGGTTTCGGGGTTGGCGGCAAAGGGGCCGAACAGCGCCTGCCTGGAATGCCACGCCGACAAAACGCTCACCGCGACCAACGCCGCCGGCAAGGAAATCTCACTCTTTGTCGATGAAGGGAAGTTGGCGGCCACCGTTCACCGGACCAACACCTGCGCGAGCTGCCATCCCGACCTCTCCGCCAAGCACCCGGACGACAACGTGCCGGCCCAGCCGGCCAACTGCGGGGCCTGCCATGAGCAGGCCGCGCAGGACTACGCCGCCAGCATTCATGGCGTGAGCCACAAGCTGGGCGCTTCCGGGGCGGCCCGTTGCTCGGATTGCCACGGCTCACATAACATCCTCCCGGTCAAACAGGCGGATTCCCCCGTTTTCAAACTGAACCTGCCCAACACCTGCGCGACTTGCCACACCAACTCGGGGCTGACGGCGGAGTACCAGATGAAGCACCCGGAGGCGGCCGCGCAGTACCTGGACAGCATCCACGGTCGGGCTTTGCTGAAGATGGGCCTGATTGTGGCCCCCTCGTGCAACGATTGCCACGGGGTCCATGACATCAAACGCGCGGTGGACCGGGACTCGCCCATCAACAAGGTCAACGTCGCCAAGACCTGCGGCAAATGCCACGTCAAGACCGAACAGACCTACCTGGAGAGTGTGCACGGCCAACTGTTGGCCAAAGGGGACAGGCGCGGCCCGGTTTGCACCGACTGCCACACGGCGCACCAGATCGAGACGCCCGAAAACAGCAACTTCAAGCTGCTCAGTGACCAGCGTTGCGGCAAGTGTCACCAGGATCGCCTGGTCCATTATCGCGACACCTACCATGGCAAAGCCATGGCGCTGGGCAGGCCCAATGTGGCGCCCGATGTGGCCGCCTGTTACGACTGCCACGGGCACCACGACGTGCTGCCGCCCTCCAACCCCAAATCACACTTGTCGAAGGCCGACGTGCTGGCCACCTGCCGGCACTGCCATTCGGGCGCGACCCTGGGTTTCACCCAGTACAAACCGCATGCCAACCCGCTGGACGGCAAGAATTATCCGGCGTTGCACCGCACCTTCCTCTTCATGACCGCGCTGCTGGTCGGCGTCTTTGTCTTCTTTGGGGCGCACACCGCGGCGTGGCTGTTCCGCACCGGTTTCTTGTATATGCACGACACGAAGCAATTCCGGGAGGCCAAGATCAGCACGCAAACCGGAGGCGAGTGGTTCACGCGCTTCGCGCCGTTCGATCGGTTCCTGCATTTCCTGGTGGTCACCAGCTTCCTGCTGCTGGTGATCACCGGGATGCCGCTCAAGTTTTACTATACCGACTGGGCGAAGACCCTGTTTGCGATCATCGGCGGCCCCGAAACCGCCCGCGCCCTGCACCACCTCGGGGCGATCGTCACGTTCCTCTACTTCGGGCTGCATCTGGCCTCGCTGGCCCGCAAGTGCTGGCGCGGCCGCAAACAAGTGCGCGACCCACAGAGCGGCCGGCCCAGCCTCAGACGGCTCTGGAAGCTGCTCCTGGGTCCGGACAGCCTGCTGCCGACCTCGCAGGACTGGCGCGATTTTGTCGCGCACAACAAGTGGTTCTTTGGCAAGGGACCCAAGCCGCAATTCGGGCGGTGGACGTATTGGGAGAAGTTCGACTATTTCGCCGTGTTCTGGGGCGTATTCTTCATCGGCGCCTCGGGGCTGATCCTGTGGTTCCCGACGTTCTTCACGCAATTTCTGCCGGGCTGGATGATCAATGTCGCGTTGATCATCCACTCGGACGAGGCGCTGCTGGCCGCGGGCTTCATTTTCTCCATCCATTTCTTCAACACGCATTTCCGCATCGAGAAATTCCCGATGGATACGGTGATTTTCTCGGGCCGTGTCTCCAAGAATGAGCTGTTGCACGAACGCCGCTCCTGGTATGAGCGGCTGTTGGCGGAGGGCCGCCTCGACGAGCATCGCGTGGGCGATGAGTGGCTGCGCTGGAGGAGCATCGCCCGCTCCTTCGGCTATCTCTTCTTCGGACTGGGCGTCTTCCTCCTGGTCCTGATCCTCTATGCCATGATCACCCGCCTAAGGCATTGATGAAGCCCTCGGAGCGGCGAACTGGCGTTTGCCGCTGGAAAACCCCTGGAAAGGGCCGCCGGATTGCCCGGTCAAACAATCTCGCACCATGGCTGGATTATGGGGAGCTAATCCGGCGGCCGACCGGACAAACGGGGGTGGTTTGCCGCCCACAGGCCGGCTCAATTGCGCGCTGGCGAGGCGGCGGCGCGGAGGGCATAATGTTCTTAACCACATAGTTAATGTGCTTAATGCGTAATGCCGGAAATATTAACCGTTCTTTGCTAAGCTGCGATGCAAAGATGTTGAGTAATCCAAAGGGCGGTTTCGGCGCCGCCACGGCGCCTCGGCTGGCCCTCATCGGCCCGGCATTCTTAGGGGAATTCTCAACTTGTCCCCGCTCGTGCAACCCGCCGGCAGGGCGGGCCATGTGAAGGGACAGGCGTTCCGAGGACAAGAAATGTAAAAAGATTGGCAACGAATGGTTAGCATCAACATACCTGATGATTACGCTGGGCCTATGACACTCGCTTGGCGGCTGGAAATGGCCCGCGGCGGCGCGGCACCTGGTCGAAGCTGCGCAAAGCAGCCGCGGCGGCCTTTGGTCGGACGGCCGGCGCCCGGTCCGGCGCTTCGGCGCGCGCAGTGCCCCGGGCGGGGCTGTCCAGGCGACGCTGAGCTCGCAAAGGGTGCACCGTGGACGACAAAGCTGGGCTGAGATGAGGCCTGCGCGGGGCTGCATATGAAACTCTTTGTCGCCGGCTTGAGCCACAAGACCGCCCCCGTGGAGGTGCGGGAGAAGGTGGCGGTGCTGCCTGCCCGCCTGCGCTGCCACGGCTGCCGCTTGAAGCTGGAGGGCAACCTGTCCGAAGTGGTGCTGCTTTCCACCTGCAACCGGGTCGAAATCTACGCCGTGGCGCCCCGGGTCAATGGCAATGCCCACCGGCTGTTTGATTGCCTTTCGACGGGGGAGGCCGATTGCGCGCCGTACCTTTACGTCAAGGAAGGCGAAGAAGCGGTGCGACACCTCTTTGCGGTGGCCAGCGGGCTGGATTCGATGGTCATTGGTGAGACGGAGATCACCGGGCAGGTCAGGCAGGCCTACCAGGCGGCGCAGGCGGCCAAACTCACTGGCCCGATCACCAACCGGCTGTTCCAGGGGGCCTTGCAGACCGCCAAGGAAATTCGAACCCGGACCGGGATTGGCCGCGGCGCAACCTCCGTCGGGAGCGTGGCGGTGGAGTTGGCGGGGCGTATTTTCGACGGCAACCTGGCCTCGAAGACCGTCCTGATTCTTGGCGCCGGGAAAATGGGGGAGGCCTGTATGCGGCATCTGGCCAAGCGCGGGCCGCGTGCGATCCTGGTGGCCAACCGTTCCTATGAACGGGCGGAGGCCCTGGCCGCGGAATTCGGCGGGCGCGCCGTGCGGTTTGACGATTGCCTCCAGGCCATCGCCGAGGCGGACATCGTGGTGAGCTCGACCGGCGCCCCGCAGACGATTTTGCACCGGGCCGAGATTGCTTCCGTCCTGGCGCGGCGTTGCCAGCGGCCGCTGTTTCTCATCGATATTGCAGTGCCGCGGGACATCGATGCGGACGTCGGGCAGCTCGACAACGTGTTCCTCTACGACGTGGATCACCTTGAGGCGATGGTGCGTGAAAACGTGCGCCAGCGGGAACGGGAACTGGCGCGGTGCCAGGCCCTGATCGCCGAGCGGGCCGGGGCGTTGAGGCGCCGGCTTACGCCGGCGGCGGCTCTGCCGGCCGAGAGGGCCGTCCACCCTCAACCCGGCTGGGCGCTGTCTGGCGCCGCAGCCTGCCCGAGTTGAAGGATTGCCGCAGGAACAGAGAATTTGCACACGAGCGCCCGGCGGCGAGTTCGCCGCCGGCCAGGCTCGACGTTGGAAGGCGCAGCACCGTGTGGCTGTGGGGGCGGACCCTAACACCGCCACCAATTCCACTCTACCCGCGCGTAGCGCGGCATTCTTCCGCCCCGGAGGGGCGGCAAGACAGTAGCCCAGGACAAGGCCCGTCCCGCCCCGAGCGGGACCCCGGCGCGCCGGGGCCCTGGGTAAAGCGGAAAAAGGGATCACCCCCCTCCCATCCCGCCCTGCGGGATGGGAGGGGGGCAGGGGGGAGGGCTCTCCAGCCCGCGCTCGGGGGCGGTGTCAGGATGCGCCCTGGCTGCAGCGTTGAATCAACACGGCCTTGAGCTGAGGCCGTGAGTATTGGTAACACACTAACAATCAAAGCAAGCACGTGCCAAAGATGAAACGAAGCAAAGTCCTGCTGGCCGGCCCATTTGCGTGCCCAGGGGTGGCAGTTTTGCCGACGCTGGCTCGGGCGGCCATCCTTGGGATGGTCCTGGGAGTCGCCACGATGGCAGGAGCGTCCACGCCCTTGCAGGGCCAGATCGCCTTGCGTCCGCTCACTCCTTCAGAAATCAAAGACTACGCGCTGACCAATGCCCAAGGAGCCAGTGGTTTGAGCACCATCGGCCTTGGCGAACCGGCCTATCTGGAAATCCTGGTGAACGCCGCCATTCCGCCTGCGCAAATCACCAACGTCACCTGGGCGTTGAGCAATGCTCCGGTCGGGTCGGCGGCGGCGCTGGCCCCCAGCCCGCTGGGAACGAACGTGCCGACCTACAAGATGGCCGAGCGTTATAACCAGACCGGCGCTCCGTATGATCAAGTGGCCGGACGCATCCTTCTGCGCCCGGACATCGCGGGGCAATACACCGTGACGGCCACGGTTCAAACCGTCAATAATGGAGCGACCAATCTGACTCAGACCATCACGGCCGGCACGTATATGGGCATCCAAACGTGCGAACTCTGCCACAGCGGCGGCCGGATCGCGCAGAACAAGGTGGACCCCTGGTCCCAAACCCTTCATGCCACGATCTTCACCAGAGGCATTAATGGTCTCCTCGGCAGCCATTACAGCAAGAGTTGCATCCCCTGTCACACCGTCGGCTACGATGCCAACCCCTTGGCCGTCAATGGCGGATTTGACGATGTCGCCAAGCAACTGGGCTGGACCTTCCCAGCCGTATTGACCAATAGCAACTGGGCGGCGATGCCCGCGGCGCTGACCAATCTGGCCAATATCCAGTGCGAAAACTGCCATGGGCCCGGCAGCCAGCACGCCTTCGGTCTGGGTGATACCAATCAAATCTCGGTTACCTTCGCCGCCGGCGATTGCGCTCAATGCCACGACGAGCCGCCCCAGCACATTAAGGCGGCCGAATGGAACAATTCCCTCCACGCCCGCGTGACGCGAACCCCGTCCGGCGCCGGCCGCGAGGCCTGCGCGCGCTGTCACACCGGCGGCGGCTTTGCCGGTTACGCCGCGACGTTGGGCACCACCAACACCTACACCACCAACAACGCCGACACCACCTACACCGCCATCACCTGCTCGACGTGCCACGAGCCGCACGATGCCGCCAATCCGCATCAGTTGCGCACCCCCTCCAATGTCCTGTTGGCGGACGGCGTTACCGTGGTCACCAACGCCGGTCTCGGCACGATCTGCATGAATTGCCATCGCAGCCGCAACGGCTCGGTTACCAACAGCATTGTGGCGTATCCGTTGGGGCAACAGACTTGGGCCGGCGGGAGCAGCTTCGGGCCGCACGATAATCCGGCGTCCGACATGGTTGAGGGTGTCAACGGCTGGACCTACGGCCAGAACATCCCCAGTTCCGCCCATCGCTTTGCGATCACCAACGTTTGCGTGGGCTGTCATATGCAGACCGTGGCCTCGACCGATCCGGCCTTCCTGCAAGCCGGCGGCCATAGCATGAACATGAGTTACGGGGTCGTCGCCGGAGGCGTGACCAACACGGTGGACAAGGTGGACGCCTGCGTGCAATGCCACGGTCCGATCACCTCGTTTGACCGGCCGGTCCAGGATTACAACGGCGACGGCGTCATCGAGGGTGTCCAGACCGAAGTCCAGCACATCCTCGACCAGCTCTCCACGATGCTGCCGAATTCCACCTACGTGGCCAGCGGCAATTATGTGGCGGATGGGTTGGTGAAGACGTCCCTCTCGGTCAAAACGAACTGGCCGGCGAAGTTCTTGAAGGCCGCTTACAACTGGCAGTTCGTCAATAATGATGGGAGCCAGGGCGTCCACAACGCACCCTATGCGGTTGGCCTGCTTAAGGCATCCATCGCCGACCTGACGGGCGACGCCAACAACGACGGTTTGCCCGATTGGTGGCAGATTCAGTACTTCGGCTCGGCTGCCGCTCCGAACGCAGCACCCAACGCCAGCCCGGCTGGCGACGGGGTCCCCAACTGGCTCAAGTTCTCCCTCGGCCTGGACCCGTTAGTGCCTGGCATCACCGTTACGAACGGGGTCGTGTGGGCCAACGGTAGCGCGGCGATTACACCGGGAAGCACCAACGCCATCCAGATATTCACGGCCGCCGAAGTGGTGTTCACCACCGAGGTTGGCACGACTTACCAGCTCCAGTCCATTTCCTCCCTGGGCAGCGGTTGGCAGAACGTAGGCGAGCCGATCGCCGGCAACGGCTTGAGCATGAGCTTCCTGACCCCGACCCGGAACGACCCGTACCAGTTCTACCGCGTGGTCCACAGCCCGTAGCCGCCCTGGGTCCTGGAGCGCCTGAGCCGCGCGCTGGACTCCGGGAACACCCCTGCGCACCCGGGCGGAGGGGTCTCGGTTCTGAGGGACGAACGCCACCGGAGCGCAGAGGTCGAGCTTTGCGCGGTGATGCCCTGCACCAGAGTTCTTGACCGGCAAAACTCGTTGTAATCAGGCCAAGTTTCGCTGCGATTGCAAAACTGCGCTGAGCCAGCGCTTCTTTTAGGTGACTTGAATCCCAATTCCGAATCGGGAGAAAAACGAGCGTTGGTTGTTGAAGAATGCCCGGGCATGACGCCGAATGAACTTTCGGACTGCGGACTCAATGACCAATCCCGATTCTGAATCGGGACTCAATAATCAATTCTCAATGAACCTCTCCGGGCAGGCTCGATTCTTCACCCGCGCCTACAGTTGGCCCCCGCGGCACTCGACACCTTGCCGCGACGGCACCGGAAAACTGCCGGAGGAGCCCCCCGCGCCGGCGCTCCGCCCTCCGGCCGGCCGCGCAAACCTCTTAATGACCGGCTGCCTTGAACCGTGTGAGCGCCTGGATTTGAGCCTGCGACCGGGCCGCGATCTGCTTGAGCTTGTCGGCCTGTTCTGCCTGGACTTGCTGAAGCTGCTTGAGCGCGGCCTGCTCTTGGGCCTCCGAATGGTTGCTCTGCGCCTGGACGAGGCTTTGCCGGGCTTGCCGGAGGCGGGCCTCCAACTCATGCGCGGCCCGCCCGAATTCACTCACGGCGGCCTCGCGCAGCAGGCGCGTCCCTGCCTCGAGCGACACCGAATCGAGGTTCGGAATCGCGCGCCTGACTTCCTCCAGGGCCAGGGCGTCCGTCGGGGCCGCCACGGCGAGCGGCTGGGCTTGAGGTCCGACCGGGGCGGCGGCGGCGGTCCGGGGCGGGAGGGCGGGCGCCTGGGCTTGAGGTCCGGCCGGGGCGGCGGCCTTGGCTGCAGGGCGCGACAGGCCCCGCTCAACCCAAAGAGCGCCGGCAGCCAGCCCTGCCAGAAAGCAGGCCAGCCCCAGGACTACGGTCCGGGCGTGGGCTTGTTCCCTGGAGCGGGGTCTGACAACGGCACTAAGGCGCGGGGCGGCTGCTTGGTTCATGGGGTCTTTTTGGCGCTTTTTGGTTCATGGCGCACTTTGGCTCCGATCTGCCAGAGCGGCGCCACCGAGGCGAGCGAAAACTCTCTCGCTTTATCCGGCGCAATGAATGGTGACTTTCGGACAATATCTCTATTGCCTGTATTGCCTGTATTGCCTGTATTGCCCGTTTTGCCCGGATTTGCCTTCCGGCCTGGCCTTCCCCGCAGCATAACGGTACGCAAACCACTCTGGTATTGCTCAACTTTGGTCGAATGTTCAAAATCCGGTGCGTGGACCCTATCGGTCATCTGAGGCCGGCATCCCCTGACTCCCGGCACGAGTTGTCTGCGGCAGGAGAATTTCCAGCTTATGAATAGCACGGGAGCAGTGCTGTTGAACCGGGCGCCGGTTTTGCTCTTGGCGATGGTCTTTGCAGTCGCCCCTGGCCGGCAGGCAACCGGGCAGAATGTTCAGCACTTGAGCATCACCCAGCCGGGTGGCCTGCCCGGGCTGCCGCTCATGACCGGCATCCAGCGGGTCACCAACGGACTCCGCGTGACCTGGGATGGTCCCCCCGGCTACTATCAACTGCTCCAGAAGCCGGCGCTCGCGGGTTCGAAATGGCAGGCGGTCGGCAAAGCGACCAACCTGGCGAGGCGAGCCACCATCACCGCTCTTTCTGCCAACGCTTTCTTCGGCGTGTCGGGCCCGGCGCCCCGCTACGCTGGCTCGCACGTATGCCTCGCGTGCCATCAGAACATCCACGACACCGAAATGAACACGCGGCACGCGCAGGCTTTTGCAACGCTCAAGCTGGCGCATCAGGACACCAACAGCGCCTGCCTGCCTTGTCACACGGTGGGTTATGGGCTGCCCAGCGGCTTCCAGAGCGAGACGGCTACTCCCCAACTCGCCGGCGTGCAGTGCGAGAATTGCCACGGCCCGGCGGCCAACCACGCCGCCAGTGAGAGCGACCCGACCGTGCGGCCGCGGGTCGAACTGGCGGCCACGGTCTGCGGCGGTTGCCATAGCGGCCCGCAGGGGCCGACTTTCGAGGAATGGAGCGCCAGCGGCCATGCGGGCCTGGTCGAGGACATGAACCCGACGAATCGCATTGACAGTTGCGGCCGCTGCCACTCCGGCTCCGCGCGCAACAGTCTCTTGCAGGGCGAGCCGCTGCCCTTCGGGGATGCGAATGTCCCGATCGTTTGTGTCACCTGCCACGACCCGCACCGGACCAACGCCTACCCCGCGCAGCTTCGCTATCCCCTGGCTTCAACCAACGACTACTTCGTCACCACCGCCGGCGTGTTCACCAATCAAATCAATCCTGGCATCAACCTGTGCGCCCAGTGCCACAATCATCGCGGCGCTGCCTGGACCGATTCAAGCCGTCCGCCGCATCACTCGGCCCAGTACAACTTCTTGCTCGGCACCATCGGCGAGTTGGATTCCGGGCTGGCGCCTTACCAACCCGCTGCGCACGCGCTGTGGCTGACCAACCAGTGCGTCGACTGCCACATGCCGACGGCGCCCTGCCAGGGCCTAACTCAGCCGGCGATGACCGGCCATAAGTTCAAGGTCGAGTCCTATGGCCTCTGCCTGAGCTGCCATCCCTACCCTCAATTGCTGGTCGAGTTTACGACTGGCGCCGTCTCCAACCGGCTCCAGCAGGTCAAGGCGGCGCTGGACCTTTGGGCCGCCACCAAGGCGCCCGCATCCCTGTGGACCAAGTATGGGGCGCGCGCCTGGGAATACACCACGCCGGGCCAACTGTCTCCGGGCGGTCCGGGACCCGCTTCGACCGAACAAGCGCTGATTCCCGTCAACCTCCGCAAAGCCCGCTTCAACCTCTACCTGGTGTTGAATGACGGCAGTTTCGGCGTCCACAACGGCCCTTATTCCATAGTCCTGCTTGACCAAGCCAGCGAATGGATTCAAACTGAGCTCGACCAGTAACCCACCCACCAGGGCGAAGCCCGCCACTCGCCGGCCGGCCGCAGCCTCAGCCGCGCAATTGACCAGACGACAAAACTCAGACCCCATGATGATTCCCCAGTTGAGCAGCCGCAAAAGCTTTCCCGCCCGATGGGGGCGGGGACCGGCCCTGGCGGCTGGAACAATCAGCCTGCTTCTGGCGCTGATTTCCTGTCGCACCGGGGGCCGGTCCGTCGTCCTGCTGCCCAACGTGCCGGGAGCCAAATACATCGGTTCCAAAGAGTGCGCGCAGTGCCACGAAGAGATTTGCCGCAGCTTCAAGACGGCTGACCACGCTCGCTTGATTGCCGAGGGGCCGAACGCCCTCGAGGCCGGTTGCGAATCCTGCCACGGCCCTGGCAGCCTGCACTCGGAATCCGGCGGCGACGTCAAACCGCCGTACAGTTTCTCCTCCGGGCGTCCCCAGGCCGCGGGCTCGGGCGAGCGCCTGGCCCAAACGCCCCCGCGCGCGGTCGCGACGGTCTGCTATCAGTGCCACGGCGAGGTGCGTGGCCAGTTCAACCTGCCCTATCACCATCCCGTGCCCGAGGACAAGATGCGCTGCACGCAATGCCATCCGCCGCACAAGGGAAACGCTTACGCCGGGGGCGGCACCGCCCTGCTCTCGCAGGCGGAGAACTGTTTTCAATGTCATCCCGCCCAGCGCGGCCCCTTCACGTTTGAGCACGAGGCCTTGCGGGAAGGTTGCCCCACCTGCCACGCCGTCCACGGCTCGATCAACGCCAAGCTGCTGACGGTGCGGGACGCCAACCTGTGCTTGAAGTGTCATTTTCAGCGGCAGGTCAAGGGTGGCGTTATCCTGATCGGGGGTTCCGACCACACCTTGCGCTTGCAACAAGGCACTTGCTGGAGCGCCGGCTGTCACGAAGCCGTGCACGGCTCGCGCGTGAACCCCTCCCTCCGGTTCTAAGCCTCGACCCGAAACCTGATGACAAGAGTATCCAAATCCAAAGGGCAGGGGGGCAGGCCGGCTTATGCTTTGTGGCTGGGCCGGTGCGCGCTGGGGGCGTTGGTCTTGGCCGGGGTGGCGCCGGCTCGGGCCGCGGAGGCCGCTTCTGAGGCGGCGCCGGCCAAGGCCGGCGGGGCCAGTGCCGGGGTGACGCCGGAGCAGATGTTCGAAGGCGGCACCAATACGTATAAGAATTGGGTCGAGCTTTCAACTGGTGGCTTCCTGATTAAGGGCGACGCGGGGCAAGCCGAGCAGCGTGAGCATTTGCAGAGAGGCGCTTTTGGCGGCATCGAGGACCTCCATGTCGAGGGGGACATCGATAAGAAGACCACCCTCACGCTGGACGGCCACTCGCTTTTCGACGACCACGATTACCGGTTGAGCCTCGATCTCAAGCGCGAGCACACCGGCTATGTTCGCCTCAGCTTCGAGAACTTCCGCACCTGGTCCGACAGCGCCGGAGGCTTTTTCCCTCCCGACAAACTCCAGTTCTCGCGCTCGGGTGAGGCCTTGGCCCTGGACCGGGGCCAAATCTCTTTTGAGGCCGGTTTGACCCTGAAGGATTTGCCCAAGGTCACGTTCCAGTACACCCACCGTTACCGCGACGGCCAGAAGAGCTCCTCGGTTTGGGGACCCGCGCAAACTTCTTTGGGCACCCGCAACTTGGCTCCCGGCTTTTCTGACATCGACGAGAAATCAGACATATTCCAGTTGGATGTCACGCACCGGCTCAAGGCGACCGATTTTGGCGTGGGCCTGCGTTATGAGACGGGCAGTTTGGACAACGCGCTCCTGACGACCTCCCGGCCCGGCGAACCTGTCGAGCGACGGATCACCGATCGCCAGGGCACCGACTATGACCTGTTCAACGTGCATGCCTTCAGCGAAACCTGGCTCAAGAAAGACCTGTTCTTCTCCTCCGGCTTCCTGTTCGAGAATCTGGACAATGCGTTTTCCGGAAGCCGCCTTTACGGCGATGACTTCGATGTGGCTTTCAGCCCCAACGCCCTGAACGGCCTCGGTTATTTCGACCTCCACGGCGGTTCGCACCTCCACGAATATGTCTTCAACCTGAATCTGCTGGCCCTGCCCGCCAGGCACTTCACCATCGTCCCCTCCCTGCGCCTGGACAAACAAGATTGGAGTGCCGACGCCAATGGCACCGGCGCCCTCGGCGACTTCGCGACCGCGCCTTTCAGCAGCCGCAGCGACCGGGATCAGCTCGAGGTGCGGGAACGCGTGGACCTCCGTTACACCGGCCTCACCAACTGGCTGTTCTACGCCGGTCCGGAGTGGACCCAAGGCAGCGGCAACCTGAAGGAAAACGGTGGTTTGAGCCAGGTCAACGGCCTTGGCGTTGCGCCCGTCCAGGTCGCGACCGACGATTCGCGTTTCTTCCAGAAATACTTCCTGGGCGCCAGGTGGTACCCGACCCGCCGCGTCACGGTGGATGCGGGAGGATATTACAAGCTCAATCAGTACGACTACGATCACACCCTGGACAGCACCGCCAACGATCCCACGAGCGTGAATCGCTATCCGGCGTACCTGGCGCTGCAGAATTTCGAGACCTACGATGGAAACCTGCGCCTGACCCTCAGACCGGTTCAAAATGTTACCCTGGTCTCCCGTTACGAATACCAGTTGTCCACCGTGCGCACCGCCCCGGAGGCCGTCGCCGGGCTGAGCGAGGTCGAGTCAGCCAGGATGACCAGCCATATCCTCGCCCAGAACGTCAGTTGGATACCCTGGAACCGGTTGAGCCTCCAACTCGGCTTCAATTATGTTCTCAGCCACACCAGAACGCCGACCTCCGATCTCACCCAGGCGATCCTCCAGGCCCAGAACGACTACTGGACGCTGAACTTCAACGCCGGGCTGGTTCTGGACAATAAAACCGATTTAAATCTCGGTTACTTCTACTTTCAGTCGGACAATTTCCAGGACAACTCGGGCGCGGGCCTGCCCCTGGGCGCCGCGGCACAGGAGCATGGCGTGACCGCTACGCTTACCCGCAGGCTCACACGCAATTTGCGCCTCAACTTGAAGTACGCCTACGCCCACTTCCACGATTTCGCCTCGGGCGGACTCAACAGCTACGAGGGCCATCTCCTGTGCTCCAGCCTCCAGTACCGCTTCTAAGCCCCCGGCGAAGTGGGGCGGCCACTGTGCGCGGCCGCCCTTTTTCGCCAGGGTCTTCCCCATCAGCGGTTCGGCCCATCGCCTCCTTGGCGTGCGAGCCTGCATCTTCCGCCAGGACGGGGCTTTTGGGTATGGGGTACTCGCCCCATAATCGCTGCGCTCTATTACTATCTGTCAAAATCGATGCCATCCGCGACGATTCTTCCTCCCCGTACACAAAGCGTTTACTCACCAATCGTCCACGTCCGGACGGCCCTCGGCGAGCCGCTGCAGTTCCTGACCGGCAAAACTCGCTGTAATCAGGTCAAGTTTCGCTGCGATTGCAATCCCGATTCGAAATCGGGACTTTTAGGTGAATTGAATATTGAGCATCGCAAAACGATCGTCGGTTATTGAAGAATGCCCGCGGATGACGCCGAATGAACTTTCGGACCGCGGACTCAATGACCAATAACCAATACTCAATGCTCAATGCTCAATGAATCCCCCATCCCTTCCAGGGATACCACTTCGCATGAAAATGACGCTTTTGTTCATTTGCAGCCGGTTACGCGGCTATTTTCGGGGTAATCCCGATTCCGAATCGGGACTCGATTCCAGGCGGTGGTCTGAGGCGCAGCCGCGCTAAATTTTGCCGCCGCGCTCCTTCCGGTAACGCGCAAATCAGCATCCCCGTTCCGGGGGAAGTTGTTGCGCTGCTGCGCCGCCCTCAGACCAGGTGGCGCGCCTGGCGTTTGGGCACGGCTAGGCCTGGCCGGGGCGGAGCGGCTCGCGGCGGCTGGGCGGGCGGGTAGTCTTTGAGAAAGGCGGGTTTGTCACGCCGGCCGCCGCGCTGGTAATCCCGCCACATCGGTTCGGCGACCGCTTTCGGGTCCAGCCTGAGTTCGTCGGTCAGGAACTCGAAGAGCAGCTCCATCAAGCGCAGCAGGGCAATGCTGTCGGTGCGGCCCACCCGCCCGTGCAGCCATTGGCTCCAGCGCAGGAAGCCCTGGAAGGGCGACCTCGGCGATGGCGCAGAACGGCGCGCCTCCGAGTGAGTAGCGCCGGCCTCCTCGCCGGCGAGTTCGCGGGGCGTCTCGCCGGCCTGGCCCAGGGAAGCTCCAGCAGCCGCAGCCGCGGGCACAGCCTTCCCTGCTGCGCCCCAAATCAGCGGCGCGGTCTCCAGGAAATTGCCGCTATTGCCCACCAGGTCCCAGTAGCGCGCGAAGCGGCGCACTTGCTGTAAGGTGGCGAAATCAAGCAGCTTGTTCTGCAAGACCTCGTAAGGCGGATGCGGGTTATACACCATCTGCCACTGGGCGTCGTGCCGGCCGATTGGGGCGCCGCGCAACCGCTTGAGGATGCCGACCTGAATTTCCTGCGGCCCGAGCGCCACCAACCGGTCGAACCCCGCGGCGAAACTCTCCAGGGTTTCGCCCGGCAAACCGGCAATCAAGTCGGCGTGCACGTGCACCCCTGTGTGCCGCCGGAGAAAGTGGAGATTGTCTTCCAGCCGCCGGTAATTCTGGCGGCGGCTGATCCGGGCCCCGACCTCTTCGTTAAAGGTCTGGACGCCGACCTCCATCTGGAGCGCGCCGCGGGGGAACTGCGCGATCACCTCGCGCAACGTTTCCGGCAGTTGGTCGGGAACCATCTCGAAATGGAAAAAGCAGCCCGGTTGGCAGCGTTCGAGGAGGAATTCCAGGAGCTTTCGGCTGGTGGCGACGTTCAGGTTGAAGGTGCGGTCCACGAATTTGAAGTGCCGGGCGCCACGCTCGAGCAGGCGTTCGAGGTGTTCGAGCAAAGCGGGCAGGGGCGCCTGCCGCACCGGGATGTCGAGCGCCGACAGGCAGAATTCGCAGGTGAACGGGCAGCCGCGCGAGGCCTCGAGGTAAATGATCCGGTGGGCCACGTCATGCGCATCGTAACACTCATAAGGCAGCACCAGCCGCGAAAAGTCCGGCGGCTCGGCAGGAATGATTTTCGCCGGCGGCCTTCCTCCCGCAACCAGTTGCCCGCAGACCTCGGCGAATTTCAGGTCCGCCTCGCCCGTGATCACGTAGTCCGCCAACCGCACGATGGGCTGGTCTTGGACTTCATAGCTGACCTCCGGCCCGCCGAGGATGACGATGAGGTCCGGCCGCACGCCCTTGAGGATGGCCACGACTTCGGTCGCGGGCGCGACGTTCCAGATGTAAATGCCCAGCCCGATGATGCGGGGGTTGGGCGCCAGCAGTTGTTCCGCAATGTCCACCGGCCGCTGGTGGAGGTCGAATTCCACCATGGCCGCGCGCGGCCGCAACGGTCCGAGGTTGGCCAGCAAATAGCGCAGGCCCAACGCCGCGTGAATATACTTCGCATTGAGCGTGGTCAGAACAATGTCAGCCATCGTCAAAGACAACTTACCAACCCGGCGGGCTAATGTCCAAAGGCGTTGCGGCGTTAAAACCTGCGGGTAACTGTTTGTGCTGGATCAGGTTTGATGTGAATGCTCGCACGGGGCGGACTTCACGCTCTGTCCCGCAGGGACAGCCCGACAATAGCCCGGCGCTTCAGCGCCGGGTACAACGCCCAAAGAACCTGCGTCCCGAAGGGACGCTTGAAGCTCAATCCAACCAGAAGCGTTCATCATGCCCAATCTGGATAGCATTCAT
>JBEKRX010000070.1:0-32956 GCA_049518415.1 Verrucomicrobiota bacterium
CGATCCAGACGGTGTAACCGCTGGCGGGAGTTTGCCTTTGTGTTGCGCCAGGTGCTCCGGGCGGTAGTGCCTTGGCTTCCACTCCGGCAAATGCTCGATGAGTGGGAACAGATCGCGGCTGAGTTGGCTGAACCGCCGCGGAAGCGTAAGTCGCAAGAAGAAATATTCATCGACGCAGAAGAAGGGCTTCTGTAAACAAGTTAACGCTTATGGGGCTTTGCCCTGGGCTGGTATGAACGACGCCTTCGGCGTCAGGAACACGCCAGCAGCGCCGGTTCCATCCCGCCCCCGAAGAATTCCGTCTTGCGCCCGGAGCGTTCGAGGGAACGAGCCTCGCAGACTGGAACGCGGTGGAACCCCTCCCTGCCAACTCGGTTGCGGCTGCGCCGCCCGGTGACACCCGCCACCGCGTGTCGCCAGCCGACCACGCGCCTGTCTCGGATTTCGGCCTTCGGCCTTCGGATTTCGAGTTTGTTCTGCGCTATCCTCCCGCCTCTGCCAGCCACTGTCCCAGGACGCGGCGGCTTTCTTTGAGCGCCTGGACCAACGCCTGGCGGGTCTTCTTGCCCGGCGGCGCCCACTCGTACTCGATGTGCATGGACAGGGGGGCGCGGTAGTTCATCCGCGCCAGCAATTGGAAAAAGCCCGCCCGCCCGAATTCCCCCTGCCCGAAGGGGACGAATCCGGAACCCCGTTGCACGTCTTTGACGTACGCCACCCGGATATGCGGCTTGAGCCTCTCGAAATGCTCGCGCCACCGCTCGCCATGCTCGAGCAGGGCATGGCCCAGGTCGAAGGCCACGCCGACCTGCTCGGGAGCCAAATCCTTGACCATTTCGTAAAGCTCCGCCAGGTCGCAGCCGGCGTTGCGCCGGGAACGGTCTTTGCCGGCCGAGTGATTCTGATACACCCCGCAGACCCCCAGTTCCTTATTCATCTCCGCCAGGTCCTTGAGGCTGGAATGTATCTCTGCCAGCAACTCCTCCGCCGGCCGGCCGGGCCGATGCGACCAGTAGCCCAGCCGGTAGTATCGAATCCCCAACCCTTTCCCGGTGCGCAGGACCTCACCGGCATGCGCTGAGGACACGCCCACGATGCCCGTGGTCAGCAGCAACATGCCCACCCCGCGCCGGCGCAGCGCCTCGGCGTAACGCGGCATCTGCTCACCCGCCCGCTCCGGCTCGATTTCCCCGCCGCTGCGCACCGCGCAATCCACCCCATCCAAACCGGCCTCGGCGGTGACCGCGGCCGACTGCTCGAAATCCAACTTCAATTCCTGGTAAAGCTTGCTAAAAACAGCGATGGGCGGCGCGAACCCGGCCCCGCCCAAGGCCCGCCCCGCCGCCCCCGCCGCCAGGCCGAACCCCGCGGCTGCCGGGACAACTGTCCCAATGAATCGCCGTCGAGTAGCGAGCATCGAGGGTCGAGCCTCGAGGGTCGAGCCCGGCGCGCAGGCGGACTCTTGACCGAGGCTCTGACTCATTTGGCTGGTCTGACTCATGCCTGCGCCCTCCAGGTAACTCATTTATCTCGTTTAACCCGTTTAACTCCTCTAAGCCCTGTGACTCATCCCTTCACCGGCTTCCTCCAGACCAATTGCTCCTCGATATTCTTGGCCAGCCTGTAGGGTTTGACATGCTCTTTGAGGGCGGGACCCAGGATTTGGATCTTCGCTAGGTCCGCCTCGCCCAGGCCGGTCTGGCCGCAATAATTGAGGTAGCCGACTTTGGCGAAATCGATCCCCATCAACTCCAGGGCCACCCGGTCCGCCGCCAGCCAGTCCTGGCTGACCACGCAGACCCGGTGCGCGACCGGCGTGCCGCCCGTCGGCCCTTCACCTTCCATGCCCTCGAACCCGTCGATGACCGACAAGTGCGGGTGCAGCCGCGGCGCCAGGGCGTAGAGGTTATAGTTAATGCCCCGAAACCCGCTGCCGTGGGTAATCTCTTTGTCGCTCTTGGCGCCAGGCTTGGCCCTGGGGCCCCAGCCGAAACCGGGGTCCTTGATCGGCGCGCCCACGACGATGTTTTTCAGCGAGAGGGTCGCCACCACCCGGTCGTGGGTCTTGAACTTGGCCGCCGAGATGATGAAGTTATTCGGGTTCAGCAGCACCTTGGACACCCGGCAGGGATGGGGGCGGAAATCCGTCTCATCGAAGCAATACACGAGCTCGAACCCTTCCTGGTCCAGGTCCAGGAGCCGGGCGCCGTATTTTTCCGCCACTTTGTTGTAACCGTAGTTGGCAAACCCCTCCAGCGTCGGGCCATCGGCGGCCGATTCGGCAATGGCCGCGTCGCGCTTGCCGATCGATTGCAGGAACTCGAGGATGCCGCCCAGGTTCTCCGCGTGGCTGGCGGCCAGTTGGTTGTTAATGGCGACATTGTTGGGCTTGATGATCACCCGCTTGTTGCCAATGGCGGCGGCGATGCTCTGCTTGAAAGCCTGGAGCCCTTTGAAGGCGAGGTCGGCGCGGTCGTCGCCGGCCGTCAGCGCCACGCGGCTGATGACGCGGCCCGTGGCGGTGTCCGGCCCCGCCGCCAGGGCGCGCCGCAGGGCCCACGGCACGCAAAGCGCGCCGGCGCCCCCCAGCAGTGAGGCCCTCAGGAAGTGACGACGGGTAGTTTGGCTCTCAGTGCTCATAGATCTAATTCAAGGATCAGTTGTCCTGGGGCCGCGGCAGGACCAGTTGGCCCCGGTAGGAGTAATCGCAGCCCGGCCCGCTCAACCGCTCCAGGAGCTTGGGGTCCAGCTCAATGCGCGCTTTGATTTCGTGCTTGCCCAGGACGACCAGGTCCCAGACGACAAACGCCCGCCGGCCCTCGAATTCCAAAGGCAGCTCGAGGAGCGTGCCTTGGCCGTTATCCACGACAAAGTGCCGCAATCGTTTCTGCATCTTTACGCGCATGCCTTCACTCAAGAGCGTCGGCTCGCTTGTCACCTTACAGGCAACCGCCCTTCAGCGTCACGTCCAAAATCGTTTCCATCTCAACTCGTGAATTTTCTCGAAACCCTCCCGTCCAATAGGCTGTGAGTTCTGCGCCAAACAACCTGCCGAGTGCCCCGCCGCCGCCGGGCCACACCGGGCAGACTGCCACGGCCAGAGCCGCGCCGTTCTCCTTCGGCGCCCGGCGCTATGCCTCGCAGGACCCGCGCCGGCTTTTTCTGCCGCAAGCAGGCCACCTCTTGCCCGTGCCCGAGCCCGCGGTGGCTCCCCCGCGCGCCCTCGGGCGCCTCATCGCTGGCGCCCTTTAGCGTGGGCGCGCCCGCGCGGCCCAGTCCCTTGCCCTCGCCTCGTCACACGCATGGTTTACTTCGACCACAACGCCACAGCGCCCATGATGCCCGAGGCGCGGCAGGCCTGGCTCCAGGCCGGCGAACAGTTCATCGGCAACCCCTCCAGCCCAGCTAAAAAAGCCGTGCCCTCCCCGCCCTTTGGGGTATAAACTCGCCCCATGAACCAAAACATGTCACGTCGTTCCGCTCTGCGGACTATCACCGGGGGCACGGCGGCCCTGACGGCGGTGGCCTCCCTGCCGCGCCGTTTGCTGGCCGCCGAGGCCGCCGCCCCAACACTCAAGGGCCACATTCACCATTCCGTCTGCCTCTGGTGCTATGGCGCCCTGCTCAATGCCTCGAGGGACAAGCCCGCCAAAATGAGCTTCGAGGAGTTTTGCTCCGCCTGCGCCAAGCTGGGCCTCGAATCGGTTGAATTGCTTGGCCCCTCGCAATGGCCGAGCGTGAAGAAGGCCGGTCTCATCTGCGCCATCTGCAACGGCCCGGACAACATCTCTTACGGTTGGAACCGGATCGAGCACCACGACGACCTCCTCGCCAAATTCGAAAAAGCCATCCCCCAGGTCGCCGAAAACGGCTTCCCCAACATCATCACCTTCTCCGGCAACCGCCGCGGCCTGAAAGATGAGGAGGGCCTCGAAAATTGCGTCACCGGCCTCAAGCGCCTCGTCCCCATCGCGGAAAAACACAAAGTCACGGTCTGCCTCGAACTGCTCAACAGCAAGATCGACCACCACGATTACATGGCCGACCACTCGGCCTGGGGCGTGGAACTCTGCAAACGCGTCGGCTCCGAGTGGCTCAAGCTCCTCTACGACATCTACCACATGCAGATCATGGAGGGCGACCTCGTCCGCACCATCAACGACAGCCGCCAATGCATCGGCCACTACCACACCGGCGGCGTGCCTGGCCGCAACGAAATTGATGACTCCCAGGAAATCAATTACCCCGCGGTCATGCGGGCCATCGCCGCCAGCGGCTACAAGGGCTTCGTCGGCCAGGAGTTCATTCCCCGGCGGCCCGATGCCCTCGCCTCCCTCAGCCAGGCCATCCAGATTTGCGATGTGTAGCCCTTTTAAGTTAAATCTGCTTAACGAGTCAAATAAGTTAAACAAGTGACGTTGCGCCCCGGGAGTGCGGCGGCTGGCCGCCGCTCTTCCAGTGCGCCGGAGACGTCCCGTTCGCTCGACAAAACCAGGGCCAGCTCGCGCACCCCATGACCGGCCTCCTCCTGCGCAGACGCGCACCCTGCTCGCGGATGCGGGTGCAGAAGATTGATTTTCCGTCCGCGACCGACTTTACTGGCGGGCAGATGTCTGCTGCCCTCTCATTCAATGGGCTGGTCGAGTTCAGCCCCAGTTTTGCCCCCCGCCCGGAAGTCAGCCACGTGCTCTTCGATTTCGACGGCACCCTGTCGCTCATCCGGCAGGGCTGGCCGGAGGTGATGCTGCCGCTCTTCGTGGAGCTGTTGCCCGCCCTGCCGGGCGAGACTGAGGCGGCCCGCCGCGAACTTTGCTATGACGATATCATGCGTCTGAACGGCAAACAGACGATCTACCAGATGATCCAGTTGGCCAGGCGCATCCAGGAGCGGGGGGGCACGGCGCGCGACCCACTTTGGTATAAGCAGGAATACCTGCGCCGCCTTCAACAGCGTATTGACCATCGCCTTCAAGCCCTGCGCCGGGGCGCAGTTTCCCCCGATAGCCTGCTCGTCTTTGGTGCCCGTCCCCTCCTGGAAACCCTCCACCGGCGGGCCCTGCCGCTTTACCTGGCCAGCGGCACCGACGAGGTCTTTGTGAAACAAGAGGCCGAGTTGCTCGACCTGACCCGCTACTTCGGCCGGCACATCTATGGCGCGCTGGATGACTACAAGCGCTTCTCCAAGAAGCTGGTCATCGAGCGCATCCTGTCCGAGAACCGGGTCCAAGGCCGGCGGTTGCTCTCCTTCGGCGACGGTTACGTGGAAATCCAGAATACCAAAGAAGTCGGCGGCTTGGCGGTCGCCGTCGCCAGCGACGAAGCGCACAATGGCTCGGGACGTTTCGACGAATGGAAACGCCAGCGTCTGCTGGGCGTGGGCGCCGACGTCGTAATCCCCGATTTCCGCGACGCCGCCGCCTTGCTGCAACGAATCCTCGGAAAATGAACAGGACGCGCCGCCCCCACCGGTTGGAGCCCCGATACCAGGTTTCACCACGGTGTCCGCTTTGCTCCCGCGACCCTCGGACCTCGACCCTCGACACCCTTCCGCCCTTTCTCCGGCGCGCCCCCAACTGCCCTCTCACCCCTGAACTGCCCTCGCCCCACCCCGCCTATGCGCCACTACCCTGAACCACTGGATTGCAGCAAGCTTAAGGTTTACCCCCTCGCGGAGCGGCAAAGCTTAAGCTCCCTCGACCAACTCCTGCGTGACCCGGCCGCTCCGCCGCCCCCATGCGCTGCGCCGCTGTTGAAGATGATCCGCGACTGCGCCCGGAAAATTGCCCTCGCCCGCAGGCGCCGGGCCAGCGTCATCCTTATGTACGGCGCCCACCTCGTCAAAAACGGCTTGATGCCCCTCGTCCACCGGCTCATGGCCCGTGCCTGGCTCACTCACCTCGCCACCAACGGCGCCGGCGCCATTCATGACTGGGAGCTGGCCTATCTCGGCCGCACCGAAGAGAACGTGCGCCGCAACGTGGCCACAGGCACCTTCGGCGCCTGGGATGAGACCGGCCGTTGCCTGCACCTGGCGCTGCTGGCCGGCGCCCTCCGCAACCAAGGCTATGGCCGCAGCCTGGGGCGCTTCATCTCCGAAGATGGCGTCACCCTGCCCTCGGCCCAGTCCCTGGCAAAGGCCTTGCGCGCCCAGCCCGGGCATCCGCTGGCGCCGGCCCGCGCCGAACTCCTTCAAGCCATGCAGACCCACCAACTGCCCCACGGGCGCATCGCCGTGCGGCATCCTTGGAAAGACACCTCGCTCCTCGCCCAGGCCTTTCAGCTCAACCTTCCCTTCACCGTCCATCCCGGCATCGGCTACGACATCATCGCCAATCATCCCCTGTTTAACGGCGCCGCCATCGGCCGCGCGGCCGCCATCGATTTCCGCCTCCTCGGCCGCGCCCTCGACCGCCTCGACGGCGGCGTCGTCCTCGCCGTCGGCTCCGCCGTCATGGCCCCGCAGGTCTTCGAAAAAAGCCTCAGTTGTGTCAACAACCTCCGGCGCCAGGCCGGCCGGCAAATCGTGCACGACCACACCATCTACGTCGTGGACATCCAGGACGCCGGCCATTGGGACTGGTCCAAAGGCGAACCGCCCAAGCACAACCCCGCCTACTACCTGCGCTTCTGCAAATCCTTCTCCCGGATGGGCGGCACGATGCACTACCTCCAGTGCGATAACGTCGTGTTCCTCCACAACTTGCTCCGCCAACTGGACCTATGAACCTCCAGCGTTTCCAGGCCATCACCGAGGCCTACTCCCATTTGCGCCTGGCCGTCCTGGGCGATTTTTGCCTCGATCGCTACCTCGAAATCGACCCCGCCAAATCCGAGGTCTCGCTCGAAACCGGCCTCCCCGTCCACAACGTCATCAACGTGCGCGCCCAGCCCGGCGGCGCCGGCACCATCCTCAACAACCTGGCCGCCCTGGGCATCGGCGCCATTTATCCCATCGGCTTCGCCGGCGATGACGGCGAGGGCTACGAATTGTGGCGCGCCCTCGAGCAGCGCCCAGGCGTCCGGCTCAACTTTTTCGTCCAAACCGCCCAACGCCGCACCTTCACCTACTCCAAACCGCTCCTCCTGGCCCCACAAAAACCGCCCGTCGAACTCAACCGGCTCGACCTCAAAAACTGGACCCCCACCCCCTCCCTCGTCCAGGGCTTGCTCCTGGGCCGGCTCCAGGACGCCGCCAGGCTGGTCGATGCCATCATTGTCCTGGACCAGGTCGATCTCCCGGAGACCGGCGTCGTGACCCAGCGCATCCTCAGCGTCCTCGGCGACCAAGCGCGCCAGGACCCGGAGCTCCTGGTCCTGGCTGACAGCCGCCGCAGCTTGCGCGGCTTCCCGCCGGTGATTTTCAAAATGAATGCCGCCGAGTTGGCCGCCCTCACCGGCGCCCAGGCCGGCCTGAGCTTCGACGACATCAAACGCGCCGCCCTGGAACTCGCCCACGCCAATCACCGCGCCGTCTTTGTCACCCTCGCCGAACGCGGCATGCTCGGCGCCGCCCCCGGCGGCCAGGTCGAGCATGTCCCCGCCCTCCCGCTTCGCGGCCAAATTGACATCGTGGGCGCCGGCGATGCCGTCTCCGCCAATCTCACCGCCGCCATCGCCGCCACCGCCACCTTGCGCGAGGCCCTTGAACTCGCCACCGCCGCCGCCTCAGTCGTCATCCACAAACTCGGCACCACCGGCACCGCCACCGTCGCGGAGCTCCAGGAGAAAATGACCCGGGAAGACCTCCTCACCGCAGGCGCCTAGCCAGGAAACGCTCGATTTCCTTTCGCTTGGGCGCGGACGGTTGCGCGCCCAGCCGGGTGACCGAGAGCGCCGCGGCCGCGTTCGCAAACCGCACCGCCGCCGCCAGCGCCTGGCCTTCGGTCAGCGCCACCGCCAGGGTGCCGTTGAAGATGTCGCCGGCGGCCGTCGTGTCCACCGCTTCGACCTTGAAACCCGGCACCAGTCGCCGCTCCCCAGCCGACGCGATAAACGCCCCACGCGCGCCCAGCGTGATCACCACCGTTTGCGCGCCGCGCCCAAGCAGCTTCCCGGCAGCTTCGCTCGCGGTGGATTCATCGCTCACCTTGACCCCGCTGAGCAACTCGGCCTCGCTTTCATTGGGCGTCAGGATGGAGACAAGCCTCAGCAGTGAGTCAGGCAGCTCACGGGCAGGGGCTGGGTTCAGAATGACCCGCACCCCCGCCTTGGCCGCCAGCTCGGCGGCCGCCTCAACCGTCTCGAGCGGCGTTTCCAACTGCATCACCACCACCCCCGCCCCGGCAAACGCCCCCTTGGCCTTTCTTACGTCGGCCGCTGAAAGCTTGCCGTTGGCGCCCGAGGCCACAGCGATGCTGTTCTCGCCGTCCCTGGCCACAAAGATGAGCGCCACCCCCGATGGACTGCGCCGGTCATAAACCACGTGGCTCACCTCGATGCCGTCCCGGACAAACCCCGCCACCGCTTGTTCGCCAAACATGTCCTTGCCCACCCGCGCGATGAAGCTCACCGAGCCCCCCGCCCGCGCCGCCCCAACAGCCTGGTTCGCCCCCTTCCCGCCGGCGGCGATGGTAAATTCACCCCCCAGGAGCGTCTCGCCGGGCCGCGGGATGCGCTCCAGTTTGATGATCATGTCCGTATTGGAACTGCCGATCACAAGGATGCGTTTCGATTTCATGGCGCTCCTGCTTTAATGAGTTTGGACGCCACCAGCACGCCCAGGCCGACCAGGTAAAACAAGAACATCGCCCCCAGCAGCTTGCCTGTGCCCGCCGGGGCGCCCTTGAATTCCTTCCAGATGAACACGCCCCAGAACGCCCCGATCATCGTCGCGCCCTGGCCCAGTCCGTAAGACAGCGCCAGCCCGGCCTCGGTGCTGGCAATGAGGCTGAACGACATGCCGAGGTTCCAGATTATCCCGCCCAGGATGCCTATCGCGTGCAGCCGCGGACTGCCCTTGGTAAAATAGTCGCCCAACGGCACCGGCGGCCCGCTCAACGGTCTCACCATCATGATGGTGTTCCAAAGGAAGTTGGAAACCACCAAGCCCGCCGAAAACAGAACGATGGCGGTGTAGGGACTCAGTTTGCCCGCCTCAAGGACCTTGGTGGCGGGGTCCAGCGCGCCCATCGACTTGGCCACCAGGCTGTAAAACCAGCCCATCAGCAGGCCCGCCGCGACCGAAATCACAATCCCTTTGACGGGCGTCCTTTGACCGCTGGCGGCCAGCCGTTTGTAGGCCAGGGCATCCAGAATGATGGCGACCAGGATGCCCGCCACCCCCAGCCCCAGCATCGGCGCGTTGCCCACCCGCGTCGCCAGGTAAGTCGTGATCACCCCCAGCACCAGCGCCAGACCCACCCCCACCGGAAACGCCACCGCCAGGCCGGCAATGTCGATCGCCGCCACCAGCAGGATATTCGACAAGTTGAAGATTACCCCGCCCATAAAGGCCGAGCCGAGCCGCTTGCCCTCCGCCTGCTCCAGGTCGGCCAGAAAACTGCGCCCCCCGCTGCCCGTGCTGCCCAGCGTGAAGGCCAGCACCAGCGCCAGCAGCAGCACCCCTAGGGCATAGTCCCAGTAAAAAAGCTGGAACCGCCATTCCCTGCTGGCCAGCTTCTGGGTGTTGGCCCACGAACCCCAGCACAACATCGTGATGACGCACAGCGCCACCGCCAAAGGATAAGATTCAACAATAAACATTCCGGCCCTTTCCATTGCGTGTCTCCGCGTCCCCTCGTCACCCTCTTAATATCCGACACCCGGCTCATTCAACGCAAACCTTGGCCCACATTAGTCGCCCCCTCTCACCGGTGTCAATGCCGATGCTCTCGCCCAAATCATCGCCTTAGCGGACAGCGCGCCAGCATCCCGGCCGGTCGCCGCCGATGTCACCCCGCAGGACCATGCGCCGGTCGCCCGGGCGGAGTTCGCCGGTCTTGTTGCCCGCCTCGATGACTGTTCCCACCCCATCGCGTCCGAGAATATGCGGCAGCGAGGGCCGGGCCGGGTACTGGCGCTGCGCCAGGTAACGATCCGCGGGATTGAGCCCTGCATAATGGACCTCCAAAAGCGCCTCGCCCGCCTGAGGCCGCAGGTCCGGCACGCCCGCCAGGCGCAGACCCTCGAGCCCCGTGAGTTCGTCCAGGAGCCATGCTTGCATCTGGCCCGATGAGCATCAAACACCTGGAATTGTCAAATTGTGAGATGGGGGTGAGCAGCAGCCAGACGCATGTGAATTCCAGGGGAGCGAGGCCAAAGCAGGGGCGCGTTTGGGGTCCGCGTGTTGGCGTGTGATGGATTACTACTTCTTGGCCTTTCAGGGCAGCGTCGCTTTGCCTGCGGGCTCGGCCGCGGCGTTGGGCGCGGTCCAACGCCCGCTGGACCCCAAGGCAGGCCCGCCCGGCCCTTCCGCGCATGCGCTGGACGGCTCAAGGCCTCCGCCATACGAGCGCGGGCCAACGCCCCGCCGGCCGTCGGCGCCGCTGCTGCGGGCTGAAAGCCCAGACCATCCCTCGACTTCACGCAGCGAAGCCGCTTCCTGCTTGCGACCCCTGGGAGCAAAAATACCGCCAAAAATCCCAATCCAGCCAATCCAGCCAATCCAGCCAATGGAGCATTTGGCCGCCCGCGCAAAGCGCGCTATAGCCGGCTCCCGGTGAATGCCAAACTGACAGCGCCGCTTCGCCTCGCGCTCGGCCAGGAACCGGTTCCTGCCCGTTTCCAGGCGGGCGCCGGCGGCTCCACCCCGGTGTTGTTGGATCAGTTGCCGGATCCCTGTCCCAATCCCCCTGCTCCATCGCGCCGGCGGCCACTTGTCCCCGAGTCGTCGCGGTGGACATCGAAGGGCGGAAAGGCGACAAACTGCTTTACGTGGCAGGGACCAAACTCGTCGCCATGACCGGCAACCGCTCCGCCGGCCGAATCCAGTGGGAATGGACAGGCCCGGCCAGCTTGTCCATGCCGGCGATTCCGGAGTGGACCGCCTCAGGCCAAGGCCGCCACGAACTGCGGGCGGAGGTGCGAGATCAAACAGGCCAGAGCCTCTGCGAGAACGTGTTCGAATTCGAGGTCAGCGATTGAGGTTGGCCAATTTTATTGCCAAGGGTGGCTTTTAGCGGGTAGAATGGTGTAGCTTGGTGATGGCCATGTGGACTGACACTGCGCAACTTGAACCAGCGTGGCAACGC
The DNA here is from genome assembly GCA_049518415.1 of Verrucomicrobiota bacterium. Classification (GTDB taxonomy): domain Bacteria; phylum Verrucomicrobiota; class Verrucomicrobiia; order Limisphaerales; family UBA8199; genus CAVQND01. Next base: position 11,190 of record JBEKRX010000070.1, read on the forward strand.
CCCGCGAGCCTATCCGTGGCGGGCGAGACCCAGCCGAAATCGCCCGCTGCCCCGCCGGTGGGAGCGGGGTTGCCCCCAGTGTCCAAGGCGGGCACTGGGCGGGTTGGATACTACGGCTGGCCGGTTCCTTCGTCGCTGTCTGCCGATCCGGACGAAGCGCGCGCCCGGATTCCGTTGCCGGAGTTCGACGCTTTGCTGCTGGAGAAGGCACGAGTGATCTCTGGACGCTTTCCTGAGGCTGAGGCCGAATGCCGACCCCTGTGGGGCGCGGCGCCGGGCGAGGAGCTCCCGGAGCTTCCGCACTTTGAGCGGGTTTTCCGCATTGCCAGCGGGCTCGCCGGCGTTCCGGACGCACCGGACTCGTCGGAGTATGACGCTCTACTCATTCTCACGGCCTGGCATTCGGTGAGGCCGGGGGTGGAAGGGTTTCTGGGTTCCTATCCAAAGTCGCTGCTCTGCCCCTTGTCCCACCGCGCCCCGCCCACCGCCCTGGCCTCCCTTTCGCCGCGCGAGCAATCCATTTTCGAGCGGCGCGCCCCGGTTTACCTGCGCTACCTGCTGGTCGAGAAGTTCGGTTTGCGCACCTGCGCCGACCTCGAGAGTGCCGACTTGCGGCACCTGCTCCGGAGCACGGGTTTTCGCCTGATCCGCTCGAGCGCGGTCGCGGAGGTTGTTTTTCCCGGCATTACTCGGGGGGAGGACCCGCCCGTGCGGCCTTGGAAGCTGACCCTGCGGCAGGAACTGAGTGATGAGCGGGCGGCGGAACTGCTCATCACGGCGGCGCTGTGGCAGATTAAATATGGGCTGCGGCTCGTGACGTTCGAACAGGGCGTGCCACGGTGGAATATCGGCGCCTTCGGACGGACGGATTGGGAAGACGCTTTCCTTTCAGTTGGTGTTCGGGTGCCACCGTCGCTCCTCCGGGACAGCGGATTGATCGACTGGCGGGCGGTGCTCACGCGGTGCCTCGAGCAAATCGGCCGCGGCAACCTGCCGCCCGAGCTCCTCGGCAAGGTCTCCGCCTGGCCGCAGCGCATCTGTCACGACAGCCGTCAAGCCATTTGGGCCGGGCTCGACCAGATCGCCCGCACGGTCATGGAACGAGCGCGCGGGGCGGAACGGGAGCTTTTCCGAGACGGCGGCGAGTTGGATTACGAGACGGCCCGGTCGTTCCGGGGGTGGGCGCGGCTGTTCGACGAGGTATCGCCGCAAGTCCTGTCGCGCTTCGGCGTCTCGGCCTTCACCGCTCTGCGCCGGGTGGCGCCGGAGCATTTCGGGTGGGGCCGCCATCAGCTCAAGCCCTGGGAACTGGAGCAGGAATATGGGAAATGGAAAGGACCGCGGGGCCGGGCTCTGCTGCGGAGCGCGTATGCCTACGCGCTCTATGAGGACGGCCTGGGCGACCTCTGCTGCCAGGAAGACCAGGTTTTGTGGCAGTGCACCGAGCGCGAGTTTCCGGAGTGGTATCGCAGCCGGACTGCCGGACGGAGCGTGACGCCCTATGAGTTTCTTTATGGTCTGGCCAGCCGTCACGGGCTGACGCCGCTGCTGAGCCGGGAGGTGACGCACACGGCCGCCATTTCGCTGCTCGCTGGCCTGAATTTGCATGAGAAGCTGCCCAGGATCGAAGGTTGCTGGGAGCTGTGCATGCGCGCCGCGCTCGAGCATCACGGGGGCACGCTCGAGGTGCGCCTGGTGCTGCCGGACCTCGTGCCGTTGCCGTTGCGCCTCCGGAAGGCCGTGCTCACTCCACTCACTTACAGTTGCCTGCACAAGGAGCTGCGCTGGGTGCGCGAGTTCGACCAGCGCATGGCGCGGGAAGCCCGCTGCAAGCTCGAGGAGCTACCCGGCTGGTGGGAGGACGAGCGCATTCTCGGCACGCCGCTGGAGGAGCGTCTCAGCCAGGCGGGCGATCCCGCCGCCGCGGTGTTGGGCGTGCTGCGGCCCGAGCCCTGGCTGGAACCGCCCGCGCGGAGGTTCCGCTTCCGCGCGCTTTACCTGCTGCTCTCCAAACGGGCGACCACTCGAACGGCGCCGGGCGGGGCCGGGCTTTCGTCCGAGGAAATGCGCGTGCTCCTGCGGCTCGCCTTCGAGGCCACCCTCGAGCATACCAACCTGGCGCATGTCTCACTGCCGGCGGTCAGCCGTGGCTTCGAGCGCCTCCTCGCGCGCGAGGACACCCGGGAGATGCTGGATTCGCTGCTGCTGCATATCGGCACAGCTTATGAGACCGAGATTTGGGGGCAGGTGCGCAAGTTGATCGTGCTCGACGTCATCAACGACCTGCTGGCGCTCACCCTCCGAGGTTCGCTGCTCCACGTGGCGAGCGCCGATTGACGGAGAGGAACAGGGCGCTTTGGACCCGTGGCGGCAGGAGAGCCAGCTCCCGACTGCGGACCGCTTACGGACATCACGCTGAGAGCCTGCACTACTGGTTGTTCGTGGCCCCTGCTGTGATCAGCCATCCGCAAGGCCGCACCACCATCAAGCTGGCGGTGCCCGCACGCGAAAGAGACCGGTGGCGTCCCGCCGCGGCGGGACCGCAACCCGGCGGAACACTGCATTGGCCACATTGGCTGCATTGGCCACATTGGCCATTTTGTCCAAAAAACTGGCCGGGTTCGTAGGGCCATGAACCGGCGGATTCACGATCCGCGGGCGACACGCCCGGAAGGCAGGCGAGACGCCTGCCCCACTGCCGGCCGGCGAGCAATTCATTTAGAGTTGCCTGCCACCCTTTCTCCGGCCTACGATCCGTCCGGTTATGCAGCCCGGCTCAGGGGTATCCGATTTCGGATTTCGGATTTCGGATTTGAAATCCGGGAGGCCAGCCTGCTCGGGGCCGCCGGCACAACTGGACGCTCGCCCATGACTCTGCCCACCAACCAAGTCCTGGTCACCGGCGCGCTCGGCTGGCTGGGGTCGCGCCTGGTGGAAACGCTGGTGGGCGGCCTGCGGGAACATGAGGCGCTCAAGGAACCGCGGCCCGATTTGCGCATCCGCTGCCTGGTCCTGCCGGGCCAGGACGCTTCGGCGCTGCGCCGGCTCTCCGAGCGCATCGAGGTCGTCACGGGCGACCTGCAAGAGCCGGCCGACTGCGACCGCTTTTGCCAGGGCGCAGAAGGCGCGGTCCTGTTTCACACCGCCGGCCTCATTCACCCGCGCCGCGTAGCTGAGTTTTACCGCGTCAATGTTCAAGGCACCCGCCAACTGCTGGCGGCCGCGGTGCGCGCCGGCGCCCGGCGCGCCATCGTGGTGTCGTCCAACTCGCCCTGCGGCTGCAACCCGCACCCCGACCACTTGTTCGACGAGCTTTCGCCTTATCATCCCTGCCTGAACTATGGCCGCTCGAAGATGCAGATGGAACTGGCGGTGCAAGAACGGCGCCAGGGCGGCGACCTGGAGACCGTCGTGGCCCGCGCGCCCTGGTTCTACGGCCCCAACCAGCCGCCTCGCCAAACCGTGTTCTTTCAAATGATTCGCCAGGGCAAAGCCCCGATTGTCGGCTCCGGGGAGAACCTGCGCTCGCTGGGTTACCTTGACAATCTCTGCCAGGGGCTGCTGCTGGCCGCGATGACTGAGAGCGCCAACGGTCAGACGTATTGGCTGGCCGACCGGCGGCCTTACTCGATGAACGAGATCATCGATACCGTCGAGCGCCTGCTGGAAAAGGAGTTCGGCCAGCGGTGCGCGCATCGGCGCCGGCGGCTGCCCGGGCTCGCCAGTGCCATCGCCGCCGCCGCCGACGCGGCATGGCAGGCACTTGGTCTATACCACCAGAAGCTCCACGTATTATCCGAGTTGAACAAGACCATTGCCTGCTCCATCGCCAAAGCGGAAAGAGAATTGGGCTACCGGCCCGCCATCGAACTGGAAGAAGGGATGCGGCGCTCGCTGGCCTGGTGCGCCGGGCAAGGAATAAGGATTTAAAGCCCCCGTGAAAAGTCCGCATCCAGGCTCGAGCTTTCCCCCTGATACATGAGCACCTCTGGTCGTCGCCATCTTGTCACCGGCGGTTCGGGCTTTCTGGGCAATTTGACCGCGCGGCGATTGCTGGAGCGCGGCGAGCAGGTCAAGGTGCTGGACCTCTGGGAAGACCCCACCCGGCCCAGGGAGATCGAATTCATCCGGTGCGACATTCGTGACCGCGCCGGCGTGCGGGCGGCCATGCGGGGCGTGGAAATCGTGCACCACAACGCGGCGTTGGTGCCGCTGAGCAAATCCGGGGGCAGGTTTTGGGAGGTAAACGTGCTAGGCAGCCGGGTCGCGGCCGAGGCGGCGGTGGAGGCCGGCGTGGGGGCCTTCATTCACATGAGTTCTTCGTCCATCTTTGGGGTGCCGCAACGGTGTCCCATCACCGAGGCGACGCCCCTGCAACCGGTGGAGAGCTATGGCCGCGCCAAGCTGGCCGGCGAGCAGGCGGTGCGCGCCGTATGCGACCGGGCGGGCCTGCCGCTGATCGTGATCCGGCCCCGGACCATTCTGGGCGAGGGCCGCCTGGGCATCTTCCAAATCCTCTTCGAGTGGATTCGCGAGGGCCGCAATGTCTATGTCATTGGCCGTGGCGACGGCCGCTTCCAGTTCGTGCACGCGCACGATTTGATGGATGCCTGCCTCGTGGCCCTGGACCAGGGCCAACCCGGCGTCTATAACGTCGGCGCCGAGCGGTTCGGCTCGGTGCGGGAGGCCCTGGAAAACCTCATCCGCTATGCCGGTTCGCCCTCCAAGGTGAAGTCTCTCCCGGCGCCGCTCGCCATACTCTGCTTGCGCGCCCTGGACCTGCTCGGGCTCAGCCCGCTCGGCCCCACCCACTATCTGACCTATGGCAAACCGTTCTATTTCGACATCTCCAAGCTCCTGGCCCTGGGCTGGAAACCGCGCTACTCGAACGACCAAATGTTCCGCGAGAGCTACGACTGGTTCCGGGCCAACTACGACCGCCTCGCCGCCGCCAAAGCCGGCTCCCCCCACCGCCGCCCGGTCCGCCAGGGCCTGCTTTGGCTTTTGAAGAAGCTTTCCTGAAGGGGCAGAAGTCAGCTCAGTGCGCGCTTCCGGTCTAATTTCGCCGTTTTTAGCACTTAAAGCTTCGTGGAATTCCTTGAAAAACGGAACTGACAAGCGAGGGAAAGCGGGCATGATGAGGGCCGCCGATATGAAACCCGTCAAACCCTTTTCGGTCATCAAAGCCCTGGTCCCGCCATCCTTAAGAGTTCGCTCCCTCTGGGCGGACTTCTTGTGCCTGGGCCGAACGCATTTAAGTCATTTGAACCATTGGTTGCGGCCCTGCCGCGCGGCGTGCTATTTGGGGTGCGTGGCGTTTTGGGTGCTGGCGGGCGCAAATCGATTTTGCGTGGCGGCCTGGGGCGCGGCCTCGGTCAAGGTGACCGACTTGCGTTGCGAATACCTGGCGGAGCCTTTGGGGCTGGATGTGGCGCAGCCGCGGCTGAGCTGGCGCCTGGAGGCGAGCGACGCCCGGGCGCGAGGCCAGAGACAAACCGCTTACCAGGTGGCCGCGGCCAGCAGCGAGAAATTGCTCGCGCAGGCCGATTTGTGGGATTCGGGCATGGTCGACGGTGACCAGTCGGTGAACGTCGTCTATGGCGGCAAGCCGCTGACTTCCGGCCAGGCCTGCTGCTGGAAAGTCCGCGTCAAGGACGAGCATGGGGCGGTATCGGGGTGGAGCCCGGCGGGGCATTGGACCATGGGGCTGCTGGCGCCGGCGGACTGGGAGGCCAAGTGGATCGGGAGCGACCAGGTCTTCGTGAAGGGCCAAGGCTGGCCACCCCCGGACAACACGATGCCCGACCCGTGGCTGCGGAAGACATTCCTGCTGCCGGCCGCCCCGGCGCAGGCCGTGGTCTATGTGGCCTCGGTAGGTTATCACGAGCTTTATGTGAACGGCCAGAAAGTCGGGGACCAGGTGCTGGCGCCCTGCACGACGGATCATCTTCACCGTGCCCGGTATGTGACTTACGACATCGCCAAACACCTCAAGGCCGGGCGCAATGTGCTGGGACTCTGGCTGGGTGTCTCCTGGTCCATTTTCCCGCCTTACCAAAGCCAGGACAAACCCCGCAGCCCCATAGCGCTGGCCCAGGCGGACATCCGGTTGGTGAACGGCGGCAGGCTCCGCATCGTCACCGACGAGACCTGGAAGACGCATCCGAGTCCAAACACGCTGCTCGGGGTGTGGGATTTCATGCACTTCGGCGGCGAGTTGTATGACGCGAGGCGCGAGCTGCCCCACTGGTCGGACGCAACCCTGAATGACTCGGACTGGAAAGCGGCCTCGGTGTTCCATCCGCGCCTGAGGCTTTCGGCTCAAAAGGCCGAGGCCAACAAGCTGCTTAAAGAGGTCCGGCCGGTCGGCGTCCGGGAGGTCACCAACGGGGTTTATCGCCTGGACATGGGCGTCAATTACGCCGGGTGGTTCGAGATGCAGCTCGCCGGCCGGGCCGGGGACCGGGTCGAGTTTGCCTTCTCCGAGCGGGAAAACCAGCCGATGACGCATCGTTTGCACAGCGCCTACATCATCGGCCCCAGTGGCAAGGGGACCTTCCGGAACCATTTCAATTACGGTGTCGGGCGGTGGGTGCAGATTGGCGGGCTGCGGCAAAAGCCCCAATTGAGCCAGGCGCGCGGCTGGCTGGTCCGCACGGATTACCGGCGCGCCGGCCAGTTCGAATGCGACCAGCCGCTGCTCAACCGCGTCTATGAGACCACCCTCTGGACCTTCGAGAATTTGAGCCTGGGCAGCTACGTGGTGGATTGCCCGCAACGTGAGCGCATGGGTTACGGCGGCGACGCCCACGCCACCACGCGCACGGCCCTGAATAACTACAGCCTGGGCGCCTTTTACACGAAATGGATCGAAGATTGGCGCGACGTGCAGGGGCCCGATGGCAACCTGCCCTATACGGCGCCCACTTACTGGGGCGGCGGCGGGCCGGGCTGGAGCGGCTTTTGCGTCACCCTGCCCTGGGAGGTCTATCGCCGCTACGGCGACACCCGCATCCTCGAGGAGAACTTTCCCATGATCCAGCGCTGGCTGGCGTTCCTGGAAACCAAGTCGGCCAAGGACATGCTCGCGCGGTGGGGCGGTGAATGGGACTTTTTGGGGGACTGGCTTTGGCCGGGGGCCAACGGTGTCAACGGCGACACGCGCGAGACGCTCTTTTTCAACAACTGCTACTGGCTCTACAACCTGCAAACGGCCGCCCGCGTGGCCGAGGTTTTGGGCAAGACCCAAGCCGCCGATGCCTGGCGGCAGCGCGCCCGGACCGTGCGGGCCGCGGTGCAGGCCAGGTTTTTCAATCCGGCCGACAACAGTTATGTGAACGGGTTTCCGGCCTACCTGGCCATCGCGTTGCTGGTGGAGTTGCCGCCGGCGGACCTGCGCCCGGCAGTCTGGCAGCGGCTGGAAAAGGAAATCCTGGTCCATCGCCAGGGGCACATCCACGCCGGCATCACCGGCGGGGCCTTTCTGTTCCAGGCCCTGCTCGAGAACAATCGCAACGACCTGCTCTACGCCATGGTGAGCCGGGAGGATTATCCAGGCTGGGGGGACATGCTCAAACGCGGGGCGACCACTTTCTGGGAGGATTGGGAGTGCCGGGAGTCGTGTCTGCACAGCTCTTATCTTTACGTTGGCAGTTGGTTCCTTGAGGGCCTGGGCGGCATCCGGCATCCGGCGGCCTGGGGCTTCAAGCACTTCGTCATTGAGCCCTGGCTCGATCCGCAGCGGGGCCCGCGCCACGTGAAGGCGCACTATGACTCGCTCTACGGCCGCATTGCCACGGAGTGGACCATTCAGGGCGAGCGGCTGCGCCTGAGCGTGGCCGTGCCGCCCAATACGGAGGCGAAGCTCCAGTTGCCCCGGCTCGTTCCCGGCTCGCTCCGCGAGAGCGGACAGCGCCTGAGCGCCGTCCTGGAAATCAAGTCGGTGCCCGGTGAAGGGGCGCTCGGGGCCCTGCGGCTCGAACCGGGAAAATACCAGTTCGAGGCGGTGCTGGCCCCAACCCGCGCGCCGGCCGGCCCTGGAGCGCCGTGAGCCGCCCAGCCCGGTTCATGGCTCCAAAGCAGGCCAGCTCAACCGCTCTTGGCTTCCGGGCGGCGCAAATGGACAATCGTTGCGCCCCAGCCGCCATATTCCGGGTGGTCGAGCGTGAAGGAAACCACTTCCGGGACCCGGCCCAGAATGGCATGGACCGTTCGCCGCAGGTTGCCGATGCCCTTGCCGTGGATGATGCGCACCTGGTAAATCCCGCGTTCCCGGCAGGCCGCCAGATAATCCGGGATGAGCTCCTTTATCTCGCCCGGCTTAAACGTGTGCAAATCCAGCACGCCATCGATCGGAAGCTCAAGCGGTTCGTCCATACTCGTTGTCCTCGGGCGCGTTTGGGAATTGGGCGCATTTCACTCTCGGTAGCGGCCGCCTGAAACGTTGGACGGCTGCGCGCGGCCTGCCCATGAACGCGGGCCAGTGGGGCAGGCGTCCCGCCTGCCATCAGAGCGTCTCGCCCTTGAAACCACAACGCGGGCGAGACGCCCGCGCCGGCAGGCGTCCCGCCTGCCCCACTGCCGCTGCCGCCCGGTTCATGGCCCCTATGCGCGTCCGGTTTCGGAGGTGCGGCCTGCCCATGAACTTCTGGTGATTCGGGCCGGCCCCCAAGTCCACGCGCTCGTCCGTGGACTTTTGTCTTGCGCAGCCGGAAAGCTGGAGCCAATGGCCGGGATTGAACCGGCGACCGACGGTTTACGAAACCGTTGCTCTACCGCTGAGCTACATTGGCTTAACCATCTGGGAATCAGCGGTTTATAACGACCGCCGCTGATTCAAACCCCAGAGCAAACGCTCAGGGCTCAGTCTGTATAGCCGTACATCTCGCTTTGGTCAAGTCAGAGTTTGCGCCTGGGCGCCCGAGGCGCGTGGGTCAAAACCGTCACCCTTGGCGAGGCTCGGTGCTTTTCGGAAATTCGGCCCGGGCTTTGTCCCGAAGGACCTCGCGAATCGGCACCTGTCAATTGCCCGCGCCCGGTCGCGGCTGGCTAATCGCTGCTTTGCGCAGGCAAGCCCTTTGTCTTTTGCAGCCCCGGGCGGAGAATATCCGTACTTCTACGGTCTGACCGTCTTTGTCCAACCTCTTCTATTAGGATCATCCCCCGAAAATATGAACTCACCGCGCCATGAGCAGGAGACCAACACCCTCGGGAGCCGCGCCTTGCCCCGGCCCTGCAAGGAAGCCTATTAAGGCTTTCTGAAAGCTCCGGGGATCTCGTTGCGTATTTATATTAAGAGAATATGTTTGGCATCCCGGGAGCAAGGGACGAAGGGAGAAGCACCCCGCCAGCGGTCATTCTGGGTTTGCTGGTGGGCGCCTTTATCATGCTTCAGTGTTTCCTCCCCCTGGGAACCGCCATCAGGATCGGCGTCGATGAGGATTTCGAGCTTTCCAAGGCCACCCTCTGTCGGCATGGCTATAAGCTCTACACCCAAATCTGGAGCGACCAGCCGCCGTTGTACGTGTCCCTGCTCGCGGGCATTCAGCAGCACGTTTCCCCTGGCATCCTCGGCCCTCGCCTGCTGACCAGTGCTTTAACCCTGCTCCTGCTGAGTTCGTTTTTTGTTCTGGTCCTGCGCGCCAGCGGCCTGCTGGCCGCCAGCCTGGCAACTGGCCTGCTGATTGCCTCGCCCGGGTTCCTGGAACTGAGTTCCTCGGCCATGCAGGAGCTCCCGGCCCTGGCGCCGGCGGTGGCGGCGCTTTGCGTCCTGCTGGGACCGCACGGGCAGAGCCGAGTTGCCGAGCTCCTGGGCGGGGCGCTCTTTGCCGTCGCTTTGCAGATGAAGCTCACTGGCCTCGTGTATCTGCCGTTGGCCGTTTTGATCCTCTGGCTGCGCAGCGGCGAGGCGGCTGGGGTGGTCAGGAGCGGCGCGGCGCGTCTTCGGCAGCCCCGCAGCGGCTCTCAGGCGAGAGGCGCACTCTCCCGCTGGCAGCCCGCCGCCACAGGGCTGGCAGTCTTTGCCGCCGCTCTGGCGCTCGGCTTTGTGGCGCTGAACTGGCTGACGGGCAACCCGTTGCTCATCCAGTTGCAGCAGGCCTGGGGCGCGCATTTTGCCGGCGCCAAGTCCTTTGAATACGGCTCGCCGGCCGAGCACGCCTTCGACTGGAGCGTGTTGCTCAAGAACTGGGACGCCACCCTGCCCGCGCTGGTGGGAGTTGCCTTTCTGCTTCGCTCCATTCGGCAGGTCAGGGTGGCCACGCTGCCTGTGGCCTGGCTGGCGCTGACCCTTGTCGTCTTCGGCACACATAAGCCCTGGTGGGCTTACTATTACGTGCACAACGCCCTGCCGCTTTGCTGGTGCGCGGGGGTAGGAATTGGGCTGGCCTTGCGCCGCCTCAGCGCCCGGCGGAGCAGCGGCCTGGCCGTGTTGCTTGGGCTGTATGCCCTATGCGCGCTGGCCTGGATGGGGGCGCGGCTCTACCTGCAAGAGAGCGGCATCCGCCAGGCCCCAAAGCTTTATAGCTGCCTGGTGCTCAAGGAAATCGAGCGGTTCAAGCCCTTCACCACGTTCATCTACTCCGACCAGCCGATTTACTCCTTCCACAGCGGCATTCCGGTGCCGCCTCGCCTGGCCATTTTGTCTCTGAAGCGATTCTGGACCGGCGACCTGACCACGGCCCGGTTGGTCGCGGAATTGGAGTCGGTCAAGCCCGGGCTGATGCTGCTGGCCAACGACAGCCGCGAGGTTCCCTTTCAGGCACTGCTCAACCGGGAATACCAGTTGGTCTATCAGGAGGAGGCCATCCGGCTCTATGCCCACAGGGGCATTGCCAAAAAGGCGCGATACTGACGATGAACCCGCGGCTGATAAACATAGTCGTTCCGGTCTATAACGAGGAGGGCGTGCTGGCCGAGAGCCTCGGCGAGCTGACGGCCTTTCTGGCGGGAGACTGTCCTTACCCGTGCGAGCTTGTCATCGCCGACAATGGGTCCACCGATAGCACGCTGGAGATTGCCCACGGGCTGGCAGCGCAATACGCCAGCGTGAGCGTTTTGCACCTGGACCAGCAAGGGCGGGGCGGGGCGGTCAAACGGGCCTGGAGCCAAAGCCAGGCGGAGGTTTTGAGCTACATGGACGTGGACCTTTCCACCGACCTGGAGGCTTTTCCGACGCTGATCGAAGCCCTGATTAGCGGCGGGAATGATATAGCGACCGGTTCCCGGCTGTTGGACCCGGCCCTGACCGAGCGCAGCTTCAAGCGGGAGTTGATTTCGCGCGCCTATAATCTCCTGGTCAGGAGCATGTTCCACACGCGCTTTTCCGACGCGCAGTGCGGTTTCAAGGCGATCACGAGACAGGCGGCCCGGGAGTTGTTGCCGCTGGTGGAGGACAACGCCTGGTTTATGGATACCGAGCTGTTTGTTATCGCGGAGAAGCTGGGTTACCGGATTTTTGATCTGCCGGTGCGATGGGTCGAGGAGCCGAACAGCCGGGTGCGGCTCTGGCGCACGGCTTGGGAGGACATTAAAGGCCTGCTCCGCGTGCGGCATGGCTTCGCCTGTCGGAAGTATCACCGGCCCTCAGAATTGTTGAGCGAGCGTCTCTGCTCGAAATCGGATTAGTAATTCCCGTGGGAGAGCGCATCTATGGCTCGGCGCGACATCCGCAATATTGAACTTTGGCTCCAATTGGCAGGCGATTCGGGCTACTCGGCCAAGGCGTTGTGCCTGAAACTTGCGCGCTCTCGCCGGCAGTTGCAGCGCTACACCGAGGAGCTTTTCGGCTGCGGACCGCAGGAGTTTCTGGACCAGGTGCGGCTGGCCCGCGCCCCAGGCTTGTTGGAACAAGGCAACCCGGTGAAGACGGTCGCCGCTTTGCTGGGCTTCAAGCGGGCCGAGCAGCTCTCGCGGAAGTTCAGTTGCTATTATGGTCTTTGCCCGTCGGTGTTTTTGGCCGGTGGCGGCCCGGCGCTGGCGGCCTGCAAACCTGGGGCGAAAGTCGATAAGTTTTTTGATCTATTCACCGCGGCGACTCGAAGTGGTCACGCGGCTGGAACCGGGCCGGCGCCCCAACGCCCGCGAGGGCGCCCGCTGCATGCCATCGAACTGTCGTTGGCGGACAAAGCAAAGCTCGAGCAACTGGTGCGCCAGGGCGCGACCGGGCAGCGTGTCGCGCGGCGGGCCCGAGTGCTCTTGGCGATGGCCAAACCGCTGACAGGTCTGCGAGAATTGGCCGGCCGGGTGGACTTGACTCCCCAAGCCATCTGGGCCTTGTGCCGCCGCTACGAGGAGCGCGGACTGGAGGCAGTATCGGATGCGCCGCGGGGCGGACGGCCGCCTTAGTTCCGCCCGTTTCTGGTCCCGGACTCAGGCCCAGGCCCAGGCCGCTGCGGACCCATGAAGGCCCGGTGAATAGATCAAAAAACTTGACATTCATTTTGCCCGCATTCGGGCGAGAATTCCGCGCTTCCATTTGCGGCCAGGGAGTTGAGCTCCATCGGTAAATACGAGGTTTCGCAAAAATGAAGTTGCGGCAGCAAATCCAAGCCGGACGAGGCCCGTGGGCGAGTTTTTCGGAAAAATGTCCGCCCCAGACAGCAAATGTCCGCCCCAGACAGCTCATCCACGTTGAGCAGCCGATCCCGTCGGCCATAAACTGCCCGCGTCAAGGTGAATGTCAGTCAACACCAGAGTCCGTTGGCACGGCGGGAATCGGGGCAGTTTGTTTTCCCGGACAGGATCATTGCACGTTCGCATATCCCCTGTGCCGGCGCTGTCACCCAGGAACGCCGCGTAGCAACCCGTCAACCTTGTTGCCGCCGGCAGGCATCGGCGCTGATCTCCAACACCCAAAGGGTGGTGCGGCTGACACCGGCGGCGGCAATCGACGCGGATCATTCCTCGGTGCTCCCGCGCAGGCATATTCCTGTCCTTCATTTTCCTGCCCCCGCGCGCGCAGTTCGGTCCCTCGACCCCCGACCCCCGACCCTCGACAACCCTCTCCTAACCCTGCTAATGCCACCGACCCATGAGGTCCTTATGAAGACAATCCGCAATCTGCTCATTCGTTCTCCCCTGGTGTTTATTTGCCTGGCCGTGTCGGCCAGCCTTTGGGCCGCCCAGGCGGCAGACTACTCGGTCGCGGAGCGAGGGCCTCACACGTGCACCTGGGCTGCGCCAGGGTCCGGGGCCGGCGGCCCCCAGACCGTCCAGATCGAGACCGGACTGAACTACTGGGACGGGCGCCGGTGGTTGCCAAGCGAGGCGGTCTTTGAGCCGACCCCGGCGGGCGATGGGTTTGTCGCCGAGCGCTTGCAGCACAAGGTCCGGCTCAATGCAGAGCTCAATGTTGTGGGCGCAGTGAGCATCCGCATGGATGACGGCTTGGCGCTCGACTCGACCCCCGTGGCCATCGGCCTTTACGACCCCGCCAGCGGCGCCTTCGGCGTCATTGCCGCGCTCACCAACTGCGCCGGCGCCCTGTTAGGCCCCAACCAAGTGGTCTATGCCGACGCCTTCAAGGGCAGCGGGGTGTGCGCCTCGATTGTTTATTCCATCGAGCGAGGCACCTTCTCCCAGGACGTGCTCTTCACCGGCCGCCTGGACCCGCGGGACTGGGGCTTCCCGACCAATGCCTGGATTCAGGTCCTCACCGAGTTCTATGGACAGGTGCCCCAGCCTGACCGGATGCGCCGCCCACTCTATGTCGAGCAGGACCCGGCGGTGCGCCGGCAGATGGCCAGCCCGGACCTGATGGACGATGTGCTCGGCTTTGGCCAGTTTGTGATGACCACCGGTCATGCCTTCACCGCCCCCACCGCCTCCCAGCCGGGTGGGAGCGGAGCGCCCGTCGGCAAAGCGCTCATGACAGCGGCAGACGGGCAGAGGGTCTTTTTGGTCGAGAGTCTGCCCTATGCCTGGATGCAGCAGGAGTTCCTGTCCTTGCCCGAATGCAACCCCTCCGGCGGCCATGCCCGGCTCAATCGCTCTGACGGCGTGAAAGTGGGCTACGCGGCGATCCCGCGGCCTGCAACCATGGCCCAGGCGAAAGCGGCCCCCCGAGGCGCACCCAAGGGCCTGGCCCAGGCCGGCAGCCCCACTGTAGTGGGGCAGGCGTCCCGCCTCTCCGGCACCCTCCCCGCCGGCGTGGTCATTGATTACATCGCCAACATCAGCGGCCCCTTCAACAGCGCCACCCTCTTTTCCAGCTTCACCAACTATTTCGTCTCCGGGGCCGTCTATCTCAACGGGGCCGTGACCATCGAACCGACGATTTTCAAGTATAAGACCAATGCCTTCCTGCAACTGAACAGCACGTTGACGTGCAAAACCTCCCAGTTCCGGCCCGCGATTTTCACCGGCGTTGATGACGACACCGTGGGGGACAGCCTCAACGGCGTGACCAACTCGTGCTACACCGGAATCATCAACACCAACGGCTACGCCAACCCGGCCCTTTACATGGGCACCGCCACGCTCTCGCTCACCAACTTTCGCTTCTGCTATGCCCAGAAGGCCATCCAGTACTTTGGCTCACCCGGAACGTCGGCCACCCTCACCCTGAGCCACTCGCAACTCATCAACTGCATCCGGGGCATCGACCTGAACTGGAGCGGGGGCTGCGGCGGCTGCGGGGGCGTTACGGTGAACCTGAACAACACGCTCCTGGCCGCAGTGCAATACCCCTTCCGGGCGTCCGCGACGCCCGCGGCGATGGGGATGACCTTTTACCTGGCCCACTGCACGATTGACCAGGGCGCACAATTGATTGGGGGGAGCTGGTCGGGCAATCTGGCGCTCTACTCGACCAATTGCGTTTATGCCAACCTGACCAACTCGAGCAGCGGGACTTTTTCCGGGAGCAACAACGGCTTCTACAACGCTCCGCAGTTTGGCGGTTCGCAGTATGGCGTGACCAATGCCTCGCCCTTCCAGGGCGCCGGGGCGGGCAACTACTACCTGACCGACGCCTCCGGTTGGCGCAACGTTGGCACCACCTCCGGCGTGCCGGCCTCGCTGCTGGCGGACTTGAAGAAGCGGACCACCTACCCGCCCTCGGTCATCGCCAACGCCCTGCTCACCAGCAGCCAGACCCTCTCGTCGCAAGCCCAGCGGGACACCGACGCCCTTGACCTTGGTGTGCATTACGACCCGATTGATTGGGCCCTGGGCTGGGTCCTGCTCACCAACGCCACCCTCAGCGTCAATCCCGGCACCGTCATCGCCGCCTTCGGCACGAATGCCGGAGGCACGAACATCGGCACCTACGGCCTGGCCATCGGCCAGGGGGCCGCGTTCCAGTGCCAGGGCGCGCCCAACAACCCGAACTGGATCGTCCAGTATAACACCGTGCAGGAGCAGCCCCTCACCAACTGGTTCCGGACGACCAACGGGTTGGTCCTCTCCGAGTTCCAGGGCCTCGCTCCGGCGCCAACCATCAATTGCCGGTTTACTGCCTGGTCCATGCCCTCGCTGGACGCGCCGCTTTTCAAGGCCCTGACCAACAGCGGCCCGTTCAACTTCCAGGACTGCGAGTTCCACGGCGGCAAACTCCTCTCGTCCCGTCCGACCCTCAACCTGACCAACTGCCTTTTGGAGCGGGTCTATGCCGACCTCGAGCCCAAGGACGGCCAGACCTCGCACCTGCGCAACTGCCTGGTCTATGGCGGAAGCTTCAACTTCGGCCCGACCAACTCGGTGATTTACGACAACCTCTTTGACCAGCTGGCGATGGCGAACTGGATCGGCGGTTGGAGCAACAGCTACACCGGCGGCTACAACGCCTATATCACCAATTGCAGCCGCCTGCAGCCCACTAAGACCAACGACATCATCCTGACCGCCTCGCCGTCCTATCAAGCCGGCCCCCTGGGGGGCTATTATCTGCCCACCAACAGCGTCCTCATCAATGCCGGGAGCATGAGCGCAGCCAATGTGGGGCTCTATCACTACACCGTGACGACCAACCTGATGAACAATTTGCAGATCAAGGAGACCAACACGGTGGTCGATGTCACCTACCACTACGTGGCCACCGACGCCAGCGGAAATCCCATCGATACGGACAGCGACGGCACCCCGGATTACCTCGAGGACACCAACGGCGACGGGGTGTATAACACCGGCGACCTCAGCGATTGGAAGACCTACAATTCCCCCAACGGGCTGACGAGCGGCAGCGGCCTGCAGGTCTTCACGCCGCTCAAGTGACGGGTTTCGCTTGGGATTCTCAAACTGCTTAACCACGCACACGAACTGGATATGAAAAGAACCATGGTGAGTCTTGTTGTAATGGCGCTGTTCGCTATCCTTGCGACACCCCAGGTTCACGCTGATCTGTTGCAGGGCCAACGGCCCGCCGTGCCCGAGCTAAAAACGAGCCCGGAAACGGGCAGCCCCCTCTCAACGGGGGGGACCAGCACCGCCGAGCAGTGGAAGTTGCCACTGGAAGAGCCCGGCACGGTACCGGTACAATTCTGCGTCACCTTCACTGGGTCGAGCGACCTCACCGCCGCGCTCAACGGCTGCTCGGTGACCGGCTGGCCAGATGAGGACAACTACTGGACCGGGGTTGCCGGCCCCGGCGAGGTGCGTCTTGTGCCTTACAAGACGTATGCCTTGTCCTTTTCCGGGGACGACATCGCCAATGCCGTCGCTGCGCTGTCGGCCGTCCCACTATACCTGCTCCTGCCGGATCAACACACGACCGGCGACCCGGCGCGCAACTATTGCGTGTATATGTGGAACCCCCAAAGCGGGCAATGGCAAAAGGTCTGCAGTTCGCGCACGCCGCAGTGGGACGCCGGCGGCGTGTCCTCGGCGGTGTCGGTCTCCTTTCTGATCCAGGTGCGGCCCGATCTGGGGAGCCGGCCGGTCATTTACGGGGGCGCCGGCGCGGCTGCCGGAGAGGACCAGGCCGACGACGGCTGGACCCGGGATGAGCCGCCGATGAACGCCACGACCGTGATCGGGGACGGCGAGGCCGTGTCCCTGGGGGCCGGCACGGAGGCCGACCCCGCCGCCATGACTCTCAAGTGGGCTGTTTCCCTAGGCCGGCTGTGGAACGGCGGCTCGGCCGGCCGCCTGCGGCTGCTGGCCTCCCGGCTCGACACCAACGCCTACAGCCCGCGGGCGCTGGCTTATGCGGCACGCTCGACCGACACCAATGAAGTGGCGGTCCTGATGGACCTGGATGACACGAACTGCATCAGCCAGATCAAAGTGCCGCACGGGCTGGCGGCCGTCGACCTGCTTTACGGCTCGGCGCTCTTTTCGGTTGCCGACTTGCTCAACGTGCCGTCGCTGGTGCAGAAACTCACCGATACCAACCAGCCTGACCCTGTCTCTGAGTACCTGTGGACCAACTTTTCGGCCCAGGCGCAGGCGGTGCTCACCAATACCAACTCCACCTTGCCGCAACTCCAATCCACGCTGGTGCAGCAGTTCGATCAGATCATCCAGGCGGGTCCGATTTACGACGCCGGGCGGTTTGCCGGCGTGAGCCTTCCCGGGCGGACCAGGCGATTGTTGCTGTTGAACCCCCAGGGCGACGCCCTGGTCCGGTTGAACCGGTTTCTGTTGGAGGATGCTTACCCGGTGGAATTGGCCCGGCTGCTTTCCTACGGCTTCCAGGTAGAGTTCTACGTCTCGTGGCAGGTCGGGTCTGTGGACTCGCTCGGCTTCTTCACCGTCCCGCCCAACGAGAGCGGCTTCGTCATCTGGCGTGTGGACCCGCCCGATCTGACGACGAACAATTGGCGGCTGCAGGAAATCCGCAATGGCCTCACCAACGGCACCACCTTGCAGTACGGCGGCGCCTCGCAGACCTGGACGCTGACACAAGGGGCCGGGGCGGAGGCGCGGATTGAAACGCGGGCCGTGACGATTACCACTGGGGGTGGGGTGACCAACCGGATGGAGACGCAGGAGATCAAGAGCGGCCAGGGGACCGCCTGCACGCGGAACGCGGAGGTCTATCAGGGTTTCCCCTGGGCCTATGAATTGGTAGCGGTGACCAACGACCCGGGCGGGGCCAACCTGGTCACCCGGTTTACCTACGGCAGCGACACCAACAACCAGGAAAGCTACGAGCAGGTCCTGGGCATCGTCTATCCCGATGGTTACTGGGAGACTCGGCAATACTGCACCGAAGCTAATAATAGCTGGCGGCCCTACGGTTCGCTGCTCCGCGCGGTGCATCCCTGGAAGGACACGCCGACGGGCTCGCCCGTCAATGACTGTCTGGTCACCGACTACGAGTACCCCGGCGGTTACCCCGGCTACGCACCGGGCGGCTATCTCATGACCGTATGGCATGATGCTCTGCGCTTCGGAGAGGATACCAATTATTTCCTATCCAAATACAAGTCCACCGTGCATGGCGAGTCGTTATACTTGTACGACGACGACTGCGGCGACAGCCAGACGTTCACCGAGTGGCGCGCCCTCGGCAGCGGCGATGCCGGAGCAGGGGAGGTGTTCATCACCGAGACCTACAGCCCAAGCGCCGGCCGCGCCGGCGGCCAGCTCCGCTCCAAGCAAACCCATACCGCACTCCTGGACTCTTATGATTACGAGTTCGGCGCCTGGGACAGCACGAATCTGGTGTTCACCGTTTCTCAAGACGGGAGCGGCCTCGATCTGCGGCAGACGATCTACCAAGGGATATGGCCGGGCTGTGGCCCCGCTGGGTACCTGACGCTGTCTGTCGGCGCGTCCGGCCAGAGCATCGAGCCGGTCAACCTCGTCCCGGGCCGCAGCACCAAAGAGGTTCGCATCATCCAAAACGGCAACCTCGTCGCCAAGGAAAAGTACGTCTATCAGGACGACCAGGCAGGCTTCGCGCTCATCGAGCAGACCATTTACGAGCGCGACTGCCTGGGCCATGCCATCAACGTGTTCCGCATCGACCCGGCCACCCGCCAGCAGCGCGTGATTTACCAGGCGGACTGGACAGGGGGCCAGCAGTGGCCCACCGACCTGAAGTTCTCGGAAACCGATGAAAAGGGCGTGGTGACCCAGTACGCTTACGATTGGCTCAAGCGTCTCAAGACCAGCGCCAGGCTGGGCGCCTCGGCGGCCGGCTATCCGGCGCAGTCAGCCATCACCAACACCCTGGCTTACGACCCCTCGGGGCGGACACTCACGAACACGACCTCTGGCGGCGCCCTCTGCCTCAGAACCGTCTCGCTGTACGACCTGTGCGGCCGGGTCACCACCCAGATCAGCCCCGAAGGGCTGGTTACGGCCTACAGCTATACCCAGACTCCCCAGAGCGGGCTTAAAACCACCATCACCTCGTCTTCCGGCGCTACCAAGGTGATTCAGAATTACCTCGACCGGCGCGTGGCGAGCATTACCGGCTCAGCCGTAACGAACGTCTTCACGGACTACGGCCAGACCGGCCTGGGCGTGGCGCCGCCAGGCACCCTCTTGGTCCCCAAAAACATGACCACCAACACCCTCGGCTGGACCAATTCCCTCCGCTGGACCGCCCAGGCCACCGACCCACGCTACGAATTGGCCGCCGAGGTCTCGCCCGGATTTCAGAGCGCGAACTTCGTCAGAAAGACCTATCAGTTCTGGACCTATCCTCCATTGGTGGGCGGAGTGTCCGAGACGGCCTTCGAGACCGGCGGCACGCTCGCCCCAGACTGGCAGACGGTTTATGACTACGACCTCTTCGGCCAGCGGACCGGAGAGGAGCGCTATGGCCCGGATGCGGACGGCTGGGGCACCTGGACATCCGGAGGTGACGCCGCAACCACTGAGCGCATCACCACCTACACGAACTTCTACCAACTGGACGGCCAGGACAGTTGGTTCCTCGTCAGCGAGCAATGGACCTACCCTTACAACAGCAACGCCACCCCGGCCCTGGTCGAGCGCACCCGCGAGCGGCTCACCGGCTTTACCGCCGACGAACTCTCAGAAACCCAGAAATTCGACGCCGACACCAACCAGACCACCGTCACGGTCAGCGTGGACCTGGCCAACAAGAAAGTGACCACCGTCACCAGCGGGCCGCAATCCTCGCTCAGCGCCGTGCAGGTGGCTGTCAACGGCCTGCTCCAAACCGAGAGCACCCCCACCGTCGCCGCTCCCACCTGCCATTATTACGACAACCTCGGCCGTGAAATCGGCGTCCAGGATCCCCTGGGCAACCTCACCGGCACCCGGTACGACACCGCCACGGGGCAGGTGACGGCCACCACGAACGCCCAGGGCTTGGTCTCCACGATGCAGTATTACCCGGCGGGCGGCACCAACGCCGGCCTGCTCAAATGCACCACTGGCCCCACCGGCAAAAAGACCTATTACAATTACAACGGCTGCGGCCAGCTCACCCACGTCTGGGGCGACGTGCCCTATCCCGAAAAGCGCGAATACAACCAGTTCGGCGACCAAACTGCGCTGACCACCTACCGCGGCGGCAGCCAGTGGACCGGCCCCGCCTGGCCCACCGACACCGGCCCGACCGCCGATGTCACCCGCTGGTATTACGACGAGCCCACCGGCCTGCTCACCAACAAGACCGACGCCGCCGGCCAGCACGTCACGTTCGATTATTACAACAATCACTATCCCAGGACCCGCCTCTGGGCGCGTGGCGCTGCCAGCACGAACCTCTACTGCCCCAACGGCGACCTGGTGCGGATCGATTACTCGGACAGCTCCAGCGTGGTCCTTACCAACGCTGCCCACCCCTATCTCAGCCGCCAGGCCAGGCCTGAGGTGGCCATCGATGCTTCCGGGACCAACGTGTT
Source organism: Verrucomicrobiota bacterium (assembly GCA_049518415.1). Classification (GTDB taxonomy): domain Bacteria; phylum Verrucomicrobiota; class Verrucomicrobiia; order Limisphaerales; family UBA8199; genus CAVQND01. Next base: position 31,958 of record JBEKRX010000070.1, read on the forward strand.
GACGTATGACTCGGTTGGGCGCGTCGTCTCCTCAGCCTGCACAGGCGGTCTGTTGGGCGGGATTACGCTGACCAACCATTTCGACCCCGTCTATGGGCGGGACATGTTCAAGGTGCTGGGGCCAGGCTGGTCGATCACAAACAATTACAGCTATGACGCCTACGGCCGCCTGGGCAGCGTTTCCAACGGGCTCTACTCGGCCGTCTATGGTTACCTGCCCAATTCCGACCTCTTGCAGACCACCACCTGCAAGAGCAACACCACCACCGTCCTGACGACCACGCGCACCTGGGAGAGCGGTCCCCGGCTCCGGAGCGTCGCCAATACGGCCAGCGGCGCGGTCGTCACCTCGCACGGCTACGTGTATGACGCCCTGGATCGGCGGCAATCGGCGGTGCTCGGAGACGGCTCGCACTGGCAGTACACTTACAATGACCGGAACGAACTGATCGCCGCCCGCCGCTTCTGGTCGGACTGGTCCCCGCTCGCCGGCCAGCAGTCTGCCTACGCCTACGACAACCTCGGCAACCGCACGAGCGCCAGCTCGGGCGGGGACACCAACGGGGCCAACCTGCGCCAGACCGCTTACACGGTCAATGCGCTGAACCAGTACACCGCCATCACCACCCCCGGTTACCAGGCCATCCTGGGCGCCGCAATCGCCACCAACACCGTTGGGGTCACCAACACCCTGACCGGCGCCGGTGGCTTGGCCGACCGCAAGGGCGAATATTTCCACCGGGAACTGAGCATCGCCAACACCAACGCGCCGCTCTGGCAAACGGTGAGCGCGACCTCCGGCGGCACCACCACCAACGGCGGCCTGCTGTTCCCGGCGTCCAACCAGACGCTCACCTACGATTTGGACGGGAACCTGAGCTTCGACGGCATCTGGACTTACCAGTGGGACTGCGAGAACCGCCTGGCGGCGATGAGCATGACCAACGTCGCCGGCGTCGCAAACTCAAACCGGTTGCGGCTGGAGTTCGCCTACGACTA
>JBEKRX010000071.1:0-87439 GCA_049518415.1 Verrucomicrobiota bacterium
GCGGGGCGGTGCTGGCGTTGCCCAATGTGCAGACCTACCAGTCCTGGGACCGGAGCTGGTGGCAGGCGAGCGGGGCGGGCAGCCGGGTGGTGTTGGCGGGGCTGACCAACGCGGTGTGCGGGTCGGGGGACTGGCACCACATCTGGGCGCAGAGCGGCGGCCGGGTGGAGTTGGGGGCGGTGGCGGCGCTGGGGGACGGCTACACCGACATCCTGGCGGACGGGACCGACAGCGTGGTCGACGTTGGCGGCCTGCTCCAATGGACAGGGACCCGCAACCTCAATCTGACCGCTCGAAACAGTGGGTTCATTGACGCGCACACGCTGCCCAGCTTCTTCAGCGGCTACGTTCAAGTGCTGGCCGACGGCGCAGGCAGCGTCGTTGACTTGCGCAGCTTGTCCAGTTTCATCACCCTCAGCGGGCCGTCCAGCCTCACGGCGCAGAATGGCGGGACGATTTTGCTTTACCCGAACGCTTTCCTGCTGGCGAACGTCGCGGTGAACATCAGTTCCGGGGGCAGCGGCGCATTGCCGCCACTGCTCGCAGCCAACGGCACGCTCACGCTCTACGGCACGCCGTGGCGGTCGTATTGGGTGGAGCGGCTGGACACCTGCGCGGGCAACGGAGCGTGGCAGTTCTTCGCGCGGGTGCCGCTCACGAACTCACTCCAGGTGATCGCGCCGTCGCCCCAGGCGTGCGAGACGTTCCGCGTGCGGGAGCTCGTGGCGGACCCGCCCATCGTGGACATTTATCTGGCGGGCGCGGACAGCGCCTGGCTGGTGCTTTACGGCTCGACCAACCGGAGTTTCCAAGTCGAGACCACGGAAAGCCTGCCGGCGCCCCCCGCGGCCTGGGCGCCCTGGAGCAGCACGGGCGTGATGACGAACACGTTCCGCATCTTCCCCAGTTTCCCGGCGGCCGATGCGAAGCGGTTTTTCCGGGGCAAGCAGGAGTAGCGGAGCGCCGCCCGCAGCAGCGCTTGAAGTGGGAACGACCTGACTGGAAAGAGCAAGCGAAAAGCCATCCGCTGAAGCTGGCGCTGGCGGCGCGGTTGAGGCGAGAGACCACCCTGAGAATCCGCCCAATCGCCCGGCGATGGCAGATGGGTAGTTGGAAAAGCTGCAAGCTGTACCCGCGCCACAAAACCGCAGCGAAGGAGCCAAGCAAGTGAAAAGTTATGGTTTGAGCCCTTTCCCGTTCGGGGGCGCCCTGCGCCGCTAACACTCGGCGCTCAGTTTATGGCGCAGTCGGCTGTAAAACGTCGGCAATCTTAACAGTGGCCGTGCTGTACGTGCTAAGTGCCCTGTCATGAGAGGTTTGTGATAATCTTCGAGCAGAGACCCGTCGGAATTTCTTACAGCCCCACTCTTTGCGATTTCAGAGCCATCCATGTGGCATTGACCAGATTAGGGCATAAGTCACTCGTGATAAGCACGTTATGAAGATAAAACAACGTAGTGTTTCTCATAAGTAAAGCGGTTTTTTTCCGGTACAATTCGTGCTTGAGGTTCTTCAAATTCAATAATTGGGAATCTGGATTGGGTTGGCGGTTTTCGCCTAAACAACAAAGAACACGAAACAACAGAACATAAAATGAAAGCGACTTTTTTGCTGACGGCTGTGGAGAACGGCGCGAAGCGAATTCCCCTGGGCCTTGTCGTTGCGGCTGCCCTCTTTCTGCAGCATAACGCCACGGCACAATATACTGATACGGTAAAGCTTGGCAAGGCCTCCGATTTTGCGGTTCTGGCCGGCGCCGGGATTACCGTCGCAGGCGCGGTCAATTCGACCACGATTACCGGGGATATTGGGACGTATCCAACTCCGAGCATCACGGGTCTTGGCAACGTTGTCTTGCACGGGGCGAATCAAACAGGGGATGCTGGACTCATGCTAAATGCCCAAAACGCCCTGAAGGCCGCGTATGACGACGCCGCTGGGCGCTCATATACTACACTGTACGGCCCAATCTATGACCTTGGGAATCAAGAGCTGGGGCCTGGCGTTTACCAAGACCCTAGCCAATTCCTTATCACAGGAACCCTGACGCTCAACGCCCATGGCGACCCGAATTCTGTCTGGATTTTTCAGGCCGGGTCCTCACTCACCGCGGAAGTGAACAGTACGGTGCTCCTGACCGACGGCGCTCAGTCGTGCCATGTCTTCTGGCAGGTCACCAGCGAAGCGACGCTTGATACGGGCAGTACCTTCGTGGGGAACATACTAGCTTTGCAAGCCATCACGCTGGATACCGGCGCAACGGTGGATGGCCGAGTGTTGGCACGGAATGCCGCGGTTAGCTTGGACTACAATACCATTACCAAGTCGGTTTGTAATACTGTTTCAGGGGTGCCGGATAGTGGCAGCACGCTTCTGCTGCTCGGCTCCGGAGTGGCGGCCCTGTTTGCCTTCAGACGGCGGTTCCTTTGCCCGGCTTAACAGCTTGTCAGCGGGGTCCACTTGAATCCTGAAGAGCGCCGCCTGGCTCTGGTCGCGGGCGGCATTGTCCTTATCGGCAGAGGAGGGGTCACCCATAACTTTTCCCATTGACCAGGGGTGGCGCGTGCTGGGAGGATGACACTCAGGCCGCGGCAACTCCGGGTTGAATATCCGGGAGCGATTTACCACTTGATGAGCCGGGGGGACCGCAAGAAGGACATCTGCCTGGATGACGTGGACCGGCAGTCCCGCAGGTGCGGGATCAAGACGCTGGCCGAAGCCTGCCAGTCCCGATTTGCATTGGGATTCGCCATGACCATCCTAAAAGCAAGCAGATTGGAAGCCGTAGCATTCATCGCAATTCTCGCCGCAAGCCCGGTTGCGTCAGCTTGGGCGCAGACGGAGCTCATCGTCAACGGCAGCTTTGAATCAGGTTCCGGCTCCAGCGTGCCAGGCTGGACACTTTCTGGAGGGGCTGGTTTGAACGGTTTGCCCGGCAGTTCGGCCTACGCGCACACCGGTTCACAATATTTGATTCTAGGAGGAGCAGTCGACGAAAACGACACGGCATATCAAAGCGTTCAGATTCCCATTGCCGCCGCCGCCGCCACACTTTCCTTCTACTGCAACATTACGTCGGACGAATGCACTTGCGCTGCGTATGATACTTTCAGCGCCACTATCCGGAACACCGGCGGCACTGTATTGGCCACGGTTGGAAACTGGTCGAACATCAACCAAGACCCAGCCGCGGGCAATCCGTACTACCATCAGCAAACTTATGACCTGTTGGCCTATAAGGGGCAAAGCGTCCTCATCTATTTCAGTAGCAGCAATGATTCCAACTATCTAACCAGCTTCCGCCTGGACGATGTGAGCGTGAAGGTGACAGTGCCTGCGCCCGCCCCGGCGATCAGCAGCGTGGGCCCTAATCCCGTGATCGGGTCGAACAACCCGCAGACGGTGACAGTTTACGGGGCAAATTTCGTGAATAAGCCCACATTGACACTGACCTGGACGGGCGAGTCAGGCTACGTGGCGCCGGCCGCGCAGGTGAGCTTCGTTAGCGGCGCGCAGGTCCAGATGTCGATTGCCACCGGGAACGATCCCGACACATGGACTGTGAGAGCAACCAATCCTGACGGCCAGTCCTCCAGCGCGGCAAGCTTCCAGGTCAATGCTCCGGTGCCTGTGATCGCGTCCCTCTCTCCCAGCAGCGTGACGGCCGGCGGCGCGCCCTTCACGCTGTCGGTGTACGGTTCGACGTTTCACAAGACAAGCGTGGTGCAGTGGAATGGCGCAAATCTTTCCACTACGCCGGTGGTGGACAGTGGTCTGACCACCGCGTTACAAGCAAGCGTTCCGGCCAGTCTTATCGCGTCTCCTGGAGCAGTCTCGATTACCGTTTATTCCCCAGGCCCTGGTGGCGGAAGTTCATCTGGCGGCACGCTCACAATTAATCCCAGTGGAACGCGGAACCTCGTTTTCGGTTTGGACTCTTCAACCATCCAGCAAGCCGACCCGATAAACTGGAGCGGCGTTAAATCATGTCAGATCACGTACAATGGTGAGAATTGTCCCATGACATTTGTGATTCTGCGAGCATCAAAAGGAAATGCAAATGTCGATAATTGTCGGTTTATAGATTCTCAGTTTGCCGCGCGGGCCGCCGCGGCTGCATCGGCTGGCCTGCTGGTCGGCGCATATCATGTAGCGAGCGTTACCAACGAAAATACGCTGGCAGCGTATTCGCCTGTGGACGAGGCTGACTTTTTCGTTCAAGTCGCAGGGAGTTGGATGCAACCTGGCAACTTGCGGCCCTGCTTGGACGTCGAGGACCATAGTTGTGGCGCCCTTTCAACCCACCAAGGACTTTCTGCCTGGGTGGATCAGTGGATGCAGGAGGTTCAGCGCCTTACAGGAGTTACGCCGATAATTTACTGTGACGGCACATTCGCGAACATTTTGCAGGGCCTCTCATCACAATATGAGCTATGGATTGCGAAGCCGGGCAGCGATCCTGCCGCGAACCCGGGGATGGCACCCTGGAATGTGGACCTAATCCAATATAACTGGTATGGGCAAGTTGCCGGCATCGACGTCAACGTGGGTCTAGATGTTTTTCAAGGCAGTCAGCAGAGCTTTCAGTCCAAGATCATCATTCGCACTGTTACGCAAACCGGTTCCTTGCAGGTCACAATCACTCCCTCTGGCGCGGTCAGCGCCGGAGCACAGTGGCAGGTGGACAGCGGTCCATGGCAAAGCAGCGGGGCGACGGTTTCCGGTTTGTCGGTGGGCAGTCATACGATGGCGTTCAGCACCGTCAGCGGATGGACGACCCCGGGCAATCAAACCGTGGGCATAAACGCCAATCAGACCACGACCACAACGGGAACCTACCTGCCTGCCGGCGCGCCACTGCCGCCGCAGTTGACAGGAGCGACCGTGGGCAACGGCATGTTCGGTTTTGTCCTCCACGGTCCGTCAGGAAGCAACTACGTCATCCAAGTCTCGTCGAACCTGGTGAACTGGACCATCCTCGCCACGAATGTGATCCCTGCTGGTGGCGCCCGCTATATTGACGACCCGATTACAACGAATCGAACACGGCGGTTCTATCGTGCTTTCCCGCTCTCGCAAGGCCGCTTTGTCCTGCAGCCTGGCCCCGTTGACGGCAAGGACATCTGGACGACTTCCTGGTATTCTTACGCGACCTGCCCGGGCGCCGGCACAGGCGGTGGCTTGAACGAGGACCATCTGCGTGTGGGCGGCTGGTACGGCCGGTAGTACTCGCTATTGCAATTCGATCTTACCGGTCTGCCGACGAACATCACTTCGGCAGTGCTCTATCTCTACTCCTGCAGTCTCTCAGGCGGAGGCACGCCGATGTACCTAGACCGCATCACGGCGGCATGGGATTCGCGCACCTTGAGGCCAGCGGCAAGGGGTATCTGCGGACGGTGTGCGACTATGTGCATCTGAATCCCGTCCGGGCCAGGTTGCTTGGCCCAAAAGACCGGCTGCCGGAGCATCCCTGGAGCAGTTCGGTTTAGTATTCGGCGGCGCCGGAGCACCGGCCTGGTCGGATGCGGGTGGGCCGCTTACTGCGGGAGCAGGGGATTCGGAAGGACACGGCCGCCGGGCGGCAGGAATTCGAGTGAAAAGTTCTGGCTTGACCCCCTTGCCGAACAACATACGCATTCATGTTCGGCGGGGCTGCGCGCCCGCACAGGAGCATTCATTGCCGGGCTGCGGCAGACTGCTTACGCAATTTAGGTATGTTTCGGACTGCGCAAGAGCGTCGCTAGCCCGACCACCGCCGCGACGATGCCTCCAATGAGCATCCAAACGGCTTTATCAGTCGGCGATCCCGTAAAGAACCTGGACACGTCCGAACTGAATGAGTTTGTGGCATTAATGCCAATAACGATGAGAACAATGCCGCCCGCGAGCAGCGCCAGAGAAATGATTTTGTTCATAATGGCCTTTGAATAAGTTTGTTGACTTTTTTTGCGAACACTGGTTCGCCTTCCTGGTTTGATGACTCGTCATGCTCCTTTGCGCCCGCCAAAGAAGTTGAGCAGCACCATGACCAGCGCAACCACCAGCACGACATGGATTACCCCTCCCAACGTGTGACTGGTTAGGAGACCGAGCAGCCACAGAATGATCAGGACTACCGCAATTGTGTATAACATATTTTTCCTTTCCGTTTGTTTTGGAAGCACTGCTGGCCGGCGCGCTTCCGCGCCCGCCGGCGGCGATTCACCAGCTTAATTCGCGGACACGACCAGCTCGGGTTCTTTCAGCGCCACCTTGACGCCGTGGCTGGGTTTAGCGACTGCCTGGCGAACCGTCTCAACAGCCGTCGAACCCACTTCGCCAGCCGCTTTCAAAGCCCCGTGGGCAGCCGCCGACGCGGCGTCCTCGGCGTTCACTCCCAATTCTTTGGCGCCTTTGATTGCGGCAACGATCTTGTCCTTTGCTGTCTCAATCATTCCCGAATGTGTTGTCTTCATGTTCAGCTCTTCTTTGGTTTTCTGATTTGTGTTTGCTTGTTCGTTTGTTTAGCGACAGTGATCAGTGAACTGCTATTGGGGGAGGGGCGTTTGTCCGTTACTGGGGCGATGGTGGCGCAACCGGCTTGGCCTGCTTTTCGGCGTGTTGGTTGGCCTTCTGCCCGGCGGCTTCCCTCACCGCCGCAGGATGATTGCCTTCAGGCTTGGCCTCAGGCTTGAATTGCGTAGCGGGGGGAACGGGCTTGTGTTTCTCGCTCTGCGCTTCCTGATTCTTCGGCGCGGGCGCTACAGGCCGACGCGTGGCGGCGGCTGGTTTCTCAACCTGCGGCGGCGTGTGCGCGACCACGGCTTTCTTTTCGCGGGGCTCAACCGCGCTGCGAACGGGCGGGCCGGCCTTTTTCTTAGCAATCGTTGCCGGTGTCTTTTGCTTCGCGAGGACCCCGGCTTCCTCCTTCTGGCGCAGTTCACGGACCGCGACCGCCCGGACCTTTCGACCGGTTGCCTTCTCGATGACCCCGGTGGCCGGACCTTCGTTGATGACGTTGTTGTTTACGACCTTGATGTTCGTGATGTTAACGGTCTTCTTGATGATGGTGGTGTTATTAACGACCACCGTGGAAGGGCGAACGGGTTCCAGGAAGTGCCGTTCTTGGACAAAAACATACGCCCGCGGTGAGATGACGTTCACGTCAACCTCCACGGAACCGCCGCGGGCGAACCTGGCGGACGGGTATAACGGCGCCCAGCCAATGTATCCGCCACCCCTGTGCCAGGAAACCCAGGCCGGGGCCCATTGGGTCTGGGGCACCCAATACCAGCCATATTCCGCACTCAAACCCCAGCGGCCATAGTGATAAGCGGCCCAGGCCCAAGGCTCATCGCTGGCCCAGTACCAGCCGGCGTCCGTCCGCTGCCAATAGCCGTTGCCGTAGGGGCGCCAACCAGCTTCGACTCGGCCCGGTCTCCAGCAGCGTCCGTAGGAGCCGATAACGACCCATTGCCCGTACGGGGTGAGCGGCTCATAAAAATCGCTTTCCGCCCGAATCTCCACCGCCGGCAGCGACACACTCACCCCGACCGACGCCGACGGTTCTCCACAGGTTGTGTATCCTGGAAGCGCACCGCACAAAACCAATCCGATCATGCCGATCAAGCGTTCAGTTTTATTCATGGAATTCTCCTTCTTTGGTAATTGGTCTGTGTTTGCGAACCTTGTTTGCGTAATAACCCTTTCCGTTTTGATGGTTATCCGTTTGCCGTCGCTTCCATTGCAAATGTTTAATTGTAGGTGATTACCACGTTGCCACCGGAGATGGTGATGCTCGTAATGGTAAGCGCTGTGGCCGACATGATACGATAGTACTGCATGCTACCTGACCTAGGAACCGTTATGGTCTTGGTCGCAAGATTAACTGATTGTCCCGAAGCGTACGTGTACGGATCAGTGACCACTGCTGCTGATACCAATGCCAATGTTACTGTGTTTGGAACTGTCATGGTATTGGCGTCTAAGGTGACCGCGCCAATTCGGGCCAACGCCCTGCCGTCCAGGGTCGCGCCGGTCTGCAGCGTGATGGATATCTGAGCCATGATGGTTCCTTCGAAGATGGTGGTCGTGCCAAGAGTCGCTGAACTGCCGACCTGCCAATAGACGTTGGCCGCGTTGGCGCCGCCGCTCAGAATAACCTGGCGGCCGGAGGTCGTGGTGAGCGTGGACGCCATCTGGAAGATGAAGACCGCGTTCGCGTCGCCCTGGGCGTCGAGCGTGAGATCCCCTGACGATATCGCCAGCGAGGACGTGGATTTATAGAGGCCGGGGGTGAGGGTTTGGCCGCCGATGTTGCCGGCCAGCGTGATAGGCGCCAATACTCGTCCTGCGGCGTCGTTATACGCAGTGGTCAAGTCGGCTTCGGCTTGCGCGGCAACCGGATCGCCCGCGTGAATCGTCCCGCTCACTGTTCCTGGCGGAAACCCATCCACCGCAGTACCTGGACCCGACCCAACGTCCCCGGTAATGGTGGTAATGCCGGTGCTGGTGACTGTGGAGCCAGCCAGGACCGCGAAAGTGGCGGCCGAGCCAAGGTCTACTGGCGCTTGGCCCGCCGTCGCCTGATGGCACGCCAACATCCCAGCCAGCGCAAGGACAAGGCCCATGAGGATCCGTTTCGTTCCGTTTACGCCAACGTGAGTTTCACTGTCGGCCATCCAGAATACCGATGTTTTTGTCATAAATAGTGTTTTGTTTTTGATGTTGATTTGTTGATGGGTCAGTTCGCCTCAAGGCGCGATCTTGTCGCTCAACCACTGCCGTGCCTGCTGGAAGCCGTCCTTCAGCTCGCTATAGGCCTTCTTGGAGCCGGCCTTGACGTCGTCCCAGGTGGACTCGGTGGCGCTCTTGACCTTGTCGAGCTGCTGGTTCAATTTGTCCGCCTGGTCGCGCAGGGCCTGAAGTTTGGGTTTCGCTTCGGTTTTGGCCGCGTCGCTGGCCTTTTCAATTTTGGCGGAGAGTTGGTCCAAATCCCGATTGATCTGGACCAACTGGGCTTGCATGTTTTCGACGAACTCCGTTTTCTGCGCGTAGGTATAGTCCTTCATGTCCTGCGCGGCTTCTTTGGTTTCGGTTTTGACTTTGTCGAACTGCTTGGCCGTAGCTTCCCGGCTTTCGGTCGTGGATTTTTCCGAGCGGGCACAGCCCGCAGCGAGAGCGGCAGCGCCGAGGAGAGTAATAAGCAAATATTTATGCTTCATATTCGTAGGCTTGTTTTGAGTCTTATTGACAGCTATCGCAGCCCCTTTCATGTGGGGCCCATTCCTGCCTGTGCCGTAACCTCAGCGTGTGGTGTGCCATGGACGCTTCGCCAGGGCTGGCGCTGGAAAGGCAACTCCAGGTGGCCCCCCCCGAAAAACCCGCAACCGCCTTGCCAGCAACAACCTCCCTCTGGCAATTCTGGCTGGCACGGCTCGCAAAACGATCAGCCGAACGATTTCCAGGGAGCCAATCCGAGCCTCTCGTCCACTTTGCAGAGTGCATGGTGCGGCGGTGGTGGCCGTGCAAGTTGCAATGCCTTTACATTCTGTTCACCGCACAAAAAAGGTGACCTCAAACAGCTCAATTAGGCGGGATTGAAGAGGTTAGAGCGCCGGGCGTTAGGTTGGCCCTCTATTAGCCAGAAGAGAAAGGGAAACTCAAGCGCATCGACGCTATAATACCAAATCACAAACAGTTCACCGAAGGCCTCGAGGAGAAGAAAAAGGTTTGCTTCCGGTTCTATTTCAAAGCGGACAGCGCAGTCATAGGTTTAGTCTGCCCTCCGATGGATTATGGGCCGGCTGGCGAGGGCTGGGGCGCTCGGGGAGCCTGCCACCGCCGCACTGAGCTTGTTTGCAGCTATTTCCAGTTATTTCCACTTATGCTCGCGGCGGGGGTCCCGGCGAAAGAACTCTCCCCTGATTTTGGTTGCGGCGAGAGATTCCGGGAGCAAGGCTGGCCGTTCAAAACCCCGGCCGGCAGCAAGTCAGACCTCGAATCCATTTCCGATTTCGAGCCTTGGACCTCGCTCGGACCGCGGGCATGGGCCTTCAATCCGGATAGCCGTTTGGATGCTGCCGGTGCCAGGTCCAGGCGCTGGCGACGATGTCCTCCAGCTTGGGGTACTTCGGTCTCCAGCCCAGTTCGCGCAGGGCCTTTTGGGCGGAAGCCACGAGTTTGGGCGGGTCGCCCGGGCGGCGGGGCATTTCCAGGGCCGGGATGTGCCGGCCGGTGACCTTTTCGCATACGCGGATGACCTCGCGGACGGAGTAACCGTCGCCGTTGCCCAGGTTGTAGAAGCCTTGCGGGCCGGGCGCCAGCGCCAGGATGTGCGCCTGGGCCAGGTCGAGGATGTGGATGTAATCGCGGACGCAGGTGCCGTCGGGCGTGGGATAATCGGCGCCGAAGATCTCGCAATGCGGCTTGAGGCCGAGGGGCACTTTGAGCACGTTGGGGATGAGATGAGTTTCGAGGCGATGATGCTCGCCAAATTGGGCGGTGGCGCCGGCGGCGTTGAAGTAGCGGAAGGCCACGAATTCCAACCCGCGCAACTGGCGGTACCAGTGCAGCATCCGCTCGAACATCAGCTTGGACTCGCCGTAGGGGTTGATCGGCCGTTGCGGCAGGTCCTCGGTCACCGGCAGCCGGTCCGGCGGACCGTAAGTGGCGCAGGTGGAGCTGAACACGAACTTTTTGACGCCGGCGGCGCCGGCGGCCTCGAGCAGCTCGAGGCCGTTGGCGACGTTGTTGCGGAAATACTTCCCCGGGTTGGCCATCGATTCGGCGACCAGCGCGTTGGCGGCAAAGTGGACAATGGCGTCGGGCCGGGCCTCCTGGACCGCCTGCAGGAGGTGAGGCCGCGCCTCGGGTTGGCCGAGCAGGAAGCGCGCGCGCGAATCCACGGCCGAGCGGTGGCCCTCGCTCAAATCGTCATAGACCGTAACCTGATGCCCGGCATTGAGCAGTTCTTCCGCGCAAATCGAACCAATGTAACCTGCGCCACCCGTGACGAAGACATTCATCCGGAGCAAACTAGTTTGCGCGTCGAGGCGACTCAATGGGAAAAGAGCGAAGCGACCGAGCCCGTCGCTCACGGTTTCGCGGCGCTCGCTCGCTTCGCAGCGGCGCGGGCAGGAATTTGCGCTTGCCAAACGGGGCGTGAGCAAGACATTTTCCGACATGGCAGCAAGCAAAGCGTCGGACAACGTTGATGGGCGGTTTTACAAACCGGCGGAGGCATTTTTCACCAGCTACAGCGAGCTTGGGCTGACGTACGACGACGTCACGCTCGCCACGCAGTATTCGGAGGTCCTGCCGGCAGACACGCAGCTCGGCACGCGGCTGGCGGAGGGATTGGAACTGAATATTCCGGTGATCTCCTCGGACATGGACACGGTGACAGAATCGCGGATGGCGATTGCGATGGCGCTCAACGGCGGGCTGGGCCTGATTCATTATAATATGGCCGAGCGGGAGCAGCTCTCGGAAGTCAGCCGGGTGAAGAACCATGTCCATGGGCTGATCCAGGAGCCGATCAGGGCCACCCCGGACCAGTTGATTGGCGACGTGCTGGGCCTGATCGAGAAGCGGCGGTTCGCCTTCAGCACCTTTCCGGTCGTGGACGACCAGGGCAAACTGCTCGGTCTGCTGCCCGGACACGTGGTCAAACGCCGCTACGCCAGCCGCAAAGTCGCCGACGTGCTGACGCCCCGCCCCCGGGTCCACACGCTCAACCAGCAGGAGCTGGGCCGGGACCCGATCGCCACGGCGGACAAGTTTTTCACCGATCACCTCGGCATCCACAAGCTGTTGGTGGTGGACGACCAGGACCGTTTGGCGGGGCTTTTCACCCTGAGCGACGTGGAACGGATCACCCAGGAGCGGAACGCGCAGTTCAAGCCGGCCCGGGACGCTCATTTCCGGCTCTTGTGCGGGGCGGCGGTCTCCGCCACGCGCAATGCCTTTGGCGGACTGGACCGCGACCGCATCCTGGCCCACGTCGGGGCGCTGGTCGAGCGCAAGCTGGACGCGGTGGCGGTCTCGACGGCGCATGGCCATAGCCGCGGGGTGGGGGACACGGTGCGGATGCTGCGGGACGCCTTTCCCAAGCTGCCCATTATCGCCGGCAACATCACCAGCGCGGCGGCGGTCGAGTTTCTCGCCGAGGCCGGGGCCAATGCCATCAAGGTCGGCCAGGGCCCGGGCTCCATCTGCACCACCCGGATGGTGGCCGGCGTCGGCATTCCCCAGCTTACCGCGCTCTACGTGGCCTCGCGGGCGGCGCAGCACCAGCGCGTCAGCCTCATCGCGGACGGCGGGATCACCAAGTCCGGGGACATCGTCAAGGCACTGACGCTGGCGGACGCCGTGATGTGCGGCGGCATTTTGGCAGGTTGCCCGGAAGCGCCGGGGGACGTGATGGAAATCAGCGGGAAGTTGTACAAGCAGTACCGCGGCATGGGCAGCCTGGCGGCGATGAAAGCCGGCTCGGCGGCGCGTTACGGCCACACGCCGGACCCGACCGGCAAGGTGGCGCCGGAAGGCATCGAGGCCCTGAAGGAAGTTTCCGGTTCGGTGGATCGTGTCCTGGCTCAGCTCATTGGCGGCATTCAGTCAGGCATGGGCTATCTGGGCGCCGCCAACCTGGCCCAACTTCGCCAAAAGGCCCGCTTCATTCGCGTCAGCCCAGCCGGGCAGCGCGAGGCCGCTGCTCACGATGTCGTCGAGTTGAAAACCGGGGGGTGACTCAGAACTCGATCGCGTCGTTTATTTGCCCGCACTGCGAGCAGCGCGAACGGTCCACGTCCGCGTCGTCGGTATAGACGTAGCCACAACGACCGCAACGGAAGATGCGGTCTTTGCTGGGGGCCGGCTCGAAGCTCCGGCGGCGCAACTCGGAATAGATGGCCGCGCCCGCCAGCCCGGTGAGCATGACCACGACGTAAGCCAGAATCAGGTTGGGAGTGGACATTCCTTCTTGCCACCGTCGCCCAAGGTTCAAGCCGAGTCAAACCTTCGGCGATTGCCGAGCGGTGATGGGCGGCTGAATCCGGGCTTCGGATACCAATCACCTATCACCTGCGCCCCGGGCACAGTGAGACTCTGGGGCGGCGCCATAACTCATTTAGCTCATTTTTAACCTGTTTAACATTGTAACCATGCAACTCCCGCAACTCATTTGGCTGCCGGCGCATTAGTCGGCGGCAAGGGCAGCGTGTGCCATTCGAAGACCAGTGAGCCCCAGGCCAGATGCGCCAGCGGCGGCGGCAGTGGCTGGCCTTCCTGCCCGCCGGCGCTGGCGGGTTCGAACCGGGCAGTCCTGGCCTGAGCCAGGGCATGGTCATCGGCCGTTGTCAAGCCGCTGCCGGGTGGGAGGAGGGTGACGGAGACGGGCCGGCCCTCGGCGTTGACCAGCACTTGCACGATGGTGTTAGTCAAGACATCGCTATGCTGCCAGGCGGGCAGGTCCAGCGTTGCCAGCAGGCGGCGTCCGGCCAGGCCGCCTTCGACTCGCAGCCGGGATTGCTCCGGGGAAAGCGGGAGCGGGGCCGGTTCAAAGAGCGCCCATTCCGGCTCGCCCAGGGGAGGCATTTGCAGGGGCGCGAGACTATTGGTCGGGATGAACTGGCCCAAGCCGGCGCCCAGTTGGGCCACGGGCAAGGGCAGACAGCGGGCTTCCTCGGACCAATCAGGCGGGCGATTCTGGAGGACTGGGGGCTCGAGCCAGGCCGGTCCGGAAAACCCCCGGCGATGGGGCAGGGCGAACAGGGTGGGGTCCTGGAGTGCCAGCAGTTCGTGGGAGGCCCCCCCGGCCAGCCGAAGGGTTGGGGCCGGCCTGGGCGGGCGGGAGCGGACCGGCCCGCGCTCGCCCAACCAGAAGATCAAGCTGACCTGCCCAGCGAACACCAGGGCAATGGTCCACCCCCAGCGGCGGCGCGGCCAGGGGGGCAGTTCAACGGAGGGGGACATCATAGGCCGCCGGGCGGCTAGCACATCCTTTCATTGCTGGAGGGCTATGGCGGTGCGTCGGGCGGCGCCGAGGCGAAGGGGCGGGGCAGCGTGGCCAGCCACACTTCCTGGATGCCGGCGGCGCGGGCCAGCAGTGCCAGGCGGATCAGCCTTTCAGAACTCACGTCCTTGTCCGCCTGCACCGCCAGCGTCAGCGGTTCCTGCGCACTGGCCACGGCTTTGCGCAACCGGGCCGCCAGGTCGCGCTCCTCGACCGACTGGTTCTCGAAATACAGCCGCCCATTAGCGTCGATGGCCACCGCGATGGTCAGCTTTTTGGTTCCCGCCAGGTCAATGGCCGCCGGCAGGTCCAGACGCACGCCCGGCGTATAAACCAGCCCGGCGAGCAGCAGGAAAAGCAGCAGCAGAAAAAAGACCGTGGCAAAGGGCGCTGCATCCAAGCGGCTGCGAAAGATACGGGCGTTGCGCGGGAATTTCACGGCCTGGTCCCTTCCGTGACGATGTGGACGATCTCGGTCGCGGTCCGTTCCATGTCCAGCACGATGGAGTTGACCCGGCTGACCAGGTAGTTGTAGCCGGCGTGGGCAGGGATGGCCACGGCCAGCCCCGCCGCGGCGCAAACCAGGGCCTTCCAAATGCCATCTGCCAGCAGCCCGACGTGGGCGTGCAGGCCGGCGTCCAGCATTTGGTGGAACGTCTGGATGAAGCCCAGCACCGTGCCCAGCAGGCCGAGCAGCGGGGCCAGTTGCGCAATGGTCGCCAGCAGGTTGAGGTTTTCCTCGAGCCGCGGCACTTCCGCCAAACCCGCTTCTTCGAGCGCCTCGCGCACCCGCTCCCGGCCATGGTCGCGGTTCAAAATGGCCGTCTTGACCAGCCGCGCGACCGGCCCGGGCGTGGCCTCGCAGATCGAGAGGGCCTCGACGACGTTGTTCCGCTTGAGGACCGTGCGCACGCCGTTGAGGAACTCCAGGGAGTTAATCTGGGCGCGGTGGAAATGCAGAAAACGCTCGACGAACACGGCCACGCCCACCGCGCTGACGAGCAGAATCAGCCAGAGCACCAGCCCGCCATTGGCCAACAATAACGGCAAGGTTCGCATGGCCTCCTTTATACGATTGCGGGGACAAAGTTCAAAGCGCAAAGTGCGCGCGGCCCGGGCAGCGGAGTTTACAGGCCCCCGGGGCGCGCGTATGTTGGGCGTCTGGTGACGGTGGAGAAAAAAACGCGGGTGGTGGTTGGCCTGAGCGGGGGAGTGGATTCCTCCGCGGCGGCGGCGCTTTTGCTGGAGCAGGGCTATGAAGTGGTGGGCATCACCCTCAAGCTCCGGCCGGATTGCGTTGCGCTCGCCGAGGACCAATGCTGCGGGCCGCAGGCGGTAATTGACGCCCGCGCCGTCTGCCACAAACTGGGCATTGCCTATTATCTGATTGACGAAACGGCGGAGTTCCAGAAGCAGGTCATTGCCTATTTCGCGGCGGAATACAAGGCGGGCCGCACGCCCAACCCGTGCGTGAGGTGCAACGAGCGCCTCAAGTTCGGCCGCCTCCTCGCGCGGGCCGACCAGCTCGGCGCGCGCTATGTCGCCACGGGCCATTTCGCGCGGCTGGAGTCCCGACCGGTCGGGCAAGCCGCCCGCACCCTGCTGTGGCGCGGACGCGACCCGGTCAAGGACCAGAGCTATTTCCTGTTTTCGCTGCGGCAGGACCAGTTGGCGCGCGCCCTCTTTCCGCTGGGCGAAAAGACCAAGACCGACACCCGCGCGGTGGCGCGCGGCTGGGGCCTCAAGACTGCCGAGAAGGCCGAGAGCATGGAGATTTGCTTCGTGCCGGACAATGACTACGGCAGGTTCCTCCAACAGGCGAACCTGGCGCAAAGGCACCGGGGCGAGATCGTGCACCTGAACGGCCAGGTGCTGGGCCATCACCAGGGGATTGAGTTCTACACCATCGGCCAGCGCCGGGGCCTCGGCCTCGCGTCGCCCAAGCCGCTTTACGTCGTGGAACTCGACGCCGCGAGCAACCGGGTCGTCGTGGGCGACGCCTCGGCGCTGGCCCGCGCGGAGTTCGAGGTCGAGCGTTGCAACTGGATTCCTTTCGACCGCCCGCCCGACACGCTGGAAGCGGCCGTCAAGATTCGTTACCATCACCCCGGCGCCCCCGCGACCGTGACCCCGCTGGAGGGCGCCAAGGCCAGGGTCAAGCTGCACGCGCCCCAGCGCGCCGTCACACCCGGCCAGGCCGCTGTTTTCTACCAGGACGACCTGGTCCTGGGCGGGGGGTGGATTCGATAATGCTCGGCGGCAAGGCCCGCGCCACCTGCGTTCTCGCTGACACGCGCTGGAAGTCCCTGGTCAACGGGGAAAACACCGGCCAGTCTTCACCCTCGCCGCACCAAAGGCAAGATTAGCAAGAAAAAAAACGCTCCGGCGAGAAAAATTTTGCTTGAGCAACCGCCGCCGGCAACCGATAATCCCGTGCAGAAAGCGCTGGCATGGTCTGAATGCTGCCGCGCGCCGGTTCTTTGGCAAAGAAGCGATTGGGTTTTGGAATTTACCCTGCCTATGCTCGTGATTAGAAACTATGTCCTTGAACCGTAGTGAATAATCCGCGGAGCCTTAGCTGTGATTGTGGCCGACAGGCCTTAACTGGAAGTCGTAAGCAGTTCAGCGGGTTCCCATCTGTTTCTAATAAGTTCAAAGGAACTGTTACACACGGCAATGGCGGGGTCTTTTTTGTCCGGCTTTTTCCTTGGGCCTGGCGTGGAGCAATGGTTAAATTGGGCGTATGGCGCGTGATGATTTGTTTGCCGAGACCGCCGCCCGGCCGCCGGGGGCCTCGCCGGCCGAGGCCACGCCGCGCCATCAGCCTTTGGCGGCCCGCATGCGGCCGCGCGACCTGGGCGAATTTGTCGGCCAGTCCCACATCCTCGGCCCCGGCCAACTCCTGCGCCGGGCCATCGAGGCGGACCGCATCCAGTCGTTGATTTTCTATGGCCCGCCCGGCACGGGCAAGACCTCGCTGGCGCAAATCATCGCCCGCCAGACCCGCAGCAAATTCGAGCGGCTCGGCGGGGTGGAATCGAACGTCGCCGACATGCGGCGGGTGCTGGCGCTGGCCGCCAACCGGCTCGCCAACAAGGGGCAATCCACGATCCTGTTCATCGATGAAATCCATCGCTTCAACAAGGCCCAGCAGGACGTGCTGCTGCCGGACGTGGAAGGGGGCATCGTGCGGCTCATCGGCGCCACCACGCACAATCCGTTCTTTTTCATCAACTCCCCGCTCGTCTCCCGCTCGCAGATTTTCGAATTGCGTCCGCTCTCCGAAGACGACCTTTACCTGCTGCTCGGGCGCGCCCTGGCCGACCGCGAGCGCGGGCTGGGCTGCCTGAAGATCGAGGCGGACGCCGCGGCCCTCCGCCACCTGGCCAAACTGTCCGATGGCGACGCCCGCAAGGCCCTCAATGCCCTGGAGATCGCCGCCCTCACCACCGCCCCCGGCCCCAACGGAGCGGTGCCTATCGACCTGGCGGTGGCCGAGCAAAGCATCCAGAAAAAGGCCGTCGTGTACGACGATGAGGATGCCCATTACGACACCATTTCGGCCTTCATCAAATCCATGCGCGGCAGCGACCCGGACGCGGCGCTCTATTGGCTGGCCAAGATGATGCACGCCGGCGAAGACCCGCGGTTCATCGCCCGGCGCATTGTCATCCACGCCGCCGAAGACGTCGGCCTGGCGGACCCGATGGCGCTGGTGCTGGCCAGCGCGGCATTTCAGGCGGCGGAATTCATCGGCTGGCCGGAGGCCCGCATCCCCCTGGCCGAGGCGGTGCTTTACATCGCCACGGCGCCCAAGAGCAACAGCACGGTCATGGCCATTGATGCCGCCTCCAAAGACGTCGAGTCCGGGCGCACGCTGGCGGTGCCGGAGCATCTGCGCGACTCCAGTTACCGGGGCGCCCAGCGCCTCGGCCACGGCCAAGGCTACCAATACGCCCACGACCACCCCGGCCATTTCGTGGCCCAGGACTATCTGGGCGCCGACAAACGCTACTACGAGCCCACCGAGCAGGGCCTGGAGAAGCAGATCAAGGAACGCCTCGATAAATGGCGGGCGCAATTGGCCCAGGCGCGGAGACAGGCAGCGGAGACGGCAGGCCGCAGTCAGCAGGGGAGGGAGCGTTGAAGGGTCAAAACGCCGCGGACAAGTGATTGACCGGGAGCTTCAGCGCCCGCCAAAAGTGTCCTGAGACGACCCCTCCGCCTCAGCCGCGCTTGGGAGGCAGCAGCGAGATGCGCCCCGAGGAATTCCTGTCGTCCCGAAAAGGCTTGCCCTCCCTGTGATCGCGGCGTAAAAGCATTTCGATGGCTGGCAAACAGAAGGTAGAAATATGGAAATTGACCCAAATGCGGCTCGGTGGTGGGCTGTCTTCGCGCTGTGCGTGGTGGCCGTCGCTATAGCAGTAGCTTCCTGTGCGCTTTACGGAAGGCTGCGCGCAATTCACCACTCCCTGAGAAACATTGAGCACTACGCCAAGAAGCTGGCTCATTCGACCCACGAAGACCCAGGGGAGAGGGACGAGGGCATTTTGGCGTCAGAATCAGAGCCCTGACGCAGCGCGGCTGGAGAAGCTCCCTGGTCAGGAAAGCAGCGGGAGCTTTCCCCACCCGCGCTGAAAGCGGCGCTCTGGGCCGAGGCGATTTAACCCGGAAAAGTATATGTCCATTTCCCGGCGGAGCTTTCTCAAGAGCAGTGTGAGCGTGGCGGGCGGGCTGGCGCTGGAAGGCCTGGCCGGCGCCGCCCTGCGAGGAGGGACTGGCCCGCCGCCGGGCCTGACCGCCGCCGAACTGCCCAAAGGGGTAGCTCCCCCACCGGTGCCTTTGCCGCATTTCCCAGATCGTCTGCATGCGTTCGTGTGGCGAAACTGGCCGTTGGTGCCTCCTGAACGCATGGCCCGCGTGGTGGGCGCCCACACGGCGGACATCCTGCGGCTGGGACGCGCCATGGGCTTGCGCGGCCCGCCGCGCATCACCCCCGACCAGCAAGCCCGCTCCTACATCACCCTCATCAAGCGCAACTGGCACCTGCTGCCTTACGAGCAGTTGCTCCAACTGCTGGGTTGGACCGCCGAACAGCTCGCCTACACGTTGCGTGAAGACGACTTCCTGTTTGTCAAGCTCGGCGGGCTTAAACCCCAGTGCGGTTGGCTGGCCTATCAGGCGCCGACTCGGGGCGTGTTGGAGCGGGAACGCGAAATGGCGCGCAGCCTGCGCGAAGAACTGCCCGCCGCTTCGACCGAGCCGGAGGAGCCGCTCTTTGGCTTCATCGCCAGGCTTTCCCGGAAGCCAACCGGGCCGGGCCGTCTGCCAGTCTCCGGCGAGCTCAAGTTTTGCTATTCCTATTTCGCCCCCTATGGCGATCCCTTGCTGGGAAAGGACGTGGACCCCTATCCGGAAGGCTATCTTGCCCGTCTGGCGCAGGCTGGGGTGAACGGCGTCTGGCTGCAAGCGGTGCTTTACAAACTGGCGCCGTTCCCCTGGGAGCCGGAGCGCAGCGCGCAGTACCGGACTCGGCTCAAGAACCTGCGGCGCCTGGCCGCCCGCGCGCGCCAGCACGGCCTGCGGGTGTTCCTTTACCTGAACGAGCCGCGGGCGATGCCGCTGCGGTTTTTCGACAGCCGCCCGCAACTCAAGGGGGTGGTTGAAGGTGACCACGCGGCGCTTTGCACGAGCGCGCCGGAGGTCGGGCGGTTCCTGGTTGAAGCCTTGGCGGGCATCTGCCGGGCCGTGCCGGAGCTGGGCGGTTTCTTCAGCATCACCGCCTCTGAGAATCTTACCAACTGCTGGTCGCACGACGGGGGCGCCGGGTGCCCGCGTTGCGCCGCCCGCCGGCCGGCCGAGGTTATCGCCGAGGTCAACCGCCTGTTCTGCCAAGGCATTCGCCAGTCCGGCGCGCCCGCCCAACTCATCGTTTGGGATTGGGGCTGGAGCGACGCTTGGGCCGGCGAGGCCATTGGGCGGCTGCCCGAGGGTGTGGCCTTGATGAGCGTGAGCGAATGGCAGCTTCCGCTGGAGCGCGGCGGCGTGAAAACCGAGGTCGGCGAGTACTCGATCTCGGCGGTTGGCCCCGGCCCGCGGGCCCAGCGGCACTGGCGACTGGCCCAGGAGCGGGGACTCAAAACCATCGCCAAAATCCAGGCCGGCAACACCTGGGAACTGGCGGCGGTGCCTTATATCCCCGCGGTCGAAAACGTGGCCCGGCATGCGGAGAGACTGCGCGCGACTGGCGTGCGCAGCTTGATGCTCGGCTGGACGCTCGGTGGGTTCCCCTCGCCGAACCTGGAGGCGGTGTCTGAGACCCTGGCTTGCGGCTCGGCCCAAGAGGCCATGCGGCGCGTGGCCGAACGGCGTTTTGGAGCGGCGCTGGCCCCGGCCGTGGTCACCGCCTGGCGCGGATTCAGCGCCGCTTTCCGTGAGTTCCCTTTTCACACCGGGGTCCTCTACTCGGGGCCCCAGCAGCTTGGTCCGGCCAATTTGCTCTGGGCCGAACCGACCGGTTTTCAGGCCACCATGGTGGGCTTCCCCTACGACGACCTGGACGCTTGGCGGGCGGTTTATCCCCCGGAGGTTTTCATCCGGCAGTTGGACAAGGTGGCGGACGGGTTCGAGGCGGCCCTGGACCAGCTCCGAAGTGCCATCGCGCAAGCCAAGACGCCGCCAGCGCTGCCTCAACGCGGGGCGCTGGCCCAGGAGTGCCGGGTGGCCGAGGCCGCGGCGATTCATTTCCGCAGCACCGCCAACCAGGCGCGGTTTGTCCTGGCCCGGCGCGGGCTGGCGGCCGCCAAAGCCCCTGGCGGGGCGGGGGCGCAAATCGCCGTGCTGGAGCGGATGCTCAAAGCGGAAATCGCCCTGGCGCGCCGGTTGCATCGGCTGCAATCGGCCGATTCCGCCCTCGGTTTCGAGGCCTCGAACCATTACTTCTACCTGCCCATTGATCTGGCGGAGAAGGTCCTCAACTGCCGGGACCTGCTGGCGCGTTGGCTGCCGCGCCTGCGCCCGGATTAGCCCGGCCGGCGGCCGCTGACCCCCGGCCTCCCGGCGCGCCCTTTGGCGGCGAGGCCCGATTAAGACGCCCTGTGGCGTCCGTGGTCTCTTCAAGTAAACTTCTTAGCGAGGCTGCGCCTCAGACCACCTCGGGAATCCCGATTCGGAATCGGGATTCAATTCACCTAAAAGAAGCGCTGGCTCAGCGCAGCTTTGCAATCGCAGCGAAACTTGACCTGATTACAATGAGTCTTGCCGGTCAAGAACTCCGGGGCGGACACGCTTGTCTGCCGGTGCGGAGGGCTTTCCCGCCAGGCGCTGTTGCGGGCGCCTGGAAAGTGGCCTTCAAAGAATCTCTACATTTCTGATTGACCAGGGCGGCCATTCTGTGTGGAGATGGTAGAACGCGTAGCGGGTGTAATCAGATGGGCAAAGCTTTCTTCAGAAACGGCAACGGTTTGCGGGCGGGCGTGGCGTCCAAGTACGACGCTCACGACACGGTGCTTGCCAAGACCTATGGCGCGCTGGCGGACCTGCGCCGCGAACTGGCGGATTCAAAAGCGGCCATCGCTGAGCGCGAGGAGCTGTTGGGCAACTTCGCGGCGTGCGGCGATTCGCAGCGCGCCTGGCTGCTGCTGGAGGATTATTTCGAGAAGCTCTCACTCTCGCGCAAGGACTTTCCGAGCACGGATTGGTGGCCGCGGCTGCTGGCGGCCCAGGGCCGGGCGCGCCTGGAGGAGATGGCTTTCCTGTTCCTGCGGGCCAAGCGCTCGGTGCCGACCGAGCTGGGGCCTTACGCCAACCTGGACCGTTTCGCGCAGGTCGAGCAAGCCGCCCGGGAACAGCAACTGGTGCAACAGTTGGAGGCCTGGCTGTTTCCCCCCAAACTGGCCCACTTGGACACGCCGCGCGCCTCGTTGCGGGTGACCTGCGAGCCGCAGCCCGACGCGGCACAGCCCGCCCGCTATCGGCTGGCCGTCCGGTTTCATCTGCTGCGTCCGCGCACCGGGGAAAAGGTCAAGACGCTGGCCGAGATTCTGGAACTGACCACCCGCGCGGCGCACGAGCAGGAGCTGTTTGCGCCCGCCGACTGGGAATTCATCCAGTGGCTGGCCGAGACGCGGCCGGCGTCGTTCCAGGCGCCAGGGGAGGCGCTGGTCTTGCCGGACCTGGAGTTGTTGGACTGGCTGGCCCGCTGGGGCCGCACGCGGCGGCTGGAGCTGCTCTCCAGCCAGGGGCCGCAGGCGCTGGAATTCCACGGCCAGGTGGCCGAGTTGACGCCCCACCTGGAAAACGGCGCCGGCGAGCTTTCCTTTACCCATCGGTTGAGCGTCCCCGGCGGCCAGGCCTATCCCCTGACCGAGGTGCGGTTTTTCAGCCACCACCCGCCCCTGGCCCTGGCGGGACGGACCTTCTACCTGGTGCGCAACGCGCCGCCGCCGCCGTTGCTCGCCCGCTGGGCAGATCAGCCGGCCGTGCCTGTGCGCAAACTGAGCCATCGCTTGCTCATGCACTTGCGCCGCACCCAGGCCGACCGCGGCGTGGACTGGGAGCAGCTTTGCGTGACCCATCCGGCCGCCCCGCGGTTCGTCTTCGAGTTGCTCGACCACACCGTGCGCCTGCGGCTGCTGGCCCGCAGCCAGCGCGACGGCAGCGTCTGGCTCTGGAACGGTCATGAATGGCAGTTGCACGAGGCCAAGCCGAGGCCGACCGACAAGCCGGAGTTGCTCGATGACCCGCGGCTCGAACCCGCCACCCTCTGGCTGCGGCAATTGGATTGGTTCACGCCCGAGCCCGGCCTGTGGGTGGGCGACGCCACCGAGGCCTTCCTGGACACGCTGGCGCGGGCCTGGTCCAACCGGCCCCAGGCGGCCGACTACCTGGGCAACTCCGCCTTTCAGCGGCTGTTCCTGGCCCCGCGCCAATTGCGGCCCCGCCTCGTCGTCAAGGGCAGCGGCATCGATTGGCTGGCCGTCTCAGCCGAGTGGGAACAGGAGGGCCTCAAGCTCACCGCCGCCGACCTCGCCCGCCTGCAATCGGCCACGGGCCGGTTCGTCAAGCTGCCCGACGCGGGCTGGGTCGAACTGGACTCGGCCGCCGTGCAATCGGCGCACGAGGCGATGGCGGACCTGGGGGTGGACGGCTTGGCGCCGGCGGCGCAGCGCCTCGGCCTGGAGAATGCCGCGCACCTGGACGAAGAAGGTTTGCAGCGGTTCGGTGATACGCCGCAGGCCCTGGCCTTGCGCCAGCGCCTCAAGGAGTTCAAAGGCATTGCCGGCACCGCCCTGCCTGCCAGCCTCCGGGCCGAGATGCGGCCCTACCAGCAGGACGGCTACAACTTCCTGTGCCACCTGACGCAAATCAAGCTGGGCGGCATTCTCGCCGACGACATGGGCCTGGGCAAGACGCTCCAGACCCTGGCCTGGCTGGCCTGGCTCAAAGAGCGCAACGCCAGGCAGCCCAAGCCCGCCCTGGTCATCTGCCCGGCCTCGGTCCTGCACAACTGGCGGCGCGAGGCCAGCCGCTTCACCCCGCAACTCAAAGTGCTGGTCCTCGAGAGCGGCGCGGCCCGCCACAATTTACGCAAGCAGATCCCCCAGCACGACCTCATCGTCACCAATTACGCCCTGCTCCGACGCGACCTGGAGGAACTCCAGAAGTTCGCCTTCCGCGCCGCGATTCTCGACGAGGCCCAATTCATCAAGAACCCCGGCGCCCAGGTCACCCAGTCCGTCAAACAGTTGCGCTCCGAGCATCGCCTGGCCCTGACCGGCACGCCCCTGGAAAACCGGCTGCTCGATTTGTGGAGCATCGTCGATTTCATCCAGCCGGGCTATCTCGGCAGCCAGGAGCAATTCTCCGAAACCTATGAGCCGCGCGGCGAAAACGCCGAATCCGCCCAGCGCATCGCCCGCCGCCGGCTCTCGGCCAAACTGCGCCCGCTGCTCTTGCGCCGGTTGAAAAAGCACGTCGCCAAAGACCTGCCGGAGCGCATCGAACAGCGCCGCGACTGCGAACTGGCCGAGGAGCAGCGCAAGCTATACCTGGCCGAGTTGCGCCGCCGCCGCGACCAGGTCATGCAAACCGTCGCCGAGCAGGGCCTCAACAAGAGCCAGATGCATGTCCTGGCCGCCCTGACGCGCTTGCGCCAGATTTGCTGCCACCCGAAACTCGTCGGCAACGATTCGCCCTCGGGGAAAACCGAGACCTTGTTCGAGCTGCTCGATTCGCTGGTGGCGGAGGGGCAAAAGGTGCTCGTCTTCAGCCAGTTCGTGCAGATGCTCCTGTTGCTGGAGGGCGAGTGCCGCCAGCGCCAGTTCAGCACCCACCTCCTGACCGGCCACACCAAAGAGCGCCAGGAGGTGGTCAACGCCTTCCAAGACGATCCCAATCCCGCCGTCTTCCTGCTTAGCCTCCGCGCCGCCGGCACCGGCCTGAACCTGACGACCGCCAGCTACGTGGTCCTCTACGACCCCTGGTGGAACCCGGCCGTCGAGGCGCAAGCCATCGACCGTTCCCATCGCATCGGCCAGACCCAGACCGTCAACGCCTACCGCCTCATCTCCCCGGGCACCGTCGAGGAAAAAATCTGGGAACTCCAGCAGAGCAAGGCCCAAACCATTGCCGACGTGCTCGGCGAGGAAGGCTTCGCCCGCAGCCTCACCAGGGCCGACCTGGACTATTTGTTCGCCGAGGATTAGCTCGACAAGATTGGCTTGCCTCGATAATGCGGCCGTAGGACCGGAGCGCCGGCTTCCAGGAATCCCCAACCGGTCCGCCTACCTGATCCGGAGCCGATAAAACCGGGCCGGGTTCGAGTTGGTCTCGGTGACGACGTTTTGGGGCCCTATGGCGTTGGTGACCACCAGGGGCACGGCGGTGACGTTGGACCAGGCGACGTTGGCGCTGAGGGCGCCGTTGAATTGCAGCAGGTAATTGGTCAGGTCCGCCGGCCAGGAGACCAGCACCTGGTTGCTGGAGGAGAGTTGAATCGTGAGCCAGGGCGGCGACGTAACACGCGTAAGGTTGGTCACGCTGTTGTTGCCCGCCACAGGGTCATAGTCATAGGCCTCCACTGTGGCCATATTAGTGAGGGTCCCGGCCACCCGGGGAGCGACGCAGGTCAGCGTGATGGTGGCCGACCCGCCGGCGTTGAGGTCCCCGAGGCTGCAAAGCAACGAGTAGCCCACGGTGGTAAAGGAGCCCTGGGAGGTCGTTTTGGCCACCAGATTGGACAAGGAGGGTGGCGTGTCGCTCAAGCGCACATTGGGCGCGGTGTAGGGGCCGCTGTTGGTAATGGTAATCGTATAGACCAGGTTGCTGGAGGCGGGAACGGGATCGGGCGCGACCGTCACCTGGAGCGCCACGTCGCTGTAATCGGCCACGAACGGGGCCGCGGTGGCCGGCGCGCCGCCCGGGGTGGAGACGGTGATTGGCCCGGTGGACACGCCCTCCGGCACAGCAGCCATGATGGTCGTGTTGCCGGCGATGGTGAAGCCGGCGGCCAGGCCGTTGAACCGCACGGCCGTGGCGCCCAGGAGATTCAGGCCGGTGATGGTGACATTGGTTCCGGGCAGGCCGTGCTTGGGGTTGAAGTCCGAAAGGCTGGGCGCCCCATAGAACCACCGGCTGCCGCTGTCGGCCCTGCCGCCGGGGGTCATCAGGCTGAGCGGCCCGGTGGTCACGTCATCGGGCGCCATTGCCCCGATGGTCGAGTTGTTCGTCACTACGAAGCTGGGGGCCGGGAGGCCGTTGAACCAGACGGTCCTGGCGTCGGTGAAATTCGCCCCCGAGAGCCGGACCCAAGTGCCCGCCGGCCCGTTGGCAGGAGTGAAAGTCGAGATGGTTGGCGGCAGATAGAAATTGCCCGGGCCGATGGCTGTGCCGTCGGAGGTCGTCACGGAGATTGGGCCGGTGGCCGCCGCTGCGGGCACGAAGGCCGTGAGTTGGCTGAAAGTGAAGCCGGGCTGCAGGGCGGCGAGCACGCCGTTGAATCGCACGGTCGGTGTTCCGGTTCCGGCGTTGAAATTGGCGCCCCAAACGGTCACGGCGGTATTCGGCGGACCGGAAGTGGGAGAAAAACTGTAGATCGCCGGCCAAACCACGAAGCTGGAGGCGGTGGTGACGGAGCCGGCGGGTGCATTCAAACGGATCGGCCCGGTGGTCGCGTTGGCCGGCACGGTGAACTGGAGGGTCGAGTTGTTGGTGGGAGTGACCTCGAGGGGAAGCCCGTTCAGCAGCACCGCGGTCGCCCCGAGGAAGTTGGCGCCCGTCAGCACCACGTTGGTTCCGGGCGGACCCGCCGCCGGGGAGAAACCGGTGATGGCTGGCGGCACGAAAAAGTTCGAGCTGCTGGTGTAGCTCCCTCTTGGGGTGGTGACTGCGATCAGGCCGGTGGTCACTGTGCCCGGGGCGTTGATTTGCAGCCGGCTATCCGATTCAGCAAAAAGGCCCGTCCCTGGCTTGCCGTCGAAAGTCGCACTGGTGGCGCCGGTGAAGTGCTCTCCGTTCAGGATCACCTGGACGCCGCCCGCCCCGCGCCAAGGGCTGAAATCATGGATGTATGGGCCGGGGCCGACGACGACGAAATCCTGGAGGCTGGAAGCGGCGAGGCCATTGACGATCACAGTAATCGTGCAGGGGCCCGCCGGCGCTGCCGCCGGCACCTCGGCCTGAATGTCAGTGTCGCCGACCGCCCTGGCCAGCGGGTCTGGCACGTTGCCGAACTTCACCACCAGCGTCCCCGAGAGGCCGGGATAAAGGCCGGTGCCGTGAATGTGCACGTAGTTTGGGTCGCCGGTCGCCGCAAAGGCCGGACTGAAATCAGTAATGACCGGCGCCCCGAGGAGCTGACCCACGCCGGCGAACAGCAGCAGGGCCGGACCGACGAAACCAGAGCTAAGTACTGGGTGACGTAAATACGATGACGTAGGCGGCGAGGGATTTTTGGCGCAGACGAGGCGCGAGCACCGAGCATATCCGCAGCGATCTGTGAGGTGCGAGCAACGAAGTCTGCGCCACCATCTGCGGGGGCAAATCAATGACACATTTATGCTTTACAAACCCTGCCCCTTGAGGGTAAGCTTGCCTCCCGAACTGAAGAATTTATGCGAAATCGAATCCCTTTCCTTGCCGCCCTGGTCCTGGCTGCCGCCCTGGTGGGCGGGTGCGCCAACACCGAGCGCAAACTCGGGCGCGGCGTGAGCAATACCTTTGAAATCGTTCGCATGGGCGAGATGCGCCGCACCCTCGAGCAGTCTTGCTTGTTCGACGGCCCCAATACCGGCCACGCCACCGGCCTGATTCGGGGGCTTAACCGGACGCTGGCGCGGACCGGCATCGGGCTTTATGAGGTCGTGACTGCCGCCTTCCCGCCCTACGACCCGGTTTTCACCGATTTCATGTCCCCTGGTCCTGTGTATCCGGATAATTACCAACCCGGGCTGGTCGAGGACCCGGCCTTTTCCACCGACACCAATCTGGGCTTCAGCGGGGGCGACATTGCGCCGATGGTGCCGGGCAGCCGTTTCCGGGTTTTCGATACTCACTAATCACTGCCCCGTGGTCCCGATTCCGAATCGGGAGCGTTCGCCGCTGGATTGTGCCGCGGGAAGACCGCGGTTTATGGTGCCAAGGCGCGTCCAAACTTTGGAGGTCGAGGCGCTCCCAGAGCTGATTTGCGCCCGCCAATGACCCTGGAAAAACAATCGCCTGGCAAAGTCAACCTGCTGCTGAACATCCTCGGCGAGCGCGCGGATGGTTTTCATGAACTGGAAAGCGTCATGCACCCCATCGCGGTGTATGACCGGCTCAGCTTCACCCGGACCGGCCAGGGCCTCCAGTTGACCTGCGACGAAGCCAGGCTGCCGACGGACTCGCGCAACCTGGTTCGTCACGCCGCGGAACTCTTTTTCCAGGCCGCCCACATCAGCGAGGGCGTGCGCTTGCACGTGGAAAAACGAATTCCGCTGGCGGCGGGTTTGGGCGGCGGCAGCGGCAATGCCGCCACCACGCTCCTGGGGTTGAACGAACTCTTTGGCCGTCCGCTCGGGCCCGAGGCCCTGCATTCGCTGGCGGCGCGCTGCGGCTCGGATGTCCCCTTTTTCCTGCAATGCACTCCCGCCCTGGCGACCGGGCGCGGCGAGCAAATCGAGCCGCTGGGCGCCTTTGCGGCCCTCCAGGGGACGGCGTTCCTGTTGATTCACCCCGGTTTTGGCATTCCCACGGCCTGGGCCTATCAACAACTGGCCCGGTTCCCGGACGCCCTGCATGGCCGCCCGGGGCGGGCCCGGAAACTCATCGCCCTGCTGCGCACCGCCCAGCTCAAGTCCGCCGGGGCGGAGTTTTACAATTCCCTCGAAGCCCCCGCCCTGGAAAAGTATCCGCTCCTGGCGCTGTTCCAGGAGTTCCTCCGCGCCAACGGCGCCGCCGCCACGCTTATGTCCGGCAGCGGTTCGGCCACCTTCGCCCTCCTCGCCAGCCCCGCCGCCGCCCAAACCCTGGCCGAGCAGTTCAAAGCCAAATTCGGCTCGGCCCACTGGACCGCCGTCGTGCCGGCAGTTGCTCACCCAGTCGCTTGACTGTAAGCGTTGCTTACGTTATTCTTACGGGAAACGAGGTCCGCCTTCAGAACCTGCGTCTGGATTTCCTTGAGCCGGCCACGCCAGGTTCGGCGAGCCAGGGGCTTGCGCGGCTGCGCGGTGGCAGTGCCCGGATGCGCCCCGTGCGATAGTGCCCCGCTCAGATAACTTGAGTCGCCGCCGTTCCTTGCCTAGACTCGTGGAACATGAGCATTGCGTTGAATGAACAAGTCCAGGCGGCGGCGGCCTGGATCGGGAACCTGCGGGGCGAGATCGGCAAGGTCATCGTGGGCCAGGAGCAGTTGGTGGATCGCTTGCTGGTCGGATTGCTGGCCAACGGCCACGTCCTGCTCGAGGGCGTGCCCGGTCTGGCCAAGACGCTCTCGGTCCGCACCCTGGCGGCAGCCATCCACGCTTCTTTTCATCGCATCCAGTTCACGCCCGACCTGCTGCCGGCGGACATCGTCGGGACGCTGATTTACAGCCCCCAGGACGGCAAGTACCACGCCACCAAGGGACCGGTGTTTGCCAACTTCGTGTTGGCGGATGAAATCAACCGGGCGCCGGCCAAGGTGCAGTCGGCCCTGCTGGAGACCATGCAGGAGCGGCAGGTCACCCTGGGCGGGGAGACCATGCCGCTGCCCTCGCCCTTCCTGGTCTTGGCCACCGAGAACCCGATCGACCAGGAAGGGACCTATCCGCTGCCCGAGGCCCAGGTGGACCGTTTCATGTTCAAGGTGCTGGTGGACTATCCCTCCTTCGGGGAAGAGCGCAAGATCCTGGACCGCATGGCCTTCACGGCCCCGGAAACTCGGGTCCAGCCGGTCATTCCCTTGGACGAGATCCTGCGAACGCGGCGGCTGGTGGACCAGATTCACGTGGACGCGAAGGTGCGGGATTACGTGGTCCACCTGGTCTTCGCCACCCGCCAGCCGGCGCACTACCAGCTCGACCTCAAGCATTTCATCCAGTTCGGCGCTTCGCCGCGCGGGACGATTTACCTGACGCTGGCCGCCCGCGCCTGGGCGCTGTTGCAAGGCCGCGCTTACGTGACGCCCGAGGACGTCAAGAGCATCGGCCCCGACGTCCTGCGCCACCGCATTATCCTGACCTACGAAGCCGAGGCGCAAGCGGTGACGACCGATGCGATTATCAAGAAGGTGTTTAACGCGGTGCCGGTGCCCTAATGAAGATGACCTTGGCAATGGGCAATTTGCATTCGGCGATTGGCAATTGGCAATGGGAGATTGGCAATGACGGTGACTGAGCTGCTGGAGACTGTTCGTCGCGTGGAGGTGCGCACCAATCGCCTGGTAAACGACACCATGGTGGGCGCCTACCTGAGCCAGTTCAAAGGCCGGGGCATGGATTTCGACGAGTTGCGCGAGTATATCCCGGGCGACGAGGTCCGCGATATTGACTGGAACGCGACCTACCGGATGGGCCGGCCTTTTGTGAAGCGCTACCGGGAGGAGCGCGAGTTGGCGATGGTGTTGGCCGTGGACATCTCGGCCTCGTCGGCGTTTGGCTCGTTGCGCCGGAGCAAACGTCAGTTCGCCGCCGAGCTGGCCGGTACGCTGGCGATTTCCGCCACCCGCAGCAGTGACAAGGTCGCGCTGCTGCTGTTCAGCGACCAGGTGGAGCTGTTCCTCCCACCCCGCAAAGGCCGCCGCCAGATCCTCCGGCTCATCCGGGAAACGCTCTTCTTCGAGCCCAAACACCGCGGCACCGACATCCCCGGCGCCCTGGCCTTCCTCAACCACGTCCTGCACCGGCGCTCGATTGTCTTCCTGCTTACCGATTTCCTGCACAATTTCGGCGCCGCGGCGGCCGGGCGCGACACGGTCCAGGAAATCGGCCTCACCAATGCCCGGCACGACCTGATCTGCCTGCACCTGCACGACCCCCGCGAAGGCGAGCTGCCCCCGGCCGGCCTGCTTACCCTCGAGGACGCCGAGACCGGCGAATTGCTCGAGGTGGATTCGAGCCGCGCGGCCGTGCGCGAAAAGTACGCCGCCACCAACGCCCAACGGCTCGCCGAGCTGGACCGCGCCCTGCGCCGCGCGGGCGTGGACACGCTCCGCTTCAGCACGGCGGAGAGCTTCGCCCAGACGCTCCAGCGCTTCTTCGAAACCCGGCGGGGAAGGAGGAGAGGATGAGCATCCGCATTGCCAATTGCCAATTGGCAATTGGAAATCTGCTGCTCGCGACGGCCTCGCTCACGGCTGGCACCAACTCTCCTGACCAAATCCCTCCCCTCCGTCCGCCGCGCGGCGAACTGCCGCCAGGCTTTTGGGAAGAATATGGACTGTTGGTGGTGGTTGGGGCTGTGCTGGCGCTTACGTTGCTGGGCGTGGCGGCCTGGTTCCTCAGCCGGCCCAAGCCGGTGGCCGTGCCGGCCCCCGAGGCGCTGGCGCGCCAGGCCCTCGAGCCGTTGCGCCGGCAGCCAGAAGAGGGCGGGCTGCTGAGCCGCGTCTCGCAGGTCTTGCGGCATTACCTCCAGGCCGCCTTCGGTCTGCCGCCGGAGGAACTGACCACCACCGAGTTCTGCCGCGCGCTCGGCGGGCACGAGCGAGTCGGGCCGGAGTTGGCGGCGGCCCTGAGCGAGTTCCTGCGCCGCTGCGACGAGCGCAAGTTTGCGCCGACCGCCCCGCCGCCGGCCCTCGGGGCCGTCGAGCAGGCCCTTAAGTTCATTGAGGCCTCCGAGCAACGCCTGGCACGGTTGCGTCAGGCCGCCCAGGCGGTCCCAGCGGCGGCCAGCAAAGGGGGTCAGTAGAGCGACGCCTTGGGTTTCAAGGCCTTAAGGCCTCAAGGCTCGAGTGAATGAACGGCAACCTTGAATGGCAATATCCGTGGTTGCTGGCGCTGCTGGCGCTGCTGCCCATTTATGCCTTTCTGCACGGACGCCCGGGCCGGCTCTCGGCCTTGCGGTTCCCGAGCGCGGACCTGGCCCGCGCGGCGGGAGCGCCGGCGCGGGCCGCCGCCGGGCGGCTGCTCCTCTTTCTCCGGCTGCTCACCGTGGGATTATGCGTCGTGGCGCTGGCCGGGCCGCGTTTTGCCAACGACCGCACCGAAACCCAGGCCAGCGGCGTGGACATCATGCTCGTGCTCGATTTGTCCTGGTCGATGATGGCCCTGGATATGGGCGGCCCCAACGAGCACGTCTCGCGCTATGACATCGCCGCGCAGGTGCTGGAGGATTTCGTCCGCAAGCGGCCCAGTGATCGCATGGGGCTGATCGTATTCTCGGCCGTGCCGTACCTGGCCAGCCCGCTCACGCTCAACCATCAGTGGCTGATCGAGAACCTCCATCGCCTCCATGTGGGCCTCATCCGCGACCTGGGCACCGCCATCGGCGATGCCACCGCCGCCGCGGCCAAGCGGCTCAAGGCCCTCAAGGACAGCAAAAGCCGCATCATGATCGTGCTGACCGACGGCGACAACAACCGCGGGGAAATCGATCCTGTGCCGGCCGCCCAACTCGCCGCCGCCCTGGGCGAGAAGGTCTATACCATCGGCATCGGCATCGAGCAGCCCTGCCAATTGTATGCCTTCGAGCCCGCCACCGGCAAACTGCTCTTCGACGCCCGCGGCAACCTCATGCCCCGCATGACCCTCCAGCCGGCCAACTACGGTGTCCTCGGCAAAATGGCCGCCCTTTCCCAGGCCAAATTCTACCGCGCCACCAGCCGCCGCGAACTGCAAGGCATCTACAACGACATCGACCGGCTGGAGAAAACCGAGGTCAAGCTCCGCCGGTTCACCACCTACCGGCCCCTCTTCGCCTGGCCCTTGTTGGCTGCCCTCGGGCTCTTCAGCCTCGAAATGGCCCTGTCTAACACCCGATTGCGGAGGGTGCCGTAAGATGATTGCCAATTGCCAATTCCCGATTTCCAATTGTCCCCAGGCGCTGATGGGCCTGCTTTTCGCCGCCGCACGGGGGCCTGCGCATTGGCAATCGGCCATTGGCAATTGGCAATCCCACTCCCTGGCTAACCCTCATTTTGCGGAACCGCATTGGCTTTGGCTGGCGGCGCTCGGGCCTTTGGCGTTGCTGGCGCTGCAACGCTATTCGGCCTGGATGCGGCGCAAGCACCTGGCCCAAATCGCCGCCCCGGAGTTCGTCCGGGAGTTGACCGCCTCGCACAGCCCCGCGCGCCGGAGCTTGAAAAACGCGCTCCTGGTGCTGGCGGTGGCGGGTGTGGGCCTGGCGCTGGCGCGGCCCCAGTGGGGCGAGCGGGAGGACGCCGGCTACCTGCTGGGCCAGGACCTGGTGTTTGTGTTGGATTGCTCGCGCAGCATGTTGGCGGGCGATGTCTCGCCCAGCCGGTTGCAGCGGGCCAAGCTGGCCATTTGGGATTACGTCCAGCACCACGGGCGCGGCCGCCTCGGCCTGGTCGCCTTCGCCGGGCAGGCCTTCCTGCAATGCCCGCTCACCTTCGATTACGGCGCCTTCCAGGAGGCCCTGACGGCCATCGATGACAAGACCATCCCGGTGCCCGGCACCGACCTCGGGCGGGGGCTGGATGAGGGGTTTCGCGCGTTGGACAGGAGTGAACGGCTGAAACTGCTGGTCCTGCTGACCGACGGCGAAGACCTGGAGAAGGGCGGGGTGCGCATGGCGGAATCGCTGGCCAGGAAAGGCGTCGTGGTGTTCACGGTGGGAGTAGGCACCGCGGCGGGCGCGCAAATCGAAATGCTCAACGAACAGGGCAGACTGGAACTGGTGCGCGACCGCAAGGGCGAGGTCGTGCGCAGCCGCTTGGATGAGCAGACCCTGCGCGCCATCGCCCAGGCCACCGGCGGCTCGTATTTCCCCCTCGGCCCGCTGGGCGAAGGCCTGGCCAAGGTCCGCCTGGCCATCCAGGGCCTGAACCCGACCACGGGTTCCGCCCCCGGGCGCAAACTGGGCGTGGACCGTTTTCACTGGCCCCTGGCCGCCGTGCTGGTCCTGCTGGTGGCGGAGTCGTTGCTGGGCACCAGGCGGCGGCCCGTCTCCCGCTGAGCGGGACGGGACGGGCCTTGCCCTGAGCTATTGTCGTCCTGGCCCTCCGGGGCAGAAGAATGCCGCGCTGCCCGCGGGTAGAGTGGAATTGGTGGCGGTGTCGGGATGCGCCCGATCTGCAAGCCCCGCCCATTTCCGCCTCGACGAACGCCCTCGCCGCTCTTATGCTTGACCCGTGGAAAAAAAATCGCGCGTGTCCTCAAAAAAATCCGAAACGTCCCCGGCCTGAGCGAGGAGGAGAAGTTCCTCTTCGCCCGCAGCCTCGCGGCGACACCGGACGAGCGCTGGCAACTCCACGAGAACTTCCTCCGCTCGCACGGCTTATTCACGCGCTCCGCCAGGAAAAAATACGGTTTCAAGTCGTAGGCATGAGCGGGGCCATCCTGCAGGGCGTTCCGGCCACGACACTGGATACGGACCTGTGGATCGACCTGCCGGAGCAAACCATGGCGCTGAAACTGCGCCTTTAGCTTTTTGAACTGCCTTGGGCCAGCAACTCGTTCACTTTGGCCACCACGGCAAAGGCATCGGCCACGTAGAGCACGTCGGCTTTGCCGTGCGCCCAGCCGCAATTCGGGTCGAGATTGATGGCGCGGCGCTCGTTGATGAAGCGCCAGCCAACGGCGTGCGGTTCTTCGCCATGACAACAGGTGGCCAGGCCTTTGGGGTGCCGCGGCGTGGAGCCGGTCTGGCCAACCTGGTTCAAGTGGGTGAGAAAAGGAAGCACGGCCTGGCCCTCGCTCCCCAAGTCCACCAGGGACTTGCTGCTCCCCAGGGAGGCGCGCGTGAGTTTGAGGCAATCGAGAATCAGCTTTTCTGCTTCTTTTACGTGGGTCCGTCCGTCCGCCTGCTTCTTGGTCCAGCCGGCGCCCGCGACGAAGAGGAGGGCCGCGTCGGGGCGAATGGTCTGGGCCTCGCCCGCCGGCTCGCGCAGACCGAGCACGATCGTGCGTTTGAGGGCGTCCGGCAGGCTGACCGGGATGGTTTCGACGCGGGCCGCCCCGGCTTGGGCTTGCCAGGGAGTGTGGCTGCCGGGGTCAACCAGGATAAACCATGGACGCTGGTCCCGCTGTAGCACCGCTTCCAGGCGCTGGCGGTAATACCAGCGGTTAATGGACAGGGCGCCGGCGGCGGCGGCAAGGCCGGTAACGTGGGTGTCCACCCGGCCGCCCAGGCGTTGGGCGACGCCCGCCAGCACGCGATTCCAGCGCGAGGTTGCCGGGGCAATGACGAGCGTGGCCTGGGCGGCTTGGCACAGGGCTTCGACGGCAGCGGCATCGGTGGCATAGCGGGATTGAGCAAAGTCAGCGCCGGTGACGCCCAGGAACCTGGCCGGGCCGCTGGCGGCAATGCGGTCGGCGGCCCGCTGGACTTGCTCGCCAACCAACCCGGCCACCAGGTTCGCTTGGCCAAGGTTCAGGGCCAGGGTTTTGGCTGCGCCCAGGGCCTCGAGCGCCGCCTGGGCCAGCGACCCGTCGGCTTCAGTATGTGCCAGGAAAAGAATTGTTTCCATGGAGTGGTGGGGTGGTGGGGTGGTGGAGTGATGCTGGCAGGGTTAAATACGCCAGCACTCTGCCGCCCGGTTTCACTTGTTCACCCAGTCAACGATTTCGCGCGCGATGTCCGCGGGGGGCATGTCCTTCACAATCCTGGTCTGGCGCAACTCTTTGGGCAGGGAGACGCGGGCAAAGGTCGGGCCGCTGCCGGCGAGCTTGACGGGTTTGGCCTTTTGCAGGCCGGGCATGACGGTGCGCATGTTGACCATGCCGACGTGCGGATTGTTCCTGGGCTCCGGCAAACGGCCTGTGGCCCAGCCGAGCAGGGCCGGGGGCCCGGAGCAGCGCGAGAGCTGGTGTCTGCCGCCCTCGATGCGCTCGAGGATGTCCAGGGAACCATCCGGGTTGGGCTGGAGTTCGTCCACGCCTTGAAACTGGTCCACGATGCCCAGGCATTCGCCCACCATCTGCATGGTGGCGCCGGCGGCGCGCGAGGCGGATTCCCAACCTCCGAAGACCAGCAGCCTGGAGCGGTCGAGGCCCGGGAGCGCCTGGATGGCCTCGGCCAGCAACGCGGCGGTTTCCGCGGCCTCAGTGAACCCCCTGGCCGGACCGTCCAGGGCGATGAGTTCAAAAGGCACCTTTTGCGCGATGGTCATCATCACCTGCTGGAGCTTGGCTTTGGGAGCGAGGCTCACGAGCCAGACTTTGCTGCCGGGCGCCAGCTTGGCGAGGTTGGCGGCCTCGTAAAGGGCGTGCGCGGCCCAGGGGTCCAGGACCGCCGGCAGCATCATTTCGTTCTTCAAAGCCGGGCCGGCCGGGCCGGATACCGGCTCCAGGGTCTGGAGGGGGTCCGGCACCACACCCCCGCACACGACAATCTGATAGGCACTGCTCATAGGGACAATCGTCAAGGTTGCTGCCGCGCGTGATTGAAACTGCCGGGATCCGGATGCGCGAGTATGACGGAGGACCTCAAGGACTCGGGGTTGCCTTGGGCGGCTGGGCCGGCGTCGAGTTGTTGGTCTCTGCTGGCGGCGCTGTGGCTGGCTGGGCCGGCGGAGCGTTCGTGATCGCCGCGGGCGCCGCGGGCGCCCCGGGGGCATTGGTGGTCGCCGCGGAGGCCGTGTCCGCCCCGGCCATTTCCTCGGAGAGGATGACGATGGCGATGCGGCGGTTCTGGGCGCGGCCCGCCGCCGTGGTGTTGTCGGCCACGGGCCTGAATTCGCCGTAGCCGAGGGCCCCGAGCCGGCGGGGGTCGACCCCGGTCTGTTCGGTCAGGAAGCGCACCGCGGCGGTGGCGCGGGCGGTGGAAAGCTCCCAATTGCTGGCAAAGCGATTCCGGGCGGCGGGCTTAATGGGCACGTCATCCGTATGGCCGACGACGTGGAGCTTGAGGTTGGGATGCTGGGTCAGGATGATTGCGATCTTGCGCAACACGTCAGCGCCATCCGGTTTCAGCTCCGCCTCGCCGGAGTCGAACAGGATGCGGTCCAGGATGTTGACCGTGAGCTTGCCCTGCAATTGGGAGATGGCGACGTCCTTGGACTCGAGCGCGGCGCGCATCTCCTCTTCCAGGCCCTTGTGCGTCTGGAGGACGGCTTCCCTTTGCTGTTGCAACTCCTGGACGCGCGCCTGGCTGTTGGTGAGCTTCTGGCTCAGTTCGCCCGCCTCGCCCTGGCTGTTGGCCAGCGCGGCGCGCACCTGGTCCAGTTCACGCTGTTTGGCAAAAAACGACCAGCCGAGCGCCGCCACCAGAATGGTCACGGTCAGCGCGCCGGCGATGAGCCAACTTTGTCTCGTCATGGCAGTACCAGCCCTTCAACGAAATTCTGCCGCGAAGGGCGCTTGGGTAATGAACTCATTATCCGCTTAAATTGCCGCAAAAGAACCCAAACCGCGCAAGGAAATAATCGCAAGCAAGATCGCGGCGGGCACCTCCGAACCGTAGCGCCACTAATTCTCGGCGGAGTGCAAGCCGCCGGCGCCAGCGCGGAAGGCGATGTTCCCGCGTTCAGGGTCTGCGGGGTTGGGCTGCGAGCAGTTCCAATAACATGCGCCGCAATGGACGCATTTCTCGCGCTCGAAGGCGGGCACGCCGCCTTGGCCCGGCGTAAGGGCCTGGCCGGAACAGACTTCGACGCAAATCCTGGTTCCGCACTCGGCGCAGAGGTGCGGGTAAAGGAACGCCACATGATCGGCATAGCCGGGCGGCGCCTGGACTTTGCCGCCCAGCAACAGCGCGTCCTGGTGTGAGACGAGCAGCTTGCCGTCGAAGGGGATGGCCGGCCAGCCGCACCGCTGCATCAGGGCGCCATGGAGCGAGACGCCCTTGATGGCGCACTCTTTGCGCAACTGCCGGACTTCCGGGGCGGGGATTGTGCCGCGGTAATATTCCTCGAGGGTAGGGATGCGTTTGTAAGGCGGCACCGGTTGGCTGGCGAGGGCGAAGCGGCCGTTGGTCAAACCGGCGAGCGCCAGGCCAAGCAGGCCGCGCAGAAAGCCTTTCTGGAATCCGTCGCGCGACCTTTCGGCCCCACGGGCCTCGGCTTCCAGCCAACTGGCGCGGCGCCGCTGCACATAGCTTTGCTCGAGGTTTTGCTTCGTGAAAGGCTTTCCGGACTTGAGCAATTCGAGAACGCTCTCGGCCAGTTGCGTGCCGCTGGTCCAGGCCTCATCCACCCCGGAGCCGGTCAGGACGTTGGTGGTGCCGGAACCTTCGCCGATGCGGGCGTAGCCGTCGCCGGCCAGGTGCGGTTCGCCGCGCCGCCCGGATTCGCCCAGGCTCTTGGCGCCCCAGGAGCGAAGCTTGGCGCCCTGGAGATAGCGCCAGAGGTAGGGATGGAGCATCCAGTGCTGGAGGTAGCGGTAGCTGGTGCGCACCGGGCTGTCGAACCACGACGGCACGAAGATGCCCAGGGAGGCAATACGGTCGGGATGCACGTAGAAAAAGCCGAAAATCTCCGGCTCAGGAAAACCAAAGGTGTGCAGCACCGCGCCGGGCTTCAACGGCGTGTCTGCGGGCAGGTCCACGACGAATTTCATGCCTACCGCCCAGTCGCGGGTGCGGTGGCCGGGGGGCCGGCCGAAGTGGGCGTCGAGTTGCTGGCCAATGGGGCCAACCGGGCCGTCGCCCACCACCGTGAGCGCGGCGTGGATGTCCATGCCCGCCATGAACCCGGCGCCGGGCTGGCCTTGCTTGTCCACGCCTTGATCGAGCAGGCGGACGCCGGTGACCTTGTTCTCCTGGATGAGGGCCTGGGAGACCGGGGTGCCCGGCCAAATCTGGACTGTGCCCGCGCTCTGGATTTGAGCGCCGACCCATTGCATGAACTGGCCCATCGAGAGCAGGAGGCCGCCCTCTTTGTGCAGGAAGCCGGGGGTCCAGGGCAGTTCCAGCGCCTCATGTTCGAAGGGCAGCAGGCGCTGGAACACCCGGAGGCATCGGTCGGCCGCCCGCAAAGCCCACGACCGCCGGCTGGCGCCAATGGGATCGAGCAGATACACGACCTTCTCTTCCAGGACCGGCGTGGCCATCGGGATGTCTTTGGGGTCGAGGTTGGGGAAAGTGGCCCGCAGCCCGCGCGCCCGCGTGACGATGCCCGAAACGCCGAAACCGAGGTCATCGGCGCGTTCGTAGCACAGGACCAGGGGCGGCATCCCGGGCCGGGCCGCGCTGGCCACCGCCGGCGTGCCGTCCGGGTGGGCAAGGTTCTTTGACAACGCGGTGAGAAAACCGGCCATGGCCGGGCCAAAGCCAACGCAGACGATGTCCACGTCCATGCGCTGGCGGTCAACGGCGGGCGCTTCGGGTTGGGCTGAGATAGATGTCATCTCAGGAATCGACGACGGCTATCCGGATAGGCAATAGCTTCAGGCCGACTCTCTCGGCGAGGCTGCGCTGTCGGCGGTCGAAAGAAAAGAATTCGCTCGCTCCCACCGCCAGTGCTGCCGCGACATGCACCACATCCAGGCTCCGGGCGCCAGTGGCGACCGTGTGGTCTGTGGAAAGGGACTCCGCTTTCTGGAACACGGCTGGCAGGTCGTAAATCGGCCTTTCCAAGAGACCGCTATCGAGGTCGCGCTGGAGGTTTTGGAGCGCGCCCGTCAATTCCCCCTCGGTGAGTTCACCGCGGTGGCGCTTCAACCTCAGCGCGTTGCGAATCTCAAGGCTGTGCAAGTCAGTGAACGGCAGCGGTGGCACCGCCTGGCGGATGAGGGCAACAGCTTCAGGTGAGGTTTCCTCCAGACAGTAGGCCTTTACCAGCAACGCCGAGTCGATGTAGGCGCTCATCGGTCCTGGCGGCTCTCCAGAATGATCTCGCTGGCTGGCTGGCCCTTGACTCCTTTCGGGAAAAGCCGCTTCAGCCGGCCCTCGAAATCCGGCCACTGCAGTGGCGCCTTTCGTGGCGCGACGGTCGGCGTTAGCGTCGCGAACTTCTTCCCGTGAAAAGTTATTTCCACGCTTTCCCCTTGTTGAATCCACCTGGAAACGCGGGGGAAGGCATAGCGCAAGTCTCTGACGGTTGCCGTCTTCATTTGTGACGCATCATGCATCACACTTTATGGAGCGTCAAGACCGTTCTGCGGCAACTCTTCGAGAACGGAGGCCCGTCGTGATTGGCTACGCCGCGCAGTACGATGGGAATTAAATCGGTAACAGTTACGCCGCCCCTCGGCGGAGGTTGGCATTCGGGTACACGCGCATGTTCGCGCCTGGAGTTCGCGGCGCCGTCTGGCTTGCCAGGCGACGCCGGCCCTTATCGGCATTCGCTCCGCAAGGAGGTGACGGCGCAGAAGGCGGCGGTGCCGGCCAGTCCCGCGCAGCCCACCGCAATGCATCCCGCGCACGGAACCTGTCCGCCAGGCACAAAGCACAAGCCGCCGCAGGCATAGATCGAGGCGAGACAGGGGGCGACCCACTCGACTCCCCAGTCCAACATACAGAGGGTCCAGTCGGTGGTATCCAGCGTCAGCCTCCAGGTGCCCCAGGACTTGCAGCAGGGCAGTATCCCGCACCGGCCCCAGCGCTTGCAGCACGGTAATAATCCGTTGGGGTCGGTTTTGCTGAGGGGATTGTTGGCGCAGTAGGTGAAGCCGTTGCCCAAATTCGCCGGGTCGCCCCAGGAGCCGAGGCCGTCCCGGGAAATGAAACGGCCGACATTAGGGTCGAGGTAACGCGCGCGGTAATAGTAAAAGCCGGTTTCGGGAAGGTAGCGGCGGCCGGTGAACAGGCAGGAGTTGCCGAGGGCGGAACTGCCGAGGAGCGCCCCCGAGCCGTTGTAGAACGACGGGGTGCCGTAGTCACCGTAACGGTATTGCTCGACCACATCGCCGCTGGTGTCGGTAACCTTCTGGATGCTGCCAAGGTCATCGGCGTGGTAATAGTAGCTTTGCGCCCCGCGCGTCATTTGGAGCAATTCGTCCACCCCGACACCCCAGACGTAAGTGGCGAGCGTCGCACCTGCGCCGTCTTGTTCCTCGATTTCCTGCGGGCCGGCGTAGTAAAAGCGGGTAACCACCCCCGCGACGGTTTGCTCGAGGCGCCGTCCGAAGCAATCGTACTTGTAGAGGTTGGTCAGCGTGCCGGCCGTGGTCTGGGTGAGTTGGTTGCGGTAATCATAACCCATCAGGCGCGGTCCGGCGGTGGTGAGATTGCCGTTCCGATCGTAGCCGCGCGATTCAAAAGGCGTGACCGTGTATTGGTTCATCTGGCTGTCGGCGGGCTCCGGCAACGTCGGGTCCATGAAGTACGTGCCTTGGCCCACCTCACCTGTCACCAGCAATCGATTCCCCGCGCTATCGAGCAAATAATCGGTAGTTTCACCCGTGGCGCTTACAGAACGGATGAGCCGGTTGACTGAATCATAAGTGTAGAGACAGGGAGCGGGCGGGGCCGCGAGTTGGTCCACCACCGCCGCTTGGTTGTCCATCGTATCCCAAGTGTAGGCG
The DNA here is from genome assembly GCA_049518415.1 of Verrucomicrobiota bacterium. Classification (GTDB taxonomy): domain Bacteria; phylum Verrucomicrobiota; class Verrucomicrobiia; order Limisphaerales; family UBA8199; genus CAVQND01. The sequence goes on from JBEKRX010000071.1 coordinate 41,035, forward strand.
CGAAGGTCTATAGGCGTTCCGCCGGCGATTCTGGAGTGGAAGGTACTCGCCGGCCGGCGCAGAGCGTCATAACCCCAGTCCAGCCGGGTGCCATTGCCGTAGTCTCGCCGCTCGACGCGCGACGGGCCAAGGTAGAAGTAAGTGGCGATCGTCCCGCCGGCGTCTGCCACGCTCGCCTTGCGGTTCAGCCCGGCATAGGCGCAGGTAAGCTGGCGGCCCCCAGGATAGGCGCAGCTCAGCCGATTCCCGGTGCCGTCAAAAGCACTGACGATATTGCGGGCCGGGCCGGCCGGCAGCACTTGCTGGGTTTCGCGCACCAGGTCGGTTAACGAGTCGTAACCACGCGTTACCAGCGAGCCGTTGTTCTGAGCCAGCACGACGCTGGAAAGGCCGTCGTAGCGGTATCGTTCGAACGTGGTGTTAGTCGCGACGCCGGGGCCGACCGTGACGGCGACGTCGGTAAGGCGGTCGAGCAGATCATAGGCATTGGTAATTCGATTTCCGTTGGGGTCGAGGCGCACGATCAGATTGTTGTGAAGATCGTAGAGGTTTGTCTCCCCGGTGGAGTCGGCCCACAGGGTGCGAATCCTGCGATCGAGCGCGTCATAGGCATAGAGAGTGGCGTTGGCATTGGGATCGGTTTGGCCCACCAGGCGTGAATTGTCGTCCCATTCCTGCGAGGTCGCCACACTGTCGATAACCGTCCCACTCCCGTCACCCGTATTGGTCAGGAGACGTATCGTCTGCAACAGTCGGTTGAGGCCGTCATAGGCATATTGGGTCACGTTGCCGCGGGCGTCGGTTGTGGCCACCGTGTTTCCGCGCGAATCATAGCTGTAGCGATTGGTTCTCGAGGCATTCTCCACTACCTGCGTGAGTCGATTCAGATTGTCGTAGGAGTAGAGAGTGACGAAGGGCTGGACCAGATGATCCAGGTCCGATTTGTCGAGCTCGGTCTGGGTGACGGCGTTGCCGGCCAGGTCATAATTCCACACGGTGCTGTTGCCCTTGGCGTCGAGCGTCAGGCTCTGGCGGTTGGCGGTGTCATAGACCACGGAGTTCGTCTGATTATTATCATCGACCGTAGCCACCACCTGCGAGTTGTCGCTATAAAACGTCAACGTCGTCGCCAGGCCGTCACCAACCGGTGTCTGCGTTGCCGGGTCGAAGAACAGCAGGTCTTTGCGCACCGGCCGGTTCATGGCGTCGAAACCGAACCGAGCCTCGGCGAGCCGGGTATTCCCAGCGCTGCCCGGCAGGTCGGACAACTCACCCCAAGTCACGGTATTCGTGAGGTTGCCATTAGGATCGTAGTGATTGGTCTTCATGTTGCCCATCGGGTCCAGCACGGCCAGTTGCCGGTTGTAACCGTCATAAGTGTAGCGGGCGATTCTGGGCGAATCCTCGATTCCCTGGGCCGTTTGCGTGAGGTTCCCGTTGGCGTCGTAATCGTACTGAATGGTGGACTGGGCGGGGTCTCCCGGGGCGGCAATTTCACGGAATGGCAGGTCGCGCTCGTCAAAGGACCGTTGCACGAGGCTGGCGGGCTGATGCCCGTTGACCGCTTCGGGCCGGCGCTCCAGGATGGGGTTGCGATTGGCATCGTAACCGTATTCGGTGACGATGAACTGAGTGCGGGCGGGGGCGGGGATTTCCGCAAGGGTCAGCACGGTGTTGGCCAGGTTCTCTCCCCCCTCCTCCTCGACTTTGCAGATGACACGGTTAAGGATTTCATACTCCTGGAGGGTGGTGAAATGGGTGTTGGTGGCGACCAGGAGGCCGGTGCCATCCCGGTTCTGGCGATCGGTCCGGACCACGTTGTTGTTGGCATCGTACCAGGTGAGCTTTTCATAGCGGATGCCGCCGCCGTCGCTGATTTCGGGAGGCAATGCCGGAGACAATTCCTGGACGGTCTGATCGAGGGCATTCACGGTGTAGAGGGTGTCATGGCCGGCCGGGTCCACGAGCCGGGTCAGGTTGCCAACGGCATCGTGCTCATAGGTGTTCGTCAGCGCTAATCCGTCGGCATCGACAATTTGCTCGCGCAAATAACCGGTCTGAGGACCGCTGGTGTAATACGTGAACACGTCGCGCCGGCGATAACTGCTGCCGTTGTCCGGCCAGATATGCGCCGTCATCTGACCGAAGCTGTTGTACTCCCATTGCTCGGTGCTGGAGGCAACTGCATGGACCGTGTTGGTCCGGTTTCCGTTGGCGTCGTAGGCGTGCAGGGTGACGTTGCCGCGAGCGTCGGTCTGGCGGGTGGCGAAATTGAAGCCGCAGCAGCCGCCAAAGCTGGTGTCGTATTCGAACGTCTCCAGAAGCTGATCCTGGTCCCCGCCCGGCGCCCCCGGTTGGCGGATTTGCATCCGGAGATTTCCCCGTGCCCGCGGGTCGGCTTGCGGATTGAGGTCACCTTCATAAAGCCGCAGGGTGACATCGCCAATGGGATGAGTCAGGCTGACCAGCAGCGAATCCCGGTTCCAGGCGAAGCGGGTTTCGAACCAGGGCGGGTCATTGGTGCGCAGCGGGTTGACAGGGCGATTCTGGGTTTCGGTCGTAAGCAGTCCCGGCACTGCCCGGCCGGTGAACACACGGCGGTTGACGCAGCGGTTGGCCGCGTCAAAGGTCACTTCGCTGCCGTTGCCCACCCGGTCGTTGACGATGGCCTTGACGAAGGCGTATTGGTTGTCCGCGCCCGGCGAAAGCGGCACGTAACAAATCATCAACTGGTCGGTGCTGTAGCCCCAGGCCTGGCTGACGACCCGGTCGAAGTTGAAGTCCGCGGGGTCTTGGGTAGCGGCGTAGGTGTTCTGCAGCCAGGTTTGGCCCTTGGAATCCGTAATGCTCAGCAGGTTATGATTTAAGGCAGGTACGGGGAGGCCCTTGGAGTAGGTATAGACGGTCGTCTTGCCACTGGGATAATCGTTGCCGTTGGTGGTGCCGGTGACCACTGGCGAGGTGACCGACTTCAAATCCCCAGCGTCACCCTCGGCATCGCTGTTGCTGTAGTAAGCGTAACGAACGGTCCGCCCGAGGAAATCGGTGACCGTGGCGATGAATCCATCCGCGTTATAGCCAACCATGAGGGTCCGCCCCAGGCTGTCGGTCACCGTGATCAAGCTTCCCAAGGCGTCGTAGGCAAAAACCAACGCGTTTCCGTTGCGATCCTCGATGCGGTTGATCTTGCCCTGCGGCGGGCTGCCGTCCAGGGGCAGGAATTCCCACAACCCGTTGTCGGGGAATCGCAGCCGGAAGACACCGTTGCTAAAGGAGCCGACGCGGAAGAGGCCATCGGCGGCGAACCAGCCACCCGGCTGGGGAGAGAAGACGTCGGCCCGGGTGTTGCCGTCGTACACCACCACATTGGGCCCATGCGGTTGGATGCGGATATTGTAGGCATAGTCCCAGCCGTTGCCCTGGGCAGTGGCGGGCCCCAGGCGCGAGCGATACTTGCGCGCCCACAGCAGGTCCAACCCGCGCCCTTTAATGCGCAGGTCTTCCGCCTCGCAATGGACTTCCCCCGAGAAGAGGTAAATATAAGGCGTGGTTGTCGGCAGGGCCGAGCAACCCCCGCAGGCGCACGGTTCCGCCGGGGCGCGCTCCGGCGGTTCGACCAACGTGCCGTGCGGCAACGCAAGCCGGTAAAACTGGGGCGTGAGCAGCGGACTGGGTTCGGACCACACCGCGGGGCTGGTCCCGGCCACCACGATGGCCCGGTTGGACCAAGCCCCGAGCACGAGGTCCGCACGGGATTGCACCTGATAGACACACCCGGGGGGCGTGGGCCAGTTCAGAGCGATGTTCGCTTCGTGGCAGGTGATGGCGAGTTGCGGAGCGGCAAGCAGCCCCGACTGACTTCCCAGCATGAGGATGGCGTGCCCGATCCGCACTCTCATCGACTTCCGCTTTCGGTCGTGGAGCGAACCCTGAGCTTTCATAGTCTTGAGATTTGAGAGTTGTGGCCGCGAACTTTTTCGTGGCAGCCCCGTGAAGGCCCGTCGGAACAAACCGGAAACCCAGGCGCAACCTGAGATTTCACGCCAGTTCGTTTGCCAGGCCTCTTAGGGGCCGGTTTCAAGTTCTATCCGATCTCCCGGCTAAAAGTCAATTTTTATCGGCGGCTGCGCCGGGCTGGGAGACCTGCGGGCTAGCGCGTGAGCCAGCCAAACTTTTCTTTCCTGGTCAGGTAGAGGAGGCCGAGGATGTGCATGGCGACGGTCAGGAGGTAGAGGCTGGCCAGGGCCCAAAAGGCCTCGGCGGCGAAATACTCGAACAGCCTGGACATCGAGTGGGTGGCCAGCCCCCGGGGGAACAGTCCCCTGACGAGCAGGTCTCCCAGCCAACGCACCCCGAGCACGGCGCCCAGCAAGCAGAGCGTGACCAGGTATTCCAGAGGCGCTTTGCAGATCGCGGGCACCACCTGCAACGGATTGGCGGCCAGCACCGAGTCCAGGATGGCCACGGAAAGGAAGGCCATCGGGAAATAGAGCACACCCAGGATGAAGGTGGATAGGAGGAGAGGGACCATGGAGGACTCTTCGTTGGCGATGGCATACCAGGCCGCGGCGATGGCCGGCGCGAAGCAGAAGAGCGTCAACCCGATGAACTTCAGGCCGGGAAGCAGGAGGTCCTGCCACAAATCCCCCATGCCGGGCAGGGGCGGCATTTCCTGCTCGTCCGCGGCCGCGGCGTGGATGATGTTCTGCAGGTAAGCAAACAGGTAGCCGAGGGCAATCACCTGGATGGCCAGCCCCCAACCAAAGGCCCTCGGAATCAAACCGTAGCTGCTGCCGCCCGATAAGGCGTCCAACGCGCCGAAAATCAAGGTCCCCGCGATCAGCACCAGCAAACCGCTGCCGCGCAACGGATAAGCGAACGCGCCGGGAAGCCGCGCCAGGAATCCCTCCTCGCCTCCGGGCCGGCGGACCGGCACTTGCACCGGCACGCATTCCACGCCGCAACTCCGGCAGAACTTCCTGGAGGCCCCTTCCGCAGTCCGCGTGGTCACACAGAGTTCGCAGAAATACCGGCCGCACTGAGGGCAGAGGAACCGTCCCGGGTTCCGGGGATGGAACTTGCACGGCTGCGACGGCGTGGCCGCCGTTGCAACAGCGGCCGGGGCGACTGGCGGCGCCACCACAACTGGCGGCGGCCCGGCGAGGACGGCCACTGGCGGGGCGGCGGCCACTGCCGGCGCCAGGACGGCCCCCGCCGGCGACGGCAGGCGCACGGTCGCCGGGTCGGTTTTAGTGACCCTGATGACGACGGGCTTGTCGGCAGCGTACACCAGCGCCACGGCGCCCAGGTGAATCGTCTGGCCTGGTTGCAGCACTGCCTCCCGCACCGGGGCGCGGTTGACAAACGTGCCGTTAGTGGAACCCAGGTCCCGGAGGACGGTCGATTGCTCGGTCACCACAATCTGGCAGTGAGAGCCGGAAACCGAAGGGTCCGTGAGTTTGAAGTCGTTGGCCGGGCCGCGCCCGAGGAGATTCACCCCGGGCTTGAGTTGGATTTCCCACGCGGCCGGAGAGCCGGGATTGACAACGAGCTTGGGCATAGATTCGGCGACCCTTGCATGATTGGCGCCTGCTGGGCGCACTTTATTCCGTTCCCGGAATGATTGTCGAGTGCAATCTTGAGCGCCGGCGCGCGACCCGGAGCAACACCCGAGCGGCTCGCGTGGGTTTACGCCGACGCACCTCTTTGGCCTGGCGGAGGGTTCCGGGCGTCCGGCCGGCAGGGTTAATGGTTATGCAGGCCGAGAGAGCGGTCGCTCTGCGGGTTTGAGGTTGACAAGGGGCCGGGGATTTGGATTAGTTCCGTGGCATGGGAGCAGGCTATGAGAATGACGATGTATTTGTTGATGGCATTCTTGTTTCTTATTCCGCTGGCCGGGCGCGGCGCGCAGACAGCCAAGGCGAGGCTCTACTGCCTATCGGTCGTGTTAGACTCGGCCCTGGACGAGTACGGGGACATCCTGGAGGTCAGCAGCACCGGGGCGCCCGATGGCCTCGGTGAGTTGGTTCCCTGGGCGGGCGCGCAGCCGCCGGGCAGCGACCTAGTTCTCCCAGGAACAACCGAATATGTCAGCGACCTGGCGCTGAATGATATCTTTTATGGCCAGATGTATGGAACGATCAGTTTATACCTGCCATCCATCGATGACGGGTACGGCCACACAGTTGACGCAAACACCAATAGATTTCCTGACTTTTTCGAGGTTTCACAAAGGCTGCAGGCGGCCACCACGTCCGGTTCCTGGAGCGTGGGCTCCTACGGCGGCGGCAGCATTTCCGCCGCTTGGAATCGTACGGCCGGGTCGAAGAGCGGCACCTGCCGGCTCGTGCTGACCGACACTTACGGTCAGCACTACGGCACGTTCCTCAGCGCGTTTGAAATCCTCGAATACGCCGGAACGATCTCCTACTCGCCCGGGTCGAACACGGTCTCGGGGAGCGTCAACCTCACGCAAACCGGCAATGCGGCAAACCAGCTCCAGGGCGCGGTCCAGTTCACGAAGGAACCCACCAACCGGTTCGACCAACTGACCCTGTCGCCCGGCGCGTGGACGGACGCGGCCCAGCAAACCCACATTTTTACGAACCATCTTTTCCTGCGCGACCAGAACTGGCCTACGAACTACGCCGGGTACGTGGAGTTCGATAATGATGCCGACCCGAGCACGTTCTATCCGTGGTCGGTCTGGGTTCTCGCGATCGACGACCTCAACGACGCGAACCACAACGGAATTCCCGATTTCAGCGATGATCCGGCGCCGGCCCCGCCCCGCCGGCCGCAGTTGTCCCTGGCAGCCAGTTCCACCAACTTGCTGCTGACGATTCGCGGCGATGTGAGCCACCTGCATCAGGTGCAGGAGGCGCTCTCGCCGGCTTCGACCAACTGGCAAACGGTGGTTTCGGTGACGCTGACAAACGACCCGCAGGTGGTCTTGCTGCCACTGCCTTCAGAGAGCCGGGCGAAGTTCTGGCGGGTGCTGGCGCAATAGGGAGCCCAGGAGTTGGGGCCACGACGGCCAGGAGGCGAAGGCGTCCGTCATAACCTTTTTCCTTTTGCGAAGATTCTTTGCGCCGGCGCCCGGCGCGTTTGCTCACGAGTCCTCTGCGGCGCGGAGGGGCGCTGCTTAGCGCGGCGGGGGAAGGCTCCCGTTGCTTGCCTGAGGAGGGAATTCTCCCTGGACTTTGGTTGCGCCCGCCCCGCGCCAAGGGCTAGTACCCAAACATGAATCGGCCGGTGCCGAGCTGGATGAACCCGGTGCGTTCGTTGTACCAGGCGAAATCTCTCACCCCGGCGGCGTCGAAGGTCATCACGTTGGGATAATAGTAATGAACCCCATACTTGGAGGTCGCGCTAAGCCATTTATGCATCTCCGAATGCCCGTCCGCAAAGGAGAAACCGCACGCGCCGTTGTGGTAGGAGGCCGGAATATCCTGCCAGTTATAAACGCCATCGGGATTATTGATGAAGTAGCCGTCATTGATCGAGTCCGCCTGTTCATCGAGAAACAGCCAGGTCTTGGCCGGCTTGGGCACGGAGCTTTGCTTGAGGAACTGCGCGTAACCAGTGACGCCCCAGTGGATGCCCCTGGCGGTATCGTCGCCACTCTCGCCATCGCTGAAAAGGCCGAAGTTCGAGTTCATCGAGAGACTGCGGTTGCGCTGCGTCCAACCGGACGCCCGCTGGATCGGACTCAGGTAATTGTCAGCCGGGCATTTATACACCCCGAGGGCCGCGGCCGTATATCGGCCCAGGACGCCGCTGGCGACCCAGGCAAAGTTGGTGTTGCTGCGATCGGCCACTGAGGCGCTGGCTGTCCAGGTCATGACGTTGTTGACCCAGCTATCCAGCTTGCCGCTGCTGATGGAGGCAACGGTCTCGTCCACGCCGAAGTTGTTGGCCACGCGGTCGTTGAAGTCGCCGCAGTAGAGGTGCCAGGCGGTCAGGAGTTGCCTGAGGTTGCTCAGGCAGCCGATCTGCTGGGCCTTGATCTTGGCCTTGCTGAGCGCCGGCAGGAGCATGGCCGCAAGGATGGCGATGATCGCGATCACGACCAGCAGTTCAATCAGGGTAAAGGCCCCGCGCCCCCCGGGGTTGGTTTTCCCGGCGTAGCGCTGCGGTGCAGGGCGACCATTGAGTTCCGCCACGGCCGCTGAGCGATGCGTTTTCATAAGACAGTTTGCCGCACATACTATATCCTCCTCAATGGCCGTTTGCAAAGTCCACAGTTTGGAATTGCCGCCTGGCGGGCGCATCTCCGAATGAGGGCGGTTTCCGGCTCACGCCGCGCGCGTTTCGGAGTGCGGCGACTTGCCCCGTGAGAGGCATGCCCCGTCGATGCTTATCGCGCCGGGCACTCCCTAACCCGCGTCCTCATTCGGATAGGCGCCCAGCCGTGGAGCGGATTGCATTTTTTTGAGACAAAATGCCCTGAGGCGGTGTAGTCATGTTAACGGCAACCAAACTATGAAACTCCACCGCTGCTCCAACGACGGCGAAGCCGGACCGGTCCGGCTCCTGGCGCTCAGATACTGGCTGGCCGGCCTGCTGGCCTTTGCGCTGGCGGCCGGCTTGTTTCTCGGTGATCCTTTCCGGAGAGACGCTGCTTCGGCGCTTTCCGCCAAGAACACGTCCCCAGCCAAAAGGCTTACCTTGGGTCGCTATCTCCGCACTGGCCTGTGGCGGGCCGATGCGCGCACCCTGGTCGCTGTCGGCCGCTGGCTGCTGCAGCCTGCAAGCGCGACCATCCCCGGCCCGACCAACACCCCCTGGTTCCCGCCGATGGTCAATACGAACTCCTCCTCGGGAGTGGCGGCCTGACTGGGCCGCAACCATGCAGTCAGGGGAGGCCTGGCGGGATCGCCGAGGCTCAGCGCCGGGCTGGCGCTGAGGGCAGGCGGGCCGTGTGCGCTCCCTAGCGCAACTGAATAGGCAGAGCTTAGTCCAGCCTGACACACGATTCCATCTCACGGTAGGTGAACGGGACGCCCTCCACCAGCAGTTCCAGGTGCCGCACCCGTTCCTCCTCGATAAAGAGCAGTTCTTCCTGGAGCCGCAGCTTGCCGCGCAGGCGGATGCCCCCACAGAGCCAGACTTCCACCTGGCGGCCGAGCGGCAGGCCCATGCGCCGCGCCAGTTCCGCCGCCGCCAACCGCCGCCCGGTCAGCCACTGGGTATAACCCTGCTCGGTCCCGCCGTCGCCCAAGTTCAATTGACCCTGAGTGTGCACAGGTTCGGTCGTCTGTCAGGTCGCGGCGATTCTGCAAAACTGGGGTCGTGAAAGCAACTGTGGATCGAGCCGGCGTTGACCGCCCGGCTCCGCCGGCGCACATTGGCTCCAGGTGTATGCGGCCAAAGCGTCTGAGACTGGCGATTCGGGGCGCCGTTCAAGGTGTCGGCTTTCGCCCGTTTGTCTATCGGCTGGCCGGGGAGCTGGGCTTGAAAGGCTGGGTCAACAATTCCACCCAGGGCGTGTTCATCGAAGCCGAAGGCGGGCCGGCTCAACTCGAGCAATTCCGGCTCCGCCTCGAGGCGGAAAGACCGCCGCGCAGTTTCATCCAGAGCCTGGAAGCCGCCTGGCTCGACCCGCTCGGCTACGCGAGCTTCGAGATCCGCGCGAGCCAAACTGGCGGCCGCAAGACGGCGCTGGTCCTGCCGGACATCGCCACCTGCCCGGATTGCCGGCGCGAGGTCTTCGAGCCGGGCAACAGGCGCTACTTCTATCCTTTCACCAATTGCACCAACTGCGGCCCCCGTTTCAGCATCATCCATTCGCTGCCCTACGACCGCGCGAACACGTCGATGAGGAAGTTCGCCCTATGCCCGCAGTGCCAGGCGGAATATGACGACCCCCGCGACCGCCGTTTCCACGCCCAACCCAATGCCTGCCCGCAATGCGGGCCGCACCTGGAACTGTGGGACCGGCAAGGCAAGGTGCTGAGCGGCGGGGGCGGCGCGGGGGCGCCCGGCAGCCCGCCGGCGGCGCCGGCCGTGCTCGCCGCGGCCGCCGCGGCCATCCGCGCCGGCAGGATTGTCGCCGTCAAGGGCCTGGGCGGTTTCCACCTGGTGGTGGCGGCGCACGCGGACGAGGCGGTGCGGCGCCTGCGCCAACTCAAGGGTCGCGAAGAAAAGCCCTTCGCGCTCATGTTCCCTTCCCTGGCGGCCGTTCAGGCGGTCTGCCAGGTGTCCCCGGCCGAAGAGCGGCTGCTCCGCTCGCCCGAGGCCCCCATCGTGCTCCTTGGCCGTCGGCCAGAGGCCGGGGGCGATTGCCAATTGGCAGTGTCCCTGGCCCCTGGCAATCCCAACCTGGGTGTGATGCTGCCCTACACTCCCCTGCACCATCTGCTCCTGTCGCTCCTGGCTTTCCCGGTCGTGGCCACCAGCGGCAACTTGAGCGACGAACCGATTTGCACGGAGGCAGGCGAGGCCCTCGAACGGCTGGGCGACATCGCTGACTTGTTCCTGGTCCACGACCGGCCCATCGTGCGCCACGTGGACGATTCAATTGTGCGCGTGATGCTGGGGCGGGAACTGGTCTTGCGCCGCGCCCGCGGCTTCGCGCCGCTGCCCATTGAAGTGGGGAGTGCGGCGTGGAATTGCCAATTTTCAATTGCCAGTTGCCAATTGGCCTCAGGAGAGCACAGGCCGAAAGAGAAGCGGCGGGGCAGAGGGAAATCGGAAATCGGAAATCGGAAATCGGACCTGCGGAGGGGGAGTGGGGAGTCAGTCTTGGCAGTCGGGGCGCATTTGAAAAACACGATTGCGCTGACCGCCGGTTCGCAGGCCTTTATCAGCCAGCACATCGGCGATTTGGAAACCGACCAGGCCTATGAGGCCTTCCGCCGGGTCATTGCCGATTTTGAAAGATTGTACGAAACTCAGCCCGCCACGGTGGCCGCGGATGCGCACCCGGATTATCTCTCGACAAAATATGCGCGGGCGCGGGCCTCGGCCGCCGCCCCCTCCCCCGGCCTGGGCTACGTGAGCGTTCAGCATCACGTGGCGCATGTCCTTTCGTGCATGGCGGAAAACCAATTGACGCCCCCGGTGCTGGGCGTGGCGTGGGACGGCACCGGTTACGGCCTCGACGGCACGGTCTGGGGCGGGGAGTTTTTCCTGGTCACCGAGGCCGGTTGGGAGCGGGTCGCCCATTTCCGCCCCTTCCCGCTGCCGGGCGGGGAGCGAGCCGTCAAAGAACCGCGCCGGGCTGCCCTGGGCCTGCTTTTCGCGATGTTCGGCGAAGCGGCTTTGGGGCTGGAAGAACTGGCCCCGGTGCGCGCCTTTTCGCGCGCGGAATTGGCCGCCCTCAAAACCATGCTGGCCCGCCGCCTCAATTCACCGCTCACCTCCAGCGCCGGCCGCCTCTTCGACGCCGTCGCCTCGCTCACCGGGCTGCGCCAGCAAGTCCGCTTCGAGGCCCAGGCGGCCATGGAGCTGGAGTTCGCCCTGGAAGGGATAGGGACCAACGACAGCTACCCATTTTCGATGGAAGACCTTCCGCCCCCGGACGCCCCTGACCAATCACCCGCCCGCCACTCCGCCCTCATCGTGGACTGGTCGCCGCTGGTCGCTCAGATTATCGCCGACGTCAAGCGCGGTGTTCCTCCGGGCCCAATCTCGGCCCGGTTTCATAACGCCCTGGTGGAAATCATCGTGACGGTCGCGCGGGCAATGGGGCAGGAGCGCGTGGTCCTTTCCGGCGGCTGCTTTCAAAACCGCTACCTGACCGAGCGCGCCGTCCAGCGGTTACAAGCAGAAGGCTTCCGCCCCTATTGGCACCAGCGCGTCCCCCCCAACGACGGCGGGATTGCCCTGGGCCAGGTCCTGGCGGCCTTGCACCCGGGCACGGCCCTTGGGCGGTGGCAGTGACGGATTCAAATCATTGCGGCTTGCGTTGCTGCTTGCATTTTTCTTTGCGGCAGGCATTCTTCCGCAGCGGCGGCGAGTATGGCACATTAGCGCAAAGGCCTGATAGTCAAAATGCGTTCCGGACGGCGAACTACAGAATCGGCGGCCACTGACCCGCGCGAAGTGGGTGCTTACGGCATCGCGGAGGCGGCGCACTATTTGCGCATCCCGGCGGCGACTTTGCGATCTTGGGTGTGTGGCCGCACTTACCCGACGGACCGCGGCCCGCATTTTTTCAGCCCGGTGATAGATCTTCCCGACCGCAATGTGCTTTCCCTCTCGTTCGTCAACATGGTGGAAGCGCACGTGCTGGACGCCATCCGGCGGGAGCACAGAATACCCTTTCACAAGGTCCGCTCGGCCTTGGAGTACGTCCAGCGGTATTTCCACTCGCTCCACCCGCTGGCGGAGCAGAAGTTTCAGACGGATGGGGTTGATCTGTTCCTCTCGCAGTTCGAGGAGTTGATCGCAGTCTCTGCGGAAGGCCAGTTGGCCCTGAGGGAGATGCTGGCAGCACATCTGCAGCGGGTGGAGCATGACGCCGCGGGCTTGGCCGCCCGTCTCTACCTTTTTACCCGCAAGCGTCAAGCGGACGAGCCAAGGATTATCGTCATGGACCCGTTCGTCTGCTTTGGTCGCCCAACGATAAGCGGGACAGGAGTCACCACCGAGATTGTAGCTGGACGCTACAAGGCCGGGGAGTGCATTGAGGAGTTGGCCCAGGATTACGGTTGCGAGCGTGGATACGTCGAAGAAGCAGTCCGGTGCGAACTCGAGCTCGCCGCGTGAGCCGTTGGTCTTTTTCACGGACGCGATGCTGGGGCGCAGGGTGATACCCGGGGCGCTGCGCGCGGCGGGCGAGCGCGTGGAGGCCCATGATGAGAATTTCAAGCCGGGAACGCCTGATGCCGAATGGCTGCTGGAGGTTGGCAAGCGCGGGTGGGTGGTGCTGACCAAGGACAAGCGAATCCGCTACCGACCTGTTGAGACTGCGGCTCTTTGGCACGCCGGAGTGCGGGCTTTCGTGCTGGTCGCCAGGGGCGATCTCAGCGGGGCTGAAATCGGCAGCATTTTCGTAAAGGCCCTCCCTGCCATCAGGCGATTCTGCGCGGAAGTTCAGCCGCCTTTCATCGCTCACGTATTCAAGGACTCAGAGGTGAAGTTGGTCAGGCCTGGGACCGTTCACGGCCGCCGGCAGAACTGAGGCTTACGTCGGACCGTGCGGCCAGCATCTTCTTTGGTCCCCCTCGCGAGGGCAGCACGTCCTGTTTTGCCTGATGCCGTCGGGCCGTGAGATAAGCCTGCACCTGGCGCCTATCACATGGGGCATCTATCTCACGGGCCGAGGCCTGCAACCCGGAGGGCTGCAGGCCAGTGGTTGGGTGTTGAGCGGCGCGAGACCCGTAGCGGCGCGCAAAGCACAAAGTAAAGCTTTGCTTGCGTGGCCGAAGGGCGTAGGCTCCGGCCTCGAAACGACTGAACTGGCAACTGCACTTTTTATGAAGCTCAACAAGTCTTCGCTGCTCGATTTGGCTCTGGGCCTGGCGGCCGGGGCGCTGCCACTGGCTTGGGGGTCTGTTTGCTTGGGGCAACCCGACCCGAGCTGGCTGGCGCACGATCGCAACCGGCCGCAGCCGGCGGTGGTGACGCCCGCCACGGCCAGCACCCAGGAGCAGGCGGGCCAGGCGCCTTCCGACGCGGTGGTGCTGTTCGACGGCAAGGACCTGTCGAATTGGGTCAGCATGGACGGCAGCCCCACCAAGTGGATTGTGCGCGACGGTTACATGGAATGCGTCCAGGGCAGCGGCTACGTGCGCACCTTGCAGAATTTCGGCGATTGCCAACTGCACGTGGAATGGGCGACGCCGGCGCCGGCCCAGGGCGAGGGCCAGGGACGAGGCAACAGCGGGGTCTTTTTCGGCCTGGACCGCTACGAGGTCCAGGTGCTGGATTCCTACGGCAACCAGACCTACGCGGACGGGTCGGCCGCGGCCATTTATGGCCAGTACCCGCCGCTGGTCAACCCCAGCCGCCCGCCCGGCCAATGGCAGAGCTACGACATCCTCTATAGCGCGCCGCGGTTCGACGCCCAGGGCAAGCTGCTGGCGCCGACGCGGATGACGATTCTCCACAACGGCGTGCTCGTCCAGCACAACGTCGAACTCACGGGGCCGACGGGCTGGCTGGAGCGCGCCCCTTACCAGCCGCACCCGGAGAAGCAGCCGCTCTCCTTGCAGGACCACGGCAACCCGGTCCGGTTCCGGAACATCTGGGTGCGCGAGTTGGGCAAGCCGGGCAAGAAGGAGTTCACCTGGTCGGCCGCCCTGCTCGACCGCTACCCGGGCCGATACGACAACTGGGAAATCGTCCGCGAAGGCGACCACCTGCTGGCCCGGCGCGATGGCGCCAGCTTTGTCCTGTTCGCCGAGTCGCCCACGAAGTTCTTTGCCAAGACCACCGATGTGCAGATTGAATTCCCCGGCGGCGACCAGACGCCGCCCGATCGGCTGATCTGGTCGGTCGGCGAGGGGGCCAACGAGGCGAAAAGGAAGTAATCCAAACTCCACTCCTAAGAATATGCCTGCCAAGCCTGCGGAAAAACCCGAGAAGACGCTCGACGCCAAAGAGCGGTCGGCGGACTCCAAAGAACGCTCGCCTGAGGCCGACGCCGCCGAGGCGGCCAAAGTGGCGGCGGCGCGCCAGCGCGGCCTCGAGGCGGCCATTTCCACCATCACCAAGGCCTACGGCGACGGGAGCATCATGCGGCTGGGGGACGCGCGCGCCCTCAAGCAAATCGAAGTCATCCCGACCGGGTCGCTGGCGATGGACCTGGCGCTGGGCGTGGGGGGACTGCCGCGCGGGCGGGTGGTCGAAATCTTCGGGCCGGAATCCTCGGGCAAAACCACGGTCATGCTGCACGTCATCGCCAACGCCCAGAAGGCGGGGGGGCTGGCGGCGTTCATCGATGCCGAGCACGCGCTGGACCCGGGCTACGCCAAGCGGCTGGGGGTGAACCTGGCCGATTTGCTGGTGTCGCAGCCGGACAGCGGTGAAGAGGCGCTCTCAATTGTCGAGACGCTGGCGCGGGCCAACGCGCTGGATGTGATCGTGGTGGACTCGGTGGCGGCGCTGGTGCCCAAGGCGGAGCTGGAGGGGGAGATGGGCATGGCCACCATGGGCATGCAGGCGCGCCTGATGAGCCAGGCGCTGCGCAAGCTCGCCGCCTTGCTGGCCAAGGCCAAAACCACCTGCGTCTTCACCAACCAAATGCGGGAAAAGGTCGGCGTTATGTTCGGCAACCCCGAGACCACGCCGGGCGGCAAGGCCCTCAAATTCTATGCCAGCGTGCGCATTGACATCCGCCGCAAGGAGACCCTCAAGGACGCCGCGGGCAACGCCATCGGCAACCACGTGAAGGTGAAGATCGTCAAGAACAAGGTGGCGCCCCCCTTCGCGGAGGCCGAGTTCGACATCTTCTACAACCAGGGCATCAATAAGGAAGGCAACATCCTCGACGTGGGCATCGACCACGGCGTGGTGGACAAGAAAGGGGCGTGGCTGCAGTTCGAGGGCGAACTGATTGGCCAGGGCAAAGACGCCGCCCAAAAGGCGCTGGCCGAAAAGCCGGAGCTCGCCAGGAAGATCGTCGCCGCCATTATGACCAAGCGCCAGACCCAGCCCGCGAGCGCCTGAGCCGTGGGCGTGCGAGCCGGCTGCCGGCGGGTCTAAGCGCCCGTGCAAAAACAAATTCCGATTTTCTCCAACCCGGAGGGTTGGTAGAAGGTAGCCGGTGATCCCGCCCAGGCGGGACCACCGGGGAGGGTGCCCTCTGCCGGTCGCACCCCGGAGGGGTGCCAGAAAGTAGCCGGTGGTCGTTCTGGGGCGACAGGGCAGAACGACCACCGGAAAGCCGGGCCGGGGCTCGCTCGCACCCCGGAGGGGTGCCAGAACATAATCTTGGAATTACGCCGCGCCTTCGGAACTTGTTTTGGCATGAACCCTAAAGGCCGGTCCAAAACGCGCCCGGACCGGCAAAGAGTCGGCTTTGAATTCAACGACCATGACCGAACAAATTGTCATTTTGGATTTCGGTTCGCAATACACCCAGGTCATCGCGCGGCGCATCCGCGAGTGCAATGTCTATTCGGTGATTTTGCGCTACAACACCCCGGCCGCGCAGATCGCCGCCTTGCAGCCCAAGGGCCTGGTCCTGTCCGGCGGGCCCGCCAGCGTGTATGCCCAGGATGCCCCCTTGCCGGACCCGGCCCTCTTCGCCCTGGGCCTGCCGGTGCTGGGCATCTGCTACGGACTGCAGCTCCTGGCCCAGTTTCTGGGCGGGCAGGTCGAGCCGGGCCAGAAACGCGAATTCGGCAAAGGCACCCTCCGCGTGAAGGACAGCTTCTGCCCCCTGTTTGCCAACCTGCCGGAAAGCCTGCAGGTTTGGAATTCCCACGGCGACAAGCTCACGAAGATTCCAGCCGGGTTCAAGTCGGTCGCGGTCACGGAGAATTCCGATGCGGCGGCCATCCAGGACCAGGAAGGGCGGATGTTCGGCTTGCAGTTTCACCCGGAAGTGGCGCACACGCCGCAAGGGCGGGAGATGATCGCCAACTTCGTGCACAATATCTGCGGGTGCGGCAAGCACTGGACGATGCGGCACTACATCGAGCCGGCGGTGGAGGCGATTCGCGCGCAAGTGGGCAAGGAAAAGGTGATTCTCGGGCTGAGCGGGGGGGTGGATTCCAGCGTGGCGGCGACCCTGCTCCACCGGGCGGTCGGGAAGCAGCTCACCTGCATTTTTGTGAACAACGGCGTGCTGCGCGGGGGCGAGGCGGAGGTGGTGCGGGAAGTGTTCGGCCGGCACTTCAAGATCAAGCTGCGCTATGCCAATGCCTCCCGGCTGTTCCTGCGCCGGCTCAAGGGCGTCGCCGAGCCGGAGCGCAAACGGAAGATCATCGGCAAGACGTTCATCGAAGTCTTCGAGGCGGCGGCCAAACGCGCCGGCAAGGCTAAGTTCCTGGCCCAGGGCACGCTTTACCCCGACGTGATCGAGTCAGTGCCGGTGGGGGGCAACCCGGCGGCGATGATCAAGAGCCATCATAATGTGGGCGGGCTGCCGCGGCGGATGCGGCTCCAGTTGGTGGAGCCGCTCAAATGCCTGTTCAAGGATGAGGTGCGCGAGCTGGGGCGCGAGCTGGGATTGCCGCGCGAGATTGTCCTGCGCCAGCCGTTTCCGGGGCCCGGCCTGGCCGTCCGCATCCTGGGCGAAGTCACGCCGCGGCGGCTGGAAATCCTGCGCAACGCCGACCGGATCGTGGTGGAGGAGATGAAGCACAGCGGGTGGTATTACCGGATTTGGCAGAGTTTCGCCGTGCTCCTGCCGGTGCGCAGCGTGGGCGTGATGGGGGACGAACGCACCTACGACTACACCATCGCCCTCCGCGCCGTCGAATCCCAGGACGGCATGACCGCCGATTGGGTGAAGCTGCCCTGCGACCTGCTGGAACGGCTTTCCAACCGCATCATCAACGAGGTCAAAGGCGTCAACCGCGTCTGCTTCGATATCACCAGCAAGCCGCCCGGCACGATTGAATGGGAGTAAGCTTGCGCCGGCGCAAAGAACTCACTGCCCGGAGTCCGATTCCCGGGCACAGTATTAGCGAGGCTGCGCCGCGCCAGGAAGCCTCGAAGCCAGGGGGCGCTCTTAGAGTCTTTGGTCGCAACATCCACGCTTTTGCGTGAATGTCTTGGCATGTTTCCTTTGGAGAGGCCTGATTCTTCGGCGCGGAGCGCCGCATTTAACGCAATTCCCACAGGGCGCGGTACTTGGGCACTATTTACAATTGATTGGACAGCCGGAAAACCGTTGTTTTATGGGCTGAAACGAACCTTTGACCGTTTCCCTCTCTTTCCCCCCAAAGTGGGCCAGACGCAAATCCGGCCCAACTCAGCACCCTCTTCGTGATGAACGTCAATACCGCTGACGGTTGACCATCCAGCCATCGTATCTTGAACGGGTTGCCTCGCCGAATGGGCCAAAACTCCCGCGTCATCGTGCCAAATCTCAACCGCGGCGTAAATCCACCTTCCCTATCATTCAGGCCAGCATCCACCGAAAGGTCTTGCTTGCACCCCTACAAGAAAAGGTGGAAAATGGCAGTGGTCAATTAAGGTCCATTATTTGCTGCCGGGTGCGGCTGCCCAAACCCGGTGGGCATGAGGCTTACCGGGGTGGATATGGACATGTCGCTTCCGGGCACAATGAAAATGCCTATGAAAACAACAAGAGCCATATTCGGAGTTCTGAAAATCACCTTTGGTTTCACGGGCCGTATCTGCACTTCATCGCTTGGGCCTCTGCGGTTGCTGCTTTTGATACTGCCCGTTTGGGGAGCACAGGCCGCAGTGGTCTTCACCAGCCTTTATTCATTCACCGGCGGCGATGATGGCGTATGTCCCACTGCCGCTCTGGTGCAAGGCAGCGACGGCAATTTCTATGGCACGACTTCCGGAGACGGTGTCGTATTCTACGGCACCGTGTTCAGAATCAGCACCAATGGGGCGCTGACCAGTTTGTATTCTTTCACCGGCGGCAATGATGGCGCATATCCCTATGCCGCTCTGGTGCAGGGCAGCGACGGGTATTTTTATGGCACGACTAGCTCCGGCGGCACGAATGGAGACGAGTTTAACAACGGGGGCACCGTGTTCAAAATCAACAGCAATGGGGCGCTGAGGACCCTTTATGCTTTCGGCACGATTACTAATGCGAATGGCGACTGGCTGGATGGCAACAATCCCAATGGGCTGGTGCAGGGCAGCGACCGCAATTTTTATGGCACGACTTGGCGCGGCGGCACGAACGGCTGTGGCACCGTGTTCAAAATCAGCACCAATGGGGCGCTGACGACCTTGCATTCATTCACCGGCGGCGGTGATGGCGGGTATCCCACTTATCCCACTGCCGCTCTGGTGCAGGGCAACGACGGCAATTTTTACGGCACGACTGCAGGGGGCGGCACGAACGATAATGGCACCGTGTTCAGAATGAGCACCAATGGGGCGCTGACCAGTTTGTATTCCTTATTCAACGGCGGTGGCATTTACCCCAGTGGGCTAGTGCAGGGCAGCGATGGCTATTTCTATGGCACGACTCGAGAGGATGAATCCCTTCTAGGCTGCGCCCTCGGCAATGGCACCGTGTTCAAAATCAGCACCAATGGGGCGTTCAGCAGTTTGTATTCGTTCGACAACGGCACAAATGGCGCATGGCCAGAGGCCGCTCTGGTGCAGGGCAGCGACGGCAGTTTCTATGGCACGACTTCTTGCGACCGGTATAGTTGTATGGACGGTCGCTGCGGCTTTGGCACCGTGTTCAGAATCAGCACCAATGGGGCGCTGACCAGTCTGTATTGGTTCGACAAGGACAACGGCACGAATGGCGGATGGCCAGAGGCCGCTCTGGTGCAGGGCAGCGACGGCAGTTTCTATGGCACGACTTTCGCCTATGGAAATGGACCTGGCTGGGGTACCGTTTTCCGGCTGACCATTGTGCCAGACCCGCAACTTACAATCATTCCTTCCGAATCATACGTGATTTTGACGTGGCCGACCAATTACGCCGGGTTCACTTTGCAGTCCACCACAAACCTTGGTTCATCGGCGGTCTGGACTCCCGTTTCTCCGAAGCCGGTCGTCATCGGCGGGCAGACCGTAGCTATCAATACAATCTCCGGCACACAGCAGTTTTATCGGTTGAGCCGGTAATTGCCTACGGGTGGCTCCGCATAACCGGCGGCACTGAATTACCAGTCAGCAAAACTCCACTGGTCCCGAAAACCGGTGGGGCTTTTCATTTAAGCAGGCGGAGCAGTTGGTTTGAACCGCGACCGATGATTTTTCCACTGGCCTCCCGTGTAACGCCTGTATCGGTTTCAAATCGTCCGAGAATGCGGCCGGTCTTGTCGCGGAGCATCTCCCGATTGCCTGACCCGGCTTCACGATAACCGATGATTTCCAATTTTCCATTGCGTATGGTTTCTCTCATAGTCGTTTTCGTTTGATGCCCGACACCGGGCAGCCGGTGTCGGGCGGGTGGTGTTTTAGGCGGTCTGGATTTCGAGAATGTTGCGGACGGTCGCCGGATACCAATTTTTCCCGTTGCGGGTGGCAATCCCCCTGCGGTTCAGACAATCACAGATCCCGCGGAGGGTCTGAACACCAGCGGATTTGATTTCCTCAATAACGGGAAACACCTTGGCGGCAAACTCCACCTTGGCGGATTTGTTCGCCGTCACCATTGCGGCCAAAGCCTTTTCGGGATTTGGATTGCCAAGTTTGACGCCCTTGGCCTTGGCTGCGGCCAATCCCAAACGGGTCCGCTCTGAAATCAATTCCCTTTCCCGTTGCGCCACCAGCGCCAGTATCCCAACCGTGAAGCGGTCGGCGTTCGGGCAATCACAACAGAGGAAATCCGCTCCGCTGTTTTGGAGGCTGAGAAGAAACTCGGCGTTGCGGGCAAGCTAGTTTTGGGCTTGGCCTTCACTGTCGAAACCGATTTTCCGAGTCCCGATTCGGAATCGGGATTCAATTCACCTGAAAGTCCCGATTCCGAATCGGGATTGCAATCGCAGCGAAACTTGACCTGATTACAACGAGTTTTGCCCCTCAAGAACTTTAAGGTGTGAGCCTTGAGCAGATGGCCTCCGCGGCGGCTGCGCCGCGCCAGGCAACCTCGAAGCCAGGGGGCGCTCTTAGAGTCTTTGGTCGCAACATCCACGCTTTTGCGTGAATGTCTTGGCATGTTTCCTTTGGAGAGGCCTGATTCTTCGGCGCGGAGCGCCGCATTTAACGCTCGAAGCGGATGGAGCGTCCGAGTTTCAAAGAGAGCAGGCTCAGTTGGATGGGCACGTCCACCTTGACGTGGTAGTTTGGATTGCAGCTCGGCTGCTGGCGCGATTTGACGGAGTCGAGCCATTCGCGTTCGTGGCCCGGAGAGGAAGGAATGGATTGGGGCGGTTCCGGGAGGTCTTTCATTTTGTCGCCCTCGGGGACGATTTTGAACATCTCGTAGTTGGCATACATGGTCCCGTTGGCGCCGTGGAAATAGATGCCCAGGCGCCGTTGGGGCTTGGGTTCGCCGTGGAGGTCGAAGCCGTAGCTGTTGGTCAGCGAGGACATCCAGGTGAGGGTCAGGTTCGGGTACTGCCAGAGGACCTCGTGATGGTCGTAGGCATCGCCGTCGTCCTTGAGGATGAAGCGGCCACCCGCGGCGCTGGTGTTCAAGGGGAAACCGAGGTTGAGGGCCCAGACGGGCAGGTCGATGATGTGGGGGGCCATGCCGGGGGTCCAGCCGCCGCTGTAGTCCATCCAGGAGCTGTGATAGTAGGCGTCGCGCGCCAGCATGCGGTTGAACTCGCGCAGCGGGGCCGGGCCGCACCAGAAGTTCCAGTCCAGGCCGAGGCTTTCCGGGGCCTGCTTTTGAGTGCTGGTGCCGATGCCTTGGGGGTGCTGGTTCATGACGTTGAAGGTGCGGGCGACGCCGATGGGGCCAAGGTTGCCGGAGCGGATGAATTCCACCACGCGGCGGTAGTTCTCGCCGGCGTGGATTTGGGTGCCGATCTGGCAGATGCGGTGGTGCTGGTTGACGGCGTTGCGCACGGCGAGGCTTTCGGCCAGGTGCAGCGTCATGGGTTTCTGCAAGTAAAGGTCCTTGCCGGCCTCGCAGGCGGCAATGGCCAGCAAGGTGTGCCAGTGGGGCGGCGTGGCGATGATGACGGCGTCGAGGCTGGCTTGTTGGAGCATCTGGCGGTAATCGCGGTAGCCCTTGCAAGCGGGTTTGTACTGCTCGGTGACGGCCTCCAGGCGGGCATCCCAAACGTCGCAGGCGGCGGTGACGACGACATCTGGGTAACGGGCGCAGGTGGTGAGATTGGAGGTGCCCATGCCGCCGCAGCCGATGAGGCCAAGGTTGATGCGTTCGCTGGGCGGCGGTTGGCCCGCGCCGCCCAGGGCCGAGGCGGGAATGAGCGTGGGCGCGGCCACCGCGGCGGCGGCCGCGGCCGTGGTCTTCAGGAATTGACGGCGTGAAGTTGGAGTGAATGGATTCATAGCTCAATGAGGCATAAGAGTTTTCCGGGGCTGGCGCAAATCTTTTGTCGCCTGGTGGGGCAGGCGTCTCGCGTGCCAACTTTTGCCAAACTCCAGACGGCGCAAAGCGCCGCACGCCCAGGGGCGCCCCTTTGTCACCGGCGCCTCCTGGCGTCAGTGACGCCACTTACCGTCATTGAGGCAACGGGCCGTTAAGTGGAAATAAGTGGAAATAACTGAAAAAACCGCTGGCGCGCGCGGAAACGGGCAGGAACCGGTTCCTGGCCGAGCGCGAAGCGAAGCGGCGCTGTCAGTTTGGCATTCACCTGGTGCTGGTTATAGCAGGCTTTGGGCGGGGCGCCAAATGCTGCATTGGCTGTATTGGCTGTATTGGGACTTTTGGCGGGTTTTTGCTTGTCCGGTTCATCCGCGGACGCGATGCTAGAGCTATGGCAGGGGTTAAAGTCACTGCTGAGATGATCGGCGCGATGAAAGCGCGCCAGGAGAAGATTGCCGCGCTGACCGCCTACGACTTTCCCATGACGCGGTTGCTGGATGAGGCGGGCATCCCGTTGATCCTGGTGGGCGATTCCTTGGGGATGGTCGTGCTGGGCTATCCGGACACGACGCGCGTGACGATGGCGGAGATGGAGCATCACGTGCGGGCGGCGGCCCGGGCGCAGCCGCGCGCCTTGCTGGCGGCGGACCTGCCGTACCACAGTTGCGAGACGGTGGCAGCCGCGGTGGCCAATGCGAAGCGCCTGGCGGCCGCCGGCGCTGAGGCCGTGAAGGCCGAAGGGGGCCGGCGGATTGGCGAGCAGGTTCGCGCGATTGTGGCCAGCGGCATCCCGTTCCTGGGCCACCTGGGCATGCTGCCCCAGCATGTGCTGGAGGAAGGCGGCTACCGCGTCAAAGGCAAGACGGAGCCCGAACGCCAGGACTTGCTGGCCGACGCGGACGCCCTGGTCAAGGCCGGCGCCTTCGCGGTGGTCCTGGAACTGGTGACTCCCCGCGTGGCCAAAGAGCTGACCCAGCGCGTTCCCATTCCCACCATCGGCATCGGCGCCGGGCCGGATTGCGACGGCCAAATCCTCGTGACGCCCGATTTGCTCGGGATGTTGCCCTGGTACAATCTCAAACACGTGAAACCCAAGCTCAACGCCGCCGAACAGATGCGGGCGGTCGTCAAACAGTGGATGGAAACGGTGACGAAGGGCTGAAGCCCGAAAACCGAAATCCGAAATCCGAAATCCGAAATCTGGAATCTCAAATCTCAAATCTCAAATCTGAAATCCAAAGGCCGAGGTCTGAAGGCGGAGGTCCGAAGGCCGAGGTCCGAAGGCCATCCGAGTGAAGAACTTGACCCATATCGATGCGCGGGGTGAGGCGAACATGGTGGACGTTTCGGCGAAGCCGGTGATGTTGCGCGCGGCGGCGGCCCGGGGAGAAATCCGCCTCCAAAAGACCACCGTGAACCTGATCCAGTCGCAGACCATTGCCAAGGGCAACGTCCTGGCCTCGGCCCGGTTGGCGGGCATCCTGGCGGCGAAAAAGACCGGCGAACTGGTCCCGCTCTGCCATCCCCTGCCCCTGACCCATTGCGAGGTCAATTTCCAGATCCCCAAGGCGCGCGACCGCATCGTGATTATTGCCTCGGCCAAAGTCGCCGCCCAAACCGGGGTCGAAATGGAGGCGCTGACCGCGGTCAGCGTGGCGGCGCTCACGATTTACGACATGTGCAAAGCGGTCGACCAGACGATGCGAATCGGCGGCATTAAGTTGCTGTCGAAGACGAAACGTTGATGGTGCGTTGATTGAACGTTGAGGCGTTGCGGCGTTGCAGGGTTGAAGGGTCAGAAAAGCGGGGGGAGGCAGGTCGTAAAAGGCGCTGGAAAGTTGGCCCTCTGGCGATACCGCCGGCGCCTGTTACGTGCCAAGTCAGGCTTGACGCTTTGCGGGTTGGCGCTTTCACGTTCTAACGTTTTCACGCTTATGCTGACAATTCACACAGGCATCATCACCATTTCGGACCGGGCGGCGCGTGGGGTTTACCCGGACTTAGGGGGGCCGGCGGTGAAGCAGGCGGCCGAAGGCTACGGATGGAAGGTGACGGCTGAGACGCTGGTGCCGGACGAGCGGCTCGAGATTCAGCGCGCCATTGGGCAGCAGGTTGCCGGCGGCTGCCAACTCATCCTGACGACCGGCGGCACGGGGGTGTCGCCGCGCGACCTCACGCCCGAGGCGGTGCGCGAGATGGCCGACCGCGAGTTGCCCGGCTTCGGCGAGGTCATGCGGGCGGAATCGCTCAAGACCACCCGGCACGCGATCCTCTCGCGGAGCCTGGCGGCCGTGGTGGGCGGGGCCCTGGTGATTTGCCTGCCGGGCAAGCCCAGCGGGGCGGTCGAGTGCCTCGGGTTCGTGGCCGCCGCCATCCCCCACTGCCTGGAACTGCTTGCGCCGGGGCACCAGCACTAGAGCCCCCCCAGCGCGCAGGCGGAGAGGCGGCTGGGAATCCGGGATTTGCGCGCGACGCTGGGGCGGTGGACCTGCCGTTGGGAGGCGGCGGTGACCGGTCGGGCTCGGCAGGAGTCTCGCCCGGCCAGGAGAGCGCCGCTGCGCCAAGCGGAACTTTTTGCCAGAACCGCTGTTCAAGGATAGGATTGGGCATGGATTTGGATGCACTGGTGAGTCTGGCGCTGAATAACGGGGCCAGCGATTTGCACCTCGAGGCCGGGTTGCCGGCCGCGCTGCGGATTCGCGGCGCGCTCCGCACGGTGGGCGAGCCCATCGCGGGCGGAGTCCTGCTCGAAATGGCCCGGGCCGCGATCGGCGAGGAACAATGGGCGCGGTTCCTGGAGCGGCGCTCCTTCGATTTCTCAAAGACCATTCATGGCGTCCGCTGCCGGATTAACGTCCTGCAAACTTCGCACGGGGTGGGCTTTGCGATTCGACTGCTGGCCACCTTCCAGGCGACGGTGGAGAAGTTGAACTTGCATCCCGACCTCAAGAAGCTGGTCACCCCGACCCATGGCTTGGTCCTGGTCAGCGGTCCGACCGGCTGCGGCAAGTCTTCCACCCTGGCGGCGTTGATCCAGGAAATCAACCTGACCGACACGCGGCACATCGTGACCATTGAAAGCCCGATCGAGTACACCTTCCGCCCCCGCCGGGCCTACATCCGGCAGCGGGAGGTGGGGCGGGACACGCCGAGTTTCGAGCAGGCGCTGCTGGACGCCTTGCGGGAAGACCCGGACGTGCTCATGGTCGGGGAGATGCGGGACCCGGAAACTATGCGGCTGACCTTGAGCGCCTCCGAGACCGGCCATCTGGTGCTGGCCACGGTCCATTCCGCCACTTGCGCCGAGGCCCTCCAGCGCGTGGTCTCGGCCTTCCCGGCCGAGATTCAGAGCAGCGTGGCGGGGCAACTGGCCGATTGCCTGCTGGGGGTCATCTCCCAGCGGCTGCACTTCCGGGCCGACCTGAAGATCCGCGTGCCAGAGTGCGAAATCCTCATGGCCTCGCACGCGGTCAAGAATTTCATCCGCAACCGGGATTTCTTCAAAATCATCTCCGCCCTGGAAACCGGCGCCGAGCACGGCATGTGGACTTTCCAACGCTACCGGAACTGGCTGGACAACCGCACGAACTGGTCCATCCCCGGCCAGAGCCCCGAGGCGCCGGACAGCGAGTCGGCCGAAGCCCCGGCGCCCGCCCCGGGCCTGCCGGCCTTCCCCATCACGCCCAAGGCTGCCGGGCCGGAGAAGAGGCCCGGGCCCACGCCGTCGCTCCCGGCCCCCAAGCACCCCGCCCGGATCGAAATCGAGCCTGCCGACAGCGAGTTTGGAAGAATCCTCAAACGCCCCGGGGAGCAGTCATGAACTGGAGGCCAGGCAACTGGAGAAGAAACCTGACCCGAATACTTACGGGCGGGGTCAGAAGCATCCGGACATCGCCTCGACCTGAAATCCAAACTCCGAAGGCCGCCTGCCTGCCGCGCTGCGAAATATCCAGCTTGACGGTGCGGGCCGCGGCCTTGGTTTCCCTCGCTCTCTGGCTGGCCTGTGCCCTCGCCGGCTGCGTCACCAAAGCCCAAGCCAAAGCCCAGGCCCGCGTCGCCTACCTGGCCGGCCAGCAGGAAGCCCTGACCCGTTTGCAGCAAGCCCAAGCCCAGGGACCAAGTGTCAGGATCAACGGCCCGGTCAGAAACCCGGTTGTCCCCTGGACCCGGGGGCTAACCCTGATGAAGGCCATCGTGGCCGCAGAATACCAAGGCGCCAGCGACCCCGCCGAGATCATCTTGCTGCACCGCGGCCTGGCCCGGCGCCTGGACGTGAAGCAACTGCTGGACGGAGAAGACGTGCCGTTGGAGCCGGGTGACGTGGTGCAGCTCGTGCCGACGCAGCCCAAGCGGTAGGGAGGCCTTCCACCTGCCTGCCGGCGGGCAGGCCGCCTCGGCGGCAGCGGTGCGAAGCCCGGGGGAGTGCGCCAGGCCTGCCTTGAAAAGTTGTTAGGCTTGGAACTAGAGTTATTGACCGGTAAAACTCGTTGCAATCAGGTCAAGTTTCGCTGCGATTGCAAGAGTGCGCTGAGCCAGCGCTTCTTTGAGGTGAATTGAGAATTGAGGATTGAAAAACGATCGTTGGTTATTGAAGAACGCCCGCGGATGACGCCGCATGAACTTTCGGACTGCGGACTCAATGACCAATAACCAATACTCAATGCTCAATGCTCAATGAATCCCCCATCCCTTCCAGGGATACCACTTCGCATGAAAATGACGCTCTTGTTCCTTTGCAACGCGTCACGCGGCTATTTTCGGGGTAATCCCGATTCCGAATCCCGATTCCGAATCGGGATTCCAGAGGCGGTCTGCGGCGCAGCCTCGCTAGGGTAATTGCAGCCACACGTCAACCCTGGGCGTTTCCCAGTTGTACGGTTTGTCCAGAATATCCATCCGGCCATCGCCGTTGAGATCGGCCACGCGGGCTTCGTGAAAGCCGATGCCGGTGGCAAACACGGTCTTGCGGAAATGTCCCTGGCCGTCGCCGTAGAAGATCCAGGCAGTGGCATTGGGGTGGTCGGGTGTTTTGGCCGACTCGGTCCACTTGGCCATTTCGGCCGCGAAGATGTCCAGGTGCCCGTCGCCGTCAATGTCCGCCACTTGCAGGCTGTGGCCGTGCACCATGTCGCGCTCCAGCAGGTCGTGGCCGACCCAGGCGCGGGTGTCTTCCGGGTTGCCCAGGCATTCATACCAACGGAGCGGTCCCACGCCATCGCCGGGGGCGATGACGACCTGGGCAAACTTGCCCGGCTTGAACCTGGCGGCGGCAATGCGCCCGCCGATGGCGGCGATTTGAATGGGCGTGAATTGTTTGCCGCCGCGGTGCTTGAACCAGAGGTTGCCGGCCAGCAGGTCCACCTTGCCGTCGCCATCCACGTCGCAGGCGGCCATGCCTTCGGGGTACTTGAAGGCGGTGTTCCGCCCCTCGCCGGCTGCGCCGGAGAAGATCTCGAGCAACGGCCAGGTCTCGGCCCGGCGCGGGTCAGCGGGAATCTCGGCCAGGAAGATCTTTTTGGCGCCCTGGTTCCAAAAGGCCAATTGCGGCCTGCCGGTGCCGAGGAAATCGCCGAAGACCTGGTCGTGATGCTGGGTGGCGCCGCCTTTCTTGATGGTATGCCGCTTCCAGGGGATGCGCGGGTCGAAGTTCGGATACGGATTCTCCCACCACCAGACTTCGTCGCTCTGCCAATCGCCGCCAAAGACCAGGTCCGGGTTGCCGTCGCCGTCGATGTCGAAGACCGCGCCGCCGGCCTCCACGGTGAGGTAATTGGTCTCGATCACATAACGGTCCCACCCTGTGGCCGTGCGCCGGTACCAAACCAAAGCGGGCGCCACCTGCCGAAAACTGAGGACGAAGTCATTGGTCCCGTCTTTGTCGAGGTCCGCGACAATCGCCCCGGTTTGCTGGGTCGAGGGGCCCGGGACGGGCAGATCGCCGGTGGCGCTGGACAGATGTTTCCAATGCGGCTCGGCGCCCTCCTGGGCGCCCAGAACGGCGCTCAGCATACCGAGCAAAGCCACAACCGCAGTGAGTTGCTTCATGGCGACTGCTCATAGCCGGAGCCAGGAGGTTTGGCAAGCCAGGAAGGGGCGCCCGCCCTTCTCCGGGCGCAAGACGGAATTCTTCGCTGCCGCCCCGCAGGGCGGTGCGGCGTCCCGAATGCGGTTCCTGGCACCTGGCATACGCGTCAAGCTAAGCCGCTGCTCGAAATTTTCGACACGCTCGCCGCGCTGGCGCACTGGCGCAGCGGGCCAGGAAATAGTTTTTTGCTCCGGCAGGAGCTTCTGAGAATAGCCCGGCGCTTCAGCGCCGGGTGGGACGCCCAGGGAGCCCGGCGTCCCGGAAGGACGCATGAGACTCATCTGGGCCCGTTCAGCCGTCCCTCCGGGACGGGCTGAGGTTAGCGCTGCCCTCTCCCGGCGTTGAAACGCCGGGCTATTGTCGAGTGTCCCTCCGGGACAAACCCGGGTGCGTCTGGCGTGGAGCGCTTGGCTTGACGCATATGGGACACGTCGGGACATTTATGCGGCAGGAGTGCGCGCCGGAAGGAATCCGTCGTGCGCCCCGCCCTGCTCCGGGCTATGGCTTCGACCTTGCTATCGCCGTCCGGTAGTAAGTGTCGTCGTGCTTCTGCTTCCAGCCGTCGGCGGGGGCCTGGAGGGCCGGGCGGTGCCGGGCCCACATCTCGTTGACGAAGGCATCCCAGGCCTGGCCTTGGCGCGCCCATTCCTTGTCATGGTCATGGCCGGTCGCCTCCTTGATCGTTTTGACGAAGGCCGCGTCGTTCTCGCCCATCCAGCGGTCCACATAATCAAAGAAGGCGTCGTGGTCCCAGGCCGGTTCGGCGTGCAGGAGCCTGAGGGCCAGGGCCTGGGCCACCCAGCCCACACTAGTGCAGCAGCGGCGATAGCTCTCGCTGGTGTTCTGGCCCTCCTTCCATTCCGAGGGCGGCCGGTGCTCGTAAGGTCCCCACTCCTGGCCGCGGACGCGGTCGCGGCCGACACCCGTGGCCGCGTCGATGCCCGAGTGCCCGGCGAAAACGACCTTCGCTCCGGTCCAGCAATCGCCGTAAGCGGTTTGCTCATCTTCGCCGAAGCTGACGGTGGGAAAGGACTTGTGGAGGTTGGCCAATTGCTCGTCGCCCAGGAGCAGGCCGGCGAAGACGATGGGCAGCTTGCGCCCGCTGCCGTGTCCGCCCCAGCCGGTCCAGCCGGGATGGCCGGCGCGGACCATGCCGCCCAGGTCGAGGCCGACCTGCACGAAGTTGATGAGCAGCGGCTCCTTCTGCTCGGGCGGCAAGTCGGCGCACAGCAGCAAGGCCGAAAGGCCCGCGACCCGCCCGTACTCCAGCCCGTATTGCGGCATGTTCTCCACCGGCTCCTCGAATCCGAAAAAGCAAGTGCCGACCCAGGGCCGCTGGGTGAATCGGACGTACTGCCGCACCTTGGGGAGGCTGGGCGTCACGGCGGCGGCGGGCAGTTGCTCGCGCTTGAGGTCGCGGGCCAGGTAGATGCGCTGCTGCCGGTCGCAAAAGGCTGGCCGGAAGGCGTCCGCCGGCTGCGGGCCGCTGACGCAGGTCAGGACCGCGGCGGCGCGGAGCGGGCTGCTGTCCTCGACCCCGCGCTCAATCTTGTTTCGCAATTGGGCGTGGAGCACCAGGCCTTTGGGCATGCTGATGGTCGAGACGAGGGAATCGCCGGGCTTGAGGGCCACCGGCAGCTTCTGGACGAGCGAAGGGTCGAACCAGTTCCGGACCCCGCTGTCGTAGGCGACGCGCATTAGGGCGGGCGGGTTGAGCATGAAGCCGTTGCGGACGCGCTGCTCCTCTTTGCGCTCTTTGTCGAGCTGGTCCAATTCGCGCCTGGGAATCTCGCGGCCGTAGAGCGGCTTGGGGTCGATGGCCCGGACGGTCGCCGGCCCCACGACGTACCAGTCGCCGTTGATGAAATGGCCGACTCGCGCGGGCTGCGCGAAGGACCAGGTGATCCCGTATTGCGAGACGCTTTCCTGGAGCGGGAGGTCCTCGAGGCTGGGGGTCAAGGGGGCGTTGCTGACGGTGTAAATGGCCGCCGGGCGGCTGAGGGTGGTGTCCGCCGCCACGACGCTCTCCGCGTAAGGATCGGCTTCGCGTGGAGCGACCATCTGTTTGACCGGTCCGCCCAGCGTGACGGCCAGGTCGGCCAGCCAAATCGCCTGCGCGTTGCCCTGGCCGGCGTCGCCCCAGACCGCGAAGGCGCTGAATCCCTTGAGGCCCGTTTTGGTCGGGTCCACCGCAGTGACCTCCTGGTCATTGTGGGAAATCTGGAGGCCGTCGTCGGGGTCGAAATCGAAGGTCCATTTGTGCCAGCCGGCGGGGGCGCGCTTGACGCCCAGCCAGAACAACCGGTCAAACCAATCCTTGCCGTCGCAAGCCGTAGCCGTGTAGCCCTCGTTTCCGCCGAGATAGCTGGCGTAAAGGATACCGGCTGCCAGCAGGCGTCCGTCGCTCTGCACCAGGCCCCAGCGCGGGCCGAGGCGCGAGGCCTTGGCGTCTGCCGGCGTGGCGCCATCGTCGTAAACCCAGAGTTCGACCTTGCCCGACCCGTCCTGGTCACGGAGTTTGAGCAGGGCCTTGCCGCCCGGGCCGACCTTGAGCGAGCCGCCCTTGCCCTGGCGGCTCTTGGCCGCATCCACCGCCACGTCCCCGGCCAGGGCCCAACCGGCCAGCGCCTCCTGGCTCTCAAAGCTCATCTGCCTGGCCGGCTCGCCGGCCGGCTTGGCCGGGGTCTCCTGGCCCCGGGCCGGCCCCCCCAGCGCCAACACCGTGGCCAGGGTCAGGCCGGGGACGAATAACTGCTTAGCGCGGCGCAGCCGCAACCAGAGTCCGGCGAGAATTCCCTCCTCAGGGCCGCAACGGGAGCCTTCCCCCGCCGCGCTGGAAAGCGGCGCTCCGCGCCGCAGCGGATTGGTGGGGAAACGCTTTGCGCACCCGCACAGAAAATCGTCCCCAGACGAGCCGATGCCGAGAGATAATAATATAGCAGTCCGCTTCGGCCGGTAGCCGGGGGTGTGGAAAGACGGGGTCAACAAGGTTGTGTGGTCCTGGTTTTGCGTCATAGGTAGATTCCAAGCTGAATTTCGCGTCCGGTCAAGCCGCATCTGCTTTTGGCGCCGGAGAAGCTTCTTCCTGTGTGTGCATTTCCAGGGCTGAAAAGAGTTCGCGCCCGGCGCCGGGGCACACTACATTAGCGCCATGTTCGAGAGGGCAGAACCATCGAAAGCCATGACTTCACCGGCACCCCCGGCGACGATTCCTCAAGGGGGCGTTGAGGGCGCCGAGCCGACCAGGCCTCGCGCCGAGCACCAGGCGGCGCGGGAGGTTTATCACAAGATAGCCGCCAACATCGCCCGGGTCATGCAGGGCCAGGGGGCCTCCACCCGGAAGCTGCTGGCGGCGCTGGCCAGCGGCGGCCATGTCCTGCTGGAGGACTTCCCCGGCACGGGCAAGACGACCCTGGCCAAGGCCCTGGCCCGCTCGATTGACGCGCAGTTCAAGCGCATCCAGTTCACGCCCGACCTGCTGCCCTCGGACATCCTCGGGGTGTCCGTCTTCAGCCAGCGCGACCAGCAGTTCCATTTCCACGAGGGGCCCGTCTTCACCAGCATCCTGCTGGCCGATGAAATCAACCGCGCTTCGCCCCGGACGCAATCGGCGCTGCTCGAGGCCATGGGCGAGGGCCAGGTGAGCGTGGATGGGGTGCGCCGCGACCTGGCGGAGCTGTTTTTCGTCATCGCCACGCAGAACCCGGTCGAGTTCCGAGGCACCTACCCATTGCCGGAGGCGCAGATGGACCGTTTCGCGATGCAGTTCACCCTCGGCTACGTCCTGTCGGCCGAGGAGGTCGCCATCCTGACGGCCCAGGAGTTCCGTCACCCGCTGGATGAACTGCAGCCCTGCGCCTCGCTGGCGGAACTGCTGGCGCTCAAGGGCGCCGTGCAGCAGGTGCGGATGAGCGACGAACTGAAGCGCTACACGGTGGACCTGGTGGGCGCCACGCGCGCGGCGCCAGGCGTGCAACTGGGCGCCAGCCCGCGCGCTTCCCTCGCCCTGATGAAAGCGGCGCAGGCCTTGGCCCTGTTTGACGGCCTCGATTTCGTCGCCCCCGAGCAGGTCCAGGAACTCGCCGTCCCCGTCATCGCCCACCGCCTGGTGATGGAACCGCAGGCCCGCTTCTCGGGCCAAACCGCCCGGGGCGTGGTGGAAGAGGTGGTCAAGAAGGTCCGGGTGCCGGCGTGAAGGAGAGCCAGAGGACAGAGGACAGAGGCGAGGGGGCGGCGGGCAGAGGGCAGAAAGCGAATGCCGAGAACGCAAACAACTCTGGAGCCCGAGAGGCAGGCCGCACCGCTGCCGCCTGGAGCCCACGCCTTTGAATTCCGGGTTTGTTCCCGATTTCGCGATTGGGACTTCGGATTTCGGATTTCAATACCATGAGCCCGATTTTCAAACTCCTCTATCGGCTCTACTGGCTCTGCTCGGGGTCGTGGCACTGGGCGCAACGGCGGTTTACGCGGCCGGGGCTGGCGTTGCTGGGCGCGCTGCTGGCCGCCATGGGCCTGGGCATGGATACGGACAACAACGTGGATTACCAGGCCTTCACGCTGCTGCTCGGCCTGTTGGTGGTGGCAGTCGCATGCAGTTGGCCGTTTCGGGCGCGCTTCTCGGCCACCCGCCTGTTGCCCAAGTTCGGCACCGCCGGCGCCCCCCTCAACTACACGGTCCTGGTCAGAAACCTGGGCGCCCGCCCCCAGCGGGGCCTGACCCTGCTGGAAAACGTTGCCGACTGGCGGCCTTCGTTCCAGGAATGGAGGGCGGCCCAGCTTGATGAAGGGAAACAAATCCGCTCGTTCCGCTTCAGCCAGGGCCGGCGCCTGAACCCCTTCAAGGCGGCCACCGTGAAGGACGCCGCCGTGCCGCCCGTGCCGCCGCATCAGGAGGTCGAGGTCCGCGTCGAACTCACGCCCTGGCGGCGGGGCCTGCTGCGTTTGAGCGGCGTGACCCTGGCCAGCCCCGACCCGCTCGGCCTGTTCCGCGCGCTGGCCAAGGTGCCGCTGCCGCAGACGACGCTGATCCTGCCCAAACGCTATCTGCTGCCGCCCATCGCCCTGCCGGGCAGGCTCAAGTACCAGCAGGGCGGCGTCGCCCTAGCCTCGAGCGTCGGCCAAAGCGACGAGTTCGTGGCCCTGCGCGACTACCGCCCTGGCGACCCGATGCGGCACATCCACTGGCGGAGCTGGGCCAGGGCGGGCAAGCCGGTCATCAAGGAGTTCGAGGACGAGTTCTTCGTCCGGCACGCCCTGGTGCTGGATACCTTCACCGATTACCTGCACGCCGACGTGTTCGAAGAGGCCGTCTCGGTCGCGGCCTCCTTCGCCTGCACCATCCAAACCCAAGAGTCGCTCCTTGACCTGTTGTTCGTCGGCCCGGAGTCTTACTGCTTTACGGCGGGACGCGGCCTGGCGCACGCGGACCAAATGCTGGAGGTCCTGGCCTCGGTGCGGGCCTGCCGGGACCGGCCTTTTTGCGCGCTCGAACACCTGGTGCTCGACCACCTCAACGTGGTCAGCGGCTGTATCTGCGTGCTGGCGGCGTGGGAGCAGGACCGGCGCCGGTTCGTCGAAAAGCTCAACCTCCTTGGCGTCCCCTTGCTGGTGCTGGTCATCGTGCCGCCGGGCAAGGGCAAGTCCCTCGACCCCGGCCCCCTCAGGAGCCAAGCTGACCGGTTCCACGTCCTGGAAGCAGGCCGGATTGAGGCCGGGCTGGCCGCCCTTAACACCCGCTCATGAAATCACCGCCATGCTTGCTCGGTGCGGCGCTCCTGTTCTGGGGCTGGCAGGCGGGTTTTCCCGTCATCGGGGCCGTCCTGGCGGTAGTTTTGGAAATCGCGCGCTGGGTCCAGGCGCGCTGGGAATTCTCCGGCCGGGATTTCAATCGCATCTGGACTTTCTGTTCGCTGCTGCTGCTGGCCGCGGCGGTCTATGCCTTTAACGCCAACAACGGGCTGGCCGAGTTCCGCGGTTTCTTGCGCAACCCGAGTTTCTTGAGCCAGCGCAGCCCCGCCGTGGCCAGCGCTCGCAGCCTGGCGGCGGTGATTCGCTGGCTGCCGATGATTTACTTCCTGTTCATGGCGGCGCAGGCCTACAGCTCGCGCGAGGGGGTGCCCCTGGAGACCATCTCGCTCATCGCGCGCCGGCGAGCCAAGCAAGCGCGGAAGCTGGGTCTGCCCCCGCCCCCGTCGCGGCTGGTCGATCTCTCCTACCCGTATTTCGCTTTGTGCCTTTTTAGCGCGAGTTTCCACGCCAGCGAGGACAGCACCTTTTACTGGGGCCTGGCGGTCCTGCTGGCCTGGGCGCTCTGGTCCAGGCGTTCGCAGCGATTCGGCGTGGCCCTCTGGGTGGCCGCGCTCGTGGCGGCGGTGGCCCTGGGCTATGGGGGCCAGCGCGGCCTGGGCAACCTGCAGCGCTACGTCTCGAACCTGAATCCAACCTGGCTGTTGAACTTCACGCGCCGCGGCTTCGATTACGCCCAAAGCCGGACCGTGCTGGGCCAACTCGGCCGAGCCAAGGGCTCCGGCAAGATCGTCATCCGCCTGGAGCCCAGAGGCAGCCGCCTGGCGCCAAACCTCCTGCGCGCGGCCAGCTACCGCACCTTCAAGTCGCCCGTGTGGTACTCGGACGACACAAACTTCGAGCGGCTGGTCCCCGAGCGAAACGGCGCCAATGACACCACGTATGTATTGGTGGGCGGCCAGACCAACCTGGCGACGGTTAACATTGCCTGCTATCTGCCCGGCGGCAAAGGATTGCTGCCTTTGCCCACGGGCAGCGCGCGGTTGGAAAACCTGCTCGCCTTCGACGTGGGCACGAACAGTCTGGGCGCCGTGTTTGAAAAAGCAGGTCCCGGCTTGGTCATCTTCGATGCCTTTTACCGGCCGGGGCGGACCCTGGATTCCGCCCCCGCCGCGCACGATGTCAGCCCGGCGTCGAGCCGGGAAATCCCCGCGCTGGAGCAGGTCATTTCCGAACTGGACCTTCGCGGCAAGAGCCTGGACCAGGCCCTGCGAACGCTCCAGGCGTTCTTCCAGAGCAAATTCAGCTATGGGTATTGGGACCAGCGCGAACGGCTGAGGACCACCAACGAAACCCCGTTGAGCCGCTTTCTGCTGCGCACCCGCCGCGGCCATTGCGAATACTTCGCCACCGCCAGCGTCCTGCTCCTGCGCCAGCTTGGATTCCCCGCCCGCTACGCCGTCGGCTACGCCGTCCACGAAGCCAGGGGCCGGGGCTATGTCGTGCGGCAGCGCGACGGCCACGCCTGGTGCCTGGTGTGGCGCGCGGGGACCTGGCAGGACTTCGACACCACGCCGGCCTCGTGGGTCCAGGCCGAGGAACAACGCGCCTCGCCCCTGCAATTCGTGTCAGACCTCTGGTCCGGGCTTTGGTTCGAGTTTTCGAAATTCTTCTGGGGTCAGGGCCATCTGCGCCGGTACATCCTCTGGTCACTGGCGCCGGTCTTGGCACTGCTGCTCTATCAAATCATCTTCCGCACCCGCCGCCGCCGCCGCCGCCGCCAGCAGCAACCCGGCCTCACCGCCTGGCCCGGCCTGGACTCGGAGTTCTACCAACTCGAGCGCCTGCTCGCCCAACGCGGCGTGGCGCGCCCAGCCAGCGAACCGCTTTCCCACTGGCTGGGCCGCGTGGCCGCCGACCCCACGCTGGCGGAGGCGCGGGCGGCCTTGCAGGACCTGTTGCGCCTGCATTACCGCTACCGCTTCGACCCGCTGGGTCTCAGCCCCTCCGAACGCGAAGCCCTGCGCCGCGAAGCCCGGGCCTGCCTGGCCAAAATCCCCCACGCCGGCGCCCAGAGCTCCCGCTCTGCGCAGTGATGCTCCCAGTCAAAATGCTGGAAAACGCGGGACTGCGGCGCACGCGGCGATGGGGGAATACCGCGACGGCCTACCGGACCGCTTCGCCCGTCGCCGGATCGAAGAGATGCGCGTGGCGCATGGCGAACGCGAGGGCGATTCGCTGGCCCGCGCGCAGGCAGTCGGTAGCGGGGAGGCGGGCGACAAAGGGCTGGGCGCAGCCGGCCAAATGGAGGTAGGTTTCCGACCCCATGGGCTGCACGACCTCCACTACGGCTTCGGCCGTTTGCTCGGCCGGCGCCTCCGGCACGGAGAGTTTGTCGGCGATATGTTCCGGGCGAATCCCCAGGATGACTTGCCGGCCCGGCCAGTCCCTCATCCGGGCCGCCAGAGGGTCCTCGAGGCGGAGGGCGAGGCCGGCCGGGGCGGCGGCGCTGTGGGGGGATTGCTGCTGGAAAAAGAGGGCGTTGCCTTTCTGCACAATCGTCCCCTGGAAGAAATTCATCGGCGGCGAACCAATGAACCCGGCGACGAACAGGTTAGCCGGATGCCGATAAAGGCCCAACGGCTCGGCGACCTGCTGGATGACGCCCTGATGCAGGACGGCGATGCGGTGGCCCAGCACCATGGCTTCGACCTGGTCATGGGTCACGTAAATCGCCGTGGCGGCCAGCCGGGTGTGCAGGCGGGCAATCTCGGCGCGCATTTGCGCGCGCATCGGCGCATCCAGGTTCGAGAGCGGCTCGTCGAACAGGAACACCTTGGGCCGGCGCACCAGCGCCCGGCCCAGGGCCACCCGCTGGCGCTGGCCGCCGGAAAGTTCCTGCGGCCGCCGCTCCAGGCAGGGGGTCAAGTCGAGCGCCGCCGCCGCCGCCTGCACCTGCCTTTGAATCTCCGGGGGCGGGCACTTCCGCAACTTGAGCCCGAAGGCCAGGTTCTCATAAACTGACAGGTGCGGGTAGAGGGCGTGATGCTGGAAGACCATCGCGACCTCGCGGTCCTTCGGGGCCACCGCGTTCAGCACCCGCCCATCGATGGCCACCGTGCCCAGCGTCGGTTCCTCCAGCCCGGCGATGAGCCGCAAAATCGTCGTCTTGCCGCACCCGGACGGCCCGACCAGGACCAGGAACTCCCGGTCTTCAACGGCCAGGCTGACGCCCTGGACCGCGCGCACCGTCACGCCGCCCGGTCCCTGAAAGACCTTGGTCAGATTCTCGATGACCACACGCGCCATACAGACAGGAGAATTGAGGACGAGGGCGAGGACAATTGCCCGGCGGGGATTTTTCGGACAGGGGCTTACTGGATGAGCTCGGAGGCGGGGTGGGCCATTTGGCGGTCGAGTGTGGCCAGTTTCATTGAGTGGCGGGCGGCTAATTCGCCCAGATAGGCACCCGTGAGAGCTTCACTGTCATTGGAGGAGGCAAGCTGCGCCGATATATCATCCGCCAAGAACTCGCATTTTTTTGACTTAATGAAGGCCTGGAGCAGCCGCTGACTTGATGAAAGGCTGGCTCCGATTGGCCCGCGCGGGAATCACCATTTGCCCACGGCCGTAAATCGTAGCGTGCATGCGAGAGACAATGCCGTAAGCTTTGCTTACGGTCAAGTGCAAGCGGCAGCACCTAATTTCGGATTTGGTTGCACACCGGTCTGGCTCTGGCTATAAGTTGGCTCATGCTAAAGGCCGGCATTGTTGGACTGCCGAACGTGGGCAAGTCCACGCTCTTCAACGCGGTGACCCGTTCGCACAAGGCCCCCGCGGAGAACTACCCCTTCTGCACCATTGAACCCAACCTGGGCGTGGTCAGTGTGCCGGACCCGCGCCTGGCGCAGCTTGGCAAGGTCGCCAAGGTCGGCACGCTCATCTCCGCCACCATAGAATTCGTCGACATCGCCGGCCTGGTCAAGGGGGCCTCGAGGGGCGAGGGCCTGGGCAACAAATTCCTCAGCCACATCCGCGAGGTCGATGCCCTGGTGCAGGTCGTGCGCTGCTTTGAAGACCCGGACATCGTGCACGTTACCGGCGGCATCGACCCGGTGCGCGACATTGAAATCGTGCTGACCGAGTTGGTGCTGGCCGATCTGGAGGCGGTCCACAAACGGCTGGAGAAGCTCTCGCGCGACATCAAGCGCGGCGAGAAGCACGCCCTCCTGGAGGCGCGCCTGCTCGAGAAAATCGGGGCGCACCTCAACGCCGGCAAACCGGCCAACACCCTCGGCCTGCCGCTGGCCCCGGAGGAAAAAGCCATCGTCCGCACCTTCTTTCTCCTCACCGACAAGCCGACGATCTTCGCGGCCAACGTAAAGGAGGGCGACCTTGCCGGCGCACAGGCCAATCCTTCGGTGGTCGCCGTGCGCGAGTATGCGCGGACTCATCATCATTGCGACACGGTGGTGATCTGCGCCCAACTGGAGAGCGACCTGGCCGACCTGTCGCCGGAAGAGGGGCCGGCCTACCTGCGCGAGTTGGGGGTCAACGAATCGGGCCTGGATGCGCTCATCCGCAGCACCTACCACCTGCTGGGCCTGCGGACTTTTTTTACCTTCAACGAGAAGGAAGTGCGCGCCTGGACCGTTCACGGCGGCGACACTGCCGTCAAAGCGGCCGGCACCGTTCACTCTGATTTCGAGCGCGGCTTCATCAAGGCCGAAACCGTCCATTGGGAGGACCTGGTCAAGCAAGGCTCGGTGGCCCGCGCCCGCGAGACTGGCCGCTACCGCGTCGAAGGCCGCGATTACGTGGTCCGCGACGGGGACGTGCTGCTGTTTAAGTTCAACGTTTGACGAGTTCTTAGAGTTCTTGACCGGCAAAACTCGTTGTAGTCAGGTCAAGTCTCGCTGCGATTGCAAGAGCGCGCTGAGCCAGCGCTTCTTTTAGGTGAATTGAATCCCGATTCCGAATCGGGATTCCAGAGGTGGTCTGAGGCGCAGCCTCGCTAAATCTCGGAATTTATTTTTGCACGAGCCTTAGCCCTGGCCCACCACCGCCGGCTGGTTGGGCGCGCTGGGCTTTGGCCCATCCAGGCACTGGCGCACGGCCTGGGCGAGGGTTTGCAGCGAGAAAGGCTTGTGCAGAAAGCTGGCGCCCTCGAGCAGGTCGTCGCTGTGCCCGCCGTGGGTGGCGGCGTAACCGCTGATGCAGAGGACGGGCAGGGCGGGTTTGCGCGCCCGCAGCCGGGCGGCCAGGTCGCGCCCGCTAATGCCGTTGGGCATCACCATGTCGGTCAGCAGCAGATCGATAGTGCCGGCCTGCTGTTCCCAGACCGAGAGGGCCTCCACGCCGGAGGCGGCTTCGACGACCCGGTAGCCCAGGCGCTGCAAGTAGTCGCGCGTGAGACGGCGGACCGGGGCCTCGTCTTCCGCGAGCAGGACGGTCTCCCGTCCGGCAGCGGCTTCAGATTCGGGGCGGGGGTTGTCGCGGGGGCTGGCCGGGAGGGCGGCGCGGGGCAGGAAAATGCTGAAGGCGGCGCCGGCCCCGGGGCGGCTGAGGACGTCGATCCAGCCGTGATGCTGTTTGACGATGCCGTAAACGGTGCAGAGGCCCAGGCCGGTGCCGCGCCCGATTTCCTTGGTGGTGAAGAAGGGCTCGAAGATGCGGGGCAGGTGCTCCGGGGCGATGCCGCAGCCGGTGTCGCTCACGCGCAGGCAGACAAATTCGCCGGCGCGGGCCTCGGGGGATTGTTTGGCGGCGGCCTCGGTGAGGGCGACGATTTCGGTGCTGAGGGTCAGCCGCCCGCCGTGGCGCATGGCATCGCGGGCATTGCAGGCGAGGTTCATCAAGACCTGGGCGAGCATGTCTTCGTCGCCCACCACCACCGCCGGCTGCGGCGAGGGCTGGCAGGTCAGGGTGATGTCCTCGCCGATGATGCGGCGGAGCATCTTCTCCAGGTGGGCCACGACCTGGTTCAAGTCGAGCGGACGGGCCTGCATGATCTGTTTGCGGCTGAAGGTGAGCAACTGGCGGGTCAGGCTGGCCGCCCGCTCGGAGGCCTGGGCGACCTGGTCGAGGGCCTCGAGCGTCTCGGCATCCAGTCCGGGTTTGAACTTGAGGATTTGGGCGTAGCCCTGGATGACGGTCAGGATGTTGTTGAAATCATGCGCCACGCCGCCGGCCAGGTGGCCAATCGCATCCATCTTTTGGGAGTGGCGCAATTGCTCCTCGAGCTTTTTCCGTTCGATGGCGTGGCCGATCAGGCCCCCCACGGTGGCCAGCATTTGCAGCATCGCCTCTTCTCTTGGGCGGATTTGGCCGCTGCGGAATTCGAGCACGCCCAGGATCTCGCCCTCGAGCCGCAGCGGGAAGGCAAAGCCGGCGCGCCAGCGGACAGGGCCTTCCTCCGGGAACTGCCCGGCCTCGGCCGGTGCGGCGTCTGGCAGCCAGGCCGGCTCACCGGTCTGCCAGACCTGGCCGGCCAGGCCGCAGCCGGCGCCCAGGGTTGCCGGCGCCTTGACCGTCTCGACCGCCTCTCCGCGCACCTGCAGCACGGCCGAACAGCGCAGCAGGCAAGCATGCCGGTCCACCAGCCAGAGCCTGCCCAGTTCCCAGCGCATCTGCTCACAGATGATGCGCAGGATGCGGTGGATGAGTTCTTCGACGGCGGTCGTGGGGTTGGTCAGCACGCGGGTCACCTGGTTCTGCAAACTGAGACACTGTTCCCGGTGGATGCGCCGGCCAATCTCGGCCTGCAGTTGCTGATTGGCGGCTTCGAGATGGCGGGTGCGGGCGGCGACCAGTTTCTCGAGTTCGTCCATTCGGCGCTTGGTGGCCTGCAACAGGCGCCATTTTTCCGTCAAGGCATTGGCCAATTGGAGCACTTCCACGGTGTCGAAGGGCTTCTTGAGAATGACCATCCGGTCGGAGTGCCCGAGCTTCTCGGACATTTCCTCCCAGGAATAATCGGAATAGGCCGTGCAAATGACCACTTGCAGGTCGGGGTCGATTTCCCAGAGCCGGGCGGTGGTCTCGATGCCGTCCAGCCCCGGCGGCATCCGCACGTCCACAAACGCCACCGCAAAGGGACTTCCCGCCGCGACCCGCTCGCGCACCAATTGGAGCCCTTCCTCACCCTGGAAGGCCGAAGTGAGCATAAAGCCCGGGGGCTGGTGGTCCTGGGCGGCGGCCCGCCCGAACAGCTCGGCTTCCGCGCTGGTCAGGCTCGACAAGGCGGGACCGCCGTTGGCCAGGATCTTGGCGAAATCGGCATGGATGGAAGGATTGTCATCGATGATGAGAATCCGCCGATAGTCTTGGGTCGATTCGAGTTGCATAGCGCGGTCAGGAGCGTTGCAGGGGCAATTCCAGGGTAAAAGTGGCTCCCTG
This sequence comes from Verrucomicrobiota bacterium, assembly GCA_049518415.1. Lineage (GTDB taxonomy): Bacteria > Verrucomicrobiota > Verrucomicrobiia > Limisphaerales > UBA8199 > CAVQND01. Next base: position 82,335 of record JBEKRX010000071.1, read on the forward strand.
GCCCGGGCCGTCGCTGTGGGCGAGCAGCGCCCCGCCCAGCTCTTTGGCGGCGAGCGCCCCACTGTGCAGCCCGAAGCCGTGGCCGTGTTTGCGGGTCGTAAAACCGAGGTTAAAAATGCGGGTCAGGTTCTCGGCCGGTATGCCCACGCCGTTGTCGCTCACGCTAATCCGGATTTTGCCGGTGCCGTTGGTCACCTTGACGGTCAGGCGCTTGTCGGCCCGGCCGGAATCGTCGCAGGCGTACTTGGCATTGCGAATCACGTTCACCAGGACCTGCAGGACCTTGTGCCTCTCGACGGTAATATTGGGCAGGTCGGGGTCGTATTCACGGAAGAGGCGCACGTCGTGCCGCACCAGCGCGCCCGCATTCATGCGGAGGGCGTCCTCGACCAGGTCAGTCACCTGGACCGTTTCGGCCACGCCGAGCACTTTGGCGTAGTTTTGCTGCATGCTGACGATTTCCTTGAGGTGCTCGATGTTCCGGCCGAGGGAACGGAGCTCCTTGAGCAGGGCGGCCTGTTCGCCGGCCAGGTGCTCGGCCAGTTGTTCCAAATAGGCCGGCAACCGCCGGCCCCGCAGGTCGTTCGTCAGGAATTGAGCCAGGTCCGTCGCGTGCTCGCGGACGAGCCCGGCCGCGCGGGCCAGGTTGGGGAGCTTGGACCGCTTCAATTGGTCCAAAAGCAGGCTGGCGGAAACGTTGACGCTGTTGAGCACATTGCCGACATTGTGCAAGACGCTGCCGGCCACCTCGGCCATGCCCGCCTGGCGGGAGGCCACGACCAGTTCCTTGTGGATTTCCTGCAGTTTGGCCTCGGCCTCTTTGATCGAAGTGATGTCCTTGGACACGGCAAAAGTCCCGATGATCCGCCCGTCCTTGTCCCGCCACGGCATTTTCGTGCTCAAACGCCACAAGACCTTCCCGTCCGGGCAAACCATCCGCTCGATCTTATCGACTACCGGCTGGCCGGTGCGGATGATCTCCTGCTCCTCCTGGTTAGCCGCCCGGGCGAAGTCCGGCTCGGCAAAGTCAAAATCGGTCTTGCCGAGGAGGAACGGGGCAAACTGCTGGAGGCTCGACAGGTGCGGCGGCAACTCCTGGCCGCCCTCGGCCGCCTGGGACAGGCGATGGCGGCTTAGGCTCGTGTTGTAGGCAGCCTCCACCTTGGACTTGCTTACCCGCACGAAGCGGGACTGGAGGTCCTTGAAGCAGATGATGTCCGGCACGGTCTCGAGCAGAGTCTTGAGCAGGTCGCGCTCATAAGCCAGTTCAGTCGCGGCCTTCTTCCCTTCGGCGATCTGCTTGCCTTCGTGCAGTTTCAGGCGGATGACCTCGGTTTGCGCCCGGACCTGTCGGCGGAGCGAGGCCACCCAGCCCAGGGCGAGCAGAATGGCCAGCACCAACCCGCCCGCCAGCAAGAAAGCATGGCGCGGGGTCCACCAGGAAAGCGCGAGCGCCAAAACGATGTCCTTGGGCCCGGACAACCGCAGGCGGAAGGTTTCGGGGTCGTGCACTTCATTGCCCTGAATGGCGCAGAGGCCTTTGAGGCGGAGCAGGCTGCCGGCCTTGAAATCGGGCAACTCCGGGCCCGGAATCCGGGCCCTCAAGTGGGCCGTGGAGGTGATCGGCCCGTCTTGCAGCACCAGTTCGGGGCGCGCCGAGCGCGGCAGATGCTGGAGCAGTTGCGCCTCCAGTTCCACCACCTGGCCGGCGCAAACCGCAGCCCAGCCCAGGCACCCCCAGGCGCAAAACAGCATGCCCACTGGCCACAAAAAGCCCCCCCACCTGTCCAGTTTGGGGACAGTTGCTGCGGCGTTCAGGAGCACAGGCATGACATTCATACTTATAGCGTCTGCATCCGCGGACTGCGGCCATTGCCTGGCTGGCGGCGTCCAGAGACACTTCCAGCCCGGTCATCCCGAGAGCCTAGCTGAAATGATGCCATGTTCCGAGTAAGGCCCTACCTGGCGCTATCGGCTCAGAGCGGCCTAACTGTAGCCGAAACTCGTGCAAGCTCGGTCTCGGCCTCACCGCGGCGGGCGCCGAGGCCCGCCGCGGCTGCCGCTTGGCAGCAGGGCCAGCCTCCGGCTTGCCTGAGTCTGGCCAACCGTCCGGGTTTGGCCAAAACACCGTGCGAGAGCATGGAACCAGCAAGGAGGCAAGCTGAAAGCCTGCGCCACTACGCCCGCGGTGAACGAAAAGAAGCTTTTCATCCTCGCGCCGTGGGGGCACTCTTTGGGGCGAAGCGAATTCAATTCGGGCCATGCGTGTTCTGATTGCAACGGCCACGGCGGGTGGCGGGCACTTGGCGGCGGCGGCGGCGCTGGATGAGGCCTGGCGCGCCTGCCGGCCGGAGGACCAGGTGGAGCGGGTGGACGTGGTCAAGTTTTTTTCGCCGCTGCACCGCAAGATTCACGCCGAAGGTTACCTGGCGATGGTCGGGCACGCGCCGGAGCTCTGGGGGCTGATGTTCAACAAGACGGACAACCCCACGCTGGCGCGGCGGCTGAACCGCTGGCGGCGGGTGTTTCCGAGCCAGTCCCGGCTCCGCTTGGCGCGCTACGTGGAGCAGTTCGAGCCCAACGCAGTGCTCTGCACGCATTATCTGCCGCTCGGGACGCTGGGCAGGTTGAGGGCGCAGAAACTCAAGCAGCGCCGGGCAGGGGGTTCGAGGGCAGGCGAAGCTGTTTCGGCCACCCAGGCCGCGGTGGGGGCAGGGGAAGGGAGGACGTTGCCGCTGCCGATGGTGGTGAGCGTGGTGACGGATTTCGAGGCACACGCGCTGTGGATGGAGCCGTGCGTGGATTTGTATTGCGTGGCGGCGGAGGAAAGCCGGGCGCGATTGGTGGCGCGGGGCGCGGCCGCCCAGAACGTGGTGGCGACGGGCATCCCCATTTCCGGGAAATTCTCGGCCCGGCCGGAGAGGAAGGCGGTGCGGCGGGCGCTTGGGCTGCGCGACGATCAACCGGTGCTGCTGGTGCTGAGCGGCGGTTTCGGCACGGGGCCGGTGGGGGACATCCTGAGGGAATTGGACAAGGTGGGGCGCCCCTTGCAGAGCGTGGTGGTGACAGGCCATAATGAAGAACTGCGCCGCGAACTGGCGGTGGCATGCTGGCAGCACCCCACCCATGTGCTTGGTTACGCGTCGAACATGCACGAGTTGATGGCGGTGGCGGATTTGATCATCACGAAACCGGGAGGCTTGACGACCGCCGAGGTGCTGGCCCTGGGCCGGCCGCTGTTGATTGTGAACCCGATTCCCGGCCAGGAGGCGGCCAACAGCGATTTCCTGCTCGAGCACGGCGCGGCGGCGAAGGTGAACCGGACGGAGGACTTGCCCTTTCGCCTCGAGCAGTTGCTGGGCACCAAGAAACTGGCGGCGATGGCGCGAGCGGCAAAGGCGCTGGGACGGCCCGGGGCGGCCAGCGAGATTTGCCGCCAGGTGGTCAGGCGATTTCATTGACCCGACAGTAACACGTTCCAAGCGTTACATGGTTGCATGGGGCAGAAGTTATGGGCGCAAACGCACCCAGGCAACGATGCAGCCTTTGTGACAAATGATGCGCGCTCCCCCTTTGTACATAATGATGCGGCGCCTGTTGGGTGTGGGTCTGGGGTTTTATTTTCGGCGCCTCGAGCGCTTCCACGCCGAGCGGGTGCCCGCCGCCGGGCCCCTCTTGTTTGCCTCGAACCATCCGAACTCGCTGACGGATTCGTTCGTGATCGGCGCCTCGGTGCCGCGCAAGGTGAACTTCCTGGCCACGGTGCAACTGTTCCGGTTCGGCCCGGTCCGCTGGCTCTTGAGCCGCTGCGGGGTCATTCCCCTCAACCGGGCCAGCGACGACCCCCGGGCCATGCGCACGGTGGCGGAGGCGTTCGCGGCCTGCTTTCGCGTGCTTGAGCGCGGGGAGGCCGTCGGCATCTTCCCGGAGGGGATAACCTACGAGGATTCGCAGTTGAAAACGGTCAAGTCTGGGGCGGCGCGGCTGGCGCTGGAGCTGGAGCACCGGCACGGCGGCAAGCTCGGACTGCAAATCGTGCCGGTCGGACTGACCTACTCCGCCAAGGAGGTTTATCGCAGCGACGCGCTGATCCATTTCGGGGAGCCGGTGCGCGTGGCGGACTTCCTGGGGGGCTATGCGGAGCGGCGCAAGGAGTGCATCCACAAGCTGACGGCGGAAATCGAGCAGCGGATTCAAGGGCTGATTTTGCGCCTGCCGCAACTGGAGCACGCGCGGGTGGCGGCGGGGGTGAAGCGGCTCTACCTGGACCGGTTGCGGTTGGGGAACAGCGTCGTCCGGGAACCGGTCTCCCCCGGGGCCGAGGAACTGCTGCTGACGCAACGGATTGTGGAGACGGTCGAGCAGGTCTTTCGCACCCAAGCCGAGCGGGCCGCGGCCTTTGCGGCGAAACTGGATGCTTACGAGCGGTGGCTGGCCCGCTTGCGAGTGGCGGAGGAGGACCTGGCGTTGTTTCCCGACAAACGCAAGCTGGCGTGGCAGAGCCTGGGCTGGGCGCTCCTGGCGACGCTGGGAGCGCCCATGGCCGTGTATGGCTGGGCGCATCGGTTGCTCCCCTATGCCCTGGTGAAATGGGCGGAGCGGCGGTTCACCGAGCCCGGCAAACGCAAGGCGCAGACGGCCACGGCGGCGGTGGTGGCGGGGACGGTTGTTTTTGGGGCCTTTTACGGGGCTTGCATCCTGGTTTGCCACGCGCTCCTGGGCTGGCCGGCGAGTTTGTGGTATGCGCTGTCGCTGCCGGCGGCGAGCCTGCTGGCCCATTACTATCTCCGGGAAACCAGGCGCCTGGCGGCCAGCGTGAGAAATACGATCGTGCTGGCGCGCGCCCCGCTGTCCGCCCGGCGCCTGCTGGCGCGGCGGGCGGAGTTGATCGCGGAGATTGAGGCCGTCCGGGCGGAATGGGCGCGGCGCCCGTTGGCGGCGGGCGCATCCTGACACCGCCACCAATGCCACTTGACCCGCGCGCAGCGCGGCATCCTTCTGCCCCGGAGATGTTCTCTGTTTTGCAAGTGGCTTTTTCATAAAAGTTATTCACAGGGCGGCAGCTTGTGGGAGGCTTGGGTTACGATAAGTAACATATATCTCAT
>JBEKRX010000072.1:0-31818 GCA_049518415.1 Verrucomicrobiota bacterium
GGGTGCGACCGCCAGTCCCGATTCGGAATCGGGAGCCCGGTGGTCGTTCCCCCTTTACCCTGAACGACCACCGGCTACTTTCTACCAACCCTCCGGGTTGGAGAAAATCGGAATTTGTTTTTTGCACGTGCGCTAAGTCCCAAACGGCAGAATCGGAACCGCCGACCCTGCCAAGAACCTTTACAGCCCCCGGGAATTAGGGTAAGGTGAAGTCATGACCAACTGTGAGATGACCAGAAGCCAGTTTTTGCGCGGCGGTTGCTGCCTGGCAGCCGGGACCATTCTCGGCAGTATCCTGCCCTGCGACGGCGCAGGCTCCGCGGAGGCTCCAGCCGCGAGGTCCGCGGCAGCGGGCGACAAAGCCGGCACTCCCCAGCATCCTGCAGTGACATTGCGACCCTATCAGCTTCTTTGTGCGGTTTGCGCGCTTGGCGAAGAGGGTTCGGCCTCCGGCGGCGAGAAACCCAGGAGAGTTTTGGAGGAAATCAAGAACCGCCCCGACCTGCCCATTACCTTAAAGTGCAATCTGCGCGAGGTTTTCGGGTTCCAGACTTCAGGGGCCGGAGAGGATACCCCCGAGGGAGCTGACTTCAACAAGAGAAGAGATTTGGACGTTCTTCTCCGGCTGAATCTGCCCCCGGGCGTGACCTTGAGTGCGCGGATTCTTTTCCATCGTTTGCTGGAGAGAATCCCGACAGTTTCTGGAATATGCGATTTCCAGGCCGTAACGTCTGACGCATGGAAGGGGTGCCCGAGGGCCAAGAGCGGGTGCTATGAGAAGGGATGCAAGAAGGGAATTGCGGCCATCATTCCTCCCAGAACGAAAGAGGAGATGGCAGCGGCCAAGAAGGCGTCTGTGGAAGCAATGCGCAAGGCCCGGACGACGGGGATAGCCGTCAAGCCGCACCTTCTGTTGTGTTCCGTCTGCCAGTACGGCGAGGGAGCAAGGCCGCCAATCCCAGCGGACAATTTGCCCGAAATGCTGGAACTGGTCCTAAAGGAAGCCGACATGCTCATTACCATGACGGAAGGGGCCCCCTGGATGGTGTGTGGACCTTGCCCGATCCGGGCTGCTGAATTGAATGCGTGCGTCAATATCCAGGGTAGCGGCGGGTTGACGAATCAAGTCCGAGATCTGCGCACGCTCCAGCTTTTGGGCTTGACTTTCGGCTCCACGACCAGAGGGAAAGAGCTTTACAAGCGCCTCTTGGAGCGAATTCCTAGTACGCTGGCGGTTTGCAGGTTCGAGAGTCCGACCCCTTCGGTCTGGTGGGACCCCTGCGGCGCGAAAACGTCCAACTCGGACTCGTACAAGAAAGGCAGGGAAATGCTGCTGAAGGAGCTGGGGTAGAAGAAGCGAGAAACGAAGGGAAAAAGCTCACCAGCCTATCGGTTCAGCCACTCCCCCGTGTTGGCGTTGAAAGTGTTGGTGCCGCTGCCACGGGCGCGCATTGTTATCCGGGAGACCTGGATGCCAAGCGTGCGGGGGTCGTTGGAACCGGGTGTGGTCTGCTTCGGCACCCAACCCTGGCAGCGCAGCTCCAGTTCGAGGGTGTCCTCGGGCGAGGGTGGCAGTTGCGCCGTCAGCAGGGGCGCCGAGGTCAGGGAGGCAACCTGGTTGCCGGCCTCCGGGCGCGGGCGGAAGCCGTGCAGGCTGGAGGCTGGAGGCTGGAGGCTGGAGGGCTGAGCGCGAGCGCGGGGGGGAGGCCCTCCCCCTTTCCCCGCTCCCATCTCCCGCAGTGCGGGACAGGATGGGAGGGGGTGATCCGTTTTTCCGCTTTACCCAGGGCCCCGGCGCGCTCCCGCCCAGCGGGACTCGGAGCGGGACGGGCCTTGCCCTGGGCTACTATCTTGGCGCCCCTCCGGGGCGGAAGGATGCCGCGCTACGCGCGGGCAGAGTGGAATTGGTGGCAGTGTCGGGATGCGCCCCTGGGCAAGGATTTGCGGAAGTGAGGGCGCAGTTCACTGATGGCGTCGGGCGGGCTCGGTCCAGTCCACGCCCTGCTGTTCATTGAGGGCGGCTTGGAGGCGTTTGCCGGCCAGGTTTTTCACCCGGAAACCGCCCTCCGCCTGGTTGGCGGCGAGAATGGCGGAGAGGACGTTGGAACCGACGGCGACGTGGAGTTTGCTGCGGTTGAAGGAGCAGGCCTGGACGATGGCCTTGCCGGCGTCGAGTTGCAGGGCCGGGGAGCCGGCGGCGCCATTGTCCCAATCCACAAAGTGACATGCGCTGGCGGTGAACTGCCCGGCGGCGGCGCGCATCCACACACAGCGATCGCGAATGCCGACATTCTCAGTGTCCAGAGATGAGACACACGGCGGGTAAGGGATGGGCGGGACGTCGCTCTGCCGCCATTCAGGGTAGGCCACGACCAAGCCCGCCAGGGCGGCGTTGTTGCCCGCCAGGCGGATGAAAGGCGGCCCGTCGGTCGAGCCGCGCCCGGCATAGGCCAACAACACCGAGCCATCGTGCCCGGCAACCGTCTGCGGGCCGGCTGTGGGCGGCACCCGGTAAACCCCTTGCAGCGTGACGTTGGCCGGGATGGACAGATGTGAGTTGATGCGGTACCGGCCGGCGGGCACGCCCACCACTCCGCCTCCGGCCTTGCCCGCCTCATCCAACAGCTTCTGGAAAACAGCGGCGCAGTCGCTCTGGCCGTCCACGACCGCCCCGGCGTCGACCACGTTCCAGCGCGGGGCCGGGGACTGGGCCGGCGCCAGTGTGGCGGCCAGCACGGCCAGGGTCATGAGTGCCGGGAGGCCGCCACGGTGCGGAAAGGCCGGCGTCATAAGCTGCGGAACCCTCGCGGGCGAGACGCCCTGATGGCAGGCGGGACGCCTGCCCCACTACCTCGCGGGCGAGACGCCCGCGCCACTAGGCGCGCAAAGGGCGGCGTCATAAGCTGCCGAACCTTCGGTGTCGCCGGTTGTATTCCTCCAGCGCGGCGTAGAACTGGGGTTTGCGGAAGTCCGGCCATAAGGTTTGGATGACGAGCAATTCGGTGTAGGAGATTTGCCAGAGCAGGAAATTGCTGATCCGCATCTCGCCGCTGGTGCGGATGAGCAGGTCCGGGTCGGGCAGGTTGCGCGTATAGAGGTGCTGGGCAAAGGCCTGTTCGGTGATGTCGGCGGGGTCGAGTTCGCCGGCCTTGACCTTGCTGGCGATGCTGCGGACGGCGTCGACGATTTCGGTGCGCCCGCCATAGCTCAGCGCCATGATCAGGGTCAAGCCGTTGTTCTTGGAGAGGGTGGCGATGGACTTCTTGAGGTGCTCCTGCACGAGTTCAGGCAGGCGGTAAACCTGGCCGATGATTTCCAGGCGCACGTTGTTCTTGTTGAGTTCGGGCGTCTCGGTCTTGAGGTAGTGCACCAGATATTTCATCAGGGCATCCACCTCTTCCTTGGGCCGGTTCCAGTTTTCGACGGAAAAGGCGTAGAGGGTGAGATACTTGATGCCCAGTTCGCCGGCGGTGCGGATGACGACGCGGGCCGATTCCGCCCCGGCCCGATGGCCCTCGAGGCGGGGCAGGCTCCGCTCTTTGGCCCAGCGGCCGTTGCCATCCATAATGATGGCCACGTGCCTGGGCAACGAGGCCTTGGCCTCCGGACTCAGATGGGCAGTCTGCGCGCTGGTCATTTCCCGGAGCAAATTACGGATTGGAGGTTGCGGGTCAAAGAGAAATTGTGGCATAGGACTGGCTTACAGGAGGGCGGTGAATGCCCTCAGCGCGGCGCGGGGCGTATCCTGGCAGTGCTGCCTCGGAGTAGTAGGGCAAGCCTGGGGCTTGCCGTTGTCCCGCCAACCCGCCGGGTTGGCGAAGTCCTGGCCGAGTTGGCCGGGTTGGGCAAGCCGGAGGCTGGCGCCAGAAGGCGGTGGTCTTGCCGGGCGGCCGGACCGGGTGGGCCGCGGACAAAAGATGGAAGCATGAGTTTCAAAGATATACCCATCAGCTTGTTTGATTTGCTGCTGGTGGCCGTGCTGGCCGCCGGGTTGTTCAGCGGCCGGCGGCACGGGATGTCCGAAGAACTGCTCGACCTGCTCAAGTGGCTGGCCGTCCTGTTCGGGTGCGCGTCCATCTACGGGGAGTTGGGCGACGAACTGGCCCGTTCCACGAAAGTTTTCGGGCTGCTTTCCTGCTATATCGTGGCTTACCTGGGGGCGGCACTGACGATTATCATCCTGTTCGCCCTGCTGAAACGGGTGGCGGGTGGCAAACTTTTGGGCAGTGATATTTTTGGACGCACCGAATATTACTTGGGCATGATGTCGGGGATGGTGCGGTATGGTTGCGTGCTGCTGGCGGCCCTGGCGCTGCTCAATGCGCGCTCTTTCAACACGGCCGAGGTCCGGGCGATGCACGATTTCCAGAACTACCAATTCGGCACCGACCTCTTTCCGACCGTCCAGACCGTCCAGACCTTGGTTTTCGACAAATCGCTCATGGGCCCGTGGATTCAGCAAAACCTGGGTTTCCTGCTCATCAAACGCACCGAACCGGACCGGAAGCGCTACCGACTGCCGGAGGCGAGCCTGCCCTTGTAGGTCTGGCGGCGCCCATAAAGTTCTTGAGCAGCAAAACTCGTTGTAATCAGGTCAAGTTTCGCTGCGATTGCAAGGGTGCGCTGAGCCAGCGCTTCTTTTAGGTGAATTGAGAATTGAGGATTGAAAAATGATCGTTGGTTATTGAAGAATGCCCGCGGATGACGCCGAATGAACTTTCGGACTGCGGACTCAATGACCAATCCCGATTCTGAATCGGGACTCAATACTCAATGCTCAATGAACATCTCGGGGCAGCCTCTATTCCAGAGGAGGTCTGAGGCGGCGCCCATAAGTATTCCAACATCGCGGAGTTTCAGATTCGAATTCCGAAACCCGAAATCTCAAGCCCAAGCTGCTGTGCTGCCCACCGCCAGCACGCCCCCATTCGCCGGGGCCAGGGCAGCGCCCGGGCGGCCCGCCCACCGCCCCTGCCGCCTTCGGATTTCGGACTTCATTCGTCTCGACTTGCCAGCACCGTTGGGCTATACCAAGGCCGGATTGACTGACGCATGGCCGGTCTGTTTTCGCAAGCAACCCTGGAGCAAATCCGCGCGGCGAGCGACATTGTCGAGGTCGTCGGGTCGTACCTGCCGCTCAAGCGGGCGGGGGCGAATTTTGTGGCGCTATGCCCGTTTCACCGGGAGAAGACGCCGAGCTTCAACGTTAACCCTCACCGCCAAATCTTCTATTGTTTCGGCTGCCACAAGGGCGGCGATGTCTTCGCCTTTATCAAGGAATACGAGAGCGTGGACTTTTCCGAGGCGGTGCGGCGGCTGGCGGAGCGGGCGAAGGTGCCGCTGGCCTATGCCAAGGGCGACGAGGCACCGCAGGCGCGGCATTTGAAGGAGCGGCTGCTGCAAATCCATGAGCAGCTCACCCAACGCTGGCAAAGCGCCCTGACCACTGAGCCGGGCGGCCAGCTCGCCAGGGATTACCTGGCCAAACGCGGGGTTTCCGCCCAGGCGGTGGAGTTGTTCCGCCTCGGCTACGCCCCGGAGGCCTGGGATGATACGGTCAACTGGGCCCGCGCCAAGGGTTACGAGCTTGGCCTGGTGGAAAAGGCCGGGTTGGTCCTGCGCAAGGAGGGGAGCGACCATTATTACGACCGGTTTCGCGGGCGGCTCATGTTTCCGATTTGCGATGAGCAGGGCCGGGTCATTGGCTTCAGCGGCCGGGTGTTGTCGGCGGAGGAGCAGACCGCCAAGTACGTGAACTCGCCGGAGACGCCGATTTTCACCAAGAGCAAGGTCTTTTTTGGCCTCGACAAATCCAAGCGGGCGCTCCTGGAAGCCGGGTATGCGATTGTTTGCGAAGGACAGCTCGATCTCATCGCCTGTTTCATGGCCGGCGTGCAGAATGTGGTGGCCCCGCAGGGCACGGCCTTCACGGCGGACCATGCCCGGATGCTCAAGCGCTACGTGCAGGAGGTGGTGCTCTGTTTCGATTCGGACGAGGCCGGGCAAAACGCGGCGGCGCGCGCGCTCGACCATTTGCTGGCCGCCGGGCTGGCGGTGCGCGTGGCGGTCGTGCCGGCGCCGCACGACCCGGACAGCTTCATCAAGGCCTCGGGGGGCGAAGCCTTCCAGCAACTGATCGGGCGGGCGGAGGGGTTTTTCGATTATTATCTCAATCGCCTTTGCGCCACAAACGCCGTGACGAGCGACCGGGGCCGGTTGGCCGTGCTGCGCGGCATGGCGGCGGCCGTGCACAAGAGCCAAAACCTAGTGCTCATTGACAAGTATGCTCAAAAGACCGCCTTGCGCCTGGGGGTCACGCCCGACGCGGTGCGGGCGGAGTTCCGGAAGCTGGCGCGCGCGAGCACTGCTGCGCCGCATCAGGTTGAAGGGGCACAGCCCTCCCCAAGCCAGGCCCCCAGCCTCACAAGGGATGAATTCGGGTTACTGCAGCTTCTCTTCAAACAGGATGATTTTGCCGGCTGGGTGGCGGACTACCTGAATCCGGATTGGATCAGACACCCCCTTGTCCGGCGGATCGTAAGCGAGCGCATCAGCGCCTTCCGCGCCGGCACCTGGCAGGGGGTGCCTCCGTTCCTGCTTTCGCTGGCTGAGACCGAATCGCAGGCCCTTTTAACTGAGGCCATGGCGCGAAATTACCTGGAAGGCACCAGCGGCATCGAGCTTGTCAAGGGCGTCCGGGATCACGTCCGGGATCGCATCGTGCCCAACCCGCTCGAGAACTTAAAGGGCATCGTCACTCGCTTGCGGAACGATCATTTGACCCAGGAGATTAGCCGTCTGAGCAGCCGCTACGCAACTTTGGAGGCGTGCAGCCCGGAGCAAGAAGAGCTGGTCAAGAAATGTGAAGCCCTCAAGGCCCTCAGGAGGCAACCGCTGGCGCCGCGCTAAGATTTTAATCGTGCATTTGGGGGAGAGGCGGTTAGAAATTCAGGCATGACGTTCAACGAAGCCAAGAGCCGTCACGAGGAGCTGACGGAGGAAATCCGGCGGCACGACTATGCCTACTACGTGCTGGCGCAGCCGACCATCAGCGACCAGGCCTACGACCGGCTGTACCGGGAGTTGGTTGACCTCGAGACCCGGTTTCCCGAGTTGATCGCGCCGGATTCGCCCACGCAGCGGGTCGGCGGCCAGCCGCTCAAGGAGTTCAAGCCGGTCCCGCACCTGGAGCCGATGCTCAGCCTGGACAACACCTACTCGCAAGGCGAGGTGCGGGACTTCATCAATCGCGTCGCGCGGCTGTTGCCGGGCGAGGCCCTGGAATGGGTGGTCGAGCCGAAAATCGATGGCGTGGCGATCAACCTGCGTTATGAAAACGGGCTGTTAACGAGCGGCTCGACCCGCGGCGACGGCACGACCGGCGACGACATCACCGCCAATCTCAAGACCATCCGCAGCATTCCCACCCGGCTTCGGACCATCCCCCCGGAGGCGGGCCGGTTGGCCCAAGTCATCCCGGACCTGCTCGAGGTGCGCGGCGAGGTCTATCTGACCAAGGCCGGGTTCCAGAAACTCAACGCGGAACGGGAGGCGGCGGGGGAGGAGTTGTTTGCCAACCCGCGCAACGCCGCCGCCGGGTCGCTCAAACAACTGGACCCGCGCATCGTGGCTAAACGGCCGCTGGATGTCGTCCTCTACGGGCTGGGCCGGGTGGAAGGCGGGCGGGCAGAGCCGCGTTTGCAGGAGGAGATGCTGGGCTGGCTCAAGGCGCTGGGCTTCAAGACGCCGGAGCGGGTCTGGCGCTGCGGCTCGGCGGACGAACTGGCGGCGGCCATCGGCGAACTGGATCAGGTGCGGCATCGCTTCCCGTACCAAACCGACGGGGCGGTGATCAAACTGAATTGCTTCGCCCAGCGGGAGAGGGTGGGGTTGACCGCCAAGGCGCCGCGCTGGGCCATCGCCTACAAGTATGCGGCCGAGCAGGCACAAACGACCCTCAAAGGGGTGACGGTGCAGGTGGGGCGCACGGGGGCGCTGACGCCCGTGGCCGAATTGGAACCGGTCTTCCTGGCGGGCAGCACGATCAGCCGCGCCACCTTGCACAACGAAGATTACATCCGCCAGAAAGACATCCGGATCGGCGACACGGTGACCATTGAGAAAGCGGGCGAAGTGATTCCGGCCGTGGTGGACGTAGTGTTGAGCCGGCGGACGGGCAAGGAGGCGCCGTTCCGGTTCCCCCGGACCTGCCCCGAGTGCGGCTCGAGGGTCGCGCGCGCGGCGGGCCTCGTGGCGGGCGACGAGGGGGTGGTGTGGCGGTGCCTGAATCCGGATTGCCCGGCGCAAGTGCGCGGGCGCATCGAACACTGGTGCGCGCGCGGAGCGATGGACATCGAAGGGGGCGGCGAGGTGCTGGTCCGGCAGTTGGTGGGCGCCGGCCTGGTGCGGGACGTGGCGGGTTTGTACTCGCTCAAGCTTGCGGACGTGGCCGGCCTGGAGCGCATGGGCGAGAAGTCGGCCCGGAATTTCCTGGAGGGCATCCAGGCCAGCAAGCAGCGCGACCTGTGGCGGCTGCTCGAGGGGCTGGGCATCCTGCACGTGGGCGCCGGGGTGGCCAAGAAGCTGGGCCGCGGTTTTGCCACGCTGGACGACGTGTTCGCCGCCAGTGTGGACCAGTTGCGCGACTGCGAGGACGTGGGCGAGGTAATCGCGCACAGCATCGTGCAGTGGCACGGCGAGGCGGGGAACCGGGCGCTGCTCGGGCGGTTGCGCCAGGCGGGCCTGAATTTCAAATCCGCGCTCTACCAGCCCAAGGCCAAAGCCGGGCCGCTGGCGGGCAAGGCGCTCGTGCTCACGGGCACCTTGCCCAATCTCAAGCGCGAGGAGGCGACGGCAAAGATCGAGGCGGCCGGCGGCAAAGTCAGCGCCAGCGTGAGCAAAAAGACCGACTACGTCGTGGCCGGCGCCGAGGCCGGGTCCAAGTTGGACAAGGCGCAGAAGCTGGGCGTGAAGATCATCGAGGAGGCGGAGTTACTTCGCTTGTGTGGAGGGTGAAGGAGGGGGGCATTCGCCAGTCGTTGGCAAGACCGCGGCTTGGCGGAGCCGCGGAGCGCAGCGCTGGAGCTCTGCGCTCCGGCCTCGGACCAGTCACTCGCCAATGCGCCCGCGAGAGAGGGCATCTCACTTTTTTTGTCAGCCTTTCTGGCTCTTTATCTTAATCCTCGCTCGTAATCTTAATCCGAATCAATCGCCTCTTGGACCATGAGAAACTGGAGGTTTATCAGGAGTCTCCGGCCTTCGTCGCCCGGCTCGAGCCCCGGCTGCAAAAGCTGCCCAAATCGGTCGCCGTGCGTGACCAGTTGGATCGGGCCACTACCTCGATCGTTCTGAACCTTGCCGAAGGCAACGGAAAGTTGACCTCACCCGATCGTGGCCGATTTTTGACATTTCGCGCGGGTCGGCTTTGGCGTGTGCCGCGGCGCTGGATGTTCTGGTCCCGCAGGGCGGGACCGGTGTGAGTTGGGTGTGGTCGCCTCCGGGAAAGAGCGGCGACGCAGAATTGTTTCGATGCTCGTGGGGTTAATCAAAGGCGATTCTGATTGGCGGTTGCAGGAGGGAGATTAGGATTAGGAGATTAGGATTAGGATTAAGAGATTAGGATTAGGACTAGGAGATTAGGATTAGGATTAGGAGATTAGGATTAGGATTAAGGTTAGGGACCACCCAAAAAAGTGAAATGCTCCCCCGGGGGGCGCCAGCCGCAGGCAGGTCCAAACTCAGGCGGGCGCGACTTCCTGGGGGCCTTTGCCGCCATTGACCAGGAAGAGCACGGCCATGCGGACGGCCAGGCCGTTGGTAACCTGCTGCAAGATGAGGGAGCGGTCGCAGTCGGCAATCTCGCTGTCGATTTCGACGCCGCGATTGACGGGGCCGGGGTGCATGATGAGCGCATCCGGCTTGGCGCGGGCCAGGCGGGATTTGTTCAAGCCGAACAGGCTGGTGTACTCGCCGAGGCCGGGGAACATGGTCTTGCGCTGGCGCTCGTGCTGGATGCGCAAGAGGTTGATGATATCGGCGTCCCCGATGGCTTCGTCCACGTGGTAGGTGACGCGGCAGCCCATTTGCGCGAAGACGCCCGGCACCAGGGTCGAGGGGCCGCAGAGGGTCACATGGGCGCCCAGCTTGGTCAGAGCCCAGATGTCCGAGCGGGCCACGCGGCTGTAAAGGATGTCGCCCAGGATCGTGACTTTCAGGCCCTCGATCCTGCCCTTTTTCTCGCGGATGGTGAACATGTCCAGCAGGGCCTGGGTGGGATGTTCGTGGGCGCCGTCGCCGGCGTTGATGACGCTGGCGTTGAGGACGCGCGCCAGGAAATGAGGCGCGCCCGAGGCGCTGTGGCGGATCACGATGAAATCAGCGTTGAGCGCCTCGAGGTTCCGCGCGGTGTCTTTGAGCGTCTCGCCTTTTTTGAGCGAGGAGGCCTCGGCGGTAAAGTTGATGATGTCCGCCGAGAGGCGCTGTTCGGAAAGCTCGAAGCTGATGCGGGTGCGGGTGGACGGCTCGATAAAGAGGTTGACCACCGTCTTTCCCCGCAGGGCCGGGACTTTCTTGATGGCGCGTTCGCCGACGGCCTTGAAGGCGCGCGCGGTGTCCAGCACGGTGAGGATTTCCTCGGCCGTCAGCGATTCGATATCCAGCAGATCTTTGCGGTTCCAGCTCATTTTTTTTCGAGCACGACCTCGTCCAGACCGCCCAACTCGGAGAGGCGGACGTGGACGCTTTCGGTGTGGGCCGTGGGCACGTTTTTGCCGACGAAATCCGCTTTGACGGGCAGTTCGCGATGCCCCCGGTCGATCAGCACGGCCAATTGGATGCGCCTGGGCCGGCCGAAATCGTTCAGCGCGTCCATCGCCGCGCGGATGGTGCGTCCGCTGTAAAGCACGTCATCCACCAGCACCACGGTCTTGCCGGTCACGTCAAACGGGATGACCGTGGGCTGCATGTCGGGCGCCACGCGCTGGTCGAGGTCGTCGCGGTGCATGCTCACATCCAGTTGGCCGGTGGGGATCGGTTGTCCCCAGATGCCAGACAGCAGCGTGCTCAGCCGTTGGGCCAGGGGCACGCCCCCGCGTTGGATGCCGACCAGCACCACCTCGCTGCCGGCTTCGTCGCGCTCGGCAATCTCGTGGGCGATGCGCGTCAAGGCGCGTTGCATCGCCGTTGCGTTCAGGATGAGGGTTTCAGCCATGGGCAGTCCACAGTGCAAAGTCTAAAGTCCAAAGTTCCTGGGCCACCGCGCCGGGTTGCCTTTGAGGCGCGGCCCTAGGCCTGGCGCCCCGCCGCCTGCCGGCTCTTCCGCCACTTGGAGCGGTGCTTGACGATCCAATCCGTCAACGCCCGATCAAAACCAATGTCCCGACCGGCCTTCTCGGACTCAATCCACTTGTGCTTGAGGATTTCCTCGCGCTCCGCCTGAAATTCCCGGTAGAGCGAAGAATTCTTCAGCAAATCATTCGCCGAGAGCGGCTCTTTCGTTTCCTCAGACATAATCGCGAATCCGAAACTGCTGCGCGCGCAGAAACGTATATACAGCGCGCCGCTGCGTGACAACCAAATTCTGCAGCAGCCTCGATGGCTGTAGGTCCTCTGTTCCAGGGCGGGCTTTCCGGCCCCGGGAGCGGGGTCCTCGGTACAATTGGAAGCACAAACCGCGCCAGAGGATTGGCGTTAAAGGAGTTGGTGCCTCAGTTTTTCAGCGATGCCAATGAAGGCCTGCGCCGGCGGGCGCTCCGGGGCTGAAACTACCACTGGCACCCCAATGTCCCCGGCTTCTCTAAGTTCGGTGAACAGAGGCACTTCGCCCAGGAACGGGACATCCTGGCGCTGGGCCTCGGCTCGCCCGCCGCCGTGCCCGAAGATTTCCACTCGCTCGCCGGAGGGGGTGGTGAAGTAACTCATGTTCTCAATAATCCCCAGGATCGGGACATTGACCTTCCGGAACATGGCGATGCCCTTGCGCACGACGCCCAGCGAGGCCGCCTGGGGGGTGGTTACAATCACGCCGCCGTCCAGCGGCACGGTTTGGCAGAGCGAGAGCTGAGCATCGCCGGTCCCGGGAGGCAGGTCCACCACCAGGCAGTCCAGGTGGCCCCAGTCCACGCCGGAGATGAATTGCTGGATGGTTTTCGTGATCATGGGGCCGCGCCAAATGACCGGCTGGTCGCCCTCGATCAGAAACCCTATGCTCATGAGCTTCACGCCGTAATTGGAAGGCGGCACCATTTTCTCTTCGTCGTTGATGGTGGGCTTTCGGTTGATCCCCATCATCAACGGGATCGTGGGGCCGTAAATGTCGCAATCGAGCAGGCCGATGTGCGCGCCCAGGTGCTGGAGGGCGCAGGCTAGGTTCACCGCGACGGTGGATTTGCCGACGCCGCCTTTGCCGCTGGCGACGGCGACGATGCGGCGGATGCCCGGGACTCGATTCTGCTGCGCCCAAGGGCTGGGCGGCCCGGCGGCCGCCGGCGCCTTGGGCTGGTTGACCTCGACAGAGACCGAGGTGACGCCCGGCAAGGCCTTCAAGGCCCGTTCGCTGTCGGACTGGATTTGGCGCCCCACCTCCGGTCTGGCCGAGGTGAGCTCCATCCAGACGCTCACCGCCCCGTCCTTGAGGGCGACTTGCTTGACCAGCCCAAATGATACAATGTCGCGGCTGTAGCCCGGGTATTTGACCGCCCTCAAAGCGTTCTTAATGTCGTCTTCCGAGGGCATTTTCTCGTTCATTTCACGCCTTCAATAATGGGCCTTGGTTTGCCGGTGTCAATCTTGCTCGTGGCCAGGGGAGATGACGGTGTGGCTGATCCGCGTCGCCCCGAAAACCGCGGGCGCCTGGTTCGTCCCAAGGTCCGTTGCGAGCCGGGGTCTGGCCCGAAGTTCCCCCGCGAACCGTTGCGCCAACACCCGGCATTGCTCCAGCGGCCTGGCCGACCCGATTACCTGCGGCGGCACGGCTACAAGCTGGTGCGGCGGACCGGTTACAACAACTGGTATGTGCCGCGGAACACGCCGGTCTCGGTCTTCTCGATGTGCAGCTTCCCGGAGCTCCTGCGGCTGGACCGCAAGATGTGGCTCAACACCCCGTTTAACCGCTTGCGGCACTGGCTCAAGCACCGGAAGCGGGCCCGGGCAGGAGCGCCTTGGCCCGGAAAGGTGACGGGCACGCCTCAAGCCACACGCTTATAATGCTTGTGGCTAAACTCCGCCCCCGTCCAGCTCTCAATCTTCAGCATAATGCGGTGGCGGATTTCCTCACGAGTGAGTTTGTGATTCGGGTTGGGCTGGTAGAGGCCTTGCGCCGCGGGGAGCCATTTTTCCATCACCCGGGGATGGGTGCCCGCGAACGGTTGGAGGACATAGGGGTCGATTTCGCCATAGTCAAATTCCTCGGGCGTATCGCCCCAGTACTTATAGACGGCGGCGTTCTTAAGGGCCATCTGCTCCGCGCTGCGCACGAAACCGTAATGAAAAATGCGCGCCTGGGCGGAGGCGGCCTTCGGGTATCTGCCCCGCTTGGGTTTGTCCAACACGATGAAGAACAGCCCCTTGGGGGCCCAGGCGGGAATCGTGTTGCGCAGGATGCGCGGCGCCGTCCGGTAGGAGCCCGGACACCAAACGTAGGTGTTCCGGTTGCCGTAGATGTGCAGATAGTTGAAAAACAAGGCCTCCACTTCCGGATTGTCCAGGTGCTGGCGCATGGCCGCCTGGATTTTCGGCAGGTCCTCTTCATGCACCACCTCGTCGCCTTCCAGGTAAAAGGCCCAGTCCCCGGTGCAATTGAACAGGGCGATCGATTTCTGCTGCCCATAGACAAACCCCTTCACCTTGAGGTCGTTGCGGATCCGTTCGTTCCATTGGGTGTGGATAATGCGAATCTTCGGGTCGCCGATTTGCAGCAGCATCTGCTCGGTCTGGTCGTCGCTGGGGCCGAGAGCGATGATGTATTCGTCCACAATCGGCAGGAGCGAGCGGATGGACTCCGTAAACGGGTAGCCGAGCTTTTGGGCATTGCGCAAAAATGTGAAGCCGCTGACTTTCATCGCCCGGCGATGGTATTGCCTGGCCCGCCGGCTGGACAGAAGAATAACCGGCAATCCTCTCGGAGGCTCCACGAGTGTAGCCGCTTTCCTCGGCCAGGATGCAGTCCCGCGGTCAGGGCGCCTCGACGTGAGTTCGTTCGGGGCCATTCTGTTGAGAGGCGACACTCGGGCCAGTTGCGTGCGCGGCGGCGGTCGAGGCAATCTCGAAGCCCGGCGCGGCCACCAGCTTCTTGAGAAGCCAGTGCGTCGGCAGGTAGCTCAGGGTGAAGAGCGCCATCATCCAGACGACCAGGTAGAGGCCGGGGGCCATCCAGTGCTGCGGCTGAGCATCGTTGAGGCCGAAGACGTAGTTGATGTTCCGCGGCAGCTTGGGGTCGGCCAGCACGGCGCCAGCGGGCGGCAACAGCCCATAAGCCGTCACGCAAAGGACGAACGCCAGCGCGGTCCAGGCCTTCAGGGCGCGGCGGTCGTAACCCAGGCGCACCACCAGGAAAACGAGCAGAAACGGCAGCCAGCCATGGAACAAGGAAAGCCCCCGGAGAAACAAGGATCGGTTCTGCTCGAACATGTAGCTCGTCATGCCGGTCAGCTTCAGCCCCACCAGTTGAGCCCCGAAATCCAGGCACCAGAGGAACTGCGGCAAGACAATGCCCACCGCGGCCATCGAAGCCGCCAAAGCATTCTCGCGCCACACGGCAAACAAGGTGAGGAACAAAGCGGTGTCGCAGAAATACAGAAAATTGGCCGGCCCGTAGTTGTGCCAATAGACCGGCACGAGCACCGCCACGAAGGCGGTGCAACCTAGCTTCACGGACCACGGCAGCCGCCGCCTCCGGCTCTCTCCAGCGAGTCTCGTTTTCATGCCAGGACGATACCCGCCATCTTTGAGTATGGCGAATTGATAAAATGAGGTCGACTATTGATCCAGGGCGTGGCGCCCTCCGACCGTTCCCCACAACCGCGTCCGGATTCACAGCGGCACGGTGAATTCCCGTTGCAGCCTTAGTACTGTGAGCCGTAAATACGGTGACGTATTCGGCGGTCCTTTTTGGCGCAGACTTCGTTGCTCGCACCTCATCCCGACAGGTCGGGACGGATATGCTCGGTGCTCGCGCCTCGTCTGCGCCAAAATCCCTCGCCGCCTACGTCATCGTATTTGCGTCACCCAGTACTTAGTTACTCAGCCGCTCAAATCGACGAGCAGTGAGCACCGTCTGACGGTCGTTCGCCGCGGTTCCGGCGCTGGAACAGGAGTACCAGCGTCCGGTCCGCCAGCGCGCCCAACTCCTCCAGCGGCAAGGGGTAGGGCCGCTCCGCCCCAGCCGCACGCCAGTGCGGGTTTTGGCTCGACATCATTCTGCGGGTGAAAACAATGGCGTCATGCCATCAGTCCGACGCTTCAGCTCAGCCTTCACCCAAGGAGAGTCCGGACTTTGCGGCCACCCGGCCCGCGCGGCAGCGCCCGGTCTTTTTTCTTTGCACGCCTGCAATCCAACTTGCCCGCGGCCAGCGAAGGTCCCCGGGCGCGATAGGGGCGCGGACAATCTTGTCTGCCAGTTCGCCGCCCGCGGCGCCGGGCGGACAAGA
This sequence comes from Verrucomicrobiota bacterium, assembly GCA_049518415.1. Lineage (GTDB taxonomy): Bacteria > Verrucomicrobiota > Verrucomicrobiia > Limisphaerales > UBA8199 > CAVQND01. The sequence goes on from JBEKRX010000072.1 coordinate 15,645, forward strand.
TGGTCGGCGCTCTTGGTCCGGGTCTGCGCGGCCGGGCTGGTAGCGGGCAGCACCGCACCGGCCCAGGAGATTGGCAACGGCCTGGTCACGGTGCGGGCGGTCCGCCAGGAGAAGGATTATGCGGGCTTCGACCTGCTGACGAACGGGAACCCGGCGGCGGTGGTGAGACTGAGTTCGGCGCGGGTTCAACTGGTGGCGCGGAAATGCGAGGTGCGGGCCGCCGAGCGCGCCCTGGTGTTTAGCGGCTTGCAGGCCGCAAGAGATTCCGGGCTGGCGTTGGGCGCGCGGGACGCGCTCCGGGTGGCCTTGAAGCCCGGCGAGCCGTATCCCGTGGTCTGGTTCGATCTCACGGTTGCCGGTTTTGACCCGGCGCAGTGGACCGTGCGGGTGGGCCGGGAGCCATTTCATTTCCTGGCGCTTTACCTGCCCGAGGCGGAGGCCTGGCACCAGGGCGGATGGCTCAACGCCACGCCTTTGGCCGACCCTTTCCCGCTGCTCCTGGACCGGCATGCGGGCACGCCGGAAATCTCCGCCTACCCTTACAATCGCAACTGGAGTTACACGCCGCCGCTGGGAGCGCAGCCGCTGCCGGTGATTGGCCTTTGGGCCCCAAGTTCCGGCCGGTATGTGGGGCTGGAGTTCCAAACCACCAGGCTGGAGGACAATTCCGAGAAAGACCTGGCCACCGGTTACCGTTGGCAACCCGGCCCGGGCGACCAACGGGCGGAGGGCGGCCAGTTCGTGGCGCTGGTCTATCCGTTCGGCGGGCAGGGCTATCAGCAACTGCTCTTTCCCAGCCCGGGCGCCAGGCTCAAGTCGCACGGCACGCTGCTCTGGAGCCGCGACCTCCCGGCCCGCGACGACCCGAACCGGCTGCTGTGGTCCTTCCTTTGGGAGCGAATCCGCGACCGCCTGCCCCGGCCGCCTGAGGCGCCGGATGTCGGCTGGATTCCGGGCGGCCTTCGGCGCGGGGACTTCGAGGGCCCGGCGGCGGGCGGGTTGATTGGGGGCGTGGAAGAGCCGTTCCAGGTCGCCGGCTCGAAAGTGCTTGCCGGGTGGGGCTGGCACAACGAAAGCCCGACCGCCGCCCCGGCGCGGCGCGGCGATACCAATCGCCTCCAGGCCCTCGAACGCGAGGCCGAGGAACTGTTGCGCCTGGCCAGGCACTTCCAAGCCGGCGGTCAGGAGTGCGTCTTCTGGGAAAAACCACTCGCCGGGCAATGGACGGAGGAATGGGGCGGCAAAGCGGTCACCACGCTGCACAACGCCAACGGCTTCGCCGCCGGCCGCCTGTTCCTGGGGCTCTACCGCGACCTGGGCCGGACCCAATACCTGCCGGTCATTGACGGCGTTTTCAACTGGGCCAGGCACATTGCCTGGACCCGGAACGAATTCGCCGACGTCCCCTCGTCCCCCTTCGCCATCGGCGGCACGCTCAGCGCTTCGTTTTGCCTCGACTACTACATGACCTTCCAAGAGAGCCCGGACGCGCGCCGGCGCCAGCGGGCCAGGAGCGCGCTCGAACTGGCGCGGGCCTTGACTTATCGCTACCTCGTGATGTGGCCCTCCGATAACAACCGCCAGGACAATCTGGATTCCGCTTTCCTGTGGGAGCCGAACAGCGGTCGCGACTGGACCGGCGCGGCCTGCGCCAACGAAGTGTTCTGGAACCTCGACACGCTGGCCCAGACCGCCGTCCATACCGGCGACCCGGTGCTGGCGTGGGCCCTGCAAGGCTCGCTGAGCCGCTGGCACCTGCTTTATCAGGACGTGCTGAGAAACAAGCTGGCCGATTATCAGCCCGGCGACATGACGGAAGGCTACGGGCTGTATGCGGGCAACATTTACGGCCTGGGCCGGCGGGCCAGCTACGGCTTCGCCGGGGCTTTGGTCATGACCGAGCCGGTGGGGCGCTCGGCGGTGCGCCTCCTGGCGGGGGAAAGGGCCGCCCTGGCCTTCCGCAAAGGCCCGGCGCCCATCCGGATTGTGGACTATCGCTACACGCCTCCCGGCAACCTCGCCTTCACCGTCCGCGCGGACCAACCCCCGTTCGACCTCTCGCTCACGGTCCCTTATGTGGACCTCAGCTCCAAGCGCGCCGCCCTCGTGCGCCACGGAAACCGCCGCGACCTCAAACCCGGGGAGGATTTCACCCGGCCGCCCCAGGCCCTTTGGTCGCTCTACCTGAAGAACGTCGAGCCCAACGACCGCGTGATCATCGGCGAGCCCGACGAAACCGCGCCGCGGCTCCCGACCTCCCCGCCCCTGGCGCAAGACGAGTTCTCCCGCGAGCCGGCGCCTTTGCCGCCGGCCCCCGCTCAAGTCGATGACTGGGAGATCGTCCGGCTGCGCTGTGACCGCGCGCCGGACCTGAGTTGGGAGAACCCTGCCGGCTGGGCCGGGCTGCCGCGCGGACGGCGGTGGATTTTCGGAATCCCCTTCGAGTTGGAAACCCTGGGAAACCCCTGCGCGGTGACCCGACCCATCCGCTTGGCTCAGCCCATCCGCGCCGTGGATTGCCTTTACCTGCTCTACGAGTCCGGCCCTGGCCCGGCGCCATCGCTCCTTTATGCCGACGGCCACCAGGAACCCGAGGCGGCCCGGACCGAAGCGCTGGCTTGGCGCGCCTGGCCCCCGCTGTTCACCGCCAAGCTGCTGTTGGCGCGCCTGCCCGTGCCGCCAGACGGCCAGGTGGTCGGCCTCCAGCCAGCGGGGCGGGCGGTTTGGGCCTTGACCGTGCCGAAAGTCAAACGCGCGGACGCCCAAGTCGGCGCGGCGCTGGCACAGGGAGCGGCGGAGTGGAAGCGTTTGTGCCGGGAAGAGGCCGCGCTCGCGGCCTTGCGCCAGGCCGTTGCGGCCATTCCTCAAGGGGCGGTAGCCATCCTGCCCCCCAGCCCGGGCGGCGACATCTGGACACTGGCTCAGCGCGCCGGCCTGGACCAACGCGCCACGCTGTTGAATGCCGCGCAACTGGTCGAGCGCGCCCGCTTCAACGCCCGTCGCTCGCCGGCGGCCCTTTATGCAGACGGTGAGGATTACGTGCACACGGTGCGGGACGCCGGGGACGGGGCCGCGGCCCTCGAGCGCTACGTGCGGGAGGGCGGCGCGCTGGTCATCGTCCCCTCGCAGCCGTGGCCGTTTTACTACGCCACCGGGCCCAATCTTCGCCGGCCGGAGGCCCTGACGGACAAGCTGGGTTTGCCGCTGGCAAACGCGATTGAAACTCCGCCGCCGGAAAAGCTGACGGTTCGGGTGGCGCCAGGCCAGTCACTGGTCAAGCCGGAGCGCCGGGAGTTCCCCTTCCCGCCAGGGGACCCCCGGTTGCGCAGCATCGAGCGCAGCCGCCTTCCCAGCGGGGCCAAATATACTCCTCTCGCCACTGTGGTCGGCGAGTCGGGCAAGAGCTACGGCGACGCCGCCGGGCTGATCGAGTTGCCGAATGGGGGGCGGATTTTCTACCTGAGCTGCAATCTGTCCCGCGACCCGGAACACGGGCTGACCTTCAACGAAGCCGCCCTGCGGTTCCTGCTCCGCGCGGCACAACCGCCCGCCCCGCCAGGGCTGACCCTGGGGCGCGAAGGGCAATGGCTGGTGGTTCGCGGGGGGCAACTCCCGGGCCAGGACCTGCGCATCAACTACCTGGAGGCCTATTGCCGGGCGGATTCGACCGACGCCGACTGGGCCAAGCACACGGTCATCCCTCACACCAACGAACTGCTCTCGCTCAGCCCCGACCGGAAGGTGCTGCGTCTGCGCGACACCCTGGCCGACGGCCTGGTCGTCGAGCATACGATCACCGCCGGCCAGGACGAGGTGGATTTCCGGTTGGTGGCGCGCAATCCGACCGGGCATCGTTCGGAGGCGCACTGGGCCCAGCCTTGTGTGAGGCTCGGCGCGTTCACCGGCTTCAGCCCCGACCTCAGCCAGGGCGACGTGAATGACTACCTGCCCAAGTGCTTCATTTTCCTCGCCGGCCGGCTCACGCGCCTGCCGACCCGGGACTGGGCCACGCGGGCCCGTTATACGCCAGGGCAGGTCTGGTGTCCGCCGCACGTGCCGCGCACCGACCTCAACCCGCGTCCGCTCAGCCAATTGCTTCCGAGCAACGGCTTGATCGGCTGCTTCAGCGGCGATGAGAAGCTGCTCTTGGCCACCGCCTGGGAGCCGTACCAGGAATTGTTCCAGGGGGTTGCGCGTTGCCTGCACTCGGATTTTCGCCTGGGGGGCCTGCGCGCCGGTGAGACGCTGCACATTCGGGGCAAAATTTACCTCCTCACAAACAATCTGCCGGCCCTCTTGCAGCGCTATGCCAGGGATTTCCCGGAACAGGCGGGGGCTGGGGGGCGTTAAAGCGGCAGGGTTTTGGAGCTAAAGGGCCAATATAGCCAATACAGCCAATGGAGCCAACGTAGCAGCCGGCCTACTTCGCCACCAGCCCGAGGCCCTGCGCCTTGGCGGCATCGTAGTCACCCAGGAACACCCACCAGTTGTTCAGCGGTTTGCCTTTGAAAGTCAAACCATTGTTCGGGCCGGGCAGGTGCTGCATCCAATAGACGAACCAGCGGAGGCTGTTGCCGCCCCAGCGTTCGCAATTCAGCCGCGCTTTCCGGCCGCCGCCATCGGGTTTCCAGTCGTCCATGTCCGTCTCCACATATTTGGGGTTGGCCCAGTCGTAATCCCGCTCGGCGTTGGGCGGGTAATGCGCCCAACCACAGCCCGGGTGCACAATCTTCAGGCTCTGGTCGCTGCCCACGAAACGTCCCCAAAAGAGCAGTTCGGGCCATTGCTCGGGCGGGTTCTGGTCGCGTCCATCGATGTGGTTCAAAACGGCCTCGATCTGATGGATATGGTCCTCGACCGCCTCGGAAGTGCCGCGCTGGTAATTGTAGTGATAGACCGTGTAGGTCTTTTGGAGGACGGGCAGGTCGCTGGGGTCGCGATCGCTGTTGCTCACATCGCCGAAGGGGCTGGCCATGTTGGATTCCCACAAGTCCACTTTCCCCCCATGGTAGCCCCAGAGCCAGACCTCCTTCACCCCCTGGTTCTGGACCCAGTCCTGGATACGGACTGCATTCAGGATCCGGTTGTAATCGGTCATGGGGGTGCGATGGCCTGGCTTGGACCAGGTCGGCAGCGGCTGGAAAAACTCCACGCTCCCGGCCACTATGTACCTCAGGCAGGGAACCGCGTTGGAATTGGCAAAGGCACGGTAACGCGAGCCCTCTTCCAAGGCGGCGATGATCTCCCGCGTCTGGCGCCGGGTCTTCTGCTGGGTGGCCTCGAGGGCTTCACCCCAGTCGCCCGTGACCGAAATATCGATCTTCAGGCCGTTGGTCGGAAAATAGTGAATGAGCAGGACCGGGACCACGAAAGGGGCACGGCCCCGCTCGCCGGCGGCCAGCGCCGAAGGACCCGCCAGGAACGCGGCGAGAAAAAACAACCGTGTAAGATATTTCATGTCCAATGGATTATGCCCCCTTGCGGGGTGAAGACAATCAGAGTCTTATCAGCGCGGCAGAGGAGCGCGGAGGCCTCGTCTGCGCGAAAAAGAACCGCCGCATACGCCAGCGGGTTTGTGGAATGGCCCACTTAGCTAATCCGCGGCACGGGCAGGTCGGTCATCAACCGCAGGCCGGGCGGGGCCTCCAGCAGGCGCGGGGCGGTATTGACCAGGGCGGCGACCGTGGCTTGATCTCCCGCCACACCGCCCCGAATGACTACGTCCAGCGGCGGGTCACCTTCGATCTGCACGGCGTCGTGCGGCTCTTTGGCGCCGAGATACATCTTGAGGTCCAGCGTCAGGCACTGGCCGCCCTTGACCTTCGCCTCGGCGCGCTGGTGGATGCCGCAGGTCTGGCCTTTCTTCACCGCGAAATACGGGGTGCGGATGTCGCGCTCGGCGACCACGACGTCTGCCCGCTCGACAATGTCCGCCGCCGCCCACCCCAGGCAGTGGGCAATGAGGGCCAGCGACTCTTTCAATCCCGCATGGCCGGCTTGGCCTTGGTTGAGCAAGCGGCGGAAGACCTCGGGCGGCTGGCCGCTGCCGATCTTCTTTTGGAGCGGCGCCCGGCGGGTGGAGGCATCGACCACGCGCTGGACGTGAACCGCGCGGACCTCGCGGCTGACCCCCGTCAGGACCACGGGCAAAACGTCCATCACGAAGCCGGGATTGACCCCCGTGCCGATGACGCGCGCCCCACAGGCCTGGCAGACCCGGTCCAGCCTCGCCGCCAGCCTGGGCTCGCGCAGCCGCGGATATACCAGTTCCTCGCACGAAGACACCACGCTGATGCCCAGGCGCGCCATGGGCTCGACCTGCCCGAACGCTTCCTTGAACCTGGAAACCGCCGTGTGAAAAATGAGGTCCGGCCTGGCGCGCGCGACCAACTCCTCCAGCGAGCCGAAGACTCGCCGGCCTTTCAGGCCCGCCGTCCGGGTGAGTTCGGCCAGGTCCCGCCCAACCTTCGCAGGGTCGATGTCAATGCCGCCAACGACGCTGGCCCAGGGCCTGGCGGCGGCCAACCGCAATGTTTCCAGCCCGATGGGGCCGAGGCCAAATTGCGCAATCTTGATTTTTCTCATAAGCCGAGCGCGCCGGTTGGCGCGCCGCTGATGAATAAGGAAGGGAGCGACATTTGACAATATCAACCGGGCGGCCCTCGAATACACGTCCTGAGAAACTCGTCCAAAGAGCTGGTGTTAGAGTGTGCGGTACGGCTTCCGGGCAGGGGCCAGGCAGCCTGGTCCGGGCTTGACCGGGCGGCCCTTGCCGGCCAGTGTTGGTGTGCAAAAGAGAACTGCTGAAACGGCTGTGTTTATGAAAAACCCGATTGCTCGAGCGCGCCTCCTCGTTGCGGTGGGCGCCGTGGCCTGTCTGCCGGTCGCCGCCGCCCTTGCGGCGGATACGAATTCCCCTCCCGCCGGAGCCATAGCCGGGCCCGCTGCCCCGGCCGCAGTCCAACCTGCCGCCGCGGCCGTGGCCGCCCCGGTCGTGGCCGACGAAGCCGCTCCGGCTAAACTGCCTTACGGGGTAGCCGATGTCCTCAAACTCACCCACGCCCAGGTCAGCGAAGAGGTCGTCCTGAATTACGTCCTGAACTCCGGCACGGTCTATAATCTCGGCGCCAAGGACATTGTTTATTTGCGGAACCAAGGGGTTTCCGACCGCGTGCTCACCACGATGATGAATCAGCGCAACCGCGTGGCGGAGGAATCCGCACAGCAGGCGGCGGCGCAGGCGGGAGTGCCCGCCCCCGGTTATGCCGACGCTGCCGCCGTGGCCGCCCCACCGCCTTACGCGCCGGCTTACGTGGAGCCGCCGCCCGTCGCGGAACCGGCTCCTTCTACGGTCTATGTGGTTCCCTATTCGCCGCCGGTCGGGGCCGCTTACTACGGTGGCTACTACCCCCATTACTACGGGGGGTACTACGCCCCAGGAGTTTCCTTCGTCTATCGCTTTGGCCCTAGGGGATACTATGGGGGGCATCCTGGCGGATCCCGTGGAGGCTACTACCACTTCGGCGGGCGCCGCCGCTAGAGCGGAGTGCGGTGCGACGAGCGCGGGTTTTTGGGGGCAGAAAAATGGGGGCAGAAAAATGGAGCAGAGGGGGTTAGGGGAATTTTGCCGCGTATTCCGGGAAGCGCTTGGCTGGGCCGAGGAGACGGACGAAGGGTTGTGCTGAGTTGTGCCATTGCTTTTAAGCCGCGGCCTGGCCGGTTTTTTGGCTAAAATGGCCAATGTGGCCAATGGAGCCAATGTGGCCAATGCAGGCGAGGTGACCAGCGGCCAAGGTGACCAAAGGAGCCAAGGTGACCAATGCAGGGAATGCGGCCAATGCAGCCAAGGTGGCCGATGCAGCCTCCCGCCCTACTGGTCCTAACCTTTTCCATCCGTGCAAATCCTTACGAGCCGGCTGCGGCCTCGTACATCGCCACCACATTCGCCGGCGGCACGTCGGCCAGGATGTTGTGGACCTGCTGGAAGACAAAGCCGCCGCCGGGGCGCCAGGTCTCGACCTGCCGGCGCACATGCTCGCGCACTTGTGGCGGGGTGCCGTGGCTGAGGACGTCGCGCGTGTCGCACCCCCCGCCCCAGAAGGTCAACTGCTTGCCAAAGTCCCTCTTTAAACCCTCGGCTTGCATGCCGCGGCAGGTAATCTGCACCGGGTTGATGGCCTCCAACCCGGCCTCAATCAGGTCGGGCAGCAACTCGCGCACGCCCCCGCAGCAGTGCAGCATGATCTTCAGGCGCGGCGCCCGCTCTTTCACCCGCTGCCAGAGCACCTGCTCGCGCGGCTTGAAAAACTCGCGGTACATCGCCGGCGACACCTGCGGGCCGGACTGCATCCCCAGGTCGTCGCCGAACACGATCACGTCAATGCTCTCGGCCACCGCGCGCAGGAAACGGTCGAGGTTGCGCAGGTGCATCGCGGTCAGCCGGTCCAGAAACCGATGCGCCCGCTCCGGTTCGCCCGCCAGCAGCATGAAGAAATTGTCGTTGCGGTAAAACCACTGGCCCAGTTCGAGCAGGTTGCCGCCGAACAGGCCGAGGATCGCGCGGTGGCTCTGCTGCCGCAATTGGCGCGCTCCCTCGGTCAAGGCCGCGGCTCCGCCCAGCCCGGCGGTAATGGGTCCCGGCGGGGCGGCGACCGCCGACCACATGCACTCGGCCAATTCGGCCTCAATCCGGTCCAAGTCCTCGCCGTCGAGGAACGGGAAGTTGGCCTGTTCGAAATACCAGACGCCCGCCGGCATGCGGGCGATCACGCGCCCGCTGGGTTTGGAGCGCAGGACCCATTCTCCGTCCAGGCGGTCCGGTTTGGCCCAGACCGGCATCAAGCACGGCGTCCCGTCCGGCAGCACCCAATCCGTCCAGTACTTGTCCTCCTGCGCGAAGGCGCGGCCCAACTCGATCGTGTCCACGCGGAACCGCGCCAGCACGTCTTCATCCACGATCGCCAGTTGCTGGACGGGGTCATAGACGCGAATCGGCCGCTTGGGCAGGCCCAGATAATCCCGCAGCCGCGCGTAAGCCATGGCGGCGATGCCCGACGAGCGATGGCCCGACAGGTCAATCGGCACGCGGTCAGGCTCCCGGTGGTTTAAAGCCGCGATTACTCGTTCACGCGAGGTCATAAGCGAAATCCCAGGTCGCAGGCTATGGCAGGGCGGGTCCGGCCGGCCCGCCACGCAGTTTAGCGACGATGCCTGGCAGGCACTGCAGCAGATAATCCACCTCGGCGGCGGTGTTATAAACGCCTAAGCTGAACCGGATGCTGCTGCGCGCGCAGGCGGCGCTCTGACCCATGGCCGTCAAGACGTGCGAGGGCTCCAGGGCGCCGGTGGTGCAAGCCGAGCCGCTGGAGGCGCAGACGCCGGCCTGGTCCAGCAGCAGCAACAGGCCCTCAGCCTCGACGCCCTCGAAGGCCAGGTTGGCGGTGTTGGGCAGGCGCGGCTCCGGGGCGCCGTTGCGCGTGGTCCCGGCAATGCCGGCCAGAACGCCGGCCTCCAAACGATCCCGCAGCGCGCGCACGCGTGTGTTCTCCTCAGCCAGATTCCCCAGGGCCAGTTCGGCGGCCCGGCCGAAACCCACGATGCCCGCCACGTTCTCGGTGCCCCCGCGGCGGCCGCGCTCCTGGTGGCCGCCCAGGATGTAGGGCTGGTAGCGGGTGTGCCGCTTGACGTAAAGCAGCCCGATCCCTTTAGGCCCATGCAGCTTGTGCGCCGAGAGCGACACGAAATCCACGCCCAGCTCTTTGACGTCGAGCTTTACTTTTCCCGGCGCCTGGACGGCGTCCGTGTGGCACAGCACGCCTTTGCTCCGGCAGAGGGCGGCAATTTCGGCCATGGGAAACAGCACCCCGGTCTCGTTATTGGCGCACATCGCCGAGACAATGGCCGTGTCCGGCCGGATCGAGTTCTCCAGCAGGGCCAGGTCCAACGCCCCGTCGGCAGCCACTGGCAGCACCGTGACGGCGCAGCCCTGCTTTTCGAGGAAGTGACAGAATTTGAGCACGGCCGAGTGCTCGACGGCGGTGGTCACCACGTGCCGTCGCTCAGGGCGGGTAGCCAGGGCGCTGTGGAGGGCAGCGTTGATGCTCTCGGTGCCGCCGCTGGTGAAGACGATCTCCTGCGGGTCGGCATTGAGCAGCGCGGCGACCCTGGCCCGGGCCTCGTCCAGGCGCCGGGCCGCCTCGTGTCCAAAGCCATAGGCGCTGGAAGGGTTGCCCCAATGCTCCCGCAGGCACGGGAGCATCGCCTCCAGCACCTCGGGCGCCACCCGGGTGGTGGCATTATAGTCAAAATAACAGAGCGCCGGCTGGTTCATAGCGGCTCGAACACGACTGCGGCGTGCCGGGCAGGCCGTTCCATTTTTCCGCAGACGATGCCGCAGGCCCAAACATCGTCCATCATCGACTCGTTACGCAAGCGGCAAATCGTCGGCCCTTCCAGTTGGACTTCCCCTGCCGCCCGCTGGCGGCTAAAATGCCGCGGTGAAACGACAACGGAGATTGGCACGGCCCGCGCCTTCGAGATTTCGGCGGCATTGGGCGCTGGCGCCGGGCACCGTGTTTCTCAACCACGGCTCCTTTGGGGCGTGTCCCCGGGCGATCCTGGACCGGCAGGCGCAACTGCGCCGCCGGATGGAGGCGGAGCCGGTGCAGTTTCTGTGGCGGCGCTACGACGAGCGGCTGGAAGTGGCGCGCGTGGCGCTGGCCCGGTTTGTCGGGGCACAACCTCGAGACCTCGTTTTTATTACCAATACCACGACCGGCGTGAACGCCGTGGTACGCTCGCTCGGGTTGCGGCGCGGGGACGAGTTGTTGACCACCAACCACGATTACAACGCCTGCCACAATGTGCTGGCCGAGGCGGCCCGCCGCGCCAGGGCCAGGCTGGTGGTCGCCCCGGTCCCGTTTCCGCTGCGCCGCGCGGAGCAGGTGGTCGAGGCGGTGTTGCGCTGCGTCACCCCGCGCACGCGGCTGGCGTTGATGGACCACGTGACGAGCACGACCGCGCTGGTGCTGCCGGTGCTCCGGTTGGTCCGCCAATTGGCGGCGCGCCGGGTTGACACGCTGGTGGATGGGGCGCACGCGCCCGGCATGGTGGCGCTGAACCTCGAGCGACTGGGCGCCGCTTATTATGTCGGCAACCTGCACAAATGGGTCTGCGCCCCCAAGGGGGCGGCCTTTCTTTGGGTGCGCCAGGACAAACAGGCGGACTTGCAGCCCGCCGTCATCAGCCACGGCAACAACACGCCCCGGCCCGGCTACACCGCCTTTCAGGACCGGTTTGATTGGGCGGGCACCTGCGATCCGACCGGCTGGTTCTGCGCCGGCCAGGCCCTGGCGTGGCTGGGGCGGCGGCTGCCTGGCGGCTGGCAGGCGCTCTACCGGCGCAACCACCAACTGGCCGTGCGGGCGCGCCGGCTCCTTTGCGCCCAATTGCACCTGGCGCCGCCTTGCCCGGAGGCCATGCTCGGCGCCATGGCCACGCTCCCCTTGCCCGCGCGGTTCCAGGGCCGGCCCCCGACGGGGAAGATCGATGCCGAGCAACGGCGCCTCTACGACCAGTTCGGCATCGAAGTGCCCTTCCTGCGCTTCGGCCAGCCCCAAAGCCGCTTTTTCCGCATCTCCGCCCAGCTCTACAACTCCCTGGCCGAATACCAATACCTGGCCAGGGCGCTGGCAGCGTTGTGAACTATTTCCTCTCCTGACGAAGCGTCAATGCCCGTCGGCGCTCCAGGGGCTCCACCACAAATATGATTTTCCGCCCGGCCCCGGTGCCTGCGCGCCCGTGGCGAGAGACTGCTGATCAAACTGCTTGCAAGTAATGTACTGCACATGCCCCGCCAGGGCCATAATATTACCCCCACTCTTGCTGTGCAGCCGCCCTACGCCCTCACCATTGGCAACTTCAGGGTAATTGGCTGCGTCATTGAACTCGAAGGCGCCCGGGTTCCCTGGTCCCAGCCGGTTCTCATCCGGCTCCCACATGAGATAGCACATGGGGCTCCAGGCAGCCGAGATCTTGCACGTGCGGATGGTGCCCACGTTCGGATAGCCGCAGGCGGCGCCATTCATGACGTAGCTGGACATTTTGTTCGCCCTTACCGTGGTGCCGATGGTGCCCTGGGACCGGGGTGTCATATAGGTCTTGCTCTTGGTATCGACCGGGCAGAGATAGGCCTGGGGATTGGGCATATAAACATACCAAAGCCCGGTCTTGTAGGCGGCAGCTTTATTATTTTCGTAGGCTCCCCCCGCCCCCACGTCGGGGATGGTGCCATTGGTGATGGTATAGAGCCAGCCCGGCACCGAGGCCCCGCCACCGCTGTCCCAGTTGGCCCAGGGTAGGTAATCCTTGTAATCGTCCACGTACATGCGCATGGCGGCGACCAACTGTTTTTCATTGTTGACGCAGGTTATCCTTTGCGCCTTGCTCTTGGCGTTGGCCAGCGCCGGCAACAGCATCGCCGCCAGGATGGCGATGATGGCGATGACGACGAGCAATTCAATCAGGGTAAACGCACTTCGCGCAACCAAAGAGGTCCGGTTCGTTTTCATGACATTGCATAACCTAAATTCGTTCCGCCGCCGGTTCAAGGAAAATTCCTCGGGGCGGCCTTGCCCGTCAATGGCCTTGATCGTCTGGAGGGTCTTGGTATCCCACCCGACGACGGGACTGCTGCTGCACAAGCCGTGGAGGGACTTGGGTCAACTGCGGCGGCTCGGCCGCGCTGCGCCGCGCTCCACCGCCTGTCGCTGTCCCATCACGGGATGGCCGGGGGGTTTGTGCGGCCGCGGGTGCCTGGTTCGGCCCAAGGTCGGGAACTGAGGCGCTGATACTCGTCCAGGTCCACCGTGCGGCCAGTGACGCGCGACTCCTCGGCGGCGAAGGCGATGACATGGCTGTGGACGGTCGAGACAATGCCGGCCTGGAGCGGCTGGTCGGGTGGCTTGGTCATCTCCTGGTAAAGGGCATTGACCAGGCCCGCATCGCCGCCGCCGTGCAGTTCGTAGCCGCCGTCCTCCGCCTGCACGGTATAGCGAACGACCTCTCCTTCGTGCGGGACAAGCAACAGGTGGGCGCCCAGATGCTGGCGGTAGGTTTCACCCCCCTTGAGCACGCCCCGGGTGCCGCAGACCTCGACGTGCCGGCCATTGGCAAAGGCGGTCATGGTGAAAGTGCCGGTCAAGCCGCCTTCAAATTCCAGGGCGAGCACCTGGCGGTCAACGGCGTCGTTGTCGCAGCGATACACGCAGCGGCCCCACGGGCTGGTCCGCAGCCAGGCAAGGATCTCCTCCGTGGAAGCCTCGGCGGCCCGGTCACAGACCTGCGCCAGCCAAGGCGAGCGCATGTCCCCGGCATAGCGCCGCGCGTCGTAGGGACAGGCGGCGCTGGCCGGGCAGCCGTCCGTACAGCGGGCCGGCGCTCCCGCCGGCGCGCGTTCCGGCCGAAAGAATTCCAGCGAGCCGAAACTCGAGAGGCGGCGACAGCGCCGTCCCACGAGCCAGTGCAGCATATCGGTGTCGTGACAGCACTTGGACAAGATCATGGGGGAACTCTTGCCAGTGACGGCCCAATGGCCGCGCACAAAGGCGTGCGCCTGGTGCCACGGCATCACGCCTTCGTTGGCCTGGACGGAAACCAGTTCGCCAATCAGGCCGGCCTCAATGATTTCCTTCACCTTGCGGTAAAAGGCGGCAAAACGCAGGACAAAGCAGACCATCACCCGGCGCCCGGCCTGCCGGGCCAGGCGCTCGATGTCCAGTACTTGGTCGATGCGCGTTGCGATCGGTTTTTCGAGCAACACATCGCAACCCAGTTCCAACGCGCGACGGCACGGCTCGTAATGATAACCGTCCTGGGTAGCGACGACGACCACGTCGGCCAGTTTGCCCGCGGACAGCAGCGCCTCGGCGTCCGCAAATCCGCGGAAGTCCGCCCGGCCGGAACGGCGGCGCATTTTCTCCACGCGCTCGGGCACCAGGTCGGCTCCGGCAACAATCTGAAAACGCTCCGGCCGGCGCGAGGCCAGTTCCGCGTAGGTTTGCGCCCGAGCGCCGCAACCGACAAAGGCCAGTTTCAAAGGTTTCAAGGCGGGCATAATTCGCTGCGACTTCGGTCCTGGCCCTTTAGCGGGCTATATTGCAATCTCTCACGATCTTACTATCTGTCAAAATCGACGCCCTCCGCAACGATTTCTCCCCCGCGCTAAGCAGCGTTCCTGCCAAGAGGATCTTGCCAGGAGGCGGCCTCGAAAAAAGCCACAATGTTCTCCCAGGGCACCTCCGGGCCCAGGACGTGAGCGGGGGCGAGAATCAGGCCGCCGCCGCGGCCCACCTCGCGAATGCGCCGCCGGACCTCGGCGCGGACGTCCGCGGGCGTGCCGAAAGGCATGGTCTGCTGAACGCTCACCGTGCCCCAAAAGGAGAGCCGATCGCCGTAGCGCCGCTTGAGCGCGGCCGCATCCATGCACTCCGGCTGCACCGGATTAAGGATTTCAATGCCCACCTCGATCAAATCAGGGATCAGCGCCTCGATGTTCCCGTCCGAGTGATAGAAAACAAAGGCCGCAGGATTGGCCTGCTTGACGGCGCGCACGGTGGCCGCCAGGTGCGGTTTCAGGAACTCCCGCCAGGTCGCCGGCCGCATCATCAGTGATTGCTGGCCGGCCACATCATCCCCGGTAATGATGATGTCCACTCCCGCGCGGGCGAATTGTTCGGCGACGACTCTTTGGCAGGCCGCGGTGCGCTCGAACAGATAGCGGGCCCGCTCGGGCGCGGTGAGCAGGTCCATCAGCAAATCTTCCAGGCCCCGGATGTACCAGGACCGCTCGAAGACCGATCCCGCCTGGGCCGCCACGGCCAGCCCCTGGGCGTGGAGTGCTTCCACCTGTGGGCGGGTGTTGCGGAAACGGTAGGGTTGGTCGAGGTCCGGCCAGGGGTACTCCCGGAACCGCTGGAAATCCTCAACCCCCCGCAACGGGGATTGGATTTGGGCGAAATGGTGGAAGCCCCCTGCCCGCCACCAGACGCCCCACTCATCCACCTGGCCGCGGGCGAGGGCCTCCTCAGCGCCAGGGCCGAGCCATTCGGCAAATCGGTTTCGGGGCAGAATGCTGGCTTCCGGGGCAGCCCTGGTGATATCCATGTCGAAGTATTCGCGCGGCGTCATCGGGGCGCACTTCTGGCGCAAGACCTCCGCGACGGGCGGGGTGTAACCAATGGCCTCTTCATAAAGCAGTCGGGGCACTCGATCGGTGGCCAAGTGCCCCAGCGCCGCCAATACCCGTTCGCGCGAGGTCATGCCGGCCTGAGTATTACCAAACCCAGCCTGGCCCGGGCAAGGCTGCCACGCCCGGCTGGCGAAAGGGCCTTGAAAAAACCGCCGCCTCGCGCCGAGGAGTGCGGCGACCTGGCGGCGGAGTTCTCTTCGAACCTCGGCCTCCGGATTTCGGGCGCCCCGCGCGGATACTTTTGCTCGGCGCTCTCAAGACGGCTAATGCCACGTCTCCGGGTGTGGCCGATGGTCGTTATTCCAGCGCAAGCGGGGACTGGTGGCGGCCTTCATCCAGTTGGTTTGCTTGCCGAATTCCACGTGCGCATCGCAGAACACGACGTTGGCGCCCTTACTGTGGCGGGCGGCGACGTAATCAAACGGATCGTCGAAGGCCCCGGTGATGTCCCCGTCATTAGGGTCTCGCAGACCGGGCTCCGGCAAATCGCCGATGGCAATCATGTCGGCTGGCGCCACCACTCGGTTTTCGAGCAGCGGTGGAATTCCGCGCCCACCGCTCAAGCCGAGCACGGGACTGGTCGGCGTGGGTGGGTCGTTCCGGCGGGTGCCTAACGCGTTGTAGCCGTAGCTGGGATTCCAATTCACCAGGTTGGTCCATTGAACGGTGGACTTTCGGGCGCGACAGAGGAAGACCCTGGGATTGCCCCCGGCAAAGGGAAGGAGGGCACCGTCCCAGTTCGTCCATTCTAGCGTGCTCCAGTTCGACGCGACCCCCTGCCAGAGAGGGTACTTCTGATATTCACCTATTGAGCATCGCATAATATAGTGACATTTAGGTCAAAACAGTTCCGCTTGTTTCCAGAAGGATTCGACCAGACTTGGGCGCCGCCGCATCCTGCCCAAAGCCCGCCGGGCCGCCGTGCCC
>JBEKRX010000073.1:0-30728 GCA_049518415.1 Verrucomicrobiota bacterium
GAGGGGGTGGAGGAAACGTTCGGCATGGCCTGGCGGTTGTTTGCCACGATGCTCGAAAGAGCAGAAACAACGGAAGCCGTCGGCCTAAACTGGGCGCGCCTCCACTCCACTCGACCCCGTTTTGGGTTGCCCAAACCCACTTAAGAGAGTATTAGTACTTTGTGAAACTGCGCAGTTTGTTGCGAGCGCCCTGCCACCTGCTCGCCGCCTGGGTGCTGCTCTTCCCACTGAGCGCCTCCAGCCAAACCAAGACCATCCGGCTGCGCAACGAGTCCATTGCCACCCTGCCCGGCACCAACGCGGCGCCCATGGCGCAAGCCCAATTGGCCCAGCCTCCCGCCAGCGGGCTGTTCCTGGTCCAGTTCGAGGGCCAGGTGGAACCTGCCTGGCGGGCGGAGTTGCGTTCGCGCGGCGTGGAGTTGCTCAAGTATGTGCCGGACGATGCCTTCATCGCCAGATTCAACGGCGCGTCTCCGGACAAGCTCCGGGCGCTGAGCTTCGTCCGCTGGGTCGGGCCATATCGTCCCGACTACAAGGTCCATCCCCGCCTGGCGGCTGCCGCCCGCCAGGCCCTCCAGGGCAACCAGGCCGTGGCCGTCAACGTCTTGCTTGCGCCGGGAACCGCACCTGCGGAAATCACCCAGGTCCGCTCCCTCCTTTGGTCCGTGGTCCAGGAAAGCCGCTTGCGCCAAGGCACCATCCTGCGCGGCCAGTTGCCTCCCGGCGCCCTGGAGGCGCTGGCTCAATCCCCAGCCGTCCTCTGGGTGGAGCGGGCGCCCAGACGCAAATTGGTTGACGAACTGGCTTCCAAGCTCGTCGGGGGCGACGACGGCCAGACTGGCACCCCTACGCTTTCCCAGCAGCTTGGCTTTGGCGGGTCGGGCGTGACCGTCTGTGTCGCCGACACCGGGCTGGACACCGGCAATACGAACACCATGCACCCCGATGTCAGGGGGCGGGTGTCCGGTTTGCTGGCTTATCCCCCATTGACGGATGGCGCCGATGGCTGTGGCCACGGCACGCACGTGGCCGGCATCGTCGCCGGCAACGCCGCCACTGGCGAGACCGACCCGGACACCGGCGCTTGGTATGGTTTGGGCGTCGCCGCCAGCGCCAGTCTCTTCATCGAACGAATCTTCGACGACGATGCCAATGAGGTCAGCCCTCCGCCCAGTGACGCCGACCTCACGACCGCTGCCGTCCGTAACGGCGCCCAAATCGGCTCCAATAGTTGGGGCAATGATGTCCAGGGTGAATACGATACCGACGCGGCCCAGTTTGATGAACTGGTGCGCGACGCCGACCCCGCCACCCCCGGGGATCAGCCCTATGTCCTCTCCTTCGCCGCCGGCAACGCCGGACCCGGCTCCCAGAGCCTGGACAGCCCGGCCACCGGTAAAAACGTCATTGCCACGGGTGGATGCGAGAATTTCCCCGGAACCCTGGCGATGACGTTCGGACTTTACGCCGACGGCCCCGACACGATGGCCGACTTTTCCAGCCGTGGACCCTGCGAGGATGGCCGGATCAAGCCGGACCTGGTCGCGCCGGGGACTTGGATCGCTTCCCTGGCCTCGTCGGCAGCCCCGAACGAGGCCGCCATCGCCTGGTGGCCCATTGATAACTATTACGTATATATGGGCGGGACCAGCATGTCCGGGCCGTTTGCCGCCGGCGCCGCGGCGGTGTTCGTCCAATATTACAAGGCCTTGCACGCCAACGCGCTGCCATCGCCGGCCCTGGTCAAGGCGGCCCTGATCAATTCGGCCCAGGCACTGGACGAGGCCAACGGCGGCCCCGGCCCGATTCCCAACCATGACGAAGGCTGGGGCCGCATCACCTTGACCAATATCATCTTTACCAATATCAACAGCGCCCCGCGCTGCTTCGAGTACATCGACCAGACCGTGTTGCTGACCAACGGCCAGGTCTATCTCCACCATACCCTGGTCCAGGGCTCCGACCAGCCGCTCAAGCTGACCCTGGCCTACACCGATGTGCCTGGATTCCCCGGAGCGATTCCCGCCCTGGTCAACGACCTGGACCTCGAGGTCGTCGCTCCAGATGGCACCCTCTACCGCGGCAACCAATTCTCCGCGGGCGAATCGGTGCCCAACCCTCCTTCCCCAGATAACCTCAACAATGTGGAAGCCGTGCACCTGGCTCAACCCTTGCCGGGCGACTACCTGGTCCGCGTGCGCGCCCGCAAGGTCGTCGAGGATGCCCGGCTCGACACCGCCAGCATCGACCAGGATTTCGCCTTGGTCATCTCCGGCAATCTTGCCCGGCCCGGCTCAGGCATGATTCTGCTCGACCGCGCCAGCTATACCGCCCCGAGCCTCATCCAGTTGCAAGTCCTCGATGCCGCCAGGGCCGCCAGCAATTCCCTGAGCGTCCTGCTCAAGAGCACGACCGAGCCGGCGGGCGAAACCATCCTTTTGCATCCCTCCGGCGCCGATGGCTCCTTCACCGGCGCAGTGGCCACCGTCGTGGGCAACGCCGCGGCGGATGGCAAACTCGAGCTCCATAATGGCGACACCATCGAAGCAGATTATCTGGACAGCTCCGGAAATATGCGGGTGGCCACCGCCACCGCCGAACTCGTTCCGCCCAGCCTCAGCGGCCTGGCGGTTGCCGTTGACCTCGGCATCATCACCATTACCTGGCAGACCAGTGAACCGGCCAACTCCATTGTCCGCTACAGCACGAACCATGCTTTCAACCTGGCGGCAACCAATAACATCCCCACCACCACTCATACGGTGAGGTTGTCCGGGCTCCTGGCCGGCCAGACCTATTACTTCTTCGTGACCTCGGCGGATGTGGCCGGCAATACCGCTACCAACGATAACTCCGGCGCCTTCTTCACTTTCCTGGGGGTCGCCACGCCCACCGTGCTCCTGATCGATGCCTACGACAGCGCGGCTGAGGCCGACAACGGTTCCACGGTCATTGACGATGGCGCCTACACCAACGCCCTGGCTGCGACCGGCTTCAGCTTCGGCTTTTGGAAGGTCCTCGAGCGCGGCTCACCCCAGCTCTCTGACCTGCAGCCATTCCCCGTCGTCGTCTGGCGGACGACCGATGACATTGTCAACTACGACGGCACCAATAACACCCTTACCGCGCAGCAACAATCCATGCTCCAGACCTATCTCAATGGCGGCGGCTCCTTTTTCATGGCCTCCATGGGCATCCTCAGCCAATTGGGCGATGTCCCCTTCCGCCGCAATGTCCTCCAGGTCGCCGGCTTCAAGCCGAATCCCGACCCGCCCGCCCCCTGCGACGATTGTGACGAAGATTACGGCGTGCCGGCGGTCCTGGGCGCCCCGGGCGACCCCATCACTGGCGGCATGAGCCTGGTGCTTGATTACAGCAGCTACCCCAGCTTCGATGATGGCTTCGGGGACGTTTATGGACCGGATTTCTCCGATACCTTCACGCCCGCTACCAATGCCACGCCCATCTTCTTCGAATCCGTTTCCGGCAAGCCGTGCGGCATGAGCTACCCGCCCATCGGACAGGACAGCCCCGGGCGCGTGGTCTTCCTTTCCTTCCCGCTGGATACCGTGCCGGCGACCGGCCCCTCGCCCAATAATGAGGTGGCCCTCCTGCGGAACCTCCTCAGCTTTCTGGCCCCGGGCGCCAATGGTCTGGGGCAGGTCTTCCTCGACAACTCCACTTATACGACTCCGGACCAGGTCACCGTCGAGGTGGCCGACTCGGACCTGGCCGGCGCGGGCCAGGCCCAAGCCACTTTCTCCACCAGTTCAGCGACCAACCGCCTCACCGTTGTCTTGAACGAAACCACGCACCCAGGCCTGTTCCGCGGATACATCGTGCTGGTGGCCGCAATCACCACCGGCGCAACCAATCAGTTGGCCGTCCGCAATGGCGATACGATTACGGCAGCCTATTTTGACGCCTCCAATAACCGCTCCGTCCTCACTACCGCCACCGTCGATACCCTCCCGCCCGCCATCAGCCAAGTCGCCGCCCTCACCCATTACGGCGACGCCCTGGTTAGTTGGACAACTTCCAAACCGGCTGATTCCTTGGTCCAATACGGCCAGTCCACCCTCCCCGACCGCACCGCCTACTCGGCAGACCTGGTGACTAATCACACCGTCTCAGTGACCGGCCTGTCGGCCAACCGGAACTATTATTACCAGGTTGTCAGCCGCGACGCCGCCGGCAACACCACCGTGGATGATAACCAGGGCGCCCTCTACACCTTCACCACCCTCAGGGCGCCCAGGCCCCCGTGGTCCGACGATTTGGAGAGCGGCGCCCCGGGCTGGACCGTCGTCCCCGACCCCATCATGGGCACCGACCTGAATTGGACGCTGGGCACTCCCAACAATGGTCTCCAGACCCAGGCGCACTCCGGCACCAATGCCTGGGGCAGCAATCTCGACGGCCAGCCCTTCAACTTCTTGGCCAGCAGTCTGCTCCTCAGCCCAATCATCGATCTCTCCGGCTTCAGCCAGGCAACCCTCAACTTCTGGGATTGTTTCGACTTCAGCTCCGGGCTCGAACAGGGCCAACTCCTGATCAGCACCAATAGCGCCAGCAGCGGCGCGGCCCTCGAGGCCCTCCCCACCTTCGCCGACTTTAGCGGCCTCTACGCCCCGGATTGGCAGCGGGAAACCCTGGACCTGACGCCCTACGTCGGACGAACCATCCAAGTCGTCTGGTGGTACGTCGGCATCTCCATCGGCGACCCGACCTACGGTTGGCTGGTCGATGACGTGGCCGTCACCGGCCTGGCCTTCGGCCAGGGAGGCACCATCGTGGTCTCCAAAAACCTCGGCCAGGGAACCTTCACCCTCACCGGACCTGCCAGCCAATCCGGCTCGGACATCTTGACCACCATCAGCAACGCGCCCCCCGGCCAATACTCCGTGCATTTCAGTGACGTCCCCTTCTATCAGACCCCCGCCCCGCAGACCAACACCCTGGACACCGCCGACACCTTGACCTTCACCGGCAATTACACCTTTGTCGATGCCAATCGCAACGGCATGTCTGACGCCTGGGAAAAGTATTATTTTGGCGAGGTGTCCACCAAGCGCACGCAGCACACCGACACCGACGGCGACGGGATGTCGGATTACGCGGAGTTCATCGCCGGCACCAACCCGACCAACGCCGCCTCGAAACTGATCTTCCTCGCCGCGACACTCCAGACCAACGACCTCGTTCAATTCCAATGGGCCGCTATTCCCGGCCGGATTTACCAGGTCCAAACTTCCACCCACTTCACCGCCTGGACGCCCCTCAGCCCTTGGCTTCAGGCCTCAGGCAGCCCGATGTCTTATACCGCGACCAATTCGGGCAATCGCGCGCAGTTCTACCGCGTTCAAGTCCGGCCGTAATAGCAGCGCCCGCGCCTCCTCCGCCCGAGCCCTCGCCGCCGGAACGCCGGCGCCCGCAGACCCCGATGGCAACCGGACGCCCCTTTGGTTGCGGCTGCGCCGCGCTCCCAGCGCTTACCCTCCATTGTCCAAACAATCCCGCACGGCCTTGGCCAGGGTCAAGTGCGTGTAAGGCTTTTGCAGGAAGGCGGCGTGGCCTTCGCTTAGGAAGCTCGCATCCAGGTCGTCCATACTGTAGCCGCTGGCGAAGACGATTCTGAGTTTGGGGTTGCTGGTCTGGAGTTGCTGAGCCAGGTCCATCCCGGAGAGGCCCTCGGGCATGACCATGTCCGTCAGCAGCAGGTCCACGGCGCCCCGGTGCTGGTTCCAGACCTCGACCGCTTCCCGGCCAGAGGCCGCCTCAAGGATTTTATACCCGCACTCCTCCAGAATCACGTGCGCCATGTCGCGCAAGACCGGTTCGTCTTCCACTATCAGAATGGTTTCCTTGCCGCCGCGCATTTCCGGGGCCGGCGCCCGGTCCGGCGCCTTGGCCTCGACCGGTTTAGTGCTGGCCGGCAGGAAAATGGCGAAGGTCGTGCCCCGACCGACCTCGCTGGCCACTTCAATCCAGCCTTCGTGCCGTTTGACAATGCCATAGACCGTGGCCAGGCCGAGGCCCGTGCCCTTGCCGACCTCCTTGGTGGTGAAAAACGGCTCGAAGATGCGCGCCAGGGTGGCGGCGTCCATGCCGCAGCCGGTGTCGCTGACCCGGAGGCAAACGAACGGGCCGACCCGCGCCTCGGTGTGCGTTTGCGCGTAGGCCTCGTTCACTTCCACCGGCTCGGTGTGGATGGCCAGCCTGCCGCCTTTGGGCATGGCGTCGCGCGCGTTCAAGGCCAAGTTCATAACCACCTGTTCGATCATGTCGTTGTCCCCCCGGATGAGCGGGCTCTGGGCCGGCGGCTGGAATTCCAGGGTGATGGTTTCGCCCAGCAGCCGCTCCAGCATCTTGGTCATGTGGGCGACCACTTCCCGCAAATCCAGCAGCTTGACCTGCATCACGTTCTTGCGGGTGAACACCAGCAGTTGGCGGGTCAGGCTGGCCGCCCGTTCGGCGGCATCATAGATGGCCTGGCCGGAATCCAGCAGGGCAGGGGGGAGGTTGCCCTTGGCCAGCATCATCCCCGCATGACCCTGGATGACCGTCAGCATGTTGTTGAAATCGTGCGCCACCCCGGCCGCCAGTTGGCCCACTGATTCCATCTTTTGGGACCGGCGCAACTGCGCCTCCAGGCTCAGCCGGTCGGTGATATCTTCCACATAAGCGTGCACCGCCCGGCTCATGAGGACCGGGTGAAATGACCACGCCAGCGCCCGCCCTTCAATCTGCGTCTCATGCCGCATCAGGCTCGGTCCCGTGCCCAGGCAATTCTGCACCAACTCCCGGATGTTCTCCGGCAGCAGGCCGCGCGGATGGTTGCGCCCAACCAAAAGGGCCAGCTCCAGCGCCGCCTCGTTCGCATAGGTGATCCTCCCCTCGGCGTCCAGTTCCATGGCCGGGTTGGGATTGAGTTGGACGAAGGCCGCCAGTTTCTGGAGTTGGGCTTGGGCCTGGTCCCGCTCGACGGCCATGGCCAACACCGTGGCGATGGCCAGCAGGAAGTGGACCTCGTCCTCGGTAAATTTCCGCTGGTTGGTCGTGTGCGCCCCAAGGACCCCATAAGCCCGCCCATGCCCCAGGATGGCCACGGTGATGCCGCTGACCACCCCGTGCTCGACCAACAAGGCCGTGCGCCGGAAACGCGTCTCGCTCGCCGGGTGCTCGACCACGACCGGCTCCCCGGCGGTCAGAGTAAAACCCGCCTGGGTGGCTGGGTCCGCCGCCAGGCTCAGCTTGCCCACCAACCCCTCTTTCCAACCGACCCCCGCCCGCAGCAACAGCTCTTGCCCGCCCGGGCATAACTCCAGCACGCAGGCGTATTCAACCTCCAGCGTCTGCGTGGCCAGCATCACCGCCTGCTCCAGCAGGCCGCCAAAGTCGCTGCTCACCAGCGCCAACTGCCCCAGGGCGCTGACCACCGCTTGCTGGAACGACCGGTTCAGGAGCGTCTTTTCGGCCTGTTCCCGTTCCTTGACCTTCTGTTCCAGACTCTGCGCCATGGCGTCGAAGGTGCGGGCCAGTTCCCCCAGTTCCCCACGCTCATCCTCCAGCCCCGTGCGGCTGCTCAAGTCGCCCGCCGCCAGGCGCTGCGCCGCCCGGTACAATGTGCGGACCTGCCGCATGATGAAACGCTCGCCCCCAAACCAGGCCGCTATCAGGGCCAGCAATCCCACCACAAAAGAGGCCCAGGGCAGTTCGGCGCCCGTCTGCCTGGCGATCACGTAGTTGGCCGCCCAGGCGGGCGCAATGGCCAGGAACACCGTCCCGACTAACCTCGCCCGCAAACCGGTCTGGCTGGTCTTGGGCTTAGGCGCGCTCACTGTTCTCTCACGGTTCAACATGCTCCCGAACCCGCTGCCGGCTGGCCGGGGCCTCTCGCGGGACCTCGCCTCCCTTGGCCGGGTTCTTAACTAGAATACCCCTTCCGAGGCGTTGTCGCCAAGCGTTTTGTTTCACTTACTTGCCAAATGTGCTTGCATCCCTGGATTTAACCGCTCATTTAATATTATGCTTTTATTAACTCGCAGCCCCCTCCTGGCGATGGGCCCCCAGCCGCAGCCGGGTCAACCGGGGCCGCCAGCCTGGACCGGCCTGGTGCCGCTCCTCCTGCTCTTCGTCGTCTTTTACCTCGTCCTCCTCCGCCCCCAGCAGAAAAAGGCCAAGGAACACGCCCAAATGCTCAAGACCGTCAAGCCCGGCGATAAAATCGTCACCACCGGCGGCGTCATCGCCGTCGTCATCACCGTCAAAGAGAAAACCTTGAACATCCGCTCCGCGGATGCCAAGTTTGAAATCACCAAGTCCGCCATCGCGGAAATCACCGAACGCGGCGGCGGCTCCGGCGAATCCTAGTTTGTTCTCATGAACCGAAATAATTTTTGGCGCTTTGTCCTCGTGGTCATGGTCCTCCTCTGGTCGCTTTACGAACTCTATCCGCCCAAGGGACGCGACCTGATTCAGTACTTCCAGCAGCGGGCGCAAAACCATGACGACGCCTTTGGCGCGATCATGCGCCAGGCCAAGCAACTGCAAGCCGCCGCCCCGGACAAGCCCTACGACAATTTGAATGCGGCCATCGGCACCAACGACCTCACTCGTTATTTCCCCTTCTTCGAGGCCAAAGACGAGGCCGATCCTACCCACTTCATTCTCAATCGCCTCCAACGCGAAGCCGCCGGCCGCATCCGCCTCGGCCTCGACCTCCAAGGCGGCACCTCTTTCCTGCTCAGCATGCGCACCGGCAGCCTCACCAATTCCTCCGACGCGGGCGCCGCCCTTTCCCAGGCCGTGGAAGTCCTCCGCCGACGCGTGGATCGCTTCGGCGTGGCCGAACCCCTCATCCAGCCCCAGGGTAAAGACGAGATCCTGGTGCAGTTGCCCGGCCTTTCCGCCGCCAGCCAGCAGGACGCCATCGATTCCATCAAACGGGCGGCTTACCTGGAATTCCGCCTGGTCCATCCGCAGAGCAAGGAATTGCTCGACCAGGCCATGATCGAGCCGGGATATGAACCCATGAAGCTCAAAGAGCAGCGCGATGGCAAGCCCGTGACCGAGACCCTGCTGGTCAAGAAGCGCCCCGAACTGACCGGCGGCAGCATCTCCAGGGCCATGGTCGGGCGCGGCAACATGGGCGAACCCATTATTGAGTTCACCCTCAACTCCCAAGGCGCCGAACGTTTCGCCGAAGTCACCAGGGAAAACGTGCACCAGCGCCTGGCCATTGTGCTCGACGGTGAGGTCCGCTCCGCGCCCGTCATCCAGACGCCCATCGAGACCGGCGCCGGGCAGATCACCGGCCATTTTGACTACAAAGAGGCCCTGGACCTGGCCAACGTCCTGGAAAATCCCCTCCGCGCGCCCCTGCACCTCGAGGCCTCCAGCGAGGTGAGCCCAACCTTGGGCCGCGACGCCATTCGCAGCGGCGTTAATGCCGCGCTTTATGGCACCCTGGCGGTCTCCGCTTTCATGCTCCTTTACTACCTGGTCGCCGGCATGGTCGCCAACGTCGCCCTCATCGCCAACATCATCATCCTCCTGGGCGTGATGTGCTCGGTCGGCACCACCCTCACCCTGCCGGGCATCGCCGGCATCGTCCTGACCGCCGGCATGGCCGTCGATGCCAACGTCCTCATTTACGAACGCATCCGCGAGGAATTGGCCAAAGGCAAGTCCTTGCGCGGCGCCATCGCCGCCGGCTATAGCCGCGCCTTCGGCACCATCTTCGACTCCCACGTCACCACCTTGATTTCCTCCGTCATCCTCATCTTCATGGGCACCGGTCCCATCAAGGGCTTCGGCGTCGCCCTCACCATCGGCGTGGCCGCCAGCCTCTTCACCGCCCTGGTCGTCACGCGCATGATCTTCGATTGGCTACTCCAGCGCGGCTGGCTCAAGACCATCAAGATGTTCCATCTCATCCCCTCCAATTTGAAACTCGACTTCATGAACCTGGCCAGGCCCGCCTTCATCACCTCCTGGGCCATCATCACCTTCGGCGTCGCCTATGGCTTCTACCGCGGCCAGGGCACCTTCGGCCGCGATTTCATCGGCGGCGACACCACCACCTGCACCTTCAAACAAAGAGTCGAGGAGGGCCGCCTGCGCTCCGCCCTCGAGGCCGCCGGCATCAAAGACCCCAGGATTCAATACCAAAAAGACCTCCTCAGCGGCGCCGAGACCCTCCGCCTGGACACCCTCTCCGATACCAACAATATCGTCCTGGCCACCCTCCAAAAAGTGGCCCCCGGCAATTTCAGCCCCTTGGGTCACGAACACGTCGGCGCTTCCGTGGGCAAGGACATCAGCCGCTCGGCCCTCATTGCCTGCTTGCTCTCCCTCTTCGGCATCCTCGTCTATGTCGCCTTCCGCTACGAGTTCTCCTTCGCCGTCGGCGCCGTGCTCGCCGTCATCCATGACGTCCTCATGACCATCGGCCTCTACTGCCTCTCCGGCCGCGAGTTCAGCGCCACCACCGTCGCCGCCATCCTCACCATCATCGGTTTCTCCACCAATGATACCATCGTCATCTTCGACCGCATCCGCGAAAGCCTCAAGCTGGGCATCCGCGGCTCCTTCAAGGAAGTCATGAACCTCGCCCTCAACCAAACCCTCAGCCGCACCATCATCACCTCCGGCACCGTCTTCCTCGCCACCTCCTCCCTCCTCATCTTCGGCGGCGGCGAAATCAACGACTTCGCCTTCACTTTCCTCATCGGCATTGTCACCGGCACCTACTCCAGCATTTACATCGCCAGCGCCCTGGTCCTGTGGTGGCACAAGGGCCAACGCCCCATGATCGGCGCCGGACCGGTCCCGGCCGAGAGCCTGGCCGCGGCCCACGCCCAGGCCACCGTCCGGCGAGCTCTTTGATTTAGCGAGGCTGCGCTTCAGACCACCTCTGGAATCGAGTCCCGATTCGGAATCGGGATTCATTGAGAATTGAATATTGAGTATTGCTTATTGGTCATTGAGTCGGCAGTCCGAAAGTTCATTCGGCGTCATCCGCGGGCATTCTTCAATAACCAATGATCGTTTTTCAATCCTCAATGTTCAATTCACCTAAAAGAAGCGCTGGCTCAGCGCACTTTTGCAATCGCAGCGAAACTTGACCTGATTACAACGAGTTTTGCCGGTCAAGAACTCTAGTTGCCCGGCCGGTTCAGAACGGGTCGGGGCCGCTCCCACGGCCCGCAGCCTTTGGCGGGCGGCCACTTGTCGCCGCCCTGCCAGTGCGCTCGACAAATCCAAAGCCGGCCGGCGTAGCGGCTCTCTGGCGCCTGTGGACCACGTGCGGCCAAAGCACCAGCGAATTAGTGCCATCTTAAACGCGAATTGGAATGAGTATGTTTGCGGTGGTTGAGATTGCCTGGTGGCACTGGGTGGGCTTCGTCGCCTGCGTGGTGCTGTTCCTGGCGCTTGATTTGGGCGTGTTCCATCGCCGCGCCCATCCGGTTGCGCTCCAGGAGGCGCTCGCGTGGACCGCCCTCTGGGTTGGCCTGGCGCTGCTCTTTGGCCTGGCTCTCGAACCCCTGCGCGGCGCAAACGAATCGCTCCAATTCTACACCGGCTATCTCGTCGAGCTTTCGCTCTCCATGGATAACGTCTTCGTCATCGCGCTCATCTTCAGCTATTTCAGCATCCCCGTCCAGCACCAGCACCGGGTCCTGTTCTGGGGCATCCTGGGGGCCTTGGTCATGCGCGGCCTGATGATTGGTTTGGGCGTGGCCCTCATCGCCTTGCTCCACTGGGCGCTTTACGCCCTCGGCGCCTTCGTCCTTTTCACCGGCATCAGAATGGTCTTCGTCCAAACCAAAGTCGACCCGGAGAAAAACCGCGTGCTCCGCTTTGCCCGCCGGCTCTATCCCGTGACCCCGCGCCTGGACGGACAAAAACTGGTGACTCACTGGCAGGGCAGGCTGGCACTCACGCCCCTGGGCCTGGTCCTGTTAATGGTCGAAACTACCGACCTCATCTTTGCCGTGGATTCCGTCCCCGCCGTCTTCGCCGTCACCACCAAGCCTTTCATCATCTTCACCTCGAACGTCTTTGCCATTCTGGGCTTGCGCTCCCTTTACTTTGTGCTCGCCGGCGCGATTGGCTATTTCAGGTTCCTCAAGGCCGGCCTCTCGGTCGTGCTGGTCTTCATCGGCGCGAAAATGCTGCTCGACCCTCACGGCCAGCCCCCGCGCGGAATCCAAATCGAGCTCCCCACTTCCTTTTCCCTGCTCGTCGTCGCCGCCATCATCCTGCTCTCCATGTTGCTCTCCCTCATCGCCGCTTACCGCGACCAGCGCCGGCAAGGGAGCCAGAGAACTCCCCAGTCCTAATCACTTGAGACCAACCGACGCCGAGCCAGGCAGTTCGCTTTGCGCCGATTCTTGCTTTGCGCGACCCCAGGGCGGGGGTTTGCGAAAAGGCGGCCACCGCAAGCTGTGGCCGCCTTGTAATGCAAGCCTCTGACTCAACTCGGCCGAAGGCCGATCAATTCTTGCGCAAGCGGTAGAACATGCCCGGTCCTGACTGCGCGATGGGCAGCGTGACGTACACCGACGAGGCGGTGCTCTGGTAAGTCACCCCAGTCACCGGCGTCCACGTGGCGGGCGCCAGCGACGGAGTCTGTTCCAGGGTGAGGGTCGTGGCCGTCCACGGTGGCGGCGGCAGCGGCCAGGTCAGCGTGATCGTGGTTGGCGTCGGCCGGGCCAGGGTTATCGGGAGCGCCACCGTGACGGTCGCGACCTCCGAGGTCGAGCAGGCGCCCGGACAATAGACGATGCAGCGGTAGCGCGTGCCGCTGTCCGCGAGCCCGACCTGCAACTCCAAGGTGGGGCTGTTGGCCCCGCTGATGTCCGTGAAGCCGGCGCCAGTGTCCTGCTGCCAGAAGTACGACATGAAGCGGTTGGGCTGGCCTTGGTAGGTGGACTCCGCGCCGACGGTGAGGGAGGGCTTCGCCCCCAGCACCGCGCCCCCACCCGTCACCACCACGCTGTCGATCTCCCAATTCGGCTCAGTCCCTTCGCTGCATTCATCCCAGCTCGCCACGAACTCCAACTGGATGGTGTCGCCCGGGCTAAACGAGCCGAGCACAGCCACGCTGGTCAGCAGGGTGCGCGTGCCATAGCCGGCCGATTCCCGGACGAAGGCCATATTCGTCCAACCCGCAGTCCCGGTGATGCTCGCGGCGATGCTGCCTCCGATCGGGCCGATGTACCCGTTCGCGGTGAAGCTCTCCGGCGGCACTGTGGCAAACGGTCCCCCATTGACGCTCAGCCTGACCTGTCCGCCGTCATAGGCGGCGCTACTGTCGTACTCGAAGCTGTACCGATGCCCGAAGGTCAACACGACCGGGTCGCTGGAGCGGACCGTGAGCACGGGGCTCCTAAGGCCGGAACCGAACGGCCCACCGCAGTTCGCCGGGCCGAAATTCGTCCAACTCCCCGCCGCCCAATTGTAGGACCAGGGGCCCACTGGCCACCCGTAGTTCGCCACCGTAAACCCGCCATCGTTGGCGTCGAAGTCAGCATTGAGTGGCGCGCCGACGTAAACGCCCACGGCACTTGCGGGCTGCTGCGTGATCGTGACACTGGCGCCAACCGGATCGGCCAGCAGGCCCACCAGCGCCGGTGCAATCGGCCGCAGGCCGTCGGGGTTGTTCGTACTGGTGTCCAGGTCCACGGCGACTTGGACATAATCGCCGCCGCCACCTTCCTTGTGAATGGACTCGATGAAGTACATCTGGCCCCCAACGAGGGCGATAGTCGTGAGGCTGGGGTGCGCCGAGAACCCCGGGCAGCAGGCGGCCTCGCCGCAGAGAGAATCCATGACCGAATAGAAGGCGCCCGCGGTGCTGCCCGCCGGACCGGAACCGTTTGGATTCATGAACAGCCTCGAAGTATCGTCACTACGCAGGTAGAAGACGTAATTCCCGCTCACCGGCGGAACGAAGAGGCCGCTGATGTGGTCGCCGTAACCCGCGTGCACATCGTCCGGGAACACGGTCCGGCTGTCGAACCCGGTCACGAAATAAGTCGTGTCGGGCGAGTTCGGCCACCGCGGATCGACCAGCAAAGTGGTGTCGAGAGTGTTGACCGAGGTGCTCAAGCCGCCGAAGTAGTCGAACCTGAGCAGGCCGCGGCTGAAGAAGAAGGACTGGAACGGAGCGGTGGCGCTGGCCAGCGTGTTCCCGGCCGAGTCCGTCACGTTCTGCACGGTGAGGCTGTAGCCCTGGTTGGGCGTGAGCGGCTTGTCCAGCGTCAGCACCACGTTGGTCCCCGTCCAATCGAGCACGGCGCCCGTCACGTTGAACCCCGGCAGGGTATAACTGCCGGCCGATTGCGAGGGGGACATCAGTGCCGAGAAACTCACAATCACGGTGGTCAGTTCGTTGGAGCCATGGATGGCGGCGACGGCCGGCGGTATGGTGTCCGCGGTGACGGTGAGCACGGCCGGCGCGCTGACCACCACCGAGCCGAGCTTCCACACGTGAGCGGTGTATTGAGCGCCGTTGTCCCCAACCCCGGCCAGCAACGAGTAGGCCGAGTTGGTGGCGTCCATAATGAGCGCGCCGTTGCGGTACCACTGGTAGAACATGGGCTGGCCCACGGGGTTGCTGGCCTGGACGGCAAAGGTCACGCCGCGGTTGGCCGCGACGCTCACGCTGTCGGGGCCCGTCACGGTGAGCGGGCCGCCGGCGTCGGCCGGGGCGTAGGGATAGCAAATAACCGGGCCGGCCAGGGAGGCCGGATCAATGACAATGTTGGCTGTGCCCAGCGGTGGTGTGCCCGTCCCGTCAAGCCGGGCGGCCACCTTGCAGTAGTCGTCGCCGCCGCCCTCTTTGTGCAACGTCTCCAGGTAGTACGGCTGGCCGGCCACCAGCGGGATCGGGGCCGAATGCACCGCGTTCCAGTCCTCGCAGCAGCCGGTTTCCTGCATGATTAGGACCTTGCCCGCCGGGTCGGGGCCGCTGGGGTTGAGGTAGCCCTGCGAGGCATCGTCGCTGCGCATGAAGAAGACCCAATTCCCCGAAATCGGCGGCACGAAGAGCCCCCTCATGCGCGTTCCGTAGTTATCATACGAGTTATCCGGGAAGACGATGCGGGTGTCCCACCCCCAGAGGTTCGTCGCCATCGTCGCGTGGTCCGGGAAGCGATCGTCGCCGGTCAACGAGGCAACCGCCGTATTTGCACTATTTCCAGCATTCTCACAGGCCCAATACTCCCAGAAAACGCCGTTGGCCGGGCTGGCGACCCAGCCCCGGAACTGCGGCGAGCTATTGGGGACGGTGTTGCCCACGCGATCGACGATATTGTTGATGGTCACGGTATAGTTGGTGCCCTGAGTTTGTGGCGAGGTGGTGAGAACGACCATTTGGTTGAGATTCGTCATGGCCGCGGCGGTGATGTTCAGGGAGTGGACCCCGTCCGAGACGGCAAAGTTGGCCAGGTTGCTGATCGCCGCGGGGTCGATCGGCGCGCTGAACTCGAGCAGCACCTGCGTCAAAGACGCCGTTCGGTTGGCCGCATTATAAGCCGGGTAGCCGACCGCCCTGGACAATGACGTCGGCGTCACGGTGAGGATCGCGACGGAACTGGTCACCGCCCCGTAGTCGTTGGTCACCACCAGCGCGTAGCTGCCGGCATCTGACAGGGAGATGCTGGGGAAG
Source organism: Verrucomicrobiota bacterium (assembly GCA_049518415.1). Classification (GTDB taxonomy): domain Bacteria; phylum Verrucomicrobiota; class Verrucomicrobiia; order Limisphaerales; family UBA8199; genus CAVQND01. The sequence continues at coordinate 15,680 of JBEKRX010000073.1, forward strand.
CTCAGCGTGGACCGGATTGCCCCGGGCAGGTTGGTGCCGTACTCCAGCCACTGGTAGGCGAGCGGTGGGCTGCCGGTCGCCTCGGCCCTGAGGGTGCAACTGTCGCCCACCACGAGGTTCTGCGACACGGGTTGCAGGACTATCGCAACGGGCACGGGCGAGTAGATATTCTGGTAGGCCCCATCGTGGATGGCCTGAATTTCAGCCGGGCTGAACGCCCGATCGAAGATCGCCACCTCGTCCATCAGGCCATGGTAGATCCTGTTGCCTGATGGGTCGGTGCCCAGATGCACGGGGGCCGCAAAACTCTCCGGGAGGTGACTGATTGAATTGGTCGTCCTCGTCAGGCCTGAGCCCGCATCCAGGTACATGGTCGCCTGGTGGGTCTCGACCACCAGGGCGACGAAGTTCCATTGATTCGTTATGGGCCGGAGCGTCGAATCCCAGTTGTAGGCCGCCCCATTGTCATTCCAGTTATAGCCCAGATTTCCGGTTGTCGGTCTGAGGTTCAGTCCGGCAACGTTGCCTGGTGTTCCACGGCAATAGACCAGCCCGTCAAGGTCCGTGGGAGGCAGGCCCAGCGGTTGGATGAAGGCGAGGATGGTCGCCGCGGTCATGGTGGTGTTCGGCGCCGGGCAAGTGATGTCGCTGGTGTTTCCATCGAAGGAATAGGCCGTATTATCCGCCTCCAGGCCCGCGAAGGAGGGGGGCCGCGGGCCGGCGACCCCGTTGTGGGTTGTCAGGGCATTGTAGGCGCCATCGAAGCCCCCTACGGAGTCAAAGGCGGTGGTGCCGCTGGTTTCATTCAGGCGCCAGAAGGCAATCGGACCACGAGTGAGGAGGGCGTTCACCGAGTTGGGCCCCAGCGGCAAGAGCGAGAGAGTGGCCGGCGGTGAGTTGGTTTGGCCGTAAGGATTGGTGGCCACCACGGAGTAACTTGCGACATCTGAAGCCTGAAGCGAGGTGAGGGTGAGGGTTGTGCCGGTCGCCCCCGGGATTGGGTCCGCTCCTTTGAGCCACTGGTAGGTTATGGGCGTGCTCCCCTGGGCTGCGACGCTGAACGAGGCAGTGCCCCCGGGGAACCGGGAGACGGAGGCCGGCACGCTCACCAGAATGGGCGGACCCGCCAGGACAGTGAGCGGGACGATGGAACTGGTGACACTGCCGAAGGAGTTGGTCACCACCACCGCGTAGTCGCCGGTGTCGCTGGCATGGAGGTTGTTCATGGCCAGGGTGGTGCCGGTCTGGCCAGTTATTGGGGAGCTGTTCTTCGTCCACTGATAGGCCAAGGGCTGAACACCTATGGCCGCCACGCTAAACGAAACATTCTGCCCCTCGTAGAGCGTTCCCGCCGGTGGTTGAGGCTGGGCGGTAATAACCGGCGGCATGCCGCTTGCGCTGTACAATTGCAGCAGTTGGCTGGGGGTCAGGGCCGTGTCGAAAATCGCCACCTCGTCAATATAGCCGTCGACGAAGCGGTTTCCGAGGGGGTCCTGCCCAATGTAAATCTGGTCCACGCTGAAATCGTGGGGCGTGTGATTCACCACGTTAGTAGCAAATGCGCCGTTCAGGCAGAGAACGGTCTGGGTGGAAGTATAGACGGCGGCGACAAAACTCCAGACGCCGTCTGGAATCACCATCTGGGGTGAGGGCACCCAGGTGTAATCACCACCCTCCCAGGTATATCGCAGATCATTGCCGTCACCAAAGCCAAAACCCGTGGCGTTGGCCGCCCCCCGCTGGAAGACGATGCCTGCCCAGCCCGCCCCGCCGGCGCCCTGGCTGGCCTCGCTGGGGCCGCGCCGCTTGACCCAGGCGGTAAAGGTGAGCGTGTCCGTGTTCAACGGCGGGGTGGGGATGGCTACCGAGCCCTTCAAACCGTTGAAACGGGGCGCCAGGTTACCCGGTTCAAAACCCGGGTAGCGAACCCCGGGTTGGCCCATGGTTACCCCGTCCTCAATGTTGCCATCTTCGGCATTGCCCCAACTGCCCAGATCGGCCGTAGTCGGCAAAGGGTATGGCGGCGTGAAGGCCGGTTCGTCCAGGCGATAATAGAGCAGGGGATGGCTGGATTGGACAAGCACATCATAAGGCGTTGTGGGTGAAGGATTGATTCCATTCTGGTAATGCGCCAGGATAACGGAGGGATCCAACGCGTTCGTGTAAACGGCAACCTCGTCGATCATGCCATTGTAAGCATAAGCCAGGTCGTTGCGGAGCCCGAGGGAAAAGTTGCCGTCCACGCTCCCCACATAGCCCGGGGCCACCCCCGAAGACACCTGGACGCCGTTGACATACAAATATCCGTTCGTGCCATCGTAGGCCACCGCAACATGATACCAGTTGCCTGGCACGGGCACATCGCCGCCCATCAAGGTCAGCGCTCGGTTGACGCCAACATGATTATACATCCGGAAGTTCCACCCAGAGCCGCTGGAACTCGAGCCATTGTCCTGGTAAAGCAACCAGCCGGACCGGTTCGGACCCCAGGTCGGATTTTCAATATGCCCGTAAGCCATGGGGCAGGTCAAACCCGCCGGCGCCACGTTCGGCTGGAACCAGGCCTCCGCGGTGAACGCACCCTGCGGATTGATTGAAGGATCGAGCGGCACTTGCATGTAGCTGGGGTTGGACGAGGCTCCGTTAAACGTGGCTGCCGGGTCCGGATCGCCAGCCAGCGCCCCGGAAATTGTTGGGTGCATTGGCGCCAACGGGTTGTCGTTGACATAAAACCCGTTGCCGATGGCGCCAGCCGTCCCGCTGTTGGTGGCAATATTGGCCGGGACGGGCGTCGTCTCGCCCAGCCGGTAATACCCTACCGGATTCAAACCTGTTACGGTGGAGACGTAATTGGCGGCGGCAGCCGACGTGGCGATCATTACTGCACTGAGCAGCAATCCGGTCTTCTGCGAAGTCTTGGCTGTTTTCATGGCTGTTTTCGTGACGGTCGTGATTTTCTAACTTACCAGTCCCCCTGCAAGTTGGTCTTCTATGGTTTGCACAGGTTATCGGCGCACGCTCCCAAACCGCCCGGCACCCAGTCGCTGCCACTGGTAGCTTGGCAATGAGCTGCCAAACTCGACCCCGTGCAGGCAGTAAGGGCTAATCGTCCTTCGTATAAGATAATTGAGCCAACCCGTCAAGCCTTTTTTTGCGCCGATTCGAGTTGAAAAGCCGCTCCCTCTTGGGTCACACTAGGCCAGCGCCATAGCCGGGAATCGCGCATTTTGACTATGAAATTTCGTTGGTCCTTGCCGCCCGCCCAACCGCAGCTTGCCGGGCAGTTGGCCAGCGAGGTGAAAATCTCTCCTTTGCTGGCCCAATGCCTGTTGAACCGCGGGCTGGGCGAGCCAACTGCCGCCAGTTCGTTCCTGGCGCCGCGGCTCACACAACTGGCCGACCCTTTTCGGCTCCCGGACATGGCTGTGGCCGTGGACCGCTTGTTCCTGGCGCGCGAACGCCGCCAGCCGGTCGTGGTTTTCGGCGATTACGACGTCGACGGCGTCACCTCGACCGCGCTGCTGCTCGAGGTCCTGGGCACGCTCGGCTGGTCCGTCAATGGTTACCTCCCGCACCGGCTGGACGAAGGCTACGGCCTGAGCCGCGACGGCCTCGACAACTGCCTCCGAAAATTCCCCGCCTCGCTGCTCCTGGCGGTGGATTGCGGCTCCACGGCCGTCGAGCCCATTGCCTGGCTGCGGCAACGCGGCGTGGAGGTGATTGTGCTGGACCACCACCAGGTCGCCTCGCCGGCCCCCGCCGCCGCTGCCCTGGTCAATCCGCACCTCCACGCCGCCTCCCCCGCCGCTCCCCTCCCGCCCTCTGACGCTTCCACGCTTCCACCCTTCAACCCCTTCACCGAACTCTGCTCGGTCGGCCTCGCCTTCAAATTGGCCCATGCCCTGGTCAAGCGCGCTCGCGCAGCCGGCCTGCCCGGCGCCGCCGATTTCGACCTCCGTCCGCTGCTCGACCTGGTTGCCCTCGGCACCATTGCCGACGTCGTCCCGCTGGTGGGGGAGAACCGCATCCTGGTCACCGCCGGCCTCCAGCGGCTCAATGCCACCCACAGGCCCGGCCTGATCGCTTTGCAGCAGGTCGCCCAAACCCCGGCGCCCCTGGGCGCCTACGAAGTCGCCTTCCAACTCGGCCCGCGCCTCAACGCCGCCGGCCGATTGGAGACCGCCGAAGAAGCGCTGCGCCTGCTCCAGGCGCGCGACCTGGCCGAGGCCCTGCCCCTGGCCCAGAACCTCGACGCCCGCAACCGCGAACGCCAAAAGCTCGAACGTCGCATCGCCGAGGAGGCCATCGCCGCCATTCGCCCCAGGTTCAATCCCGAGCGCGACTTCGCTATCGTCGAAGGCCGCTCGGCCTGGCATATCGGCGTGGTTGGCATTGTGGCCGCGCGCCTGGTCCAGCAGTTTTATCGCCCGACCATCATTGTCGGCGGCGACGGCCTCGAGTGGCGCGGCTCGGGGCGGAGCATCGCCGGCTTTGACTTGGCTGCCGCGCTACGGGCGTGCGGCGACTTGCTCGTGCGCCATGGCGGGCACGCCCTCGCCGCCGGCCTGGCCCTGCGCACTGAAAACCTGGAGCCGCTGCGCGCCCGCCTCAATGAACTGGCCCGGCAGGCGCTCAAGCCCGAGCAATTGCAGCCGCCCTTGCGCCTGGATGCCGCGGTCAACCTCGCCCAAATAACCCTGGATTCCTTGACGGAACTCGCCCGGTTGAAACCCACCGGCCAGGGCAACCCCCAGGCCCAGTTCTTCGCCCGCCACCTCACCCTGGCGCGGCCCCTGCATTGGATGGGCCCCGCAAAGCAGCACCTCAAACTCTGGGTGACCGACGGCCTCACCACCCTTGGCGGCGTCTGGTGGGACGCGGCCAATGAACCGCTCCCGGCCGGCCCCTTCGACCTGGCCTTCACCCCGCAAATCAACCAGCACAATGGCCGAGACCTCGTCCAGTTGAAGGTCCTGGATTGGCGCCCGGCGCAATGAAGTGACTGTTCGATGTTCGCCTTTTGCGTCTCCTTTCACCCCGCCCTTCCGCGTATTCCGCGTATTCCGCGGTTTGACTCTTCCATGTTCGCCTTTTGCGTCTCCTTTCACTGGCTGCTACAAAGTCCGAAAATCAACTTCAAAATATGACCTCCGCCATCATCCTCGCTGCCGGCCAGGGGACCCGGATGGGACCCAATATGGACAAGCTTTTCCTGGAACTGAACGGATGCCCCCTGGTGGCCCACACCTGGCGCCGGTTCGAGCAGGCCAACTGCATCGACGAGCTCCTGCTGGTGGTGCGCCACGGGATGCAGGGGGCCTTCGAGGAACTGGCGGAAGAACACGGCTTCCGCAAGCCCTTCCGCCTGGTCGCCGGCGGCAAGGAACGCCAGGACTCTGTCTGGAACGGCCTGGCCGCCTTGTCGCCCGATGCGGACATCGTCGCCATCCAGGACGCCGCCCGGCCCTGCACCAGCCCGGACCTTATTGCCGCCACCGTTGCAGCCGCCCGCGAAGTCGGCGCCGCCGCCGCCGCCCAGCCCGTGACGGACACGATTAAGGAGTCGCGCGCTGGACAGTTGATTGAGCGCACGCTCGATCGCTCCCGGCTGTGGGCGGTCCAAACTCCCCAAACCTTCCGCGTCGAGCTTATCCGCCGCGCCCTCGCCGAAGTCCGGCGGCGCGGCCTCCTCGTCACCGACGACACCGCCGCTTGCGAACTCATCGGCCAGCCCGTCAAACTCGTCGTGAGTCACCTGCCCAATCCCAAAGTCACCCAGCCCGAGGACTTGCCCTACGTCGAACTGGTGCTCCGGCGAGCGCTGTGAAAAGTCAACTCAGGTCGCTGCTGCCGGTCAGCGGGCTTGTGCCGGGCAGCGGGCCAGGTTCCTGGGCCCGGGCGCCGCGCCCGCCGGCCAGCAGCACCACCAGCCACACGCTGGCAAAGGCTCTTGCCGCCCTGCTCAGGCCTATCCCCCCATCGCCTTTCCATGAACCGGCAGGCAGTGGGGCAGGCGTCCCGCCTGCCAGTTGGGCAGGCCTCTGGCCTGCCACCCGGGCTTCTCGCCCGCGAATCACCCGGTTCATGGTCCCTATGCGCGGTGGAAAGGCCGTCGAAGCTGCCCAGGAGCCGCTGCCCCCCAACCAGCATCTCTTTCATCCCTCTGCCCACAATGATTCTGCCTTTACTCCTGATCTTTCGGGCCTTTCGGACCGAGAAAGGGCAGTTTCACGGTCTTGTGAAGCAGGCCCAAGAAGGATTTCTTCTTCCGTTTTTCGCCGGCGATTGGCAGGCACTTGTGGCTGCACAGGGGGCACAGTTTCAGTACCTTGCCCCCGCGGCGCCGCAGCCGGTGCACGCAATCATCGCACATCACCTCCCGGCAGTGCGTGCACTGGTGCGTCACCAGGGCCTTGGGATGGCGCGGGCAAACCAACGAACCATCCGACAGCACCACCGGCGGCGCTGGCCGGGGCAGATCGAACTTGGGAATGGCGATCGTCACCTCGGTCGTCTCGACGATAAATTCCACGTCACCCAGGCGCAAAATCTGCCCGGCCCACAGTTCGGCCTGCCCAATCCGCCTGCCTTCCAGGAAGGTCCCGTTGGTCGAGCCGCAGTCCCGCACCCTGACCCCCTCGCCCCCGAGCACCACCTCACAATGCCGGGCCGAGATGGTGGGATGTTCAATCTGGAAATCGTTGGCCGCGCTTCGCCCAAAACGGTTGACCCCCAGTCTCAGTTCAATCACCTGGTTGCCAAATCCGTCTGATTTGATCAGCAGTCTAGCCATGCGCGCGCCTTCCTGTCGGCTGCCTAATTACCGCAACGCCATAGCCTTGTCGATGAGAATTGAGCGCCGCCAGCGTAGTTGAAGGAAACCGGCACGATCTTCCTCACGGTTCGCGAGCGACGGCCGCCGCGGTCCCTCAATTATCTGGAAAGCCTTTTCTGGCCTTGCCGTTGCCGCCCAGACCCCTTTTCCCGACGCCTTTAAAGAACTAGTAGCAAATAAACCAGGCCAGAGAAGCACGGTGGCGCAGGAAATGCCGCAACCGAGCGCAACACTCCATTGGCCACATTGGCTGGATTGGCGACATTGGCCACTTTTTCCAAAAAACTGGCCAGGTCGCGGCTGCTCCCGGCTCGGGCGGTTGCAGTTCCGTGGCCTTGAGTTAGATTGGGTTGCGTCCCGGAAAGGAGCGCAAGTCATGAGAGCGTTGGCTGACAAAGAGTGCGTCCCCTGCAAAGCCGGGGCGCCGCCACTGAAAGGACCAACCTTGGCCAGTCTCGCCGGGCAATTGGGCGGCGGCTGGAAGCTCATGGCGGACCACCACCTGGAGAAAGAATTTCCATTCAACAACTTCCGCCAAGCCCTGGACTTCACCAACCGGGTGGGCCAACTCGCCGAAGCCCAGGGACATCATCCTGACATTTACCTCGCCTGGGGCAGAGTCAAGCTCGCCATCTGGACCCACAAAGTTGATGGCCTGACCGAGAGCGATTTCGTCTTGGCGGCCAAGGTGGACAGGCTCTTGACCTTGCCAGGCGCATAGGCGTATTCTCCCCCGCGTAGGCCCTGCCGGCGCCGCCCGGCTCTGTTTGCCCTTAGTGGCGCAGGCGTCCCGCCTGTGCGTAGTCCGCACAGGCGCTGCGGGCGCCGCCCGGCTCTGTTTGCCCGCGCGCGCAGGGCAACCAATTGCCGCGCCCGGCCAGGGCGCTCATCGACCTGAAAACGAACATGAAAAAACAAGCAAGTCTCACACGGCGTCAATTCCTTTCCACCTCCGGCACGGCCTTGGCCGCCTTCACCATCGTGCCACGCCACGTCGTGGCTGCCAGCGGCCAAACCCCGCCCAGCGAAAAACTCAACATCGCCGGCATCGGCGTGGGCGGCATGGGCGCCGGCGACCTTGATGCCGTGTCGGGTGGCAACAACATCGTCGCATTGTGCGACGTGGACCTGGCCCACTCCGCCGGCACCTTCAGGAAGTTTCCCGCCGCCAAACAGTATCGCGACTTCCGCAAGCTGCTCGAGGAGATGGCCAACAGCATCGACGCGGTCGTGGTGGCCACGCCCGATCACTGCCACGCGGTGGCGGCTATGGCTGCCATCCAGCGGGGCAAACACGTCTATTGCGAGAAGCCGCTGGCCCATTCCATCCATGAGGTCCGCCAGTTGATGCAGGCGGCCCGCCAACACCGGGTCGTCACGCAGCTTGGCAACCAGGGCCACTCCTTCGAGTCCATCCGCTTCTTCTGTGAATGGGTCCGGGATGGCGCCATTGGCAACGTCCACACCATCCACGCCGGTTGCAACGCGGTCAACTCCGGACTCGACCAACTGCCCCGCCTCAAAGAGCAGCACCCCGTCCCGCCCACCCTCGAATGGGACCTCTGGCTCGGACCGGCCCAATCGCGGCCCTATCACCCGGCTTACCTGCCTGGCTCCTGGCGTGGTTGGGTGCCCTTCGGCAACGGCACCGTCGGCGATTGGACCTGCCACGTCGTGGACCCGGTCTTTTGGGCGCTCGACCTGGGCGCCCCGGCCACCATCCAGGCCAAGGTCAAGGATTACGACTTCAAGACGCAGGGCGATGCCTATCCCAAGGGCGAAATCATCACCTACCAGTTCCCAGCCAAGGGCCAGCGCGGGCCCGTCGTCATGCACTGGTACAGCGGCACCGAGCGCATCCCGCGCCCGCCGGAGTTGGAACCCGACGAGAAGGCCATCGACACCGGCGCGGTCGTCATTGGCGACAAGGGTACGATTGTCTATGGTTCGCACGGGGCCGGCCAGGTGCGCCTCATCCCGCAGGCGAAGATGGACGCCTACCACAAACCCCCCAAGACCATTCCGCGCGCCAAGGAACACCACCAGGACTGGCTCCAGGCCATCCGTAGCGGCGCCAGGGCCGGCTCCGATTTCGCCTACGGCGGGCCGCTCACCGAACTCGCCTTGCTGGGCATCATCGCCATCAAAATGGGCGGCCAGAAGTTGGAATGGGACGGCCAAGCCGGCCGTTTCCGCAACTCCCCGGAGGCCAACCAATTCCTCAATCCGCCCTACCGCGCGGGCTGGAACCTATAACCGGGTATATGTGCCAATCGCGGCCCGCTGGTCTTCCGCCAACGCATTCCCATCAAGCAGGTGAAAGCCAAAATCTCTCAATGGGCTGGCCGGCAATAAAGCAATTCTGACTTATGAAATACACTCGCATCACCGTGTCCCCCGACCAGATGGGCGGGGTTCCGTGCATCCGGCGGCTGCGGATTCCCGCGGCCACGATTGTGGAGATGGTCGCCCAGAGGATGACGCACGCGGCCATCCTGAAGGCTTATCCCGATCTTGTGGCCGAGGACATTGAGGAGGCGCTACGCTTTGCAGCAGGTGCCCTGCGTGAACGCTCTCTGCCGCTGGATTCGGTTGTGTGAGGTTCCTGATCGACAACGCTCTTTCGCCGGCCGTGGAGGACGCACTGGCTTCGTTGGATCGCGGCGAGCGCATTCCCATCGAACAGGTGAAAGCCAAAATCAGCGCACTGTGATCCGCATTTCTATTGCGCTATTACCCCAATAATGAAGACACTCAAATTCACCGCGATTATCGAAGGCGACGCGGACGGCTACTATGCCTACTGCCCGGAGTTGAAGGGCTGCCAGACCCAAGGGGATTCCGTCGAAGAATCCCTCGCCAACTTGCGCGAGGCGGCCGAGCTGTACCTCGAAACGCTCACCCCGGAGGAGATCGCCGAGCTCGCCGCCCAGCCCAAGACCATCCTCTCCACCTCGCTCGAAATCGCCCATGCCTAAACTGCCGCCTTCACTTGAAACCTGAAACCCCAAACCTGGAACCGCTCCCGCTCAGCCTCCTCAACGACTTCCTCTACTGCCCGCGCCGGGCGGCGTTGAAGGTCGTCGAGGGCTGGCGCGCGGAAAACGAGCACACACCGGGGGTCTGCGTTTCGCTCCGACCCCGGCTGCTCTCTGGCAAGCCCGTGGCTTGCGGGCAAGAAGACCTCTCTACTTCTTCTTTCGATCCCAGTTCTGGGCCTTGACGAGTTTATCGAGCTCGGCTGCCGGTTCGAAGCCCGCTGGAATGGCCTTGAACCGGGCCAGGTACTTGAAAGCGCCGTCCACCTGCCGGACCTCGTCCTTCCTGGCGCTGAGCTGGTCGGTCGAGAGTGTCTTGAGGGCTTCCACGTAGGGCGTGGCCATTTGTTGCACCTTTTGCACGGTGGCCTCGTCCTTTTCGTATGCCAGCGACTCCATCCGCCGGAGCATTTCGGGCAAGGGATTATTCGGGTTGCTCAACTGGTCGGCGTCCTGCCGGATGGAGGCGGCGATCTCTTTGCGTTTGGCCATGGTGGCCTCAGTCGTCAGATAGCCGTCGGTGCCGCCTTCCAGCGGGCGGGGCGGCAGTTCGCGATACCAGATATTACGGAAGCGCGTCGGGTTGCCGTGATCCTGCAACGCCAGCGGCCCTTTGTCCGGAAACGGCCGGGGTTGGGAGCGGGTCATGTGCCCGGTCGGCCCTTCCAGCGCGGTGTGGTCCTGGATGAGGACGCCATTGAGAAAGATCGTCACGTGGCCCGGGTCGACCGCCTGGCCCCCCTTGTAAATCGGGCGGCGGAAGACAATGTCATACACCTGGAATTCGCCCGGCGCACGCAACGGATTGACCATGGGCGGATTGACGCCATAGACGGCCCCGGCGTGGCCGTCAGCGTAGGTAATGTTGTTGTAGGAATCCAGGATTTGGATTTCCACCAGGCCCATCAGGAAGACGCCGCTGTTGCCCCGTCCCTGGCTGTCGCCCTTGACCTCTTTGGGGGCGGCCCATTCCAGATGCAACTGGCAGTCGCCAAATTTGTCTTTGGTGCGCAACTCGCCGCTCGAGGGCACCACCTCCATCACGCCCTCCTTGACCGCCCACTTGGCCGGAGCGCCATTGCCGGATTCCCATTTCGACAGGTCGGTGCCATCAAACAGGATGATGGCGTCCGAAGGCGGCTGGCCGGGCTGCTCCAGCGAACTGAAGCTGCCGGGGGTCACGACTTTCGGCTGAGGACGATTTGGGTCATGGACGGCCCAGGGATGATGGTCGTCAGGCGCATCGCCGTAGAACCTCGGAATTGAACCGGCCGCCAAAGCGGTGGAGGCAAAAACTGAGACGGCCCCGATGGCTGCAAAGGTTGAACAGATTCTCATGGCGCCTAGCATGAACACGCCCATAGGCCCAAGTCAACCCTGGACGCCTGGAGAAAATCCCAAAGCCCAAGCCGCAACCCGGCAATCTGAGGGCTGAAAGCCCGCGATGTGACAGCCTGGGGTGAGGCGCACCGCGCCGAGCCCCAGGTCATGGACTGGATTTCTTGGAAAGCGGAGTCTATTGTGCCTTGGCCTTGGCCCGGGCCTGGTCCAGGAGGGTCTTGGCGCGGCCGGCCAGTTCGGTGTTGGTCGTGACGCGCGCCACTTTTTCGAGCGGCTCGACCAGTTTGGGGGCCAGTTTGGCGGCCTCCCCGCCTTGCAGGAGCTTGTCGGCAATGTTCACGGCGGCGTTGCCGGCTTCCTCCCGCACCCCGGCATCGTCCAAATACGGCCCAATGACGGCCAGCGCATCCGCCGACTCAATGCTGCCGAGGGCCGCCAGCAACAGCTTCTTTTCGTCGTCGTTTTGCACCAGGCCGGCGGCCTGGCGGCACATAGCCAGACGCTCGGGCGCTGGGACATCCGAGTGGCGGGCAAAGCCGAGGTAGCCACGCAGGCAAAGCAGTTTGTCGGTGGGGGTGCCGGCGCTGCGAGCCAATTCCAGCAGGTCCGGCGCCCCCTCGGCGCTGTTCCAGTCCGCCAGCGCGCGAATCGCCGCGGCATGGACTTCAGGGTTGCTATCATTAACCGCGGCCCGAACGCACTTCAGCGCGGGCGTTCCGCCCAGGGACGTGAGCACCCGCAGCAAGGCGCACTTCTGAGCCGACTGGGCCTGTGCCAGGCTGGCGGCGAGTCTCTCCACGCAGGCCGCGCGGTCGGCGGTCTTGCCGCAAAGCGTGCTCACCGCCTGTTCCGCCGCCTCGAGGTCCTCGGCGCTCTTGGCTTTGGCCAGCAGCTCCAGCAGCGCCGGCAACTCCCCCGCTCCCGCCAGCCCGCCCACTCTTTTCAGCGCCGCCACGCGCACGCCTGCGTCGGCGCCCTCGGCCGCCTTGAGCAACTCTGGCACGGCGCTGCTCATGTGGCGCCGGGCGATGAGTTCGATGGCGGTGATGCGCTTGTTTGGCTCGGCGCGGGCAAACATCGCCATGACGGCGGCATCGGCTTCCTTGCCCTGCAACCCGGCAAGGCTTTCTTGCGCAGCCTGGGCAATTTCACCGTCGGCATCCTCCAGCAACTCGACCAGCACGGGCACCGCAGCCGATGCGCCGACCTGGCCCAGGGCGCGGATGGCCGCGATCCGAACCGGTTTTTCATTTTTCCGGGCGGTGTTGGACAAGGCAGGGAGCGCCTGGGCGTCTCCGCGCTGGCCTAAAGTCTGAATCAGGAGGATTTGCCGGTCGGCGGACGGCTTCTCGAGTTCAGCCGCAAGGGCGAGCGTAACTCGAGGGCCGGGCAATTCGTGGGAGATGCGGGCGGCGGTTGCGAACAGGGAGAAGTCCTCGCTGCGCAGGGCCTCCAGCAGCAACGGCAGCCCGCCCTGGCGGCGGCTGACAATCGCCCCCCGCCAAGCCGCAGTGCGGACCTGGTGAGGAACTTGGAGGGAGCGCACATGATCGTATATTGCGGTCGCCGGTCCGGGTCTGCCCTTGGCCGAAAAAGCCTCCGCGCAACGGAACAGGCCCTCACAGCAGGCGAGTTGGTTGGTGGCGGGCCCCTCGCGGAGGGCGGCCTCGAGCGCCTGGGCGGCGGTAGGTGTGGCGATGCTGCCCAGCGACCGCGCGGCGGCTTGGGCAACGTCCGGGTCGCTATCGTGCAGCAGGCCGGCGATGGGTTTCACGGCGGCAGCGTCCCGGCGGACGCCGATGCTGCCGATGACGCCCACCAGGGGCCGCCCACGAAGTTTGCCCAGCGCCTCACGGAAGGCCTTATCGACCGAGCCGTCGGGGATGGTCTCCAGGCCGTAGCGGGCCATGTGCGAGAGTTCCTCCTCGCCCAGGAGCGCGGCCAGCGGGGCCACGGCCTCTTTGGTCCCGATGCGGGCCAGTTCGCGGCAGGCGTCGGCCTTTGCTTTCTGGGAGGCCTCGGACTTGAGGACGGCGATCAGCTTGTCCTCTTGGGGGCTGGTGGCGGTCTCCGCGTCTGCGGCCAGGAGCCTCCAGGAGGTAAGGCACAGAAGCGCGATAGCCATCAAGGAATTCAGTTTTGATTTTGACATGGGGCTGTGTGGTTTGGGGTTCAGTCGGTTCTACATCAGATCATCCACGGCGCACGCATGGCGCGCGAGCGGAGCCGGTTGGCTTCCGGGTCGTTGATGAATTCCTCTTTGACCGGATCGTATTTCATGTCGCGTTTGAGCCACATGCAGATGTTGGCCGCATGAACAGTCGACATCGAGCGATGCATCACGACCGGGTTGGCCACCGTCAGGCGGCGCGACTTGATGCAATCGAACAGGTCGCGCACGTGGCTCATGGGACGGCGGGTGCGGGCCATGTAATCGTTGACCAGCTTGGTGAAATCGGCCAGCAGCGCCGGGGAAGAAACTTCCGGCCTGGCGTAGCCGTCGGCGATCGCCACCCAGCCCTCGGTCCCCTCATACCGGACCCCACACGAACCGTGCCACCACTGGTCGCCGCGCGAGAGCACCATCTGGATGCCGTTGGCGAAGCGCACCACCATGCCGTCGCCGGTGGGATTGTTCACATAACCGTAATCGACGCCGGACGTATCGGCGGCCCCCATGCCGACCTGGCATTGGGCGAAGGTGTGGGCGCCCCATTCGCCGATGCAACTGGTGTGGAAATCATAGTAACCCCGCCAGCCCCCGCGCGTGTACTCGGAGTTATACGGACGCCAGGGACAGGGCCCGAGCCACTGATCCCAGTCCACCTCCTCTTTGGGCGGCTCGGCTTCGGCCGGCAGCCAGTCGTACTTCATCTCCGCCGCGTCCCAAGGCGCAATGTGGGCCCGCACGGTATGGACCTGGCCGAGGCGGCCGGTGCGCAGAAGTTCGTTGGCGAAAGTGAAGTTGTCTTCGCTCAGCCGTTGCGTGCCGGTCTGATACACCCGCCCGTAACGCCGCGCCGTCTCCACCACCGCCCGTCCCTCGGCAATCGTCATGGACGACGGTTTCTCGGAATACACGTCTTTGCCGGCGCGCATCGCCATCACGGAAGCCAGCGCGTGCCAGCGGTCGCCGGTGGCGATCAGCAGGGCGTCAATGTCCGTGCGCGTGGCCAGGAACTCGCGCATGTCGCGGTACATGGCGCAATCGCTGTTCCCGTACTTGTTGTCCACCATCCGTTTCACCGCCTCGCGTTGCGACTTCTTGGCGTCGCAAATCGCCACGAACTGCACGTCCCGCTCCGGGAGCATCCAGCCCAGCACGCCGCTGCCGCGCCCGCCGACGCCCATCCCGCCCAGCACAATCCGCCCGCTCGGCGGCACCGCCCCGTTCAGCCCCAGGGCCGAGCCAGGGATGATGGCAGGCCCTGCCAAAAGTCCCCCCGCCAGAGCCGCGCGCCGCAGGAATTGCCGCCGGCTCAGCGAAGGCGAAGCGCCCGGGGGCGCAAGTGAAGAAACGAGGTTGCAGTTTGAGAAAGGCGATTTCGGTTGCCACATGCCCTCAGCCTACCAGAACCACCGCGGCCAAGGCAAAGCTTTTCCCCGGCGCTCCGCAGCGCCGCCTTCCAGCCGGCTAGGCAGGCTCTGAGTAATTACGTATTGACGAACCCTTCTTCTTCATCTTTCTGCCCCCATTTTTCTGACAGAAGCAGGGGCGCATCTCGACACTGCCACCAATTCCACTCTACCCGCGCGCAGCGCGGCTCTCTTCTGCCCCGGAGATGTTCTCTGTTTTGCAAGTGGCTTTTTCATAAAAGTTATTCACAGGGCGGCA
>JBEKRX010000074.1:0-30585 GCA_049518415.1 Verrucomicrobiota bacterium
GAAGGTGACGCCGGGTGGGGTGGTGACGACGCTGGCGGGCTTGGCGGGAAGCTGGGGCAGTACCGACGGCACGGGCAGCGCGGCGCGGTTTGGCGGCCCTTATGAGGGGCTGTCCCCGGCCTTTGGCCCCCCCGGCGTGGCGGTGGACAGCGCGGGCAACGTGTATGTGGCAGACACCGAGAACAACGCGATTCGGATTGGCCATGCCGCCTGCCCGGATGCGCCCACGATTGACCTGGCGGTCGGGCCGGTCGGGCAATTGCGCCAACTGGACACCAGCCCGCAAACCGCCGTGGCTTGGCAGTGGCGCCTGATCCGGGACCCGGCCGCTTCGTCGGCTGCACTCTCGGCCCCGAATGTCCGCAATCCCACGTTCACGCCCGATGTCGCGGATTTGTATGTTTTCCGGCTGGAAGCCACCAACGCCGCCGGGGCGGTGTGTATCCGCACACTGGCCTTTACAGCGGTGCCGCCGCCTCCGAGCATCGTGACGCCGCCCCTGACCCAGACCGCTGAGATGGGGTCACTTGCCTTCTTCTCGGTGGAAGCCACGAACACTGTGCCGGGAGCAACCTACCAATGGTACTTTAACGGCACCAACGCGCTGGCCGGCGCCACCAACTCTTACCTTGGCCTGGCCGCTGTCCAACCGGCCCAGGCGGGGGCTTACACGGTGGTCGTCACGAATCTCGGCGGGGCCGTGACCAGCGCGCCGGCCCTGCTGAGCGTGATCGCCGCGGTCGAGAGAAGGGTCGTTCCGGCCCTGAATCTGACGGGCGACGTGGGCAGCTTCCTGCACCTGGATTATGTCAATGCCTTCGGCCCTGGCAAACCGTGGCTGTCGCTATCGAACTTTACGCTCACGAGCGCACCGCAGGTCTGTTTTGATCTTTCCGAGCCGCTGCCCGCGCAACGGTTCTACCGCGCCTGGCAGACCAACGTGCCGAGTGAGAGGCCCAAGCTGGACCTGGGGTTGGCCACGGAGATCCCGCTGGCCGGGGCGATCGGCAGCTCGGTGCGGATTGATTATATCAATGTCTTTGGCCCGACCGACGCCTGGGTGACGCTGGCCACCGTGACGCTGACGAGCATGAGGGAGCTTTACTTCGACCTGGGCGCGTTCCGGCAGCCGCCCCGGCTCTACCGGCTGGTCCCGGTCCCGTAGAGCGCCTTTCTTGACATTTCGCGCGGGTCGGCTTTGGGGTGTGCCGCGGCGCTGGATGTTCTGGTCCCGCAGGGCGGGACCGGTGTGAGTTGGGTGTGGCCGCCTCCGGGAAAGAGCGGCTACGCAGAATTGTTTCGATGCTCGTGGGGATAATCAAAGCCAATTCTGATTGGCGGTTGCGCGAGGGAGATTAGGATTAGGAGATTAGGATTAGGAGATTAGGATTAAGGTTAGGAGATTAGGATTAGGATTAGGATTAGGATTAGGATTAAGGTTAGGAGGGACCACCCAAAAAAGTGAAATGCTCCCCCTGTCTAACGGGCGGGTTGTGAGGGTCAGGGCTTTTTCCAGACCACCCCGTCTTTCATCACAAAACCGACGTCACGGACCGCTTGGATGTGAGTTGTGGGATCGCCAGCCACCGCTACCAGGTCGGCCAACATATTGGGGCGCAGATGGCCAAGCTTGTCCTCCATGCGGATAATCCTCGAATTGACCGCCGTGGCCGCCAGCAAGGCCTGGCTCGGGGTCATGCCGCCCCGCACCATCCATTCCAGCTCGCGGTAATTGTCGCCATGGCGGAAGACGCCCACGTCGCTGCCCAAACCAATCGTGACCCCATTGTCCAAGGCGAGCTTGAAGGACCGGAGCGCCTGCTGCATCTCCGGCGTGTAGGGGCTTTGGCCTGGTTTATAGCCATGAAAATATTCGGCATAAGCTTCTACCGCCGTAAGCGTCGGCAAATAAGCCACCCCTTTGCTGGCCATGAGGCGAAAGACTTCCTCGGTGCCGGCGTAGCCATGCTCGAGCGTGTCGACTCCGGCCACAATGGCCCGCCGCATGCCCTCGGCGGTGGTGGCGTGGGCCGCCACCAGGCGTCCGGCAGCATGGGATTCCTCGACCAGCGCGCGCAACTCTTCGACGCTGAAGGTGGGCACTTCCTTGCCTTCAGGACCTCGGCCGAAATCCGCATAGACCTTGATCCAATCCGCCCCGGCGCCGGCCTGTTCCCGCACCGCCTTGAGCAGCTCGGCTATGCCGCTGGCTTCCTGGGCGCCTTTGGGCAGCGTGACATTTTCCGCGAACCCTCGCGGCCCGGGGCCGTAGCTTGCCGTCGCCACGATGGCCCTGGTGGCGACCTGGAGTCGAGGCCCGGGAATCATTCCTTCCTCGATGGCGCGTTTAATCGATAGGTCCGAGAACCCGGCTCCCTCGGTGCCCAAGTCCCGCAACAGGGTAAAACCCGCCAGCAGGGTGTTTCTGGCATGAATCACGGCCTCGACCGACCGATAAGCCACGGGCTCCTTGAGCACCTGGTCGTTCCACAACGCTTCATTATACGGATGCAGAAAGATATGCGAGTGCAGGTCCATCAGGCCGGGGAGCAGTGTCATGCCCGGCAATTCGAGCTTGACGCTGTTGGCCGGCGCTTGCCCTTGAATTTGCCCCGCGGGCCCGACCGCGGTGATGCTATTGCTGACGACCAGCACTGCCCAGTCCGCGCGCGTTTGGCCATTTTCGCTGTCAAAGACCCGCGCCGGCATCAGTAAAAACGCCGCCTTCACAACTTCCCGCTCTGCCGGGGGCTGGACTTGGGCGCCGAGCAGGCCCCCGGCTGTTAAACCAAGCAGGACAACGCCCTGCCATACGGTTACCTGGTTCATTTCAACGGAAATTGACCCCTGCCGGAAGCACTGTCAAGCGTGGCGCCGGTCCCGAGGTCCGGGGGCGGCTTTCGATGGCTCGACCAACGGCGCAGACTGGCCAGACCTGGGGGCCGCAACTCGCATCCCCGCCGCCTGCCAGGGCAGCAACGCCTGCGCGGCGAAACCCCCGAGCCAGCCGGCTACAGTCCAGCCATCGCCAAGCCTTGAAGGGTCTTCCGGGCAATATCGCGCCGGCGCTCAAGAGCCAGACAACCCTGGCTTGAACTTCCCTTGAATGACTGCAAACATGACACCCATGCAAATGAAGCACCTGCTCACGACCATTCTGTTTGTTTGTTGGACCGCCCTGCCCCTCGCCGCAGGCGATTGGCCGCAATGGCGCGGACCGAACCGCGACGACGTGTCTGCCGAAACGGGCCTGCTCACGCAATGGCCTGCCGGCGGTCCCCGCCTGGTGTGGAAGGCCACCGGCCTGGGCGCGGGGTACGCCGGAGTTTCCGTCGTCGGCGCGCGGGTGTTCACTCTGGGCGAAAGCAGCGGGTCAAGTTTCGCCCTTGCCCTGGAGGGGGCCGCCGGCCATCTGGTTTGGACGGCGAAAATCGGCAGGGCAGGCGCCGATCCTCCCGGCCCGCGCAGCACCCCCACCGTGGACGGAGATCGGGTCTATGCGCTCGGCCAGTTTGGCGATTTGGTTTGCCTGGCAGCGGCCACGGGCCGGGAGGTGTGGCGAAAGAACCTCGAAAAGGACTTTGGCGGCAGATGCGGCGGCTGGAGTTACAGTGAATCGCCCTTGGTGGATGGCGAGAGGCTGGTTTGCACCCCCGGCAGTACGCGCGGTTCAATGGTGGCGCTCAACAAGAGCACCGGCGCGTTGCTCTGGCAAACCAAAGAATTCACCGACCCGGCTGAATACTCTTCTCCCATTGTCGGCCAAATCGGCGGCGTGCGGCAGTATATCCAGCTTACCGGCGAGCACGTGGCCGGCGTTGAGGCCGAAACCGGAAAACTGCTTTGGCTCGCCCCGCGCCATGGCCAGACCGCCACCATCCCCACTCCGATCTGCCACGACAACCACGTCTATGTGACCTCGGGTTACGGCATCGGCTGCAATCTGTTCCAGATCACCACGACCAGCGAAGGTTACAAAGCCGAGCAGCTTTGGGCCAACCAGGTCATGGCCAACCATCACGGCGGCGTGGTCCGCCTCGGCGACTGCCTCTACGGTTACTCCGAGAACAAGGGCTGGGTGTGCCAGGACTTCAACACCGGCCGCCTGCTCTGGAGCCACCAGGGTGTGGGCAAAGGCTCGCTGACCTGCGCTGACGGCCATCTCTACCTCCGCAGCGAAGCTGGCAACGGCACCCTCGCCCTCGTCCAGGCCACGCCCAACGGTTACACGGAGATAAGCCGCTTCGACCAACCCGACCGCAGCAAGCAAAACAGTTGGCCCCATCCGGTCATCGCCGGCGGAAAGCTCTACCTCCGGGACCAGGATGTCTTGCTCTGCTACGACCTGAAGCACTAGCCAATGGTCAGGTCGGGACACAAACAGGGCGGCGCCCTGCGGCGGTAGGAACTCCCGCCTCGCGCTTTCCGATGGTTTTGCTTGTAATCGGTCCGGGATGAGCGTAGGACAGCGGCGAAGGCAACCCTGGACCAACTATTTGGGGGCGGGTCCGGCGCATTTTCATCTTTGGTTCAGGGCGGGGTTCTGATAGGCTGCGCAGCATGGAAATGTTGCAACGCATCTTGAAGACCGCCGTCGAGGGCGGGGCGTCAGACGTACACCTGAAAATCAACACCCCCGTCATCTTCCGCATCAATCGCCAACTGATTGCCATCGAGTGTCCCTTGCCGACCGACGAGTGGATGCGCAATATCGTCAAGCAGGTTACCCCGCTCCACTTGCGGCAGCGGCTGGACGAGCAGCGCGAGATCGACTTCTCCTACTTTCTGCCCAACATCGGCCGTTTCCGCACGAACCTCTTTCAACAGCGCGGCCAGTGGTGCCTGGCCATGCGCCATGTCAAGACCACGGTCCCGAGCTTCGAAGAACTGGGGCTGCTCGAGCAGATTAAGCAGGTGGCCGAATCGCCCCGCGGCATCGTCCTGCTGGCCGGCTCGACCGGCTGCGGCAAATCCACCACCCTGGCCGCGATGATCGAGCACATCAACGCCAACTTCAAGAAACACATCATCACCCTCGAAGACCCCATCGAATACGTCTTCGAAGACAACCAATGCGTCATCGAGCAGCGGGAAGTCGGCCTGGACACCCTCTCCTTCCATCACGCCCTCAAGCACGTGCTCCGCCAGGACCCGGACATTATCATGATCGGCGAGATGCGCGACTCGATCAGTTTCACCGCCGCCATGAGCGCCGCCGACACCGGCCACCTGGTCCTCTCCACCTTGCACACCACCAATGCCTCCCAATCGGTCAACCGCATTCTGGACTTTTTCAAGGCCGATGAACGGGAGCAGATCCGCCGCCAACTGGCCGGCACCCTCCAGGCGGTCATCTGCCAGCGCATGACCAACACCATCGCCGGCGCCATGACCCCAGCCCTCGAAATCCTCATCAACACCGCGACGGTCAAGAAGTTGATGGAGGAAAACCGGCTCGACAAACTCCCGGCCGCCATCGAGACCAGCATGGACGACGGCATGATCACTTTCAACCAGTCCCTCTTCCAACTCGTCCGCGACGGCAAGGTCTCCGAGCAGGAAGCCCTCAGCAAGGCCACCAACCCCCAGGCCCTCGAGATGAATTTCAAAGGCATCTTCCTCGACGAAGGACGCAGAATTCTCACCTGAGCGCGCCTGCGCCAGCGGCAGTCGCGTTGCGGTTGGCGCTGGCCCGTCCAGGTATCCTCGGAAGTTTGGCCTTGGCCAGCCCCAACGCGGTTGATGCTGCGCCGAGAAAAGCAGATCGCGAGCAAGAGTTTGTTCACTTCTTTCGAACGATTTCCTCGGCTGCTCAGGCTATTTCTTGAATCCGCCCCACGTCCAGCAAGCCGCGCAAAAAAAAGAGTTGCGCTACCGCGGCGCCGGGGTATAATTGGACACAAGTTGGTTGTACCATCAAACGATCCGTTGACGATGACCGTTGACCGATTTAGGAAATTCTTTGGCCGGCTTGTGATCGTTTCAAGCCGCCTCGAGCACAGCTCGAATCTCTGCACACGAGGAGGACGTCCCGGACCTCGAGCGGCGGACAGGAATGTCCGCGCTCCGCGTCACCGGGGGGGCCTGGCATCCCAGGGGCCTGTCACCGGGCCTGGGCGCAGAGGCAGGCGGGGAAGGCGGGACTTATGAAAGTCACCAATGCCAGCAGGCGAGCTGAGCCGGCGGCGCAGGCCTGTAAGCGGCCCGCGGCCGGGGCGGCGGGCAGGACCCTAATCCACATCCCTGTCATTCACACCCAGGCGGACATGGGCGCGCTGGCAAAAGCCATCCAGGCCCTGACCATTCACAAGCTGGGCCAGCAAGGCTGGCAGCGGAACCTCGAGGTGATCGACGAGGTCTGGTCCCGCATCGAGGCCGCGATCGAGGGTTGGTCGCTCCCCTACCAAAGGGTGCGGCTCTACCAGGATGGGCTGCCAGTCTGTGGGCGGGAAGAGCAGATCGTGACCGAACTGGCCAAGGCCGGGAGCCGGAACCATCAACTGGTGCTGCGTTTGAAAAGGCGCGGCGCCACCATCATGGGCACTGAGTCAGCCGAGTTGCTGGTGCTGGAATACAAACTCATCAAACAGGCCCTGGACGCCGTTGACGGGAAAGCAGCCGGGCAAGCGGAGGTCCGCGACCGGGCCTTGAGTCTGGCGTTGCTGGCCAAACGTGACCAGGCCATCGCGGAGCGCATCAACCAAACCCTTGCGCCAGGTGAGACGGGGATAATCTTCCTGGGGATGCTCCACCGCCTCGAACCGTGGCTGGCAAAAGACATCCGGGTCAGGCATCCGATTTTCAGGCCGCCTGCTCCGGCAGACCCACCCCTATGAACCGCGCAAAGAACCGCATTTTGGTAGTGGATGACCAGCGGGAGACGTGCGAGCTCATCGCCGCGCTGCTCCAGCGGGAGGGGATTGTCCCGCTGCTGGCCTATGACGGAAAGACGGCCATGCAAATAATGCGCGCCCAATGGCCTGAGGCCCTGATTCTGGATATCCTGCTGCCGGATTTGGACGGCTTGGAAGTCTTGCGGCAGGTCAAGGCCTTGGACGAAGACCTGCCGGTGGTGATCTTGACGGGGCACCCGGGGGTCCGGGGGGCGGTGGCAGCAATGCGCGCCAGCGCCTATGATTATTTGTCCAAACCCTACGACCATGCCGAACTGCTGCGCGTGGTCCGCCGCGCCTTGCAGGAACGACAATTCTCTCTGCGGCGCAAACACGCCGTGGCCGAGGGCAACGCCCACCGTGACCTTGCGCAGACCATGGGCCCCAGCGGGGCCATTGGCCGCCTGATTGCCGAGGTCAATTGCGTCGCCAAATCCAACTTCAGCGTCGTCATCCTGGGTGAGACCGGCACCGGCAAGGAGGTCGTCGCCCGCGCCATTCACGAGGCCAGTCCGCGCGCCAGCCGGCCCTTTGTGCCCGTCGATTGCGGGGCGATTCCCGAGACCCTGATCGAGGCGGAATTGTTTGGGCATGAAAAGGGCTCCTTCACCGGGGCGCTCGGCCAAAAGCCCGGACGCTTTGAGCAGGCTGCCGGGGGAACGCTCTTGCTGGACGAAGTATCCAATATGCCGCTCAGCGCCCAGGCCAAAGTCCTGCGGGCACTGCAGGAAAGGACCGTCTATCGCGTGGGCGGCACGGTGCCGATCAAGGTCGACGTGCGCGTGCTGGCGGCGGGCAACCGCGATTTGGAAGCGGTCGCCGCCGCCGGACGATTCCGGGTCGACCTGTTCTTTCGGCTGAACGAGTTCACCCTTCGCGTCCCGCCGCTGCGCCAGCGCCAGGAGGACATCCTCTACCTGGCCAGACGGTTCCTGGACCAAACCAACCAGGAATTGAACAAAAGAGTCTGCGGGTTCTCGGAGCCGGCCTCCCAGGCCCTGCTGAATTATTCCTGGCCGGGGAATGTCCGCCAACTGCGCTCGACCGTGCGGCGGGCGGTGCTCCTGGCCGAGGAGGTGGTGGCCGAGGCCCATCTTGATATTATGGGCGAGAGCGGCCCGGCTCCGTCCCCGCCGCTGCTCAACACCCTCCTGGAGACTCCGCCCGGCGCCTGCCTTTCCCTCAAGAAAGTCGTCGCCCAAAGCACCGTGGCGGTCGAGCGCGAAGTCCTGCTCCAGGCCTTGCGCCGCACCAGCGGCAACAAAGCCGAGGCGGCACGCCTGCTCCAAATTGATTACAAGACCATTCAGTCAAAAATCAAAAAATGCGGAATTGCATCAAATCCGCAGTCCTTATGAAAAAACCAAAACCAGACAAAACTCAACCGCACCCCCAGCCCGGCGCCAGCCTGGGCGGAATGCTCTCGGGCTTGGGCGGCTTGCTGGACAAGCTCAACGAACTGGCGGAAACGGGCGCCGAACTGCGCCGCACCGGTGAGATTCATGGCGCCGGCAAAGAGATAAAAGGCATCTATGGCTTTACGGTCAAGGTCGGCTTGGGGGATCAGGCCGCCCGCGTTGAGCCTTTCGGAAACATCCGCGCGGACAAGCGGACCGGCCAGCCGGTGGTTCAGGAAATCCGCGAACCCGTGGTCGACGTTTTCGAGGAGAAAGATCACGTGTTGATCGTGGCCGAGATGCCGGGCATCAGCGCCGCGGACGTGCGGCTCGAGGTCAAGGACGACGTCCTGACCATTGCGGCGGCCAAAGGCGACAAGCGGTATCGAAAAGAGGTCTTGCTGCCCGGCAGCTATCCCAAAGCGAAGATGCGCCTGGTGTGCAACAACGGGGTCTTGGAAATCAAATGCGTCAAGTAGCAGGCCCCGCACGATTTCCCACATGGACAAACCCGGACCAGCAGTGGCGCTCAAGCTGCGCGTGACCGAGGCCCCGGGCAAAGACGTCGGGCGGGCCTTGGGGCGCATTGGGCCCGAGGACATGGAGCGCCTCGGGGTGGCGATCGGGGACACGGTGGCAGTGGCGGGCAAGCGGACTACGGTATGCAAAGTAATGCCGGCCTATAAAGAACTCCGCGGCCAATCGCGCATCCAACTCGATGGACTGGCCCGCGAGAACGCCGGCGCCGCCCTCGACGAGTTCGTGCAGGTCCAAAAAGTCTCGGTTCGCCCCGCCCAGCGCGCCGGCCTGGCGCCGCTGACCATCACCCCCGACGCGCGCGACCTGCCATACATCGGCAGTCTGTTGGACGGCTTGCCGGTCCAGGAAGGCGACCGCATTCGGGCGGTGTTGTTTGGCAGCCGCTCGGTTGATTTCAAAGTGGAGGGCACCACTCCCCGCGGACCGGTGCTGATCAACCCCACGACCGAGTTGGTGGTTGGCAAAGGGCAGGTCAAGGAGCGCCTCCAGGCGGCCGTCCCGTACGAGGACATTGGCGGACTCAAACCCCAACTGCACCGCATCCGCGAGATGATTGAACTGCCGCTGCGCTATCCGGAGGTCTTCGAGCGCTTGGGTATCGCCGCCCCCAAAGGAGTGCTGCTCCACGGGCCGCCCGGCTGTGGCAAGACCCTCATCGCCCGCGCCATCGCCCATGAGACCGAGGCCAATTTTTTTTCCGTCAGCGGCCCGGAGATCATCCACAAGTTCTACGGCGAGAGCGAGGCCCACTTGCGCAAGGTCTTCGAGGAGGCCACGCGCCAGGGCCCGAGCATCATTTTCCTGGACGAGATTGATGCCATAGCCCCGCGCCGCGAACAAGTGGTGGGCGAGGTGGAGAAGCGCGTGGTCGCCCAGCTCCTGGCGCTCATGGATGGGCTGACCAAGCGGCAGAACGTCATTGTCATTGGCGCCACCAACCTGCCCAACGCCCTGGACCCGGCACTGCGCCGGCCCGGCCGCTTTGACCGCGAGATCGCCATCCCGATCCCCGATCGCCACGGACGCCTGGCCATCCTGGAGATTCACAGCCGGGGCATGCCCCTGGCGCAGGACGTCGATATGAATCACCTGGCCGAGATCACCCATGGCTTTGTCGGCGCCGACCTGGAGGCGCTCTGCCGCGAAGCCGCCATGATTTGCCTGCGAGACATCCTGGCGGACATCGATTTTTCGCTGGCCAAAATCCCTTATGAACGACTGGCGAAGCTGGAAGTCCGCATGGACCATTTTCTGGCGGCCCTGCAAGAAGTCGAACCTTCGGCCATTCGGGAGGTCTTTGTCGAGGTCCCCAATGTGCGCTGGGCCGACGTGGGTGGCTTGGCCAAACTGAAGCAACGCCTCGTCGAGGCCGTCGAATGGCCCTTGCGCTATCCCGGCTTGTTTGAGCAAGCAGGGGTCCGCCCGCCCAAAGGTCTGCTGCTCTCCGGTCCGCCGGGCTGCGGCAAGACCCTCTTGGCCAAAGCTGTGGCCACTGAGAGCCGGGTGAACTTCGTCTCGGTCAAAGGACCGGCCTTGCTTTCCAAATATGTCGGTGAATCCGAGCGGCAGATGCGCGATATCTTTCGTAAAGCCAGGCAAGCCGCCCCGTGCATCATTTTCTTTGACGAGCTGGATGCTTTGATGCCCGCCCGCGGCGGCCAGGCCTCGGACACGCCGGTTACCGACCGGGTCTTGAGCCAATTCCTGGCCGAGTTGGACGGCATCGAGGAACTCAAGGGCGTTTTGGTCTTGGGCGCCACCAACCGGCTGGATCGCCTGGACCCGGCGATGCTGCGGCCCGGCCGCTTTGATGAAGTGTTGGAAATATCCGCGCCCGATGAAGCCGCGCGGCGCGAGATTCTTGAGGTTCATCTCCGTGGCAAGCCGCTGGCCCGGCCCATAGAAATCAGCGTTCTGGCCGCCAAGACCCACGGCATGAGCGGAGCCCAAATAGCTTCGGTCTGCAACCGCGCCGCCCTCAGGGCCGTCCGGCGGGCGATTGCCTCCAAAGACTCGCCCGCCGGGCCGCCGCCGGGGACTGGTCTCCAGACCAAGGTGCTCGTCGAGCCGGGCGATTTGGAGGCCGCGCTGGCGGAGGTTTCCCTTGATTTGTGACAGGGCGAACGGAAGCCATTGGGCTTAGGCAAATGAACCAGGAAGCGGACAAGGCGTGTTACCTTTACGGCTTCACCCAGGCCGCCCTCGCGGCGGCCTCGGGTGCGGCCCCGAGCCTGGATGCCGGGGCGGGCGCCGCTGGCCTCGGGCTGGGGATTGATGAAGGGCATCCGCCCCGGTTCTGGCGCGGCCAGGAAGTGGCGGCGGTCTGGAGTCCGGTCTCGCGCCTGGAATTCTCTGGGCCTGCGGCCGAAGGCAATTTGCAGGATTTGGCCTGGCTGGGACCGCGCGTGTGCCGGCACCAGGCAGTGCTCGAGCAGGTGATGCACCTGGGGCCCGTGCTGCCGGCCCGCTTCGGAACGCTCTTTTCCTCGGTGGGCAGCCTGAACCGTTTCTTGCTCAGACATGCTGCCACCATCCGGCGCTTTCTTGAGCGTGTCAGCGGCCACGATGAGTGGGCGGTGAAGGGCTTTCTGGAGCAAACGCGCGCCGAGGCGCAGTTGTTGGCTGGCCTTGGACCGGCTGAGGAAGCGCTTTGGGCCAGGTCGCCCGGGTTAAACTACCTCCGGCAACAAGGCCGGCGAATCAAGGCCAAAGAGGAATTGGCGGGGCGCCTGGCGCAGGCCTGCGACCGCCTGTTCAAACAACTGGGCGCCTTGGCGGCGGAAGCTCGCTCGCGCCGCCTCTTGGCAGGGGAAACCACCGACTCGCAGCCGGAGATGGTTTTGAACTGGGCGTTTCTGGTGCCCCGCGCGGCCGCGGGGGATTTTCGCGGCCGGATCGAACGAGCGAACAGCGAGCCGAACCCTCCCGGTTTGGTGCTTGAGCTCTCAGGGCCTTGGCCCCCGTACAGTTTCTGTCCGGCCCTTGGGGCGGGGGCGGCGCCCGCCAGGGGCGAAGTGCAAGGAGAAAGACCATGAACCTGTCCCATGCGGAGGCCAAGCGAAATGAGAGCCTTTACCGAGTGCTGCTCAATGCCATCCCCTCCTCCGTCCTCCTGGTCGCTCGCGACCTGCGCATTGTCTTGGCCAATCGCAATTTCCTGGAGAAGAGCCGCCAGACGGCCGAAGAGACCATCGATCGACGCTTGCCGGAGGTCTTTCCGCCGGCCATCCTCGATACGACCGAGATGGTTCAGCGCATTCAGCGCGTCTTTGAGACTAACGAGCCGACTCCCGGCGAGAGAATTGCCTATCGCGCCCCGGGGGGACTGATGCGGGTTTACTATTACCGGGTCCTGCCTTTGGCTTCTCCTGAAGTCGTCGGCTTTGTCCTGCTGCTCATGGAGGACGTGACCGAGCAGGCGCATTTGATGGAGGACATTCGGCGGACGGAGCGTCACTTGGCCATTGTGGTGGAAAGCACCAGCGAGATTATCCTCTCGACTGACTCCGAGGGCCGGATACTCAGTTGGAACACCTCCGCCGAGCGCATCTCCGGCTACACCCCCCGCGAAGTCGAGCATCGCTGCTTTTACGAGTTCTGTGTCCAGGCCCATCAGGCCGACGCCCGCCGGATGTTTTCCGAATGGAAAGACGCCAAAGCCCCGCAGACCGTCGAATGGAGTCTGGTCACCAAAGCCGGCAGGGCCGTCCCCATTTCCTGGATTTGGTCGCCCATGGTGGAGGAACAGGCCGAGACCATGGGCATCGTGGCGGTGGGCCGCGACCTGACCGAGAGCCGCAAACTGGAGGCCCAACTGCTCCAAGCCCAAAAGCTGGCGGCCTTAGGCGTGATGGCGGGAGGCATTGCCCATGAACTGCGCAACCCGCTCTCCATCTGTTCCTCCGCCGCTCAATTCCTCATGGAGGCCGAGGTCCAGCCGGAGTTCCGCCGCGAATGCGCCCAAAAGGTATGCCAGGGGATGCAAAGGGCCTCCGCCATCATCGACCACCTCTTGAACTTCGCCCGCCCTTCCGAACACAATGATCTGGTCAAGCTCGACCTGGTCGCGGTCCTCCAAGAGGCGCTCACACTGGTGGCCGACCAGGCAAAGATCCAGCACATCGCGGCCAGTATGCAGTCGTCCGAGGCCCCCGTGCTCGTGCTGGGCAATGCCCACCTGCTCCAGCAAGTTTTCGTCAACCTTTTCCTCAATGCCATCCATGCCATGCCCGGCGGAGGTCGTCTCGCCGTGCGGGTGCAGACCGCCCGCCCCCAGGTCAGTGTGCAAGTAGCCGACACCGGCCACGGCATCGCCCCGGCCGACCTCCCCAGCATTTTCGACCCCTTTTACTCCAAGTCCATCGGCAAGAAGGGCACCGGCTTGGGTCTGCCGCTGTGCTTTTCCATCATCAAGCTCCACGCCGGGGCCATCGAGGTCGAAAGCGAACCGGGCCAGGGCTCCACCTTCACGGTCCGATTGAACCTGGCGCAGGACTGAAAGCCCAAACATGGCCGTCAAGGATGAATACCTCGTGGTGGATGATGAGCCGGACATTTGTTGGGCCCTGGAACGTTTATTGACCTCCACCGGGTTGCCTTGCCAAAAGGCACTGTGCGCACAGGCGGCCATAGATTTGGCGCAGCATCACGGCTTCCGCCTCGCGTTTCTGGACCTCACCCTGCCCGATATGAAAGGACTCGAATTGGCCAAACGCCTCCGTCAGATAGATCCCGACCTTCGCATCGTAATCCTCTCCGGCTTTATTTCCGAGGATCGGACGGCCTTGGCTCAACTCAAGCATGAGGGTCTCATCTGCGCCTGCATCACCAAACCTTTCTTGCATCACGATATTCTCACCGTGATCGACAATTTTGGGACGGCCCGCAAGCTCAAGTGAGGATTGAACTCCCCGCCGGTCGGGCAGGCGCTGCCGGGAGTCAATTCCCTAGGCGCTGCCGCTGGAGATTTGCTCGGCCTGGAATCCCTGGAATTCCCATTGGATTTGGCCGCAAACCCGTGACTGCCCCACCCCGCCAGGCCTTGGCACGTCTCTTGCAACCCCTCCCAAGCGCGATACCCAGCCGTTCTGGTAGAGTCGCGAATCGTAACAACAGCAAACAAAACAAACGAGTATGGCAAAAATCGTAAAATCAACGGACTCCTCGAGTCTGGCAGAAGTGGTGGATCGCATCCTCGACAAGGGGATCGTGATTGATGTTTGGGCCAAGGTTTCCTTGGTCGGCATTGAACTGGTCTCCCTCGAGGCCCGGGTGGTCATCGCCTCCGTCGAGACCTATCTGAAGTATGCCGAGGCCATCGGCCTGACGGCTACAGCGGCGGCCCCTGCCTAATGCCCGCCGGAGCCTTTGTTGTCGGGCGGAGAGTGCTTTCTATTCTCCGCCTCACAACTTATCAGACCAGCGTTGAAACCTCGAACCAGGAAAGGTTTGCCGATGATGAATAACTTAACCAATGACATGACGCGCCTGTGCAGCGAGATCGCCGCGCTCCACGATGCGCGCGCGGCCCTGCTGAGCAGCTTTGTGGAGGCCAAGGAGGCGCTGCGGGACACCGTCTCCGCGCTGCTGGGCGGCTTCCGGGACGCGCGGGGGGACATGGCCGCTCAAACAAAGGTCCAGTTGCAGGAGTTTGTAGGCTGCGTCAAGGGAGCGGTGACGGACCTTCAGCAAAAGGTCGCAGGGTTGCAGGGAGAGTTCCGCGATGACCTGGCGGGCGCACATCGGGCCTGGCACGGCGTTGCCCCGGCGGCGCACAAGGCGCCAACCGCTGCCGAGCCGCCTCTGGGCGCCGGGGGGGCGGCCGCCGAACCGGCCGCCAAAGCGAAAAAGAGGAAGCGGTAGCGTCGGCCCGCCGGCGCCGTCTTTCGGGCCTGACCGTCCTCGCTGAGGAACTCAACCTCAGGGAGGACGGCGCGGCTCCTTTCCGACCCCCAACCGCAAAACCTGCCAGGGAGAACAAACCATGGAGATGCAGCTTGCCCAGGATACTGTCTTGCCCGAGCCGAGCAACGGGTTTGTAACCTCGCCTTTTGTGGAACAGATCGCGCGACGGGCGCTGACCTATCTGCAGGCCGGCTATCCAGTCCATTTCGCCGGCGCCGCCGGCACCGGCAAGACCACCCTGGCTTTTCATGTGGCCGCCCAACTGGGCCGGGCGGTGTCCCTCATCCATGGGGATGACGATTTCGGCAGCTCGGACCTCGTCGGCCAGGACAGCGGCTACCGCAAGCACAAGGTCATTGACAACTACATCCATTCCGTCGTCCGAACCGAGGAGGAGATGAAATCTCTCTGGCTGGAGAATCGCCTCACCACTGCCTGCCAAAACGGCGACACCCTGATCTACGACGAGTTCAACCGCTCCCGCCCGGAAGCCAACAATCCCTTCTTAAGCATCTTCTCCGAACGGATTCTCAACTTGCCAAAGCTGCGCCGCAACGGCGGCGGCTACTTGCAGGTGCATCCGGAATTTCGCGCCATCTTCACTTCCAACCCGGAAGAATACGCCGGGGTCCACAAGACCCAGGATGCGCTCATGGACCGCCTCATCACCATTCAACTCGAACACTATGATCGCGAGACGGAGATTCGCATTACGGTCGCCCGTTCGGGCGTTGGCCGGTCCGACGCCGAAATCATCGTTGACCTGGTGCGGGAACTGCGGCGCCTGGGCGTCCACAACAGCCGGCCCACCATCCGCGCCTGCATCGCCATCGCCCGCATCCTGGCCTTGCAGGGAGGCCACGCCCAGCAGGAGGACCCCATCTTCCAATGGACCTGCCGGGATGTCTTGAGTTCGGAAACCGCCAAGGTCACGCGCGACGGGCGCTCGATTATGCCCCAAAAGGTCGAAGAAGCCTTGCTCAAGGGCGTGCGGGCCAGCCCGGCTGGCTGCCAGCCTGGCTTGCCTACCCAGCCCGCGCGGCCAGCAACCAGGAAAGGATACCGCCAATGCCTCCTCCAAAGCCAATAGTCCGCGGCGTCAAAGACATCCGCTCTCGCTCCGGCGCCCCGGACCAAGTCCTTGTCCCTTACAAGGCCTACATGGCGATCACCGCTCTGGAGATCGAAAAATTCCGGCGGGAAACCGAGCGGGACACCCTGATCCTTCGCCTGAAAAACGTCAACACCCGCCTCCAAACGGTGGAATCAGAAAAAGCGGCCCTGCTGCGCCGCCTGGGCAGGCAGGGGCGCGCAAAGCCCGCCAGGCAACCGCTGGAATCCTCCAGGCCGGCGGGCCATGTCACCCCGGTCAGAATAGTCCCCACCTTCAAATTTCAATACTAGGCCAGCCTGGGCAACACCGCAACCAGAACAGCCACGACCGACGATGAAGGTTAACCCGAATTTTTCACACTGGCGAGGCCGGACCGCCGGCTTCCAGCCGGCTTGGGCCGTTCGGATGCGCAAACCCGGCAAGCTGCCGGCCCTCCGTCCTGTCGGCCTTGCCTGCCAGGTGTGAAATATTCAACTCAACGGTCTTTCCTGCCGGCACAAAGTGCATTGGGATGAACGCAAGAGAATGATCAACACCACGCCTGAATCGGGTCCGTCCAGCAATGGCAAGTACCTCTATGCCATCCAGGCGGCCGCCCAGCAGCGCGCTTACGCGCTGATCGGCATTGACGGGAACGCCGTTTATAATGTTTGGCATGGCCGCGTCGCCGCAGTCGTCAGCGATTGTGCCCGCCCGCGCATCCGCCCCGAACGGGCCCACTTGGCGGCGCACAAGGAAGTCCTCAAACGGCTGATGGTGGACAGCACCGTCTTGCCAATGGCCTTTGGGATCATCGCCGACAATCTCCCAGCCGTGCGGCGCCTGCTTCGCCTTAACAGCAAAGCCTTCCTCGATCAACTGGCGCGGGTCGCCGGGAGGGTCGAGATGGGACTGCGCGTCACCTGGGATGTGCCCAACATCTTCGAGTTGTTTGTCGCTATCCATCCCGAATTGCGCGCCGCCCGCGATCGCTTGGCCGGCCACCAACGCGAACCGCCTCAGGAGGAAAAGCTCGAACTGGGACAGATGTTCGACCGCCTCCTCGGCGAAGACCGCAGTGCCCACGCGGAAAAGCTTGAGGAGACACTGGCCCCGTGCTGCGTCGAGATCAAGCGCTCACCCCCTCGCAATATCAACGAGGCGGTCAATCTCAATTGCCTGGTCGAACGCGGCGCCCAAAAACAGTTCGAGGACGCCGTCTTCCAGGCCGCCGCCCGCTTCGACAACAAGTTCGCCTTTGATTTGAACGGGCCTTGGGCGCCCCACAATTTTGTGGAAATGGACCTCCAGTTGAGCAACGCCACATGAAACGCCCACCCAATGCTAATCCTTGACAGTCTTCTCCTGGCTCCCGTTCACGCCACCGTCTGGGCCGCTCGTCAGGTCCATAACGCAATTGCGCAGGAGCAGGCCGCGGAGCCGGACCGCATCACCGCGGAGTTGAGCGAACTTTATATGCGTCTGGAGACCGGCCGGCTGACCGAGGCGGAGTTTGTTGCCCGCGAGAAGGAGCTGCTGGATCGCCTCGACCAACTGAGCGGTTCTGGCGAGGACGACCAGGCGCAGGGGGGCACGACTCGACCGGCGGACCAGCCCTCAGAACCCGCCAGTCCTTTCCGGCCATGACCCCGGCCAAGCCATCTTTCCTGGTGACACCGGGACTCCGGTTGCTGCTCTTCGGCGGCAAAGGCGGCGTCGGCAAGACCACCTGCGCCGCCGCTACCGCCCTCGACTTGGCCAAGGCCGCCCCCCAAGCCACCTTCCTGCTCATGTCCACTGACCCGGCTCATTCCCTGGCCGATAGCCTGGCGGGCTTTGCTCCCCCTCCCAATTTGCAGTTCTGCGAACTGGACGCCCGCGAGTGCCTCGCCGCCTTCAAGCGCCAGCATGGCCCCCACCTCCAGGAGATCGCCTCGCGCGGAACTTTTCTCGACCAGCACGATATCAGCCAGGTTTTAGAGCTTTCCCTGCCGGGTTTGGATGAATTGATGGCTTCCTTGGAGATTCCCAACCGGGTCGCCGCCGGTGGTTTCCAGACCATAGTGCTGGATACCGCCCCGAGCGGCCATACCCTCAGGCTGCTGGCCATGCCCGCCTTGCTCCGGCAGTGGCTGGGGGCCTTGGACGCCTTGCTGGCCAAGCACCGCTATTTGCAGCAACTCTACGGCAAAGCAAGCCCCGCTGACGAGCTCGAGGTCTTCCTCAACCAACTAGCCGCTTCGGTTGAAGCGATGGCCGCCTTGCTGGCCGACACTGCCCGCAGCCGCTTTGTGCCAGTCATGCTGGCCGAAGAGATGAGCTACCGGGAGACCCGCTCCTTGCTCCAGGAGCTCAGCCGCGCGCGCGTGCCGGTCTCAGACATCATCGTCAATCAACTCTATCCCAAGAGCGATTGCCCCGTCTGCGCTGGCGGACGCCTTCAACAGTCCCGCGTCCTGCGCAAGATTCTCAACAGCCGCAGCTTTTCCCGCCACCCTCTGTGGGCAGTGCCTCTGTATCCAACCGAAGTTTCCGGCCAGGGCGCCCTCGAGTCGTTTTGGGACGGAGTCGCTCCGGTGACCAGCCCGCCTGTCCTGCCGGAAATCACCCTGCCTCCGGACCAGCCCCGGGTGCAAGCCGCTGCCGCCGCTCCCCCGGGCCACAAAGCCCTGGTGCTCTTCGCGGGCAAGGGCGGCGTCGGCAAGACCACCCTCGCCTGCGCCACCAGTCTGCGCCTGGCGCAAGACTCCCCAGCCCAGGAGGTGCTCCTGCTTTCCGCCGACCCCGCCCATTCCCTCTCCGCCTGCCTGGGCGCCAGCGTGGGCCGGGAGCCGCGCCGGCTTTGCCCAGGCTTGACGGCCCTGGAGGTCAACGGCCAAGCAGAATTCCTTTCCTTCAAGCAGCTTTACCGTCAAGAGTTGCAGTCCTTTCTTCAGGCCCTTTCGCCGGACATCGACTTGACCTTTGACCGGATAACCATGGAGCGCATCTTGGACCTCTCTCCCCCGGGGCTGGATGAAGTCATGGCTCTGTTGCGCGTGATGGACCTGTGCGAGCAGGGCCATTATCGCACCCTGGTGCTGGACTGTGCGCCCACCGGCCATCTGATCCGACTCCTGGAAATGCCGGAGTTGATCGAGCAGTGGCTGAAGGTCTTTTTCAACCTCTTCCTCAAATACAAACGCCTATTTCGCCTGCCCAGGATTTCCCAACGGCTGGTGGAAATGTCCAAGGCCCTCAAACGCTTGCGCACACTCCTGGCTGACCCGGCCCTCTGTTCCCTCTATGGCGTCACCATCCTGACGGGCATGGCCTTTGAAGAGACAAAAGACCTGTTGGCCGCCTGCCAGCGGCTGCAGGTCCCGGTGCCCGTGCTTTTCCTGAACCTGGCCACCCCGCCCAGCGATTGCCCCTTGTGCTCCTCCCTGCGGCGCCGGGAAGCCGAGGTCGAGCAAAGGTACGAGCGGACCTTCGCCCACACGGCCCAGACCCTGGTTTACAGGCATGGCGAGCCGCGCGGCCTGGCGCCCTTGGGCGAGCTGGGACAGCTCTTGTACAAGACCCAGCCACAGAGGACATGAATGATCGCTGACCTCAGCCCCCAGCGCGCCCAGCACATCTCTTTGTGCGAAGCCCTTGACCGCCTCCTCGACACCGGGGTCGTGGCCTTGGGAGAAGTCACCCTTTCGGTGGCAGACGTGGACCTGATTTACCTCGGACTGCAACTGGTCATCACCTCCATCAAGAAAGGCCGTCACCAAACCCCGGACCATCTGCCGGACCACGCCTGGCCCGCCGCCGATGGCCTGCGCCTCGCCGGCGCCGCCTCGCCCTGCCCGGCAAACGCCCTTGGACCGAAGGCCCTGCTGACCGCGCCCCCAGTCTCGGCCTCGACGGCCGCCGGCAGTTCCCCGCCACTTGGCCAAGCCAGGCCTCTGCGGGCTCCCTCGCCGGCGGCTGGGCAAGGATTGGGCAAATTGGTCCTTACCGTCATCAAACTCCTGCACGACTTGTTGGAGCGCCAGGCCCTCCGCAGGATTGAGCAAGGGGCGCTCAACCGATCCCAGATCGAGCGGCTGGGAGTGACCCTGATGAACCAAGCGCAGGAGATTGACAACCTTCGCCAGGAGCTCGGTCTGCAAGCCGGAGAACTCAATCTCGACCTGGGCCCACTGGGCAAGCTGCTCTGAACACTACTATGAGGGAGCGTTGCCACATCGAGCATTCCACCAATGGCGCCACGCTCGCCGACCTGCTCGAGCGCATCCTGGACAAGGGCATCGTCATCGCCGGCGATATCAAGGTGAAGATCGTGGACATCGAGTTGCTGACCATCCAAATCCGGCTGGTCATCTGTTCGGTGGACAAGGCTAAAGAGATGGGCCTCGATTGGTGGGTCAACCACCCCGCCTTTGCCAGGCAACTCCCGCCCCAGCCGCTGGCCGACGCTCCCAGCCAAAGGCAAACCGCCCAGGCTAATCCGGCCGCCATCCCTGCCAGTCATCCCCTCAGCCAGCCAGCCTGATCCCCAGAGCCCACTCCCGATTTATGGCAACATCTGAGCCTCTTATGATCACCCCAAAAACTGACAGCGCCAGCCCGGACCAGCAGTTGCGAATCCTGTATCTGGAGGAAACTCCCGATTTTGCCGGCGCCGTCACCGGGCGCTTGCGTCAGGAAGGGCTGCACCCGGACTTGACTGTCGTTGGCAATCACAGGGACTTTGCCTCGGCCTTGGAACAAAATGCCTACGACCTCATTCTGGCGGATTATCCCCTCCCCGCCTGCGGCAGCCTGCGCGCCTTGCAGGCCGCCCGTCAGAAGCGGCCCGACCTCCCGTCTCTCCTCATCCTGGGAGCGGTGGGCGAAGACGCCGCCATCGAGAGTCTGCGCCGCGGCGCAACGGATTTTGTGCTCAGGACCAGGCTCGAGCGCCTCGTGCCGGCGATGCGCCGCGCCCTGCACCAGGCCCGCGAGCGCCTCGGGCCAAGAGAGCATGAGGCGCAATTGATGCGCCGGGAACCCTTTCTGCGCGCCCTCCTGGCCAACTCGCCGGACGTCACTTCAGTCCTGAACCGGCGCGGCCTCCTCGACTACGTCAGTCCTTCGGTGACCGGCCTCCTGGGCTATGGACCGGAGCAACTGCTCGGCCGGAACGCCTTCTCCCTGGTGCACCCGCGCGACGTGGCCGCGGCATGGCGGGCCTTCCACCAACTGCTCAAGGACCCCGCTCTGAAAACCAGGCTCAAATTGAGGTGCCGCAAGCCTGACGGAGCGTGGCGCGCGCTTGAAGTCCTCGGCCAAAACCGGCTTCAGCACCCGGTCCTGGCGGGTGTGGTCTTCAGCTCGCGCGGCGTGCGTGGCACGGGACCGGTAAGGGTCGAGACCCGCTATTCAGGAGCTGATGGAAATGCCGGAGGACATTCATCTTGAGGGCGCTTTGGGCTTTCGACAAAAACCCCAATACAGCCAATACAGCCAATAGGATTAGCGAGGCTGCGCCTCAGACCAGCTCTGGAATCCCGATTCGGAATCGGGATTCGGAATCGGGATTACCCCGAAAATAGCCGCGTAACCCGTTGCAAATGAGCAAAAGCGTCATTTTCATGCGAAGTGGTATCCCTGCAAGGGATGGGGGATTCATTGAGAACTGAATATTGAGGATTGGTTATTGGTCATTGAGTCCGCAGTCCGAAAGTGCATGCGGCGTCATCGGCGGGCATTCTTAAATAACCAATGATCGTTTTTTTCCCGATTCGGAATCGGGACTCAATTCACCTAAAAGTCCCGATTCCGAATCGGGATTGCAATCGCGGCGAAACTCGGCCTGGTTACAACCGGGTCTTGCCGGTCAAGAACCCCAGCCGGCCAGGTTCTGTTGCCCGCCCCGGCCTGGGAAACTCCTTGGTTGGTGGGAGGGCCAATTGCCCGACGACCACACCCCGCGCCCCCATTTGGCCCTTATCCCCCGCTTGCCGCGCCGCGCCGGCTCTGCTATCCCAAGCGGCGTGATGACTAAAACCGGCCCCAGCCCCGTCTAAAGCCCATGTCAGTTGCGGCCTTTACCCGGCCACGCGTAGGCGTGGACGGCAAGTTCTTCCGGCTCGGCGAAAAGAGATTTTACGTCAAGGGCTTGGCTTACGGTCCCTTCGCTCCCAAGGCGCCTCCCGACCAGTCCGGCTTCGTTTCCCAGGAACAAACCGCGCGCGACTTTGCCCAAATCCAGGCCTTGGGGGCCAACCTGCTCCGCGTCTATCACGTGCCCGCCCGCTGGTTTCTCGACCTGGCCGACGAACACCAGCTTAAAGTGCTCATCGACATCCCCTGGAACCGGCACCTCTGTTTCCTGGACTCGCCGCCGCGCCGCTCCGAGGCCCGCGAGGCCGTGCGCCGGGCCGTCTCCGCCTGCGCCGGGCATCCCGCCGTCTTCGCCTTGAGCGTCGCCAACGAGATCCCGCCAGATATTGTCCGGTGGAGCGGCGCCCGGGCCGTGGCCGATTTCATCGATGACCTCGTCCACGCCGCCAAGCGGCTCGACCCGGAGTGCCTCTGCACCTTCACCAACTATCCCCCCACCGAGTTCCTGCGCCCGCAGAGCCTGGATTTCGCCTGTTTCAACGTCTATCTCCACCACCAGCAGCCGTTCCGCAATTACCTCGCCCGCCTCCAGATGCTCGCCGACGCCAAGCCCCTGTTGCTCGGCGAGTTCGGCATGGATTCCTTGCGCGAAGGCGAGGCCGGCAAATGCGCCTTCCTCCAGTGGCAGATCGAAGAGGCCTTCCGCGCCGGCCTGGCGGGGGCCGTCGTCTTCAGTTTTACCGACGACTGGTGGCGCGGCGGGCAGCCGATGGAGGCCTGGGCCATGGGCCTGACCACGCCCCAGCGGCAGCCCAAGGATTCCTTCCGCACCGTCCAGCGAATGTTCGCCGCCGCGCCCCGCTTCCCGCTCCCGCGCTACCCAAAGGTCTCCGTGGTCG
Source organism: Verrucomicrobiota bacterium (assembly GCA_049518415.1). GTDB lineage: Bacteria > Verrucomicrobiota > Verrucomicrobiia > Limisphaerales > UBA8199 > CAVQND01. The sequence continues at coordinate 22,805 of JBEKRX010000074.1, forward strand.
TCGCCACCTACAATGGCGAGCGGACCCTCAAGGCCTGCCTCGATTCGCTCCGCCGCCTGAACTATCCCGATTTCGAGGTCATCCTCGTGGACGACGGCTCGAGCGATGCCACCCCACAAATCGCCCTGCTCCACCCTAACGTCCGCTACTTTCGCCACGAGCATAACCTCGGCCTGGCCGTCGCCCGCAATACCGGCCTCGCCGCCGCCGCCGGTGAAATTGTCGCCTTCACCGACTCGGACTGCCGCGCCGACGAAGACTGGCTATATTACCTGGTGGGGGACCTGCTCCAGAGCGACTTCGCCGGCATGGGCGGACCGAACCTGCCCCCGCCGGAAGATTCGCTGGTGGCGGCCGCGGTGATGGCCTCGCCAGGCGGACCCGCCCACGTCATGCTCACCGATCGCCAGGCCGAGCACCTACCCGGCTGCAACATGGCCTTTTACAAATGGGCCCTGGCCGAACTCGGCGGCTTCGACCCCATCTTCCACCAGGCGGGCGACGACGTGGACCTCTGCTGGCGCCTCCAGCAGGCGGGCTGCAAGCTGGGCTTCAGCCCGGCGGCCTTTGTTTGGCACTACCGCCGCCCCACTATGCGCGATTACCTCAAGCAGCAATTCGGCTACGGCCAAGCCGAGGCGCTGCTGGTGCGCAAACATCCCGAACACTTCAATCCCTTCGGCGGCAGCATCTGGCGCGGCCGCATCTACACCGCCTCGAACTTCGGGCTCTTGCTCCGGCCCCCGATCATCTATCGCGGTCGCTTCGGCAGCGCCGGCTTCCAGTTCCTCTACGCCTCGGAGCCCGCCCTCACCCTCATGCTTTGCACCACGCTCGAGTACCATCTGCTCTTCACCCTGCCGCTCTGGGTGCTCTCGGCCATGTTCCCTTATCTGCTGCCGCTGCCGATCACCAGCCTGCTCCTCTCCCTGGGGGTGTGCGCTGCGGCCGGAGCGCAGGCGACTTTGCCCAAAAACAAAACCCGCTGGTGGTCTCGTCCGCTGGTGGCCCTGCTCTTTTTCCTGCAGCCCATCGTGCGCGGCTGGGCCCGTTACCAGCACCGCTTGACCTTGCGGCCCGCCCCGCTCACCGCCCGGCAAACCCTCGACTCCATCGCCCTGCGCGACAGCCGTCAGCCGCTGGGCCAGGTCCAATACTGGGCCGAGCAGCGCCTGGACCGCTTGGCCTTCGTGGCCGACCTCCTCCAGCGCCTCGACCAGCAAGGCTGGCCAAACAAGGCCGACATCGGCTGGAGTGAATATGACGTCGAGATTTACGACACCCGCTGGAGCAAATTGCAACTCACCACCGCCGCCGAAGAGCATCCGCGCGGCAAACAACTCCTCCGCTGCCGCCTCCGCGCCCGCTGGTCGCTCAGGGCCAAGCTCGCCTTCTGGCTGCTGTGCGGCTTGGAATGCCTTGTCTTGGGCTTGCTGGCCGCCTGGCAGCTCTGGCTCTGGCTGCTGCTGCTCCCCCCGCCGCTCTTTGCCGCGCTCCTCCACCGGGAACAACGCAATCTGCAAGCCCGCATCCTGGTTTTGCTCGACCAACTGGCCAAGGACTGGAAGCTGCTCAAAGTCGTCCAGCTTCCAGGACCGGCGCCGGCCCCGCAAACCCTCAACCCAGACGCTGGCGACGGGCAACCTTCGTCCTCCGACATGACCGGGAACAAACCCGGCAGCCACCTGCTTTCGGGTGCAGCTTAATACTGGCCCGCCCGCGCGCCCTTGGCGCCCAAAATGTCCCAACCCCGCCAGCAAGCTGGAGGCCTGCTGGGGCTGGCGCAAGCTGGAAGCTTGCGCCACTATCACGCCATGAAAGTGACGCAAGTTGCCATCTGTCCCACCGAGGCCTCCAGGCAACTCGGGCGGCCCGCCCTTACCCCCGAACTGCTGGCTGCCAGCGGCGCCCGTTATTCCAGAAATAGCGGGGGTCTGGAGTCCATTCTATCGAAAGTCGATCCCAGCGATCTCGAAAAGTCGGTCGACTCGATTTTCCGCATGGTGGATTACGGTCACCAGTCGATCGCGGATATGGTCCCGGTGGCGATGTTCATTGACGGGCTCTCGATCTGGCTGGCCTACTACCTCTGGACGCTCTGCCCTACCGCCGGAGGCCAGGAATCCTCGACCCGTTTCCTAAAGCTTTCGGCGGCCGGGCTCCTGGCCCCGGAGAACCTGGGGATTCCTTCAAAAGAAGCCTCCGGCTGGCGGGAACTGATGGAGCAGTGCTTTCAGGCCTACCAAGCTTCACTCCGGCTCTGGGAGGAACTTGCCCGCGAGCATCCCGCCCTCATCGGTATTCCTGAGTCATTGCTCAACGACACCTCGGAATCCGCGCGCAAGAAGGTAGCGCGCTTGAAGCGGAATTACGCCTTTGACCGCGCCAGGTATTTCCTGCCCGTCGGCGCGGCGACCAATGTGATGTTGATCATGTCCGCGCGCGCCTGGGTCAGTGTTTGTCAGCATTTGCTCTCGCAGCCACTGCCGGAGGCGCAGCGCTTGGGCGAATTGCTCCGCGGGGAACTGGAGATCGCCGCTCCGCGCCTGATCAAGTATGCCCGGCGCCTGGACCCCACCCAGCGCGCCCTGGCTTGGGAATTTGAAAAACTCGTGCGTCTGGCCCGCAGTGAGACTCCTTTCGAGGAGAACTCCCTTGTCTCCAATACTCACGCCTCGGCCATTCCTTTCCTCTCGGTCCTCCTGCCGCAAGGAATATCGCGGGAAGAAATCGCCAAGGACCTTGCTTGTCACCCAAACCGTTATGCCCCGGTGGGCAGCAGCTTGCGCCGGATGAGTGTCCGGTTCGGTTGGTCCGCGATCGCCTTTGCCGAGATCAGAGATTTGAATCGCCATCGGACCGGCGCCAAATATTGTCCGCAAGTGCCCAAGGGCTTCTATTTTGCCCTGGACCAGCTCCCCGCCGCGGCCGACCAGTCGGCCCGGCGACGGGCAACCCTGCTCCAACAGGCCGAGACCGGCCGTGCTGCTTCCGCCATGGCCGGCCGGCGGCTGCGGGCGGCCGAGCCGACCTCCGTTTATTGGTCTCTCTTAGGAACCGAGTATCCCTTTGAACACACGACCACGGCCGACAAGTTCATTTACGAGGCGGAATTGAGGACGGGGCTCGGCGCCCATTTCCGTTATGCCAGGCATTTGCGCGATGTACTGGCCTTGTGGTACGAGCAGTTCCCTTCCACCAAGGGCCTGATCTTGGAGGGAAGCGCGGAGCCGGAGTAGCCCAGGCTTTCCTGCCCCGATCCTCCTTGCTAGCCTCAGCCTCGTGCAACAGACCCTGGCGCCACCCGCCGCCGGCCGTCCCGGCGCCACGCGCTACCAGTGGCTCGTCCTGGTCGTAGCCTGGCTCGGCTGGGTGTTTGATTCCATGGACGCCACGATTTACGCGCTGGTCCTCCAGCCGGCCTTGCGCGACCTCTTGCCGGTCCAGGCCGGCGGCCCCGTCTCCCAACAAGAGGCCATTCTCTGGCACGGGGGCCTCATCTTTTCCATCTTCCTGATCGGCTGGGCCCTGGGCGGCGTATTGTTTGGCGTTTTGGCTGACCGCTTCGGCCGCGCCAGGACCCTCATCCTGACGATCCTCTTTTACGCGCTCTTCACCGGCCTGGCCGCCCTCTCGGCTACCTGGTGGCAACTGGCCCTCTACCGCTTCCTCACCGCGCTGGGCATCGGTGGGGAATGGGCGGCGGGCGCGACGCTCGTTGCTGAGGTCTGGCCCGAAGAGAAACGGGCCAAAGCCGCGGGCATCCTCCAGTCCGCGTGGGCCGCCGGCTTTCTGATCGCCGCCCTCGTCACTCTCCTCCTCCGTCACCAGAGCTGGCGCCTGGTTTTTGTGGTCGGCATTGCTCCTGCCATCGTCGCCCTGTTCGTGCGGTTTTGGGTCAAGGAACCGCTGCGGTGGCTCAGGGCCCACGAACTGGAAGGCCGCCCCGCCGCGCGCCGCCCCCCAAAGCTGCCGCAGCTCTTCAAACCCGCACTTCTCCGTTCCACCCTGGTCGGTTCCGGGCTCGCCTTCGTGGCCGTGTTCGGCCTCTGGGGGGCCACCAATTGGACGCCGGAACTGGTCCGTTCGCTGGCCGACCTCAAAGGGCTGGACTCGCCGGCGCTCACTCTGCGCGTCAGTTGGGCCACCATGCTCCTGAACGTCGGCGCCCTGGCCGGTTATCTCACCTTTGGTCCCCTGGCCGACCGCTTCGGGCGGCGCCCCATCTTCGGCCTCATGTGCGCCGGCAGCCTCGTCATGCTCCCGCTCACGTTCCTCACGCCGCGCTCCTATGCCCACGTGCTCCTGCTGCTGCCGCTCCTGGGCTTTTTCAATAACGGCATCTTCAGCGGTTTCCCCATCTACCTGCCCGAACTCTATCCCACCGCCCTCCGCGCTACCGGCGCCGGCTTCTGCTTCAACGTCGGCCGCGTGCTCGCTTCGGCCGGGCCCTTTCTCACTGGTTCCCTCGTTCACGCCCTGGGCGGCTTCGGCCGCGCCGCCAGCGCCATTGCCCTAATCTACGTCCTCGGACTCCTCCTCCTGCCCTTCGCCCCGGAAACGAGAGGCAAACCTCTGCCGGAATAGATTCCGTGGCTGGTGAGCAATCCGGCGCGCCTGCAAATCGGCTCGACAGGGCCAGGGGCCTTTCTCCATGCTGCCACTGTGATGCCACTTGCCGCAGGGCCGATACAATATTTGCTCACGCTTCCGCCGCGCATGGCCGAGGCCTTCGAGCGGCTGGAAGGGCGCCCAAGACCGGCATGGTTTGCTTCCTCCGACCCGCCTGCCCAGCCGCTAGGTTCCGGCGGGGGCACGGCCAACTTGCTGGCGGAGGCCTGGCAAGGCAGCCGACAGGGCGAATCTTTTGCTGACTGGCTCCGCCAGAGTCGCAAGCTGATCCTCCATGGCGGGGGCCAAAGCCGGCGCCTGCCGGCCTACGCGCCCACGGGCAAGCTGCTCATGCCCATCCCGGTCTTGCGCTGGGCGCGCGGCCAGCGCCTCGATCAAACGCTGCTGGACCTGCAACTGCCCGACTACGAGCGCGTGCTGGCCCAGGCCGGCCCCGGCACTGTCGCCATGGTGACCAGCGGCGACGTGGTGCTGCGCTTTGGGCGCGAACTGCCGCCGTTCCCCGAGGTGGACGTGCTCGGCCTGGGCATGTGGGTGGCGCCCGAAAGGGCGAAGGATTTCGGCGTCTTCTGCTCGCCGCGCCGCCGCCCGACCGACCTGGTGTTCTTCCTCCAGAAACCCTCAGCTTCCAAAATCCGCCAACTGGCCGACCATTATCTTTGCCTGGTGGACACGGGGATGTGGTTGTTGAGCGCACGGGCGGTGCAAGTGCTGATGGAGCGGTGCGGTTGGGAGGGGGCGAGCTTTGCGGGTGGCCGGGCCCGGCCGTATGAGCTTTATGCCCAGTTTGGGCTGGCTTTGGGCACCTCCCCGGCGGTCCCCGATCCCCCTGTCAGCGCGCTGACCTGCGCGGTCCTGCCGCTGCCAGAGGCCCAATTCCATCACTTCGGCACCAACCGCCAGATGATCGAGTCGGTCTCCGCCCTGCAAAACCTCGTGCTGGACGAGACCAAGCTGGGCCCGGCCGGCGCGCGTGAACAGCCCGACCAGGTGACGCAAAACTCGCGCTTCGAGGTCGGCTTGCGCCGGGAGGACAATCACACCTTCTGGGTCGAGAACAGCGTCGTGCCCTCCGGCTGGCAGCTCGCCTCCGAGCACGTGCTGACCGGCGTGCCGGAGAACGACTGGCGCCTCCGTCTCCCGGCGGGTGTGTGTCTTGATTTTGTGCCGGTCGGCCAGGACGAGTTTTGCGTTCGGTTCTACGGTTTCGACGACCCGTTCAAGGGCAAGCTGGCTGAGGCCACCAGCCGCTGGCTGGGGCAGCCGGCGCACGAGTGGTTCCGGGCGCGCGCGCTCCAGCCGGAAGACTGCGGCCTGGAAGCCGAGGCCGATCTCCAATGTTGTCCGCTCTTTCCGCTGATTGCCGCCAGCCAGCTCGAACCGGGCTTTATAGACTGGCTCTTTGCGCCTGCGCCGCGGAACCAGGCCCGCTTTGCGGCACTCTGGCGGGCCTTGCCCCGCTTATCGGCCCAGCAGATCGGCGAGCGCGTCAATCTCGAGCGCCTCTATCAGCAGCGCGCCCGGTTGCGCCAGGGCTGTCTGCTGCCCATGCTCAAGAATTTTCGCGGGAGCGTCTTCTTCCGGCTCGACCTGGAAGCGACCGCCCGGTCTTTTGCCGCCGGCGGCGCCGACCTGCCCGACCTGCCCTTTGGCGAGCAGGACGACCCCATGCACCTGGTCCACGACCGGATGTTCCGCTCGGCGGTGCTGCGGCATCGCCAGGGGACAAACTGGCCGGAGTTCGAGGCCGGCGCGTTTGCCTGCCTGCGCCAGATGATCGCGCGCGAGGCCCAGCTCGCCCCGGCCCTGCCGCGCCCCAACGTGATGGAGGACCAAATCGTCTGGGCGCGCAGCCCCGTCCGGTTCGACCTCGCCGGGGGGTGGACCGACACCCCGCCTTACTGTATCGAGCACGGCGGCAAGGTGCTCAACCTGGCGGCCGACCTCAACGGCCAGCCCCCGATTCAGGTCTTCGCCAAACTGGCGCACCGGCCGGAGTTGGTCATGCGCTCCATCGACCTGGGCGTCGAGGAACGCGTCCGCACCTATGCGGAGCTCGACACCTTTGGCCGCCCGGACTGCCCGTTCGCGCTGCCGAAGGCGGCGTTTGCCCTGGCCGGCTTCCTGCCCCGCTTCCACACCACCGGCGGTTTTGCCTCACTCGAAGAGCAACTCCGGGATTTTGGCGGAGGCCTCGAGGTCTCTTTGCTTTCGGCCGTGCCGAAAGGCTCGGGCCTGGGCGCCAGCAGCATCCTGGCAGCCACGGTGCTGGCGGCCCTGGGCGACCTGTGCGGACTAGGGTGGGACCGCAATGTGCTCTTCACCCGCACGCTGGCCCTCGAACAGATGCTCACCACCGGCGGCGGCTGGCAGGACCAGGCCGGCGCCATTTTCCGCGGCCTCAAACTCATCCAAACTGCCGCCGGCCTCGCCCAGAAGCCGACCCTGCGCTGGCTGCCGCCGCATCTCTTCAGCCATGAATACGCCAATCGCTCCATCCTCCTCTACTATACCGGCCTGACCCGCCTGGCCAAGAATATCCTGGCCGAGATCGTGCGCGGCATCTTTCTCAACTCCCCCTCCCATCTGCGCATCATCGCCGATATTGGCGCCAACGCCGAATATGCCCGCGCCGCCCTTGAGACCTGCGACTATCCGATGCTCCTGGCCGCCATTCGCAACAGTTGGCGCCTCAACCAGCGGTTGGATGCCGGCACCAACCCGCCGGCGGTCCAGCAAATCCTCGACCGCATCGGCGATTACCTCGGCGCGGCCAAGCTCCTGGGCGCCGGCGGTGGCGGCTACCTGCTGCTCTTCGGCAAAGACGAGCAGGCCGCCGCCAGCATCAAGCATACCCTCACCCATCGCCCGCCGAACGCCCGGGCCCGGTTCGTCCAGTTCAGCCTCTCGGATACCGGCCTGCAATTGACCAGGAGTTGAGTCGAGCTTGTTTCTTGGTTGAGCACGCCAAGCCAGTCCGCTCGGCTCTGCCACCCCACGCCGGCCGCTGGCAGCCGCCTCCCCCCCCGATCGGGATAGGGACGCCGGTTGCCCGGCGCCCCTCCCACAGATCCCAGCGTGCAGTATTCCCGCACTGGGCTCTTCACCGCAACTCGCTCTCGCAGCCGCAAGGACGATAGTGCGGACCG
>JBEKRX010000075.1:0-29512 GCA_049518415.1 Verrucomicrobiota bacterium
TAACCCAAGCCTCCCACAAGCTGCCGCCCTGTGAATAACTTTTATGAAAAAGCCACTTGCAAAACAGAGAACATCTCCGGGGCAGAAGAATGCCGCGCTGCGCGCGGGTAGAGTGGAATTGGCGGCGGTGTCGGGATGCGCCCAAGATCCCCTTCGCCGGCGCAGCCGCGCTAGCCTTCCCCTGCCGTCGCGCTAAAGGCAGGGATGGGGGCCTGCGACTAAGTACTGTGAGCCGTAAATACGGTGACGTTCGCGGCAAGGGATTTTCGCTCCAGCCGAGGCGCGAGCGACGAGCATACCCGTCCCGACCTGTCGGGATGAGGAGCGAGCAACGAAGGCTGGAGCGAAAAGACCTGCCGCCCGGGGGGTTGCGCCGCATTTGGGCTGGGGCGGCGTTGCTCCTCAGTCGCAGACCCATCAGGGTATGCTCCTTCGTTGCGCCTTGCCCCAGCCCAAATGCGGCGCAACGAACGTCATCGTGTTTATGACACGCAGTACGAAGGGTCAGTAAACCATCAGGCGGTAGAAGGTCTGCCCGCTCGGCACGAAGCCGGTATCGAGGATCGTGATATTCGTGCCGGTGCCGGGGATGCTGTCCTGGACGATGCGCCAATTGACCAAGTCCGGCGAGGCCAGCACCTGGTAGGTGCGGTAAAGGGCGGTGCCGAAGGTGATTTCCCACCGGCCGTCGTAGGGCGACTGATCCACCCGGCCGACGGCGAACTTCGAGTTGGGGTTTTTCGGATTGGTGTTGGCCTGGTATTCCTGCCAGTTCAGCAGGCCGTCCTTGTCGGTGTCAGCCGTTTCGGCATTGGTCCAGCCATTGGGGTCGGTAAAGCCATTGGCAATGAGCCAGGGCACAGGCGTGCCGTAGGGCAGGACCGGCAAGTTCGTGACCATGCCGTTCACATTATTGCTCAAACTTTGGCCAAAGTAGCCTGGGATATGGTTAGTCACCGCGTAGAGGTTCGTATCCACGACGAAGAAGGCGAAGGCAGTGTTGGAGCTGATCTGGTCGCGGAAGTAGAAGTTGACCAGTTCGCCCCAGGAGGCCCAGGGGATGCTGGTGGTTTGGACGCCCTCGCCACTGACCGGGTCCGGACTGCTTAACAGCAGCCAGGTGCCGTTGGAGCCATCGTCGGTGGGCGCCACGCTCCAGCCGTAGAGCAAATCCGTCAGGTTGGTCGCCGGGACGACCGCGCCGGGCCAATTGAGCCGGTAATGGAGGTTGAATTGGCGGATGTACTCCGGCAGGTAGTCGGCGTAGAGAGTGGCCCCCGAGGGCAGGGCGGAGCTGGGCTGCAAGTGCAGTTGGCCCAGGTTAACGTCGCAGGCATACTTGGCCGGGTCGTAGGGCGAGAAGACCGTGTAGTTGGTGACGTTCGTGCTGACGGAGTTGGTGGTGTAATTGGTAGTGGCCGGACTGGCGTTGGTGTCAATGTTGGTCGTGACGAGATCGTAATTGCTGACGGACCAGGGGTTGGTGGGCGACAAGGCGGTGAAGCCCTGGTAAGTGACCTCGAAGGAGGGCATAAACGGGGGAACCGTGGGTTGTTTGGGCGTCATCCAACGCAAGCGGTAGAGGCCCGTGAAGACTTTGCCGATTTGGGCGAACTCCCCGGCCAGGTCGACCGCCGTCTGGCCGACGAAAAAGGTGCCCCCGGTGGTAGTGGTGATCTGTTGCAGGTTGTTGGTGTTGATGTCCTGGCCGAAGCCGACGCAGTAAATCTGCACGTTGGCATTGGTCGCCGCCGCGATGACGGCCCCGAGGGTGTTGGTGCTGGAGTCGTCCTTGCCGTCGGAGACGAAGACGACACTGTGGAACTCGTTGCTGTTGGCAACCCCCAGGCCCCTGACGGCCGCCATGAGCGCGTCCCAGCAATGGGAGCCGGAGGAGTACCCGTAGATGTAGTTGGTCCAGATGCCGGCGATGGCATTGTAGGCGGCGGTCGCGTTGGTCAGGCCAATCACGCGGTTGGGAGGCAAATCTTTCCGATGAAACTCATAGACCCCGATCAGCGTCGAGGGGGCCTGCTGGGTCACAAACTGCTCCGAACTGCTGATTTCAGCATCGATCGCGTCCGATATCCCGTCCCCATTGCTGTCGCCGTTGATGGCCGTCGAGGAAATACTGGTTGAAAAATCAAGCACCAGGTTCACTTTCACTTTGAGCGCGCCCGGCAGGACCCGCTGAAGGATGAGGGCCGTTTCGCTCGGATCCACCGGCTGGTCGTCCTCGAACACAGTCACCGACAGCAGGGCGGGATCCACCACCAGCGGTTTGCCCACCGCCGGGTCGTTATCGTCCCGCAGTGCGAACTGGACATCCAGCAGGAAGGGGCAATGATAGTTAGTCCGCACATTGACAATGGACAACCCGTTGATCTGCCCGTAGCCGACGGAGATGTGGAGCGAAGCCGACCCGGTGCCCCAGGGGTTGCTGGCGGAAATCGTGGTGTCGAATTCACCCGAGTAGGCCAGTGTGCCCGAGATGATGCCCGACATCGGGTCGAGGATCACGCCGGCGGGCAGGTTCTGGGCCGAAAAACTCGTGGGCGATTGCGTCGCCGTAATCGTGTAAGTGAAGGCATTGCCCGCGATGCCGCTGGCCGTGTTCGCGCTGGTGACCAGCGGCGCCCCGGGGGAGACGTCCAGCCTGAGGGTCTTGGTGTCCGCCGCGCAGGCATTGGCCGTGCCGAGCCGGATGTAGAAGGTGCCGTTTTCAAAGTTGGTGCCGGTGATCAGTCCGTTGGTGGGATTCAGGGTCAAGCCCGGCGGCACGACCACGGCAGTGTAGCGGGTGGGGTTGTGGAGGCCGGTAATAGTATAGGAGAAAGGTTGCCCTTGGAGGGCGGTGGCCGTCAGGGGACTGGTAATCAGCGGCGGCTCGGGGCTGATCGTCAAAGAGGCGGCCGCGCTGGTCATCGCCCCGCAGGGGCAGGCGATGACCACGTTGTACAGGCCCACGTTGGGGTTCGTCACTCCGACCAGCGCCAGCGTGGCATTCGTGGCCGCCTGGATGGGCGTGCCCTGGAATTGCCATTGGTAGCTCAGCGGCGTGGGGCCGGTGGCGCCCACCTGGAAAGTCGCCGTGTCGCCGCAGTACACCATCACATCCTGAGGCAGGTTGGTGATGAGCGGGATGCCCAGGATGGTCAGGTTAGCCAGCGCACTGGTGACGGAGCCGCATGGGCAAGCCACTGCCACCGAGTAGGCCCCGGCCTGGTTGTTCGTCACGGCGGTCAGGCCCAACACCGGCGCGGTCGCTCCCGCAATGGGCACGCCCGCGAACAGCCACTGATAACTGAGCGGCGCGGGACCGCCCGCCCCCACCTGGAACGAGGCGTCCCGCCCGCAATAGGCTATCAAATCCCGCGGCTGGTTCGTGACCCACGGGGTCACGATCACGGTCAAGTTCGCCACCGCGCTGGTAATCGAACCATAGACGTTGGCTACCACGACGCTGTAGCCGCCTGCCTGCGCCCCGCTCACGTTGGGGACTACCAGGCTCGGCTGTGTCTCTCCCGGAATGGGGACGCCCGCCAACCGCCATTGGTAGGTCAGCGGCCTGGGACCGTCCGCCGTCACCTGGAAGCTGGCCGTCTCACCGCAAAGATTGGTGCCGCTGGCCGGCTGCGCCGTTATCCAGGGCGCAATCCCCACCGGCGTCAGGACCGCCGGCTGGCTGGTCGTCACACCCACGGCATTGCTGATGACCAACGTGAAGCTGCCGCGATCGTTCATCTGGATGCTCGACAGGACATAGGAAGTAGTGGTGGCGCCCGCAATGTTCTGCCCGTTCTTTCGCCATTGGCAGCTCAACGGCGGCGTCCCGACGACCAGCGCCTGGAACCTGGCCGGCTTGCCGAAGACCACCGTTTGGCTGGCCGGCGGCAGCAAAATCACCGGCGAACCGTCGCCCCGAATCGTCAGGCTGTGGTAATCGCCGGCGCCAAGGCCGCAATAGTTGGCCTGGGCCGGGCCCACGTCGCGCTGGCCGTAGGTGTTGTCACCCCACCCGGCCAGCGTCCCATCCGCTTTGAGCGCCAGGCTGTGGAGCGCCCCGGCCGCTATTTCAACGACGTTCGCCAGATTCCCCGGCACCGTCGTCTGCCCGGCGTTGTTGCGGCCCCACGCCACCACCGTCCCGTCCCCTCTCAGGGCCAGGCAATGGTACCCCCCGGCCGCAAGGGTCAGGACGTTGACGGCCTGTGCCGATACGTTGGTCTGGCCGTAGGAGTTGTCGCCCCAGGCCACCACCGTGCCGTCAAATCGGAGGGCCACGCTGAAATGGTTGCCGGCGGCAACCCCCACCACGTTGGTCAGCCCCGCCGGGACGTTCGTTTCATTGTGAGTATTGTCGCCCCACGCCACGATCGTCCCATCGCTCTTCAAAGCCAGGCTATGGTCCCACCCGGCGGCAATCGCCACCACGTTGCTCAACCCGTCCGGCGGGGGCTGCGGCTTGCCCCAGACCACCACCGTGCCGTCGCTCCGCAGCGCCATGCTGTAGAGCGAACCGGCCGCGATAGCGGTGGCGTTGGTCAAATCGGCCGGCACATCGATCTGGTTGTAGTCGTCCCAGCCCCAGGCCACCACCGTGCCGTCGCTCCGCAGCGCCAGACTGTGGCTGCCGCCCCCGGCCACCGCCGTCACGCCAGAAAGGGCGCCCTGAGGAATCTGGGAAACCTGGCCCGCGTTGTCGTCACCCCACGCCGCTGCTGTCCCAGCCCCGCAAGCTAATCTCACCGCCTGATGACTCAGCAGGAGCGCCAACCCTAATCCGCGCCACCTCGCGCCGCCTGCCTGCCGCCGCAAAACTACTGGAACGTTCATTTTCTTAAACAGAATCTGCATGTTGCCACACCCACACGATCTGCCCCCCGGCGACGCTTTCTCGCTCATCCTCCCTGGGCCGGCACGGCCGCCCGTTATGCGCCGCCGCCGCCTGCGGCTGCCTGCTGCCCCGGATGAGCCAAGTCGCCTCATCTGCTGAACCGGGCGGATTGTGCTCCCGCGCAGTTTCTTTGACAAGGGAATTCCATGCTCGCCCTGAGGGTGTGCATCCAGACGCACACCCTCCGTAGCGCGGCGCCACGCAACCAGAACGCGCGGACCCCGATTCCCTCGGGACGCTCCTTTTGGTGGCGGCGGCGGCGGGCTGAAGGGACAGGCGAGCTTGACCTTCCTGGCGTGCCACGGCCAAAATGACCGCCATGCCTGAATCGATGACGACTGCCGCGCCCGCCGCACCTGCCGCCACCAGCCATTTCCGCTGGGTTATCTGCGCCCTGCTATTCTGGGTCACCACCGCCAACTACATTGACCGGGGCGTGTTCGGCAACCTGGCGCCGGAACTCCAAAGAGACATCGGCTGGACCCAGGAGCAATACTGGTACATGACCGTCGCCTTCAACGCGGCCTACGCCATCAGCCTCCTGGTGGCCGGGCGGCTGATGGACCTGCTGGGCTTGCGCTGGGGTTTTGTCCTGGCCTGCGGCTTTTGGGGGCTGGCGGCCATGAGCCATTCGCTGGTCAGCACGGTCACCGGCTTTTTCATCGTCCGCATCCTGCTGGCCCTGGGGGAGGGCGGCAACTTTCCCGCCGCCATCAAGGCGACGGCGGAGTGGTTTCCCAAGGGCGAACGCGCCTTGGCCACCGGGCTGTTCAATTGCGGCACCAACATCGGGGGCGTGCTGGTGCCGTTCTGTTTGCCGAAACTCCTCCTGGCTTTTAGCATCATCACCTTTGGCGGCTACTCGCTGGGCTGGCGCGGGGCCTTCCTGGTGACCGCCATCTTCGATTTCACCTGGATCATTGCCTGGCTGCTCATCTATCGGCGGCCCCAGGACCATCCCCGAGTTTCGCCCGCCGAGCTGAATTTGATCAACAGCGAGCCGCCGGAGCCCACCACGAAAATCCCGTGGCGCAGACTCTTCCCACACCGGCAGGCTTGGGCCTTTGCCGCCGCCAAGTTCATGACCGATTGTTTCTGGTGGTTCTACCTTTTTGGCGCGCCCTATTTCTTTGCCGACCGCTTCCACCTTGACCTCAAGGGGCGCAGCGGGCCGGTGGCGGTCATCTACCTCGTAGCCTCCCTGGGGAGCATTGCCGGGGGCTGGCTCTCCGGGCATTTCATGAAGCTGGGCTGGGGCGTCAACCGGGCCCGCAAAATCACCTTCCTGCTCTCCGCCATCGCCGTGCTCCCGGTCGTCTTTGCCACCGTCACCCACAACCAGTGGGTCGCCGTGGGCCTGATTACCCTGGCCGCCTCGGCCCACCAGGCCTGGTCGGCCAACGCCTACAGCCTGGCCTCGGATATGTTCCCGCGCCGCGTCGTCGGTTCCGTCACCGGCTTTGGCGGCTTTGCCGGCTCGGTCGGGGCGATCGCCCTGTTCGTCATCGTCAGCCAGCTCCGCAAGGCGGCCATCGCCCGCGGCGAGCCGGGCAATTACTTCCTCATCTTCCTGGCGGCCAGCCTGGCTTACATCACTGCCCTGCTGATCATCCACCTGCTCGCCCCCAAGCTCGAACCGGCCAGGGTCGAGCGTGAGTGAGTCACCGACCCACTTTCCCGCTTCCCTCACGCCAGTTCCCAAGGCGCGCGATAGGGGCGGCTCAGGAGTTTGCTGGCCTCGGGATCGTCCAGGATGACTTCCTTTTCCGGGTCCCACTTGATTTTGCGGCCGATGCGCTTGCCGTTTTCGTCCTGGCCGGCGAGGAGGGAGATGAGGCCAAGGTGGCCGGGGATGGCGGAATGGTGGGCGGTCTGGACGGGGGTAATCGTCGGCTTGCGCGACTTGACGCACTCGATGAAGTTGCGCTGGTGGTTGTCGGACCTGTAAAGACTGACGGTGGAGTTGTCGGGCAGTTTGGCAAACCAATCCACATGCGAGGCATCAAACGCGCCCCGGTCCACCCAAACCCAGCCGTCCGTGCCGATCCATTTGGCGCCGCCCCGGATGTCAGAATGGCCGCCGGCAATGATCATGGTGATGTCCTTGGGGTACTTGAGGGTAATGCGGTACCTGGTGCAGGTGTTCCAGATCGCCTCCGGGCGCGGAAACTCCCCTTCGGCTTCGACTTCCGACGGTCCACCGGTGTTGTCCATGTCCAGGCCCCAATGGGCGATGTCGCAGTGGTGGCCGATCCAGTCGAGCAATTGACCGCCGCCAATGTTGTAGTTCCAGCGCCAGTTCATGTGGACGCGAGCCCCGATGTAAGGCTCCATGCGCGAGGGGCCGATCCACATCCCGTAATCCAACTCCGGCGGCGGCTCGCTCACGGCCGCATCCCATTCCGGCGTGCCGGGCACGACCTTCGCAAGGAAGTCGGCCGGCGCCCCTGATTTCAATTTGGCCGCCAGCGGCCCGCCGGTGCCCGCGAAATCATAATGGCCGTCGGGCAGGCCGACTTCCACGCGGGTGACCTTGCCAATCAGCCCGTTGCGCACGATCTCGGCGGCCCGCCGGAAGGGGCGCTGGGAGCGCTGCCAGGAACCGGTCTGCCAGATGCGTTGGTTTTGCTCAACGGCCTTGACGATCGCCTGCTGCTCGGCAATGGTGCGGGCCAGCGGTTTCTCCCCGTAAATGTCCTTCTTGTTCCGGGCGGCCTCCACCGCGAGCAGGGCGTGCCAGGTGTCCGGCACGGCCAGCATCACGGCATCGATGTCGCTGCGCGCCATCATTTCGCGGTAATCGTGGTAGGCCTTGCAGTCCTGGTTGCCATACTTGCCGTTGACGGCGTTGACGGCGCTCTGCAGGTGGTTCTTGTCCAAGTCGCAGGCGGCCACGACCTGGCAGTCTTTCAAGCCGAGAAATTCCCCGGTGTTGCCAGGGCCTTGCATACCCCAGCCGACCACACCCATCGTGATGCGCCCCGAGGGCGCGGGTTTATCCTCCCGCCCCAGCGCGCTGGCTGGGATGATGGTCGGGACGGCCAGCGCCAGCCCGGTGGCGGCGAGAAATTGGCGTCGATTCATATCTGAAGGGAAAGAAGACTTTTTCATAGGGACCCAATGAGGCACGAATTTCGGCCAAAAGGCGAGAACAAAATGTAAGCGAAAGGACGCGGCGGCGCGTCCTGACACTGCCACCGAGCGCGGGCGGAAACCCTCCCCCCATCCCGCAGCGGGGGATGGGGCGGTGAGCGGCTTTTCCGCTTAGCCCAGGGCGGCGGGCCGGCCAGTTTTTTGGCTAAAATGGCCAATGGGGCCAATCCAGCCAATGGGGCCAATGGAACGCACTCCGGAATCGCGTCAGCAAGTGCCCGCAATTCAAAAGCGAATGTAGAAAGGTATAGGCGCGACCCGGGCTTTCCCCCCAACCGCGGCTTTCCCCCACCCCGGCTCCCCCGGCTTTCGGGCTTTGGGCGCTGGATGAGCAGTGCGCGTGCCCTGGCGGCAATTGAACCGCCGCCGGACCAAAAAGCCAAAGCGCACTTGTCAAATGTTGAGACGCGACCCGAATGGCAGTTAGTTAAGCCCCGACGCCAAAGGCGTCAGTCATACCAGCCCAGGGCAAAGCCGTGGGAAATCCCGATTCCGAATCGGGATTCATTGCAGGCCAATCCCGATTAGTCGGGAGTTCATATCTCTATTCCAGAACCGAACTTGCGCCTATGCCCCAATCGCTCAGCCAGGTAGTGGTCCACCTCCTCTTCAGCACCAAGGACCGCCAGAGGTGGCTTGATGCCCCCATCTGCCCACCCCTGCACGCTTGCGTTGCAACCATAGGCCGCGACTGCGATTGCCAAGCCTATGAATCGCGCCGTTGGCGCTCTATTCTGTTTTCTTGCACCTGTCCTGGGGCGTTGCCCCAGGCTGGTATGACCTGACGCCGTTGGCGTCGGCCAATGAGGTCGTTCGAAAACGTCCAAACTCCAGGGGCTGGCCGAAGCCAGCGCCTTAACTAACTGCCATTCAGACGCGACCCCTTTGCCTTAGAATTTTTATGGGACCGTGGCCCTTTTTCTTCTCAAATCTCGCTTTCTATGGTAAAGACCCTCTTAATCCGTCTATGAATGCCTCGAACAGTGAGGAAACCGTTTTTGGCGCCGCCCTGCGATTGGCGCCCGCAGAGCGCGCCAACTACCTCGATCAAGCGTGTGGCGGCGACGCCGCCCTCCGCCAACGCGTCGAGGGCCTGCTCAACGCCTACCAGCAGGCAGAAAATTTCCTGGAGACGCCCGCCGCGCCCACCCTCCCATTGGCGCGAACCGCTTGGGTTCCACTGGCGGAAAAGGCCGGCGACAAGATTGGCCGCTACAAACTGCTGCAGCAAATCGGCGAGGGCGGCTGCGGCGTGGTTTATATGGCCGAACAGGAAGAACCGGTGCGGCGGCGCGTGGCGCTCAAGGTGATCAAGTTGGGCATGGATACCAAGCAGGTTATCGCCCGCTTCGAGGCCGAGCGGCAGGCCCTCGCAATGATGGACCATCCGAACATTGCGAAGGTGTTCGACGCCGGGGCGACCGAAACCGGCCGGCCTTACTTTGTGATGGAGCTGGTGCGCGGGGTGAAAATCACCGACTACTGCGACGAGAAGAAACTGCCCATCCGCCAGCGGCTCGATTTGTTCATCCAGGTTTGCCAGGCGATTCAACACGCGCATCAGAAGGGCGTCATCCATCGCGACATCAAGCCGTCGAATATTCTGGTGACCGTCAATGACGGCGTGCCGGTGCCGAAAGTGATTGATTTCGGCATCGCCAAAGCCACCGGGGGCCAGCGGCTCACCGACAAAACCGTCTTCACCGCCTTCGAGCAGTTTATCGGCACACCCGCCTACATGAGTCCCGAGCAAGCCGTGATCACGAGCCTGGACATCGACACGCGCAGCGATATCTACGCGCTGGGTGTGCTGCTCTACGAACTGCTGACCGGCCAAACCCCGTTTGACAGCAAGCAACTGCTGGCCGTCGGCCTGGACGAGATGCGGCGCACGATCCGTGAGCAGGAACCGGAGCGTCCCTCCACGCGCTTGAGCACACTGGCGGACGACAAGTTGAGCACCACCGCCCAGCGCCGCGGGCTCGATTCGCCCAAATTCATCAGTGAATTGCGCGGGGACCTCGATTGCGTTGTGATGAAGGCGCTGGAAAAGGACCGCGCCCGCCGCTACGAGACAGCCAACGGACTGGCGATGGACATTCAACACCACCTGAACAACGAGCCAGTCGTGGCCCGTCCGCCGAGTAATCTCTACCGGTTCCAGAAACTCGTTCGGCGAAACAAACTCGCCTTCGCCGCTGCGACGGCAGTGGCGGCTGCGCTGCTCATTGGGTTTGGCGTTTCCACTTGGATGTTTTTCCGGGAAAGGGCAGCCAGGCGTGAACAAGTTCGCCTGCGCGAGTTCGCTGAGGCCAACGAAAAGAAAGCTCGGCTCGAAGCCACTCGCAGCCGACGTCTAACGGGGCTCCTCAAGGACACTCTCAGGGACTTCATGCGGCATGAGGGATTTTACTTCGCTTCGACGGAAGAGGCCCTCGTGGCTGCGTCCGATCATATCGAAACTGAGCTACAAGCGCCAGAAATGGCTGGGGAATTCGAGAATGATCTCAAAGCGGACTTCGAGATTAATCTGGGGGCACTTTCTCTGCGGCGGAGGCTCGAGGGCTTAATGGAAGTGCACAACTATGCCGAGGTGGATAAAGTGCTTCAGGACGTTTCGGTGCAAGAGAGCGCGAGTCAGGCGAGAAATGCGCCGGTCCTCCAAGTGCGAGCCACTTTCCAGGCTCGTCGGGGGCGCTTTCGCGAGGCGGCTCGGGATATATCCAAACTCATTGAGATCGATCGTAAGGACTTTACTTACTACTATGTGCTCGCGCCGCTGTCCGCTGCAAACGGTGACTTGCCCGGCTACCGCCAACTTTGCAAGGAGATGCTTGCCAGGTTCGGCGGAACGAAGGATCCTAGCGTTGCGGAGAGAGCGGCCAAGGCTTGTTCGATCGTTCCGCCGCTCGAAAGCGATTTGAACCGGATAGCCCAATTAGCTGAGCTCGCGGTGACGGGGAAGGAAGTTGGGGACAACAATCTGCCGTGGTGGCAATTCGCCGAAGGGTTAGTAGAGTATCGTCGAAAGCATTACGAGAGCGCGGCTGGCTGGATGCAGAAAGCGTTGATCCCGATCCCATTTCGATATTCCGTCGACAACTACCGCTTTTGCCCGGCCTACATGGTGCTTGCCATGACCAATTATCGGCTGGGCCAAGTTGACAGTGCTCGCGCGGCTTTCGCGAAAGGCGTCGAACTTTCAGAGCGAACACTTCCGGATTTTGGAAGCGAGGATCTTGGGGTGCATTGGTACGATGTGCTCATTGCCCACACCCTCATGCTCGAGGCCAAGGGGCTTCTCGAAGAAAAAACCGCGGCACAGACTGAAACCCTTTTGCAGCACGCTCTCATGCTCGAGGCCAAGGGGCTTCTCCAAGGCAAGGCAGAAAAAACGGCTGAAACGAAGTGAGCGACGTGGCGCGCATTCTGAACGACATCGGCCGGGGCGATGCTCGAGCGGCGGATGAATTATTACCTCTCGTTTATGAAGAGTTGCGCCACCTCGCGGCGGCGAAGATGGCCCTGGAAACGCCGGGCCAAACCCTGCAACCCACGGCGCTGGTGCATGAGGCCTGGCTGCGGTTGACCGGCGATGAAAACCGGAGATGGAATGATCGCACGCATTTCTTCGCCGCCGCTGCGGAAGCCATGCGCCGCATCCTGGTGGATAACGCCCGGCGCAAACGCGCGCAGCGTCACGGTGGCAGGCTGGTGCGGGTGGAACTCGACAACGCCAACCTTGCGACCCCGAGTGATGACCAGGTGCTGGCGGTGAATGAAGCGCTCGAAAAATTCGCCGCCAGGAACAAGCAGACGGCCGAACTGGTCAAGCTGCGTTATTTCGTTGGCCTGACGCTGGAGGAGGCCGCCGAAGTGCAAGGGATTTCCGCGACCACAGCCAAGCGGCGATGGGCTTACGCCCGCGCGTGGCTGTTCCAGGAAATCCGGGCGCAGCGCAGTTAATGCCGGTACAAAGTCGCAGGTCGCGACGATTCTTTGTGGCGCGGAGTTTCAATCTGCGCACCGCCGAACCTTCCGGGTCCGGCCGCCGCCTTGCTGTCGGCCGGGCGTCAAAAAAATCTTCCGTCCGGGTGGCCCGTTCTGTGCTGGAATTTCGCTTTATAGAGTGAAGACACGCATCAATGACCGACAACTAAACCAAGAATATGAAAAGAACTAAACTGATCAAAATCCTGCTCGGGGCAGCCTTACCCGCTCTCCTGGCCTTCGGCACGATACACAGCGCCATGGCGCAAACCGTTCCGCGCATCGTGTTTGACGGGCTGGTCACAGTAAGAAACGGGCACACCAGCATCACCTCCCAACAAATCTTCTCGATGAATCCCGACGGCAGGGGCGTGGTGCAGTTGACCAGTGCGAACGTCCCCGGGGTTTGGCCGTACTCGTCGCCGGCCTGGGCGTATTCTCCGAGCTGGTCGCCGGGCCAGAAATACATCGCCTTCTCCCGAAACGGGACCCTCTATGTCATGGAAGCCAAAGGGGAACTTAACGGGGGCCGAACCTTTGCGGTCGCTAATGGGGGGGATCTGGTTGGTCACCGGACGGCACCATGCTGGTTTACGAGGGCCCCGACAGCAATCTCTACATTGTCCCCGTCAACGCCGCCACCGGGACGGTTGGCATCCCGGAGCATTTTCGGTCTGGTTCGTATTCTAATCCCAGTTGGTCGCCCGATGGAACCAGGATCGCCTTCTGGGGCAGTGAGGACGGCAACCTGCCGTTTTTCATAAAAGTTCGCGACGTGGCCACCGGCTCAGAGATCTCCTTCGGCGTCTCCGTCGCTGGCGCGACGATTTTTAGCAATCAGACTCCACAGTGGAGCCCGGATGGAAGCCTGATTGCCTTCGCCGGGCCAGTGTCGTGGACGGTGACCACCGGTAAAGGCACGAGCACGAAGTATGGAGAGGAGATATTCACAGCTAACGCCGATGGCACTGGTATCACGCGCCAGACCTTTTTGAAGAGCACCACCTTCTCTCCCACCTGGTCGCCCGACGGCACGACCATCGCCTTCCGCAGCGATGTCAGCGGCACGGCGTCGGTGTACAAAATGGTGCTTGGCAGCAACGTAACCACCCTGTTGCACTCGCCAGGCTGCACCCCCGACTGGAATCCGTGAGACCGCAAAAACGCAAATTCACCCACACGACTTCCAGAAGACCGTGAAACTCCAAGTGAGGCGTGCGGTGAAGCTGCTAATGTAATCAATAAGGCATTCAATTGCTTCTCCAGCGTGAGCAACCAAGGGAAAGGAAGCAGATGACCCCAATCAATCCTGTTGGCAAACTCCACGCCAGTTCAACGCGCCGTCCGTGGCTGGCTGGATTGCGCGCCGCAATTCTCGCTGGCAGCTTGGCGGCCATGCTGCCAGCGCAGGCCGACGGTTGCTCCCTGCCCCCGGGCGGCATGATCGGCTGGTGGCCCGGCGACGGAAGCGCGGCGGACATCGTCGGCGTCAACGATGGCACGCTCATGGGCAGCGGGACCTACGCACCGGGGATGGTTGGCCAGGCGTTCAACTTTGACGGCTCAGGCGCTTGCGTTGAGCTGGCCCCGGCTTGGGCCTTCTGCGCTGGCGCCGGCTGCCAATTCATGATTTGATGTCCCTGGCCTGGAAGGCGGCGGCCCCGACCAGGAAGGCGGTCAGGCTATAGGCCAAGAGCACGCAAAGCGATTGGGCCACCCGCTCCCAGGGCGTGGGTTGGGCGTAGATGAGGATCCAGACCTGGAAATGGTGCGTCAGCAGCCACTCCCGATACTCCTCGAAGAACGGAATCTGTTCCATGACGAAGTTCACGAACAGGAACGACAGCGCCAGGATGGTCGCGGCGGCGGGCTTCATGTTGAAGCAGGAAAACATAAAGGCCAGGCCCAGCACCACGCTCGCATTGAGGGTCAGGAACAGATGCGAATAGCAGTAAAGCTTGAAGCCCTCCGCCGCGCTGAGGGCGTTGAAAACCATCCCGGGCGCAAAAACGAACATCCCCCGCCACGGAAACCATAGCCGCGCCAGGCCCAGGGCCGTCCCGCCCAGCACCAGCACCAGCGCCGCTGAAAAAACCGCCCCCGCCACCCACTTGGCCGCCAGCAACCGGAACCGCGAAATCGGCCGCGCCAGGATCATCCGCAACGTGCCGTCCTCCGCTTCCTTGGCGACGAGGTCCCCGCCCACCAGCGCGGCATAGAGGGGCATGAGCAAAACGATCTGCGGAATCAGCATGACGACCGCGACCGTCAGCGCGGACATATACTCCTGGGCCAGGTAACCGTTGCCCGCCAGGTGGCGCTCCACATTGCTTTGCCAGTGCGTGAAGCGAAAGGTGAGCAACATCGCGTTTTGCGCCAGGATGAACGCGCCGAAACCGATATAGGTGCGCTTCTTGCCAAACAGCTTCCACAACTCGTTGCGCAAATGACGATGAAACATGCGGTCGCGAAAAGTTACCCGGTTATTTAGTGCGGTTCATCAGGCGCAGATAAAACTGTTCCAGCGTTTCCTGTTCGCGGCCGATTTCATAGACCGCCACGCCGTGTTCGACCAGGCAACGGACGATCTGGTCGATGCCAACCCCCGGGGCGGGCAGGATGGCGGCCCCCTCGCGCTGGCCGGCGATCAGCCCCGCCTCCCGCAGGCCGTGGACCGCCTGCGGGAAGTTGCCGACCCTGAGCCGGACCCATTCTTGGCGCTGCTTGGTATCGGCCAGGGCGCCTTCGAAGACTTTGCGTCCCTGGTTCAGAACGGCGATGCGGGTGCAGACCTGCTCGACTTCGTTGAGCAAGTGGGAGGAGAGGAGAATGGTCAGGCCCATTTCGCGGTGCAGGCGGCGGATGGTCTGGCGCAGCTCGTGAATGCCTTCGGGGTCCAGGCCGTCGCCGGGCTCGTCCAGGATCAGCAAGGCCGGCTGCGGCAGCAGGGCTTGGGCCAGGGCCAGCCGCGCCCGCATGCCGTGGGAGTAGGTCCGGACCTTGGAGTGCTCGCGCCCGCTGAGGCCAACCCACTGGATGACCTCCTGGATGCGCCCGCGCGGGGTGGGGGCGGTGTAGGAACTGAGGATGTCCAGGTTCCGCCAGCCGCTCAGATAATCGTAAAAAGCCGGGCTTTCGAAGATCGCCCCGACCTTTTGCAGGGCCTGGCGGCGGTGGCCCGTCACCTCATAGCCGCAGATGCGGACCTCTCCGCTGGTGGGCCAGACCTGGCCCAGCATCATGCCGATGGCCGTGCTCTTGCCCGCCCCGTTATGGCCGAGCAGGCCATAGACCTCGCCGGCGGCAACTTGCAGCGTGAGGTCCTCTACCGCCAGACGCCCGCCGAATCGCTTGAAAACGTTCTTGAGTTGGATCACGGGCCTTTCTTGATCGTCCCGGCGAGGGTAAGCAGGTTCTTGATATGGCCGTCCGCATACAAAAAGTTTACCGCCTTGCCCTCGCCGCGGGGGAGGTGGAACTTTTCCTTGTCAAATAGCAGCGGTATGCAGGGGGGAGTGAAATCCAGGCCGAGCACGCTCAGATGCTCGGCGTCCTGGCCGTTAATCAAGAAGTTCCAGGCGTAGCTCGACCCGGTCTGGTCGAAGTAAGTCAGGGGGGCTTGCGGCCGGACTTTCGTTTTGTCCGATGCATACTTGTCCGACGGGCATTTGAGGACTTGGAGGTTGCCCAACTGGTTTGAGAGCACTGTATCGGGCGGCGGGAATTGGCTCTCGTTGGTCGGCGTCAGCGTCCGGTCGTTCATGTAGGGCAGGCGATTATTGTTGTCCTGGACATAGAGCTGAAGGGCCAGGCCGGCCTGGTGGAGATTGTTGAGACAGACGGTGGCGCGCCCGGCCTCCTTGGTGCGGCTCAGGCTCGGCAAGAGCATCGCGGCCAGGAGCGAGATAATGGCAATAACCACCAGCAACTCGAGCAAGGTGAAGGCCCGGCTGCGCCTGGATGTTTCACCGCGCCGCCCCGCCGCCCAGTGGCCGGAGAATTCGTGCTGCCTGCCAGGATTCTCCCACATAGCGGCTCAGCGTCGCTGGAAGGGCCGGCCGCTTTCCATGATGCGCTGAAGCTCCTCGAGGACCGGGGCGAGTTCCGCCTTGGTCTGGGCCGAACTTTGGCTGTAGAAGGTGCGCAGGCCGATGGTCCGGATCTTGGCCTGCAATTCCGGGCTGAGGACCGGGGGCCCATTGGTGCCGGGATTCGGGTCCCCGGCAGCCCCGCGCAATCTGATTTGGGCCTCCCGCAGACGGTGCAGGGCATCGTCGATGGTTCGCCGGCGCTTGTCTTCCGGCAACTGTTCAAAGGAGACCAGCATTTGTTTGAAACCGGTCGGCATCGTGGCCTCGATGAAGGCCGCCTTTTCCTCCTCGGTCATTTGCTCCAGCCAGTTCCAGGCGGCCCGTTCCAGCCGGACCTTCTGCCGCTCCTCCAGGGAGAGCGCATTGAGCATGGCCGCCAGTTTGCCCAGCGCCTTGGCCCGCGCCTCGCCCGACAGTTTGCTCAAGTCCACGGCCTCGGCGTAGGCCTTGAGTTTGTCGGCCGTGACGCGCGCGTTTTTGGCAATCGCATAGCCCGCCATCGCCACCGCCCAGATACCCGCGACCGCAAGCAGCGAAAAGAAGACCGGACGCCAGCGTTGCGTTAGCATGCCCGCAGTGTAGCGCGGCGACCGGAAGTTACAAGCCCGCTCCTGGCCGCGCCCAGGAGCGTTCACACCCTGGGCGAGGTCTTTGGCCGGGGCTGAAAAAAGGCCGGCCAAAGTGGCCGGCCGTGCAACCGGAGAAAGCTGCTGGCATCAGCCCTTGGCGACCGCCACCTGATGCTTGAGGATATTGTGATGGCCGGGCAAGGGCGGCTGCAAGGTGCGGAAGGGGCCGTACTGCAGCTTCGCGCAGTCCTGGTAGAGCAGTTCCGGACCGTAAGCGAAGTCCGACTTGACGATGGCATCCCATTCCACGCCGGCGCCGCTGTAAGCGGCTTCGCGGCCCATGATCGCGGTCAGCGTGCTGTCGGCCACCTGCTTGGCCTCATTCAATTCGGTGTCGTTGACGATGGCATTGATAAGATCGACGTGCTCCTGCACATAGGGGCCGACGGCCCGGCCGCGGAAGCGCCACGCCGAGCCGCCTTTGGGCTGGATGGAGTTGCCCGGGTTGGAGCTGCCCGTCGTGCCCTGCACCGCCTCGCTGACCGATGACCAATCCCGCACGATCTGGCCGCAATAGCTGAACATCCGGGCGCCCTTGGGGTATTCGTATTCGATGGCAAAGTTATCCCAAATCTCACCGGACTTGTTGCCGAGCATCTGGCGGGCGCCCATGCCCCAGCACCGGACCGGGTGATCGTTCATAATCCAGTTGCAGACGTCCAGGTTGTGCACGTGCTGTTCGCAGATATGGTCGCCGCTCAGCCAGATGTAGTGATACCAGTTGTTGATCTGCCTTTCCAAATCCGTGTCCCCGCTCTCGCCACGGTGCCAGATCGGCCCGCCGTTGACCCAGTAAGCGCGCAGGGTGACGATGTCGCCGATGGCGCCATCGTGGAGGCGCTTGATGGTTTCGATGTAACTGGCCTCATGGCGGCGCTGGGTGCCCGCGGCGACCTTGAGGTTCTTCTGCTTCGCCACTTCCGCCGCCGCGTAAATCATACGGTAAGTCGGGCCGTCGGTGGCGACAGGCTTCTCCATGAAGACGTGCTTGCCGGCCTCGACACAGGCCTTGAAATGCGGGGCGCGGAAGCCCGGGGGCGAGGCCAGAATGGCATAATTCACGCCCGGGACCTCCAGCGCCTTCTGGTAGGCGTCGAACCCGCTGAAACAGCGGTCGGCCGGCAGGCCGAACAGCTCAATCCCGCGCTTGGCCTTGTCCGGAAAGATGTCCGCCACGGCGACGATCTTGGCCTCGACCCCGGCGAGCTTGGCCGCTTCCAGGAAGTTGTTTTTGCCGGCGTCACTGCCCCGCCCGCCCAAGCCGATCACCACCGCGTTGATCGGCGGTTTGGCCTGGGCATGGAGGAGCGAGGGGAAGTTGACCGCGGCCGCCGCCGAGGCCGCCGCCAGCGATGAACTCTTGAGGAATTGCCGGCGCGATACCGCCGCTGACTGATTACTTGATTGGTCTTGCATGGTACTCTCAGGTTATTGGTGTTGCTCTGCTGTATGTGCGGTTTCTAAACTGTGGCCATCACGACGTCCCAGGCCCAGGGGACATTCAGCCCGCCACGCCCCCAGCCTAATCCTTTTCGACGCCGCTTGTCCAATACTTCTGCAATTGCTCCGGGGGCGGAACTTTCAGCGGGCGGACGATGCGGAAGCCCACCCATTGGGCGTCGGATAAATACCACAGGCTCTTGGGCAATTGGGGGTCAGTCATCTTCCAGGCGCGCTCCGAGCCGCGGCGGGCGGCGCTCCGGCACCGCCAGGCCTCGTCGTCCCAAGAACCGCCCCGCACCGCGTGCGGGTAGGGTTTGGTGGCTTTGTCCCACGGCTCCACGACCATGCCCTTGTCGGCGCACTGCTGGTAAAAGTCCGGCTCGTACTGGTCGAGGACCCATTCGACGACGTTGCCGTAGATGTCGTAGAGGCCCCAGGGATTGGGCTTCTTCTTGCCGACCTTTTGATACTTGAAGTCGCTGTTCTGCTCGTACCAGGCATATTCGGGCAGCTTGCTGGCATCCTCGCCCCAGAAATAGGTCGTGGTCGTCCCGGCGCGGCAGGCGTATTCCCATTCCGCCTCGGTTGGCAGGCGGTAGAAATGCCCCGTCTTGGCGCTCAGCCACTGGCAGTACTTGTTGGCCGCGTGCTGGGTCATGCTGATGGCGGGGCACCCGTCTTTGCCCATGCCGAAGCTCATCTCGACGTATGGCCTCGAGGGGTGCGTGACCGCGTCGGCCAGTTCGTCACCGGCGGCGTCGGTCCGCACGCTCGCCCGCGTGCGCCGCTCCTCCTCCGGATACATGAACAACTCATACTCATTCCAGGTCACTTCGCACCGGCCCATCCAGAACGGAGAGATTTTGACCCGATGCTGCGGGCCTTCATCGGGTTTGCGCCCCGGCTCTTGCGCCGGGCTGCCCATGCTGAACTCGCCGCCGGGGATGGGGACCATGGCGTAGGTGACCTCCGTGCCGGGGATGGTGTTGGTATAGGGCTTCATCTGGTTCTCGTCAGCCACGCTCAGACCGGCGACGATGCGGGCGTGGATGTCCGGGATGGTGATGTTGTCGTTGTCGGCCAGTGACGCCAGGCTGCCGAAGGCGCCGGCATTATAGGCGCCCCCGCCGGCGTTGAAGACCTGGTAGCGCGTGGAGAACTTGCCGCTGGCCGACTGGGAGAACACGACGAAACCGGTCGGCAGGCTGGCGGCGCAGGTGAACAGGTCATTAGTCGCCGAAAGCGTCTGCAAGGGCGCGGGCGCCCGGACGCCATCAAAACTGAAGACTCCGGCCTTCTCGCCTTGGCCGAAAATGACCAGGAGCCTCGGCCCGGCGCTTTCGGCCAGCGTGATGACTCGCCGAACCGGCTGGCCCAAATCGAAGCTCTCGCCCGCCCCGAATTGGAACTGCCCGGGGGCGGGCTCTTCCACCGGGCGCACCAGCAACTTGCTTCCACCCGGCTTGTAGAAAATGAATTGGAGCCGGGGCGAGCCGCCGAAGTTGCCGGCGGTGTAATCCGAGCCGGCGGGCAGGCCGCTGAGGGTGGCCACGGAGACCTCTTTGCCGGTGCGGAAGTCTTCCGCGCGGAAACTATCGCCTTGCTCGCCCGTGACCAGCACGCAAAGGAGGTCGGCTTGGCCGGCCTTGAGCGGGAGGTGGTTGCCCCGCACCGCCGGGCCGGGCAAGGGGAGATCCGCCAGTTTGGGAAACTCAGCGCCATCGTTGCGCAGCAGCGTGGCCTGGCTGGGGTCGGGGGAATTGTAAATGCTGCCGACGTAGAGGTCCGCGACTGCCTTCTTGCCCTCGCCGCCAATGTCCAGGGCCACCACAGTGTTCGGACCGAGCCCCGCGTTAAACGGCACGGGCACCGGCTTGCCCGGGGCGGTTGGACTCGCACACTCAACCATCGTGATCTGGTTGGCATCGGCCGACGCAAAGACCAAGCCGTCCAGTTTCGCGTTCAGCAGCTTGCCGATGCTGAACCCGGCGATCCCTTTCAGGCCGCTGGGCCGGCAATCCACCCACAAGAACGCGCCCCCCGCCTGCTGGTATCCCAGCCGGTACTTGCCGCTTTCCTTGTCCACAATGACAACGTCCATCCGGCCGTCGCCGTCGAAGTCGCCGCTGCCGAAAAACTCGCGCGGCGTTTCATAAATGAAGCCCGCCGGAGCGTTTTCGGCCCAGACCAGACTTGGCGCCGCTCCCAGGAGCCAGCCCGCCGTCACTGCTAACAACCAATCCGTTCTCATGTTTCCAAAAAGCACGCCCCTCAGTCTGTGTCACCAACCGCCCGCATGTCAAATTCAGACCTCACCTTTTCCCTTGGCCCGTTGAACCGTTGGACAGCCCAGGCCCAGCGCGCCGGCAAAGACCGGTTCAACTCCGACGGGGAGCACCTACGTCAAAATGAGAATTGCGGCTTGACACCCTCCCTCCGTCTGGCAGCATGGCGCCGGAATGAGTGCCAGCGAAAACCAATGGCTCCTCACTCGGGCAGCGTCAGTAAACGCGCGGTACGTCAAGCAGCAACTTCCTGTCAGGAACCCAACCAGTGGATTTACGTTGATCGAATTATTGGTCGTCATCTCCATCATCGGTATCCTGGCCGCCCTGTTACTGCCGGCACTTGGAGGAGCGAAGGACCGGGCAATCCGAACGATCGATATCGGCAACCTTCGGCAGTTCATCGTGGCCACCCAGCTTTATGCCTCGGACAGCGGAGACTCAATGCCATGGTCAAATTGGTATGCCGGGGATGCGCCGAATCGCGCCGGATGGCTTTATAGGCTCGATGAATCGGCCGTTGGCACGAACCGTTTCAAGGTCCAGACCGGCGTTTTCTGGGGGACGCTTGGAAATCCGAAGCTTTACTTTTGTCCTCGGGACAACCCCAGCAACCCTCTGTTCCACTTGCGCCAGCAGCAGATTTCGAGTTATGTGATGAACGGAGCGGTAACGGGCTATGGCCGTGTCCTCTACCCGCCTCTGAAACTCGGCGCTTTTGAGCCCCAGGCGGTCGTCTTTTGGGAAACAGACGAAGAGCATCCGGACTATTTCAACGACGGCGCGAGCCGTCCCGATGAGGGAGTCAGCACGCGTCACAGCTTTGGTGCCATGCGCGCGACCTTCGGCGGTTCCGTGGGCTACGTGAAGTTCGAGGAGTGGTATAAGGAAGCAGGATCGACGAACAAAAGCCGGCTTTGGTGTTACCCTGACTCACCCAATGGCAGATAAGGAGATCAGCATGAATCGAACCCGCATCCTATGGCTTGGTGGTATTTCGGGCGCGGCGGTGTGCCTGCTGCTTTTCGGCGTGCTGTTGCGCCACGCCGCGCCGAATCTGATTCAGAACGGCGACTTCGAAAGCGGGCTGGACAGGTGGTGGTGGTATGTCGATCCGAAAAGCGGGGCCAAAGCCTCGTTCACTACCGAGAGTGTCCCGGGTGCCCACGGGGCCGCGTTAAGAGTGTCCGTCGATAAGGCCGCGGAGTTGGACAATATCGAGATTTCGCAGGGGCATGTGGTCACGAAGGCCGGCCAGAACTACAAGTTGACCTTCCGCGCTCGCAGCACGGTTGCGCAGGAAATCGAGATCAAACTCATCAAGAATGCCGATCCTTGGACTTCTTATGGGTTTCTGAGAACCGCGAACGTCGCCACCAAGTGGCAGACACACCAGCTCGTCGGGCGGGCCACGATGACCGCTGACGACGGCAAGCTCATGTTCCATTTCAACACTCCCGAGAGCAAGATCTGGATCGATGATGTGAGATTCCAGCAACGCCGCGGCCTCTTTTAAACGGGGTCGGCAGGCGGTGGTCCCGGAATTCTGAACTGCTGCTTCCGCCAAAACCCCGCTTGCCAAGCGGGGGCAGAGGGGCAAAACTGGGGGCGATGTTCTTATGGAGAAAATGGAAAGCCTCAAATCGTTGGGACTCGACAACCCGGGACGGGTCTGTTGGAACCTGCCGACGCCGGCGCTCTACCAGGAGGCCATCCGGCGGTATGAAGGGATGCTCAGTCATCTTGGGCCGCTGATTGTGCGCACCGGCGAGCACACCGGTCGCCTGCCAAAGGACAGTGTACCAACAACCAGACCAAATACGCTATGACCCGCTCAATCCCCCGACGCCGATTTCTTGGCCGCGCGGCGGCCGCCGCGCTCCTGCCCGCCCTTGGCCGGCCCTGCCACCTCTTGGGCGCCGAGGCCGCCGGCCCCAGCCAACCCGACTTTCGCTGGACCGACTTCCACGTTCACCTGGACAACAGCACGCTCGATAAGGTGCTCGAATTATCCAGGGAGCGCGGCGTCAAGTTCGGCATCGTCGAGCACGCGGGCACCAGGGAAAATAAATATCCGACGCTGCTGAGCAACGACGCGGAGTTGCAGCGCTACCTGGCGATGCTGGATGGCAAACCGGTCTTTCGGGGCATCCAGGCTGAATGGACCGATTGGATGGGCTGTTTCTCGCCCCAAACGCTGGCCCAACTGGACTATGTGCTCACCGACGCCATGACCTTCCCCGGCAAAGACGGCCGGGCGGTCAAGCTCTGGGAGCGGGATGCCGCCCAGCGAGTAGAGATGCAAGACCCGGAGGCCTTCATGGACCGCTTTGTGGATTGGCATGTCGAGGTCATGGCCAGGGAACCGTTCGATATCCTGGCCAACACCTCCTGGCTGCCCGCCCCCCTGGCCGCGCAATGGGAAGTCTATTGGACCCCGGCGCGCTCGCAGAAAGTCATTGCCGCGGCCCTCAAGTATGGCGTCGCCCTCGAGATTAGTTCCAGCTACCACCTGCCCAAGCTCTCCTTCTTGAAACTGGCCAAGGCCGCCGGCGCCAAATTCTCTTTCGGCTCCAACGGCCGCTACCCGAATATGGGCAAGCTCGACTACTGCCTGCTCATGGCCAAAGAGCTTGATTTAAAGCCCGCCGACCTGTTCGCCCCTGCCCCCGACGGCCTCAAGGCCGTCCAGCGCCGCAAGCCCCCGGCCAGGTAAGGTCCATTGAGTCCCACGCAAAACGTTCATCCAATGGTTTGCCGTTGTTCTCACAAGACCGCTGGTATTCGGTTTGGAGATGTGGGCGAGGGATTGGGACCTGGGTGGCGCCCTTACAGGGCTGGGAATGTTTGTGCGGGTCGGTGACTGAGTCCTGCGTCAGACCCTTCCCGCTTTGACAGCAGTAATGCGGGTTGGTCGCGGTCGATGCCAGGAGCACGCTCGCACACAGGGCGGCGCCTATTGGGACTATTCGCCAACGCACAATTTTGGGACTTCCTGCTTTCATCGTTATGCACCTTGCCTTTCTTCTCTACGGTTACACGCTCAGGATCCTGCCTCGCTCCCAGCTCGCTCGCCTGGAGCCAGCCGCCTCCGCTTAAAAGCGCCGCAACCAATCGGCACCAGAACGACGGCAGAAACGAGTATCCAGCGGAAAACCTTCAGGCGCACCTCGCGCCGCTTGATGGCCTTGCCACGAGCGACCTGCCGTTCAAAGTCAGCTCTGGCTTGAAAAGCGGTGCCCAGGCCCTCGAAGCGATTCGTCCGGAACCAAGCCCCCTGGATGCGCAGGTCCTGATCAATTAAGCGCCTGTCCTCCACCTGCAGCGTCCCGGCGACCGTAGGCACCGCGGTCACCGTGCCGCCCACCTCCCGCCAGGACGTAATGCTCACTACGTCGCGCCGGATCCTGACACCCCGGCCACGCGAATACCGAGTAAACTCGCCACGCAGTGGCAGCTCCAGCCCGCCCACGTTCGCGAATGGCCCGATGCTAAAGCTCCCCGAAACTGTGTCTGGCGGGCAAGCCCCGATGGTCTCCGCCGCGCTGGCTTCCAGCGTGGTTCCGACCACGCCGGGGAAAAGCAGCGGCGACGTCTTCCATGTCTCACGCAACCTTCGCGACACCACAAACTGCCCCACCACGTCCTGCCCGGCTACGGAGTTCGAGTAGGAGTAATGCGCGGCATAGATGACGGCGAGCGGATTGTCATAAGCCACCCAGGGAGGCGTAATTTGCCTCGTCCCTGTTGGCTGGGGAAAAATCTCCTTGCACCGCACCAATAATAATGCGGCCGAGGATGCCGCGTCACCGCAATTGGCGAGTTCATGCGGGTAGCTCGGCCGGTTGATCACCAAGTTCGTCGTTGTCAGCCCATCACAACTCACCGCGGTCACCCAACTCGTGGCCGTGATCCAATGCTGGACCAAGCAGCTTCCAGCATCCATTCCAGGATCCAAGGAGTACCCTCGTGGCATCTTCACCTCAGGCTGGCGGCAACTAATGAAAAAGACATGCTCGTCGAGGAGAATCGTGAAGAGCTCCCGCGCGGTGAGTCGAGCGTCGTTATTGCTCGTCCCGACGTAAGAGGTGTACTCGCCGTCTAGCTGCAAGGTTGCCGCTTCAACCGCCCCCGCGAGGGCGGCCGCCAGCACCCCACCCCAGATCGCGTCGCTCCAAGCCTTCATCGCTAAAATGCTTACCCCAGGCCCCGCCGGCGCCATCGCGGACGCACGGCCGAAAAGCCTGCGCTGCTACAATACTATCAGCTTGCCCGCAGCCCGCCAGTCCCCTAAACAGGTTAGCCCGAACAGGCTACAGCGGCCGGTCACGGGTGGGGCACGGGCCCCGGGCGATCCAGCGGGCAGCGGCCGGCGGCCCTGTGCCGGCAGAGCGGCGGAAGAGCGCCGTCCGCCGCGAGGATAAGCTTCGCCAACTCGTTCCAAACCGCCATGACCAAGCCGGCCCTCGTGTGCACGCCCAGCTTCGGGAACATCCCCCTCAAGTGCGCGTGAACGGTGTGCGTGGACATGCCAAGGTCGCCGGCGATGGCGGCCTCAACTTTGTCGTCGAGCACGGCGCGCGCGATCTGCAGCTCGCGAGCGCTGAGCCCAAGGGCACGGGCGACCTCATCCCATGCGGGCTCGCTAAGCAAGGCGGAGCCGAGGCGCCCTTGGCCCGGCCCCCCGGATGCCGCCCGAGCAGGGGCGCCGCTAACCGGAAGGACGCAACCCACTCCAAGCTGGACAGGCTTCCCGGGCGTGGTCATCGTCTCCGCCCCTCCGTTTGCGGCCGCCAAAGCGGCGCCCGCCGGCTCGACGCGGCTCGGACCCGAGCTTGCTTCTGCCCCTCTATCTCCCCCTGCCCCCTGCCCCTGCGTTTAGGAGCACTTCTGTCAATATCGAGCCTTAGCCCTGGTGCCGTTTCTTACCTCTCAGTGATCCGCCCTTGAATCGCGCGCGGGCGCGGGCCTCTGCCCGCTGCCCTTCGGGCGACCATCCCCGAGAAGTCGCCAGCGGAAACGCCCCAGCGGTCCTCCACGCCGAAGGAATCTCCGTTGCGATCGTGATGATGCGAAACCCAGCGCTCCTGTCAAGCCCGAAGTCTGACAGGCGCCTGCCTCTCGCGGCGCGTCACTTTTGGACGGTGAATTTCTCCGGCACACCTGCGGAGCGGTAAAGGGCGGCGGTGACTTCTTCCCAGTTCCCAGCCGGGCCGACCACGGTGAGCGGGCGCGGCGCCAGCAGGCCCAGGGCCTCGGGCACATCGCACACGCGCAGCACGTTCAAGAGCGGCGGCGCCGAGTTGTCCATCTGCGTGGCGGGGAATTGCGAAAGGACGATGCCGGCGACGTCCGGTTCGAGCAGCGCCGCATAAATGGACCAGATGGCCGCCGCGCCTTCGCCGGCCAGGAACACCGGGGTCTGCGCGTCGTGCCGCGCCCGCACATAGCGCGCCGTGGCGGCCAGGTCCCACACCCGCCCGCTATCGACGGTCCGTCCGAGCAGGTAGTGAGCGCGGGCGACGTAGTTGGGCGGGTTCTTGCGCGTCCAGCGGCTGCTGCCGATGCCCCGAGGCTCGCAGATATAGACCGCATCCCGCTCGCCCGCCAGGGTATTGAGCCAGGCCGGCGGGGCGTCGCTGACGCTCGAACCTGCGGCGGCAATCCATACCCGCTCCGGGCGCGCCTCCGGGACCCGCACCGGCCGCAGTTGGATGTGGATCTGACCTTCGGTCTCCAGGCGGACGACGCCCGCGGCATTGGTCTCGAGGGCGCGGGCGGCGGGGACCCTTTCGGGGAAATGATGAAAGGAGAGTTGGCGCAGTTTGGCAAGCCGCTCGGTTTTCCAGGCCTCGAACTGGCCGGCTTTGGGCAACTCTGGTTTGGCCATGGGGACGAACTCCTGGTCGATGCGGGGGTTGAGCGCGTCTTTGGGCAGGTCGGAGTCCTGAGGGAAGACGCGCAATTGCTCGGGGGGAATGGGATGGACCTCGTTGGGCGAGCTGGTCACCAGGTCCACTTCGCTGTCCAGGACGGGGCGAGGGTCGTTTTTCAGGTAGATGTTCATAAACCGGAAGGCGGCTTGCCGGATGTCCTGCCGGTAGGCATGGCCGCCGATGCTCACGACCGCGTCCACCAAATCGCCCGCGCCAAACAGGGCGTAGAGCCGCTCCAGGCGGCCGATGACCCGTTCATTGCCGTACATCGGGAAAATGGGGTCGGCATCGCTGTTCACGAACAAGAGCGGCCTGGGGGCGATCATCCCGGCAATGCGCGCCCAGGGCCATTGATAGGTGTTGTAGAGGAACATGCAGTCGCAATGGCCGTTGATCACGCGGTTGGGCACGTAGGCCAGCAAGTCGCTCAGGCCGCTGACCGGCACGGCGGCTTTCACGCGCTCATCGGCCGCCGCGATCCAGAACGTCGCCGCGCCCCCGCCGCTGATCCCGCTCACCCCAATGCGCTCGGCATCGACCTCCGGACGGCTGAGGAGGTAATCAATGCCCCGCACTCCATTCCAGCATTCCACACCGGCGGGCGTGTAGCCCCGCGACAGCCACCACCAGCGTCCCTCCCGGTAAGTGCCGTGATGGGTGCAGGTCAGCTCGCCCAGTTCCAGCGTATCCAGCACCAGGCAGACGTAGCCGTGCCGCGCAAACCAGATGCCCTGCGATTGGTAGGCGGTCTTATTGCCGTCGCGCCCGCGCGAAGAATGCCCGCACACATACAGAATCGCCGGCAGCCTTTGGCCGGCGGAGATTTTGGCCGGCCGATAAAGGTTGCCCGTCACATAAAGCCCCGGCCGGCTCTGGTAATGGAGCATCTCGACCACGTAGTCTCCCCGGTCGAGCGTTCGTGTGACCGTCGCCCGGAGCGGCCCTTTCTCAGGCAACGGCCATAACCCGAGCATATCGAAATACTCTTGCCGGAAGCGCGGACGCGCCCGCGTCCACTCCTCGGCGGATTTGATGCCCCCGAGAAAATCGGCCTCCACCTTTTCGGTTTCCTGCCGCAGATACGCTTGAATCATCGCGTCGCCCGGTTCGCCGCGATCCGGCGCGTCGTAAGTCTGGCCTGAACTCGA
The DNA here is from genome assembly GCA_049518415.1 of Verrucomicrobiota bacterium. Taxonomy (GTDB): domain Bacteria; phylum Verrucomicrobiota; class Verrucomicrobiia; order Limisphaerales; family UBA8199; genus CAVQND01. Next base: position 27,573 of record JBEKRX010000075.1, read on the forward strand.
ATGCGGGAGGAGGGCACACTGCACCGCCAGCAGGAGCAGTGTGGCTGAACTTGTCTCCCTGGCAGCCCGCCCAAAGTCTATGGACTTCATATCGTTGATTGGTGTCTATCCCATATTGGCCTGAGCGCGCCCTGGCCCGCAACCAAAATCAGGACCAAGCTCCCTGGTCACGGGGCGCGTTCGAGATCGATTCAAGGCAACTACGTAGCCGCCGACGTTAGTCGGCGCACTATTTGTCCCGCCTCGGCGGGATCAGAGCCGACTGACGTCGGCTGCTACGTGTCGTATGGCACGGGTGCCCGACCACACGCAGCATTCCAGCCCCCCTTGGCGCGACCGGACGAAGCAGGCTCTGAGCACTTACGCATTGACGAACCCCGCATTTTTTGTCCTCCTTTTACCGCAAGGCAGCAGCGGGTTGAGCCAGGCTCCGCCTGCGCCTTGCTTTTCTTGGCGGGCGGCGTCCCTCGGGCGGCAAATGAATGTGGGCTGGCATTGCACGGACCGGGCGACAACGGGGTTTGGGAAAATGACCAGGCTCCCGCTGCACAGGGAAATTGCGCGCCCGTTTGCCTTTGCCCCCCGGCCCGGCGCGACCGGGTCGGCCCATCCTTCAACCAGCAGGGGCGCTTTCCACCCGCCGCCGGCAGGCCGCGTCTCCCAATTCGGGCCGGCCCCTCCCTCGCCCCTCCCGCCTCGCCGTTCGCCGTTCGCCGCTCGCCGTTCGCCCCTCAACCATCAAGCAAATTATGAAAACCATCGCAGCTAACCTATCAGCGGGCCTGCTCCTGGCCGCCCTGGCCATGGCGGCCACCACTCAGGCCAAAGCCCAGGAATACACGTTCACCACGCTGGCCGGACCGCCGGAAGCCGGCCCGGGCGCCATTGACGGCCCGGCCAGCGCGGCGCGCTTCTACCAGCCAAACGGCGTCGCGGTGGACAGCGCCGGCAACGTCTATGTGGCAGATACCGACAACTTCACGATTCGGAAGGTGACGCCGGGCGGGGTGGTGACGACGCTGGCGGGCCTGGCGGGAACCCAGGGCAGCGCCGACGGCCCGGGCAGCGCGGCACGGTTTGGCGGCGGCCCTTACGGCGTTGGCCCCTTCACCGTGGCGGTGGACAGCGCGGGCAACGTGTATGTGGCCGACACCGGCAACAACACGATTCGGAAGGTGACGCCGGGCGGGGTGGTGACGACGCTGGCGGGCCTGGCGGGAACCCAGGGCAGCGCCGACGGCACGGGCAGTGCGGCGCGGTTCTCGTGGCCGTGCGGCGTGGCGGTGGACAGCGCGGGCAACGTGTGACAGCGCGGGCAACGTGTATGTAGGGGACAATGGGAACGACACCATTCGGAAGGTGACGCCGGGCGGGGTGGTGACGACGCTGGCGGGCCTGGCGGGAAGCCAGGGCAGCGCCGACGGCACGGGCAGCGCGGCGCGGTTCACCGCCCCTCGCGGCGTGGCGGTGGACAACGCGGGCAACGTGTTTGTCGCGGACAGTGCCAACAACACAATTCGGAAGGTGACGCCGGGCGGGGTGGTGACCACGCTGGCGGGCCTGGCGGGAACCCCTGGCAGCGCCGACGGCACGGGTAGCGCGGCGCGGTTCAGCTTGCCTTATGGCGTGGCGGTGGACAGCGCGGGCAACGTGTATGTGGCGGACTATGGCGACAACACGATTCGGAAGGTGACGCCGGGCGGGGTGGTGACGACGCTGGCGGGCCTGGCGGGAACCCAAGGCAGCGCCGACGGCACGGCCAGCGCGGCGCGCTTCTACCAGCCAAACGGCGTCGCGGTGGACAGCGCCGGCAACGTCTATGTGGCGGACACCTACAACCACACGATTCGGAAGGTGACGCCAGGCGGGGTGGTGACGACGCTGGCGGGAAACGCCGCTGGCGTTGACCCCTGGGGCCACCCAGTTGGTGGTCATGCCGA
>JBEKRX010000076.1:0-30089 GCA_049518415.1 Verrucomicrobiota bacterium
CCATCTACACCGCCTGTGAAACTGACCTGAAATTCTCAAAGGGCTTCCGCCGTGGCCCCTCGAATTCCTTCGGAAAACCGAAGGATTACGGTCGGGTTTTGCCCCTTGTGGGATGCCAGTGGGCGAATTCCGCGGCAACCTCTTCGCTCCGCAATCTCGCGGGGCGGCGGCTGCTTTACACAATTGGCCAATATGGTGGTGGCTACCGCTTTTTCGTTTTTGATGATCCCGACGGTTTTCTCGCCAGGCCTGCCGGCCAACTCACCGCCAAGGGGGAGACCTGGGCGTGGGACATCGCGGCCAACGGCGACATCTGGCACGGCGACTCGCCCGGCAATCCAGAAACCGCTCCGGGATAACCGGCCATCCATCGGCAGGACCCGGAGTGAGGCGGAGCCTGGCTAGAGCATCGCCAATGACCTCCGGATTTCGCGATGCTCTCCAATGGGTTATATTGGCACAAATGAACCTCACGTCGTCTATGAGCGAGCAACCCGGCATGTCCTCCCGCCTCCGGCGAAGCGTTGTCGCCAGCAGACCGCGGGTGCTCTGGGGACGCCGCATTGCTTTTGCAACCGCTGGAGTCTTCTTTGTATCTTCGCTGTTCCCCTTGGCCGCTGGCATTTCCAAACACACGGACGCGTTCCCAAAATGGTGGGGCACACTGGATGTGGGCATCGCCTTTGTTTTGGCGCTCCTGGTCTTGGTGATGCAGGCGTTTGCCCGGGGCAAGCTGGACAAGCAGGCCGAAGAATCCAGCTACCGCGCCCATCGGATTTTGATCCACGCCATATTCGTGGGGTTCGTCGTGTTCGCGCTCATTGGGGAGAGGGTCAACTGGGGCAGTTGCCTCAGCGGCTTCGCCTGGCGTTTTTGGCTTCTGCTCTATTGCCTCCCCTCGTGGTTCGCTTCCCTCAGGTGCTAAACAGCAAGGGGCTCGGCGCCATTTTCTCCGTAACCTGCGCCGGCGTCTTTCTGGGGTTGCCTCGGTGCCGTTTTGGGGCAAACTGGCGATATCTGTGGTGCATCTTATTCGAATAGCGATACGGGTCAGCAGCAGTCTGTGGGTCTTGGGCTGGTTCGCTCTCTACCTTGAAATCTGTCGCTGGCGCCATGTAACTCCCCCGCTGCACCTGAACGGGTGGACTCCGCCGCCGGCCACGGCCATCCACTCGCGTCCTGGCGGGTTTCTCATCGCCGTCCTGACCTCCGCCGCTCTCGCTCCTCCGCTCTTCGTAGCACTCCTCGCCTGGAATCGCCTGTGGAGTCGAACTGTCGATGCCCCTCAGCGCAAGGAATGTGGCGTTCGCTCCCATTGCGCATGGCCATTGACGGTATCCGGCGTCGCGGTTTCCGTGCTCGGGGCAACCAACTATGTTATTCACGATCCAAGGGGCCCGATCGATTTTGACATGACCATGAGGCACGGAGATGGGGGTTTCATTGCGTACGGAGTGGCGTTGGCGGTTTTGGGCTTCGTGCTCACGCGTCTCGGTGCCCGACGGTGAAGCGCTTCCCAAATCAAAGGGCTCTCGAGGCGCAACCATGAGTGTCTCCTGACCTTGGTGAAACCCTGCCGTGAAATCCTCCGCGAAACAACGTAATGGTCTCCGAAGCCAAGGCGCTCAAGCTGGCGTTCGATGAGCCGCCATTCACGCGCCAACCCCTTGAAAAGCAGCGTATCCCCGCTTTCATGGCGCGCGGGTATTTCCTGGTTCTGCTGTGACGCGTTTGGGCTTGACCTTAGAACGGGTGTTCTATAAAACGCCGACATGATTTTATCGTGTTGGCCGGCCCGGATTCCTAATCGTCAACCATGAAGACCCGAATCATCCTTATCGCCTTGCTGACCCTTCAACACCTCATGGGCCGGGCTTCGGACACGGCACGGCTCACCATTGCGCAAGCTCCGGCCGGCGCACCTGTCTCACAGGCGCGCTACCTTGTGCGTTTGCGCCCGGCGGGCGCGGGCCCCTGGCAGAGCGCGCCGGTGTATGCATTCTTCCAGCAGCACGATTACAACTGGGCGCTCACCACCGAGTCTCAGTTTGTGACGTTCGAGTCCAGCGGTGACATCGAGGTGGAGGTCACGGTGGCCGGACCGGCGCAGGTGGTCGTCCTCCGTCCCTTGAGCCTCAAGGTTGCCGTCAAGCAAGGCGGACAGACGTTCCGCTTCACCATGAACGACTCGGCGCGCCAACTAAGCCTGGAACTCAACGGTGACCCACGTCATCCGCTCCTACTGTTCTCCAGCCCGCCCGAAACGGGGGCGCCGAAGCCGGACGCCGAATCGGTCACCTACTTCGGCCCCGGCTACCACAAGGCCGGGAACATCAAGTGCTCGGGCAGCAAGGATAACGGAAGGACGATCTACGTGGCGCCGGGCGCCGTGGTCGAGGGCTCGCTGGCCATCTCGGGAACCGAAGGGGTGTCGGTCCGCGGCCGGGGCATCCTCTACACGCCTGCTCCGAAGGATGGGAATGCTGATCCTTCTCTGGCCACGCAAGGGGCGAATAACCTTCAGGTAGAAGGCATCGTGGTCGTGAACCGTTCCGAGGCTTGGTCAGTCCGCCCTACGGCCAGCCGGAACATCACCTTCGAGAATTTCCATCTTCTCTCTGAGGTTCGGGACGGCGTGGACATCGTTAATTCACAATCGGTGACGGTGCGGGACAGTTTCATCATGGCCCACGATGACGCGATTTGCCTCAAGGGACTGGACTTCGGGAGGCGGCAACCGGTCGAGGACATCCTGGTCGAGCACTGCGTCATCGCCAATATGGGCGGCGGCTCCTGCCTCGAAATCGGTTACGAGAGCGTCACCCCCATCTACCAACGCATCACCTTCCACGACCTCGACCTCATCCACAGCCTCCCCAATGGCAATGCTCCCGATCCCTACTGGCCTGAGGCCGCCATCTCCATCCACCCAACGCAAATGCACGAATATGGCAGCCCGGATTACATGGGCACTATGCCGCCTGTGCGCCAGGTGACCTATCGCGACATTCGTATCGAGTCCTGCTCGGACGACTTCTTCTTCGACATTCGCCCCAATCGCAACAGCCCGGGGGCGGGCATCGAAAACATACTCATCGAGAATGTGTCGGTCGTTGACAGCCCGCATCGCCCATCACGCATCGTGGCCCTGACCAACCACCCCATTCGGAACGTGAGGTTCAAGAACCTGAACCTGTTTGGCCAGACAATTACCAACGCGCGGGAAGGCCGCTTCGAGGTGAAAGGCGCCGAGTGCCGTTTCATTGGCTCCCAGGATCCAGCCCCCGAGACGAGTTCGGCGGCTCTGACGACCGTGCATCCGCTGGAAATCGTGGGCCCACTGGTAAACCCATATTGCGGCTGGGGTATCTGGGCTGGGCCGAGGTTTTATGACAGCCGCCCATTCAGCGTGGACTACAACACGCGAGGCTTCGGTGACGATGCCCCGCTGTTCAGTTGGGTGCTCATCGACTGGATGTGGTCGGGTCTGGAACCCAAAGAGGGCCGGTTTGAATGGAAGGATTTGGATGCCGTTGTTGATTACTGGAAAGCCCGCCACAAGCAAATCGTCGTCCGCCTCTGGGTGACGACCGATCCGGGATGGGCCGGCGCGCCCGGCAACAAAGCCTGCCCTGATTGGTTGTGGGACGCGGGCGTTAAATACCACGAATACAAGGCGGAGGGGGGAGTCAAACAGAAATGCCCCGCCTACGTGGACCCCACCTGGGAGGCAATCTATCTGCCGAAGTTGATGCGATTCCTGGGTGCTTACCGGGACCGTTATGAAAAGCACGACAGCGCGATCATCCTGGACCATGTGATGGGTTTTGGCGATTGGGGCGAATGGCATACGATGTGGTCGCATTATCCCTGGCCCAGCCGGCAGAAGAAGCGCGAGGTGCTCGGCAAGGCCATCCGCGCCTACCTGGATGTCTTCGCGCCGAATCAACCGGCCGGCGAGCCCGTGCGCAATCTCGCCATCGCCCACGTGTATGACGATGACTGTGGCGGCGATACCCCTTTGGATGAGGCCATAAGGCGTCAGGCGCTCGATGTCGCGCTCGCAAAGGGCTTCGCGCTGACCCGCAATGGCTTTATCGACGGTTTGGGCGGCTGGCCCAATGACCTGATGGACAAATACTGGAGCGACCACCAACTCATCGGCGAGGGCAACTGGTCTTACGAGCAGATGAAAAAGGACAAAACCCACGGCAGCATGGCCGAGCATGTGGATGCCTTTGTGCGATTTCATTCCGCTTATGCCCATCTGTACATACATGCCGCCACTTACCGTCAGGCGATGGCGGAGGATCGCGGCGAATTCGAGCGGGCCTTGCGCCCGAAAGGCATTGGCTACCGGTTTGTGATCACCTCGGCGGCATGGGAATCGAAGCGCAGCCCCGGCCAGACACTAACGTTGCGGCAGGAATGGGTCAACCGCAACGCCAGTTGGTGTGTCTATCCATATCGCCTAAGGCTGTTCCTCATGGACTCCGGCGGCGAGGTCGCCTGGTCCGAGGTGAACCCGGCGTTCGACCCGCGTTCCTGGCGGGCGGGAACGACCTACCGGGTGGAGAGCGCCTTCGGCCTTCCCGCGGATCTCGAACCGGGAACTTACGACGTCCGCATCGCGCTGGTGGACGAAACCGGAAAACCGCAAGTCCGCCTGGGCATGGAAGGGGGCGATCACGCGTTGCGGTACGCGCTGGGATCGGTCAGGATTGCCAAGGCCAACGACTAGTATGATCTTCACGCGTCGAGGTTTTATTCGTTTGAGCTCGGTATCTGGCATAGGCATTGCCCTGTCCAACACCGTCGCCGAGGGTGTCGCGGCTGTGGCGGGCTCGCCCGGCCCTGATGCTGCCAGGTCTGTGCCCATGCCACCGGGCATCCTCGCTCCCAGCCGGCCCTTGCATGAAGTCGAGCTCTCCGGGGTTTGGGATTTCCGACCCGAGGGCGGCTCCTGGAGGAGCATTCGAGTGCCGGGCGGGGGCTGGCTCAAGCAAGGCTTCGATTGTGAATCCGCCCTGTATCAACGGCGGATTCGGGTGCCTCACGGTCCCGCTGGCCAGGTGGTGCGGCTCGAACTCGGCGCCGTCAACCATGTCACGGATTGTTTTCTCGGAGGCGATGAGGCCTCCCTCAAGAAGATCGGTTCGGACGTAACCGCGTTTACTCCGCAGGTCTTCGACCTCACTCCCCACGTTCGACCAGGAGGGGATTTCCTCTTGCGGCTGGCTATCCGGGCGTATCAGAACGGTCGTCCCGTGGCGCCGCATTGGGCGGAGTGGTGCGAATGCATCGCCCGCGGCCTCTTCCGCAGCGCTCATCTCCGCACCTACCCAGATGTCTTCATCAGCGACACCCAGGTTGTTACGAGCGTCGCCCAGCGCGCCCTGTGCTGTCAGGTTTGGATCACAAACGACTCCGACCGGGTCCGCACCGTGGACCTGGCCGCTTCCTTCTCTTCGTGGAATCGTGCATCCTGGAAGTATCCTTCTCTGCCGGCGCCAACGCTCCCTATTCCCGCTCGAACCACGATCCGGACGACGCTTGGTCCCGTGGCTTGGGAGGCCGATCCACGCAGTTACTGGTGGCCGAACGTCCCCTACCGGCCCGATTACCGCGCCCAACTGCATTTCCTGAACCTCGCTCTGCGCGAGGGACGGAAGCCGCTCTGCTCTGCCAACACCCGTTTTGGCTTCCGCGAAAGCCGCCAGGCCGGCCCCCAGTACGAACTCAATGGCGTGCGGGTCAATTTCCGTGGCGATAACCTCCAGGTGGCGAATTACGACCGCGTTAATTTCGGCGGCAAGAGCGATGCCATCGATACCCTGCCCGGGTTCCTGCCGCCCTCAGCCAAAAACCCTGGCTGGCCTGCGGCGGTGGACAACTTCCTTCGGCTCAATTACAACGTGCAGCGCCAGCACATGGGGCCCTGGACGCCTTATATGATCGATGTGTGCGACGAATTGGGGCTCATGCTCATCGGGGAGAGTGCCACCCGCTGGGACGGATTCGATATGGAGAACGGCCGCGGTTTCCACGAAGTCAAGTGCCTCCAGGACCTGGTCCGTCGCGACAAGAACCATCCCTCGATTATCCGCTGGAGCGCCAAGAACGAGGCCCAATGCACGGACCCCGCCTACCATCTGGAACTGTATGATGCGATCAAGGCCATCGATCCGACGCGGCCCATCAGCGAGGACATCTGTTACGGCGACCCCAACGCCTTCGATGTGAAGAAGGTTTTCAAGCACCTCTGGGACAAGCCGGATTTCACTTGGATCGACCACTATTTCACCTACGACAACCAGGGGCGTCCTACCTTCCAAACGATTCAACACAACGACGCCGTCATCCCGATGAAGGAACGCCCTTATGGACTGGGCGAGGCCGACTGGGTGCGCTCGACCACGCCCGCCGGATTGTCTTGGTTCGCCACCACGATCGCCCTGGCTCGTCTCCAGGGCGCCTCGGATGTCCGTCCGTACGTGCTCCTCTCGAGCTGGGTCTCCTCGATCCCCGGAGTCAAAACGTCCGATTTCGTCACCGAGGAAAATCGGCATCCGGTCTATGGCGAAGACAACCTCCCCGATCCCTGGAGCCACCCCGGCATTCGCCTGCTCCAAACGGCGTGTCATCCCTTGCTCGCCGCCGACGGCGAGTTTTGGAAGGCCAACCGGAAATGCGATGCCTTCGGGCACTTCCCCGTCATCGCCCCGGTCCTCCCGGCCAAGTCCAGAGCCTCTCGGGCGATTACCGTTTTCAATGACGAGTTCGCCGGCGAGAACCTGGAACTGGCCTGGGAACTGCGCGAGGGAAGTCCTTCGAACTGGGTGTGGGACCACGGCTCGACTCACCTGGTCATCCGGCCTGGCTTCAGCCAAACCACGGACCTCACCTTCCGCACCCCCAAATTCAACACCATCGTCTTTCTAAACCTCAAGGTGACCAAAGGCGGCGTCTTGCGGTTCACCAATACCAATACCTGTTATGAGATTACGGGCGGCGAAGACTTCCGCTCCGAATTCAACGGGGAGGAAAGGCAGTTCAAGTAAACCGACGCTGATATGCATAGACTGATGTTTGCCATGCTTCTTGGGCCCTCCTTGGCCGGTAATTCGGCGGAGGCGCCGGTGCCGGTGGTTTTCAAGGTTTCCGAGGGAGTCCGTCCCAATTCCATTGTCTCCCTTTATGGAGAATATCTCACTGGCACACCCAGTGTCCGCTTCCTCCGAGCCGACGGTTCGGTGGCGGCGACTCAATCCGCCGTCCAGACCGACCCTAACGGCCATTTCTGCCGTGTCGTGTTTCCCGCCATCGCCCCGGGGGCCTATCGGCTATCCGTCAGAAACGATGCGGGATGGTCCACTCGAGATCTCTACGTGAACCGGGTGGACCCCCGCTGGCTCTCCGAAGAGCGGGCCTATCCCGGCCTGCAAATCAAGCTCCTCGGGCGCAACCTCGATGCCGCAGAGTGTAACGGCGCCCGCGGCACCGAGGTGCGCCTCGTGCCGGTCGTTGGGGGTGCCCCCGTGGCCATCGTGCCGGTCGCCGTCAACCCCTATTGCGTCGACTTCTCCGCGCCCGCGGGCCTTCCTCCCGGCGGTTACTACGTGGAGGTTTGCGTCCATTCCGCGGAGCATGGCCGAGATTGGGTGCGGCTGGATAACCACAGCGAATTTCCTGGCGTGGTTCACGACGCGGTTCTCCAAATGGAACCTGCGCCCACGGACCCGACCGCGCTGGCGCTGAACGTGGCCTGGGCCAACGACTTCAATTGGGCAAAGGTCATCGATGCCAAACGCGACTATCACGCCCGGGGCGATGGTTCCGCGGACGACACGCAGGCAATTCAGCGGGCCCTGGATGACGCTGCCGCAAGCGGCGGCGGGGTGATCCAGCTTCTGAATGGGGTCTATAAAGTCGACCGGCTTGTACTGGGCAGCGGTTGTGTCCTGCGCGGAGAAAACCGTGACCGGACCATAATCATGCCGTCACGAACCGGGGGCGAAGCGATTGCCACCAAGGGCGGCCGCCACGGCATCTCCTCCCTCACCTTGAGGTATCAACCCGAAGCATCGAATGACGTGCAATCCACGCTGCTTGGCGGAGACGCCAATCACCTCTTTCTTTACCACGTCACTTTCGATCTTCTCCGCAACCCCGATGTCCCCGTTCAGCACTCGCCCTATTATGTCTCCGGACCCGGTCCCATGCTGGTGACCGGCTGCCGGTTCTTCATCTCTTCCCGCAATTTGTGGAACCACGGCGTGCGGAACCGCGTCACCTTCCGGGATAATCTCGTCGACATGCACGACGGCCTGGGACTTTGCATGTCTTCCGAGAAGCTGCTCGTGCTCAACAACGAGTTGGTTTTCCACGCCGCACCCTATGCCGGTCAAATGAATGGCTTCTTCCTTAACGAAGGCTGGATGGGATGGAATATTTACAACGCCTATATCGCTGACAATCTGGCCCATGACCTGAACGGCCCGGGCGATTGCCAGCCCTATGCCGCCGATTCCGCCTGGTCATGCCTGGCCGGTGCGGTGACCGCTGCCAGTTCCGAAACCGTCGATGTCCGCGCTGATGTGAGCGCGGATTTCAAGGGGCTGGCGACCCACGAGATCGAGCTCATCGTGGTCCAGGGTAAAGGGTTGGGGCAGCTCCGGCGAATGACCGCGCAGCGGAACCTGGGCCGCAACCCGGCGGTGGTTCGATTTACCGTCTGTCCCCCCTGGGATGTGCCACCCGGCACCAACAGTATGGTCAGTGCCGGTAGCTGGCATGTCAACAACGTGTTCTACCACAACACCGCGCGCGGATCCAAATCCCCCTACAACATGTATTACGGGGGCTGCTACGACTGCGTGGATGCCGAGGCCCTTTCGCGAGACACCGAGGGTTGGAATAATTGGGGCCGGATCGGCGAATTCCCCAACGGCGGCGCCTGGCATTGCCCGGTCTATTTCAATCAGCTCAAGCGCAGCACCTTCACGGGGGTGGCGCCGAAGTACGCGACCATGGGCATTACGCTACGCGTGGAAAATGAGACCGTGCATTATCGGGGCATTGGCGACTACGGCACCGAGATCCGGGACAACGTCATTGACCGGAGTGCGTGTTCAAACCAGACCCAGCGCCTGGCGGGCAACGCCGCCATTGCCACGTTCAACCAGAATTGGATGAAAACCGCCGCCAATGCGCCGTTGACCTTCGCCACGTTGTGCGAAGGGAACACCATTAGGAACAGCGCGGTTGGGTTTGACCTTAACAAGACCTATTCCTTTGCCATCCACGGAACGACCTATGAGAACTGTCCCAAGCCGGTTAACGACCATGGATTTAACACGGTCCTGCTTGAAAGCAAATAACCTCCGCAGTGTTGCCGGTCGCCCGGTGGTGCATATTCCCGCCGGCCACTACCCTGTGAGAAGGGGCAAGCTCATGTTTGGCATCCGGCATCTTGTAGCCGGGTTTTTGACGCTGCCGTGGTTCTTGGCTCTCCCGCCGGCTGACGGCGCGGATGTTGGCATTCCCATCCGGTTTGAGCTTCCGAAGGCGTCTTACGTGACGCTGGTACTCGAACACGCCCAAGGGAGGCGCGTTCGCAATTTGATTTCCGAAACCAAATTGCCGGCGGGCGAGAACGTCGTTCACTGGGACGGCTACGACGAGGGGGGTGCCACCAAGGCCGGCGACTTTGTGCGCCGTCGCGCGCCTGAGGGCGAGTATCGTGTCCGCGGGCTGATACACGACGGCCTGCACTTACGCTACGAGTTCAGTGTCTATGGGGGCGGCAACCCGCCGTGGCCCACGCTGGACGGCAGCGGCGCCTGGCTGGCTGACCATTCGGTTCCGTGCGACGTGCTGTTCTTGCCCAAAGGGACCGGCCCCGCGCGCGATGGAGCGCCCCAAATTCTTGTCGCATCCAGGGTCGGCGAGGCGGGTGACACGCTGCTCGTCATGGACGAGGAGGGAAACAAGATCGTCGGCGGTCCCAAGATCGACGGCTGGGCGGGAGGGAACGCAGTCGCCCGCGACTCCGGTCCCAATCGCGACCCCGAGTTCTTCGCCTACACCGTCAACCTGAGCGTCGAGGCGACGCCGGTCCACGGCCTTTACGCTGCGAAGAGCCGGCGGCAGCGGAACGGCGGGGCGGCTGAAGTCGAGACGTTCGAGGCCAAGTTGATCGGCAAATACGCGGGCGGCGTGCGCGAGGGCGTGCGCGAGGGAGCGGGGCTGGCGGTTCACAAGGGATTCATCGCCACAAGCGCTCCGTGGAAGAACAAGATCTACTTCTTTGACAGCCGGAAAAAGGCCGCCCTCGGCGAGGTCAGCCTCCCCCGCCCCAAAGGGCTGCTGTTCGACCACCAAGGCCGCCTGCTGGTCTTGGCCGGTAAGGACCTGAAACGCTACCCGCTCGAAGTGGCGGCGGACGGGAAACAAGCCAAGCTTTCAAGCCAGGAAACGCTCGTTACAGGCCTGGAGGACCCGCAGCGAATGACGATTGCGCCCGACGGCAAGCTCTACATTAGCGATTGGGGGGCCAGCCATCAGATCAAGGTGTTCGACGCCGGGTACAAACTCGTTCGAACCATCGGCAAGCCCGGCGGCCCGCAGTTGGGGCTGTATGACGAGCGCCGCATGCAGTACCCCACCGGCGTTGCGGTTGACAGCCAAAACCACCTCTGGGTGGCGGAGACCGACAACCTGCCTAAGCGCGTAAGCGAGTGGTCCGCCGAGGGGGAGTTTCTGCAAGCCAAATACGGCCCTCCCCGCTATGGTGGCGGCGGAACCATCGACCCCGACAACCCCAACCGCATGTTTTACGCCGAGTTCGGGGGCATCCTCGAGTTCGAGCTGGACTGGCTAGGCGGAACCGCCCAGGTGAAAGCGGTTGTGGCCCGGGAAGAGGCGCAAGGCAACGACCCGATGCCCGGCGAGAATTGGCTTCCCGAACGCCCGATCCGCGCGGGCGGCCGGACTTATTTGGTCGGCGGCTACCAAGGAGGCCTGCGCGGAAACACTTACTCGGCCATTTATTTGCTGGACGAGAAAACCCACATCGGACGCCCCGTAGCGTACTTAGGGTCTGACCGTTGGTGGCCTTATCTGCACAAGCGGCCGGACATCCTGGACGGCGCCCCGAACAAGGAGCACGAGCATTTTATGACCTGGAGCGACCTCAATGGAGACATGAAAGTCCAAACCACCGAGTTCCGTTACCGCCTGTTCAACGAGCAGTTTCCCGCCGAGAACGGTCGTCAGGCCCGGACGCACGGCTACCGTGATTTTGTATTCGGCCCCGAACTCGAGGCGACCGGGAGTTGGTCCCTTCGGGTGCCCGCGCCGTCCATCACCTCCGAGGGCGTTCCGGTGTTCGACTTGGAAAAGGCCCGGTTCTTGATTCCACCCACCTCGGAAATGGCTAGATCGGAAGACGGGCTGCTGATGGTGCCCGCCAAAGACGGATGGCTCATCAGCACGGCTGTCGGATACCGCAACGGCCAGAAAATGTGGAGCTACCGGGAGTATCCTGACGACAATACGATCCCGATGGAACCGGGCCAATACATCGCGCCCACGCGGCTCCTGGGGCCGCCCTTTCAACCGGAAAGCGAGGCGGGCCAGGTGTTCGTGATGAACGGCGAGATGGGCAACTTCTACGTCCTCACCACCGACGGGCTGTTCGTACAAACACTTGGGGGAGACGCCCGCCGGTTTCCGCCCATCCGACTGCCGCAGGCCAAACGCGGGCAAATCATGGACGGTTTCACCTTTGAGCAAGAGCACTTCCATCCGACCATCACCCAGGTTCCAAGCGGCGAGGTCTATATGGTCGCCGGCTTCACCTGTTCAAGCATCTATCACGTCGAAGGCTGGGACTCGGTTCGACGGCGCGACTTCGGAACGGTCTCCGTTACGCCGGAGCTTGTCCGGCGCGTTCCGGCAACCCAAAGCGAACCGCGCCGCAATCCGGGCAGCCAGGAACTGCAGGTATCGCCTCTTGCCGCGCCGACGGAGAACCTGGCCGCGTGGAAACCCGCGTCGGTCATCGCGATTGACAGCCGGGCATCGGCGGCCGTGGCTTTCGACCAGAGCTACCTCTACCTCCAATGGCAGACGGACGATCCGGACCTGATCGCGAACGCGGCCACCGACTACCGCTTCCTGTTCAAAAAGGGCGGCGGCCTCGATCTGATGCTCAATTTGCAGCCCCAAAGAGGCGACGGGTGGACCCGTCCGTCTGCGGACAATTTGCGGCTGCTGGTGGCGCGCGCGGGAGGCCAAACCAAGGCGGTGCTCTACAAGCCCGTGGCGCCGGGAAGCCCCGCCGAAAGCCGGACCGTGTTCGCCTCGCCGGTCGCTGAAGTGACCTTCGACTTGGTTCGCGACGTGAGTTCGGAGGTCTCTCTGGAGCAGTCGCAGGGCGTGTACACACTCAAGGTTCCCCTGAGCCTGCTGGGCTGGAGTCCAAAGTCCGGCCAGAGCTACCGGGCCGACCTCGGCTTGCTCCGCGGCAACGGCGCGCAAACGATGCAGCGGGCCTACTGGAACAACCGCAACACCGCCATCGTGAGCGACATTCCCAGCGAGGCGCGCCTGCAGCCCGAGAACTGGGGGTTATGGAAGGTGCGCTAAGCGGCGGCGCGGAAGCGCTGGAGAATTGTCGAAGAGGGGTCAACGGCGAGGCAATTTACGGGCGCGCCCCCAGAGCGTCTTGCAAGAATGGCCAGGTTGTGTTTGTGAGAAAAGGCCGCAGTGCTTATGCCATCTATCTTTCAAATAATAATTTCGTTATGCGAACAAAAGTCCTGGCAGTTCTGGGCGCGTTCATGCTGAGATGCACGGCTCTCGCGCAAACCACACCCGCCGGTCCCGCTGGAGCGACCCCTGAGACCATTCAACTCTTGGGACCCGGGTTGACTCTCACCTTTGAGCAGCGCAGCCAGCGAGTGCTATTGTCGAGCCTCCAGAGTGACGGAGTTCCGCTGCTTTACGCCGATCGCGGTCGGACCGCACCGGGCGCCGGACCGATAGGAAACCCGCTCGCCGTGGTGGTGAACAGCGGCAAGTTCAATGGCATTTACGGCGCCAACACGTTTCGTGTGCTCAAAGTGGTTCGCGGCCAGAACACCCTGCTGGTCTATCAGGAACAGGAAACGATGCCGCTGCAGATGGTTTATCAGGTTTCCGTCGAGGGCCATGTGACCACCTGGACTGGACAGGCGCTTTGGAATGGGGAGGAACCCATCGAGGCCGATCTTTATTTCCCGTTGCTCTCGCGCGCGCGCTTTGCCGGGGCAGGCCAGCAGGACCGCGCCATCGTGCCGCAGACCGATGGGACGACACTGGCACCGCTGGAAACCCAGAACTTCACTCGCACGTACATGGGCAGCCTCGCAGCGCCGGTGTTCCTGCTCGAAGGCGGCGGCCGGGGATTGGCGGTCGTGGACGATAATCGCACCGACTATGCGGCCGAGCCGGGTGGATCTTCCCGGCGCAACTACGTGATCGCCAATACCTTTCCCGTGCCGAAAGGCCAAACGGCGTCTGGCGCCAGCGCCGGCGAGCAGGGTCCCTATTTCGGCATCTGCCACACACGCTGGTTCCATGGCATCGGAGAATACGGCGGCGAAGCAGCCTATACGCAGGGAGGTAGCAGTCGCGGCGGCGCGGCGCGGGCGCCGATCCGCAAGCTCGGCGACGCGGTCGATCTCGGGCCGGTCCGCGTTTACGCTTACACGGGGTCGTGGAAGACTGGCGCCGCCTGGTTGCGCACCCAGCGCCGCGATCTTCCCATTCGGGTCTCACCCGCTCAATGGTACCAGAAAACCACTTTTCTCTCGGAGGAAAACGCCGATAACATGCTCGCCCGTGGCGAAACCTTCTATGACCTGCGGAAAGTCCTCGCCGAGCGACAGCAGTTGGGCAGCGACTTTTTCCACCTCTACGCGTTTCACGATCCCGAGTTGCTCGGCGATCCGCGCAATTGGGTCAACCGGGGAGACTACTCGCTGGCGGCCCAGAACCTCGGCGGGTTCGAAGCCGCGCGCAAGGGAATCGAGACGGTTCATGAAGCCAACGGGCATATCATCTACTATGTCGAAGGGCTGATCATGTGGAAGCGCTCGCGCATCGGCCGCGCCGAGGGCAAGCATTGGGCATTGATGGAGCCGGATGGCGCCTACACTGAGCATTACAAAGGCTTTTGGCACATGTGCCCCGCTTACCCCGAGTGGCAGGACTGGATCGCCAAGACCTGCGCCGAGATTGTCAAGAGCACCGGCGTGGATGGTTTCTTCATCGATTCGACAACCGCCACATACAACCATCGCTGTTTCAACCCGGCCCATCACCATCCCCACCCGGATGTCTGGAATTGGGGCGTACGCCAAACGGCCCGCCGCATCCGCGAGGAGGTCGATAAAGTGAATCCGAACACCATCCTCATCACCGAAGCAGTGGGCGACATGGTCCGCGAATACACCGACGGATTCCTGGCTCACGGCCATGATTGGGCGGGCGGAAACTTGTCCGAACCGCTCGTCCGGTTCATTTACCCGGACTTGCGGGTCTTCGAAAGCTCGCGTTGCAGTCCCTCTAAACCCGAACCGCCCCAGCGCGAACAGGTCTGGAACTCGGTCAATGGTCTGCGCATCTACGCCCACAACCCGAACCGCCAGGAGATGGCTCCCTACAGCATCAAGACCCGCCACTACTACGACGCGTTCCCCGAAATCCCCAACAACCGCATCGCACTCGAAGACGTGAAATGTGAACATTGCATCGCACAATTATTCGAAGCTCCCTACCCGATCTTGACCGTCGGCAACCTGACCGACAAAGACATCACGGCAACCGTGACGCTTGCGCCGCCAGCAGGAATCTTGTTCGATCGGGTAACTTCAGCGAAAATCCCTGTCGTGAACGGCAAAGTCACCCTCCCACTCACAGGCTGGGATTTCATGGCCTTTGAGGTACGGCCCTGATTAACGTCAATCAGCCAAACTCTGCAATATGCAATCTGAGATGAAAGAGAAATCCGACTGGCAAACAACCGCAACCGTGAACGAGCTTGAAGCCAGCGCTTCGTCTGCTCCAGCGACCATTCGCCGCCGCGATTTCCTGAAAAGTGTCGCGGGGGGAGCCGCCGCGCTAGCGGCCATCGGGCCGGTGTCGGGTGACGCACAGGAAACCGAGGCCGCGGCCAAACCTATCCGCGTGGCTCACGTTTGCCTCGAACTGGACGGTGCCTGGGGCTTTATGAAGGAAGCGCTGGCCCAACCCGGCGTCCAATTGGTGGCCGTCGTCGAAGGCCATGCCGAGCTCCAACAGAAGTTCAGGGATTCCAGGATTCCCGGCACCGAGAAAACCGTCTTGTATGACAACCTCGATAAGATGCTGGAGACTGCGAAGCCGCAGATTGTGATCGCTACCGCGCCCAACAATGAACACCTTCGCATCACCGAAGCTTGCGCCCGGCACGGCACACACGTCTGTTTCCAGAAGCCGATGTCGGTTACGGGCGCCGATGCCCGCCGCATGCAAGCGGCCGCCGAAAAAGCCGGCATCCAGATCATGATCAGCAACTGGGTTTTCTGGGGCGCGACCTTTCAGGAAGTTTTCCGACAGGCCCGCGGCGGTGCAGTGGGCAAAGTCCAGAAGATGTTCGTCAAATTCGGTCACCACGGCCACAAAGACCATGGCTGCTCGAAGTGGTATATGGACTACTTCTTCACGCCCGAACGTCATGGCGGCGGCGTGCTGATGGACCAAGGAACCTACAGCGTTCATGCTTGTGTGCTGGTGATGGGCCAGCCCAAGCGCGTCTGGGCCGTGGGCCACAACCTGAATCCTGACAACCCACCCCCCTCGGAAGACGACGTTACGGTCGTGATGGATTACGGTGAAGGCTCGGCGGTCGCTCAAGGCTCCCTGGCCTGGCCGGTTTTGGGCAAGGCCGAGATGGAGATCTACGGCCAAAAGGGCACGCTCCGCCTGGCCGACGGCAAGCTCTGGTTCAGGCCTTTTGAAAGGACTAAACAGGTTCCGGAGCAACTGGTGGACATCCCTCAAATTCCCGCCGACCGTCGTGCCGGGTTCGCCCATTTTCTGGATTGCCTGGCCCACAAGAAGCCCATCGACGAGGTTCACGCCATGCCGATGAACATCCTCATCCAAGAAGTCGTCGATGCCGCCTACGAATCCATCCGCTCCGGTCGGGCCGTCAGCCTTGCCGGATAAAAGGGAACATCATCTTAGGAATACTAGGTTAAGTATATTGACATCCATTTCCGGGTGCGTTAGTCTGGGTCCGTGACTCCTAAAGAAGTTGCCGCATTGGATGGAAGGCTGGAACGGTTTTTAGCGGATCTGACCGCGTCGCTCGGCCGAAGCGAACGCCACCACTGGGCCAAGGTTTATTTACAGGGGCTGCTCATGGAGGGTGGCCGCAAGTCCATTGAACCCCTGGCCCAGCGGATTGCGGGGGCCGACGTTCAGTCTTTGCGACAATTTGTCGGTCAAAGCCCCTGGGCAGTAGAACAGATACAACGGCGATTGGCGGAGAAGGTGGTTGATCTACTGGCCGAGCCCGAGGTCTGGATGATTGATGAGACTTCCTTCCCCAAGGCGGGAGAGGCTTCGGTGGGCGTGGCGCGGCAGTACTGCGGAGCTTTGGGCAAGATCGCCAATTGTCAGGTGGCGGTCAGTTTGCATTGGAGCACGTGTGAGGCGAGTTGTCCGTTGGCGTGGCGGCTGTACCTGCCGGAATCCTGGCTGGCAACCCCGGCCCGGCGAGCGGAGGGCAAGATTCCCGAGGCCATCGGTTATCGGAGCAAGAACCAATTGGCGCTGGATTTGGTGGATCAGGCGCTGGCGTGGAACGTGCCCCGTTTGCCGGTAGTGGCTGACTCGGCCTACGGCAATGATTTCGATTTCCGTGCCGGCTTGCGCGAGCGGGGATTGCCGTATGCCGTGGCGGTCGAACCGAGCACCAAGGTCTGGACGAGTGACCCGGCCCAAGCGCCAGTGGCTGCCAGCAAACCTACGGGTCGGCCCCGGCAGTATCCCGCCCTGAAAGATTTGCCTGAGGCCAAAACCCTGTTGGGGGTCGCCAACGCTTTACCGAAGCAGGCATGGCACAATATTACCTGGCGCCAAGGGACAAAAGGGCCGATGTGTTCCCGGTTTGCCCAGGTCAAAGTTTGGGCGGCACATGGCTGGAGCCGACAGGAGCACCCCAAGCGAGTTTTGGAATGGCTGCTGATCGAATGGCCGGAAGGGGCGGCGGCTCCCTCAGACTACTGGCTGGCCCAACTAGGCGATCAATCCTTGGGCTTGCGGCGTCTGGTAAAGATAGCGCGTGCGCGCTGGCGGGTGGAGTTGGATTACCGGGAACTCAAAGAAGAACTGGGATTGGACCACTACGAAGGGCGGCATTGGCTGGGTTGGCATCATCACGTGACCCTCGTAAGCATGGCCTTTGCTTTCTTACGCACGGAGCAAGCCCGCGCAAAAAAAACTTCTGCTGCGACGCTGACGACGCTGCCTGAGACGCGCGCGCGGCTGCAGGTTAGGCTCATTCATCTGGCGGGACAATGCCCGTGGTGTGAAACCCGCTTTGATGATACCGCTTGATACTTAATCTAGTATTACTAGGGGGCCGCTGGACTGCCTGAACGGTTACTTAAAGTGAATTGCCTCGGCTCGATACAACGCCTCGTGCGTAGTGCCGGCCGGCAGTCGAACCACGAGCACCCGGTCACCCCTCGTCGCCGACCAAATGCACGACCTCCCGCGGATTTCATGTAGCCTGTAGGCCCCGTAAACTCTGTCCCCTGGTAGGCCAAGCACTTCGTCGCCCTAATCTACAAACAGCATTGACCTGCTGTCAGTTCTTTAAAAAGCTGGCGGCATGAAACTCATCCGGCTGTTCTCAAACCTGCGCCGATATGCCCTTCGGGTGGCTGCAGTTGCCGTTTGCGCGGCCGGGCATGCCGGACTCGCGGCGACGGTGTCCCTGGATCTTTCCACAGCCAAGCTTGTGATGAGTCCCAAAGCCAGTTCCGCGCTCGAATTCGCGGATGGCACCCGCTGGCTGGCATCCGGTCACCCAGCCCTGGCCCTGGAAGCCAATGGGGCAATGCATCCAGCCGAGTCTGCTGAACTCTTCGGAGACACGCTGGCGGTGCGTTTTGCCGACGGGTCGCGAGCCGAGTTCCAGGTGGCCCGCGGCCGCGGTTTCGCGGTGTTTCGCTTGACCAGGCTTGAGGTGCCGCAACCGGTCGCGCGTTTCCGCTTGTTCCAGCTCGCGGCCCCCCTGCAAGCCCGGTTTTGTGACTCGGTCAATGGCGCGGCGCTGGACGGCAATTTTGCCGCCGTCATGGCAGCCAAACCCAATATCCACGCTTTTAATGAGCAAGCCGGGGGCGAACGTGCGGACCGAGCTGGATGCAGTCATGAGTTTGTCCAGGTCACGCCCGGCAGGGTGGGCGCGCACGCCGCCCGCTTTACCGCCACGTGCGACGCGCAAGCCAGCGGCTGGAGTGTGCGCGGCCGCAACTTCGCCTCTCCTCTGGACCTTTCCGGCTGCCGTGCCCTCCGCGCCTGGGTCCACGGGGATGGCCGGGGCGAAGCCCTGAAGATCCAGCTTTACGACGGCCAGGGCGGTTACCGGGACAATTATGTGCAGATCGATTTCCAGGGCTGGCGCCAGGTCACCTTGACCAATTGCCCCGTCAACTCGCTACGCTACGACCGCGTCACCACGCTTAACTTCTACTACAACGGTCTGCCTGCGAGCACGACCGTGACCTGCCTGGTGGACCACGTCGAGGCCCTGCTCGAGCGCGGGGATTCGAACCGTGTGGTGCTGCTGGAGGATTTTGAAGATGCCGCCTCCCTGCTCTGGTCTTCGCCGGTCATGAACCTGTGCGTGGAAACCGAAAAGGCCCACGGCCTCGAACCGGCAGCTTTCGGCGTAATCGCCTGCCGCGAGGCGGATTTCCTCGACACCGTGGCGCGCTTTGAAGCGGCCGCCGACCTGCCCAGCCCCAAACCCGGCGGCGTCTGGAACAAGCAATCACCCTGGGTCAAGCGCTCTTACCTTTTCCTCACCGATTTCCGCGAGTCCCAGTTTGATCAAGCGTTGGCCCTGGCGCTGCGAGGCGGCTTCCACATGCTCCTCTTAGGCCAGGAATCCTGGGCCCGCGGCACCGGGCATTACGACATCGACCGGGACCGGTTCCCGGAGGCTTTGGAAGGTTTAAAACGGACCATCAGCCGCTTCCAGGACGCCGGCTTCCGCGTGGGCCTGCATTTTCTGGGTCCATCCATTTATCCGCCCGATCCGTACCTCACGCCCGTACCGGACTCGCGCCTGGTCAAGGGCGCCGCCGCCACGCTCTCAGCAGGCGTAAACGCCGCTACCCATTTCCTGCCCCTGGCCTCCGCGCCGACCAACTTTCCCGCCGAAGACGGCGGCTACGAGGGTCAAGGGACCGTGCTCCAACTGGGCGACGAGTTGATCCAGTACAAGTCCCCCTCGCTCCAGCCGCCGTTTGGCTTCCGCGAATGCACTCGCGGGTACCTCGGCACGCATCCTGCCCCGCACCCGCAAGGCGAGACCGTTCGCCATCTCGTCCGCGCTTACGGTTACCACATGTTCGACATGGACACCTCACTTCTCGACGAAGTGGCCACCCATTTCGCCCGCGTCGCCAACACCTGCGGCATCGACATGGTTTACTTTGACGGCTCGGAGCGCCTGCAAGGCGAGCACTGGTTCTACAACGCCCGCCTCCACCAGGCCTTCTACGACAGGCTCACCAACAAAAACACTCTCCTCCAGGCCAGCAGCTTTAGCCATTACTCCTGGCACCTGCTGGCCCGCAGCGCCTCCGCCGACGGCCACGGCGACCTCAAAGGCTACCTCGACCAGCGCTCGGGCTGGTTTAACTCCTTCGCGCGCGACTGGATGCCCCTGGACATCGGCTGGTATTACGGCTATGACCCCACCGCCACTCCCGACATGTTCGAGTATGTCCTGGGCGCGACTCTCGGCTACGACTCCTCCATGTCCTTCCAGGTCTCCTGCAAAGCCGCCGCGGCCCATCCCTTTACCGGCGCAATCCTCGACCTCATCGCCCGCTACGAGCAATTGCGCCTCTCCGGCCATGTCCCCGAGTCCGTCAAAGCCCGCCTGCGCATCGCTCCCGCCCTCACCGCCATCAAGCCCGGCGAAGCCCAAGCTGCCCTGGTGGAAAAGCGCCGCGAGTACCGCCTGCTCGAAGACAACGGCAGACCCTATTTCCAACGCGTCATCTACGAACCCTGGCACGAAATCAACCCCGCCCAAACCAACTCCGCCACTTGGCGCGTCCACGTCAAAGATGCCCCGGCCCGCATCGGCGTCCAACTCTACGCCCCTTCCGGCACAGAAATCATTGACCCCTGCATCGAACTCGCCGGCCACCGCCTCGGCTGGCAGGGTAAATTGACCCAAGGCCAATTCCTCTTTTTCTGGCCCGGTGAACCCGTCACCCGCTACAGTCCAGAGCAGAACCCCAACCGAGCCGCCATCGCCCCCACCATCACTTTGCTCCCCGGCGAATATTCCGCCAGATTCGGCTCGCGCGAGCCGCTCAAGGCTCCCGTGCGTGTGCGGATCACCCTCCAATCGCCAGAGCGCATGGATCTCTGATTCTGAATCATCGACCAAAACGCCGCTGAGCATAGCTCTGAACGACACGATCCGAGACGGGTTTTATCGCTTGCAGCCAAGCCGACCCGGCTCGCTGATACGTCTCCCATACCATCGGATCGTGCGAGGCAATCACGATCCCGCGTTCGGCTAGGGCCAGTCGCACCAACCGGTCCAAAGCCGCCCGGTATTGTTCCTCCGAGGTGCGGATTTGCGGCAAGATATCCTCCTCCAGCAACCGATAGAGATAGACTTCATCGCTCGCGATAATCACCAATCCCGCCGCGGTGTCTAGCAGCACGGCCTGGCTGCAGATCGAATGCCCCCCCAGGCAAAGCGTCCGTATCCCGGGAAAGATCGTGGCGTTATCCTCCAAGCGCACCCGCCCCACCTGGCGGGCCTGCGCCAGCAAATCACTAAAAGCGTAGTCTACATAACTGTTCCACCGGCCGTCCTTCCACCGGGCCAGGTTGTCGCGCCACCCGGTGGCGGATACGTGCAGCATCGCGTTGGTAAAACTCTCGGCCGCGCCGCTGTTTTTCGCGTCGTCCATCCCGTGATGATCGGCGTGCAGATGAGTGAACACCAGGTGACCGATCGGCGAGGGTGTGATCCTGAGCGCCCTCAGTTGGTCAAACACGTTTCCGTGCGGCTGAAGGATATTGTCCGGGAAGCGTTCGGCAACCGGCCGCTCTGCCCCCAGGTCCCGGAACAGGTGGTCCGGCTGATCGACGCCGGGGGCACTTGCTGGGGCGGCCAGAGCTTTGTCGCCCACTTCGGCCTGGGGGATGCCACGAATGTGGACGTGCTCCGCATTGAATGGAGCTCGGGCAGTGTGCAGGAGTTGTACAACGTACCGGCCAAACAGTATATGACGGTGACCCAGCCGGCGAGGCTCTCCATGCCAAGCCTGGGGGAGCTGCACATCCAATGCTGGAAAGAGATGGCTTACCGCGTGGAAGGCTCGTCCGACCTGGCGGCCTGGACACCGCTGGCCACGGTGACCAACCTGACGGGCAAACTCCAGTGGACGGACCTGGACGCGCCGGGCCGGAACGCGCGCTTCTATCGGGCGGTGAAGCAGTAAATTCCAACGAATTAGAGAGGATTGCTGCGGTTGTGGCACTCTCGCGAGTTCAGGTCGAACCCACACTGGTCGTGCCCGCATTGTCAAAGTCCTTGAGTGATACCAACCATTCCGTTCGGAGGTTCGCAGCCCAAGGTCTTGGACTATTTGGAGCGGAAGCCCGACAAGCGGTTCCGCCATTGGTTCGGTTGCTCAGCGACCCAGATCGACTTGTCCGCAACGCCGCTACGAATGCCCTGAAGAAGATTGACCCTCAAGCTGCGGCCAGTGCAGGAATCAAATAGCTAAACGCCCCCTGTCCTCACGGTGATGGAAGAAATGGGGACAGGAACCAGGCCGAGCCTTTGACAGCCCGACCCAGTGCCCATCCCCTTGATTGTTGTTGGTTTGTTCACGCCGCCAGGTTGAATTTCCTCCGGCCCAACTCCCCAAACCGATTGACCAGTTCCGTGGCGTCCCGGTGAGCAAGATTCCTGGCCTGATTTGCTAGTTGTGACAGGCCGCTTTTCAATCGAGCCCTGGCAACTACAGAATCTCGATATTCCTCAGCCGTTTTCGACAGCAGTTCCTTCTTCACGTTCTCCAACTGCTGTTCCATGACCGTATCGTTAACGAAGTTCATGGATTTGAACTGGTCGATGAACCTGACGAGCCGATTGAGCGCTCTCTGGTGGATCCCGGTTTCTGAGCCATTGATGCTGCTCCAGAGGTCCTCGCAGAGCTGGGCCGTTTGCTCCCTCAACGACGCCACGCAATCCGCCACAAACGATTCCACGTCATTGCGGATTTTCTGACCGGCTTCCTGGGCTGCCTTTTGTCGGGCTTCAATGATGGCCTGCTGCTGGGAAGCCGAGACCAGTTCCGCCGCCATGTGTTCAGGCAGGGCGATTTGGAAGAGCTGGATGTCGAAGCCGTAATACCCGTCCATTTGGTTCGGGAAGGGGAATGAGGCTTCGATTTGGGCGACGAGCTGGTCCGGGTCTTTCGCCAGCTTCTCAGCCATCGTTCGCCATTCCTTCGATGCACTTTGACGCAGCGAGGAATACTTCTTCAGGAACCCCTCTTTGGCGGCCCAGAATTCGGTTTCCAGTTCTTCCAGCTTCACATTCGGCAGGAAGTGACCCAGGCCATTGAGAAACGGAAAGGTGAAAGGCGCAGGGTTGACGCTTGACGTGGCGGCATTTCCGTGGGAGGCTCAAGCGAAAGCCATGCAAGCCATTAACCGACTCATCAACGAGGAGCAGGAACCGTCGGACGTGGCGTGGGATGCGAAGGCGGTGCGCCGAATCACAGTCGAATGCGGCCTGACCATCTTTACATGTTTGTCACAATAAGGAAGAATTATGAAAATACTCCTCATAATGCTTTATATCGGGTTTGCGCTTTCCGTTCGTGTCTACGGACAAACAAATCCGGTCCCTCCGGCTGTGGAAACACTGATCTGTATTCGGCATGGTGAAAAACCAGCCACTGGGCTTGGACAACTGACTTGCCAAGGTCTCAATCGCGCCCTAGCCTTGCCCAAAGTGTTGCTTGCGAAATATGGCACACCGCAGTTTCTGTTTGCACCAGATCCCACCCAAACGATAACCGAGTATGCGGGTGCATACTATTATGTTCGTCCACTGACGACGATTGAGCCCACCGCTATTTATTGCGGCCTCCCAGTCAATACGCAGTTCGGCTACACCCAAATCACCGAGCTTCAGGGGGAGCTTCAGAAGGATGCCTACCAAAACGCAACCATTTATATCGCTTGGGAGCATGTTCTTCTCCACACTTTTGCACAAGACATGGTCGAGACATATGGCGGAGACCCGACACGGGTTCCTGCTTGGCCGGGAAATGATTACGACATAATTTTCGTAATCAAGATCACTCGTAACCAGGGTCAAGAATCGGTTGCTTTTACAATCGATCACGAGGGATTGAATAACTTGAGTACTGATTGCCTCCAGATGCAAATCAGCTCTGCCAGCCCTGGCGTTCGGACCAATCAATTCGGGTTCAACATCACCGGCACCTCCAATATCGTCGTCGTGGTTGAAGCCAGCACGAACCTGGCCAATCCCACATGGTCTCCACTGCGCACCAACACTCTCACAGGCGGCTCGTCCTATTTCAGCGATCCGCAGTGGACGAATTATTCCAGTCGCTTCTATCGCCTTTACTGGCCGTGAGGTTTGGCAGGACGGGCAAGTGGCCCAAGAAATCGCCCTTAGGCGAGCGGAACGCCTGGAACAAGCCAACCGTGCTCCTGGGCAGTGCCGGCCTGCATCTCGCCATGGTCTGGGATGTCAAAGGCGGTTTTGGTTGAACTTGCCTTTATCCTTTCGCACACGGCGTGCGAGCCCATCCAATTTTTGAAGCTCCTTGCCCGGTCAACACGACTAACCTCATACGCAAACCGACCCCCGCTGCGTGGCGCGAGGAAAACCATTCGCGTGCTCATCGATTTATGCCTGATGCTGCTCTTGCCCCTGACTCACTTCCCAGCGCGAGCACCCTGGCTCCGCCCGACCATACTTTCTTACCGTTTACCTTCACGAGCTTCAAACCCTGGACCGGCGGGATATGGAGCCAGACCTGTGAAAACCGGCTGCGCAATTGCGGCCTGTAAACCACGTCGAGCAAACAGCCATCCGAGGAAAGCCGGGTTTCCACCGTGACCGGTCCATGCTCGGTGGGCACTCGCCGAAAGATAGCCGTCTTTCCAGGCGGCAGCCACGCCAACGGCATCAAACGCAGCAGATGCATTTCATCCGGACGCAACTGATCGTCGATCACCGCCAGCCTCGCCAGGTAAATTGCCAAGGACGAGGCAAATACGTTTCCCGTGATGCCTCCTCGGGTCTCGCAAGAAATGCGGGTTTGCCGGGACATTGCCCCGGCGAAGAGACTGTACATCCCTTCGAGAAAACGATTGCGGTCGCCGAGTTGCCAGGTATGAAACACGTTCCAGGAATAACACGGTTCGCAGCTCGACATCTCGTGCTCGAGGACCGGCAATTGCCAGCAGTTGGTATCGTGTCGATAGGTCTGATGCTGTGGTCCCGCACGGAAATAGGCCAAGGTGTCTTGCATCATCGGATCGCGAGCCTCGAGCAAACCCGCAAACACCAGAAAGAGCGGGCCGCAATCGAGGTAAAACGCATGTTTGGTTTCGGCCTCTTCTTCTCCCGCCAGCGTGGTGGGCACAAACGCATGGGAGTTGCCCTGGTTGTCATGCCAGACCGGCGCCTTACTGCGCTTGTCTTGCAGGGCCTTCACAAAATCCTCTCGGTAGGCCTCCGCTTCGCGCGCAAACTCGGCTGCCCGTGGGTGGTTAATCTGCTGGAGGAGCCGTACGGCGGCACAAAGCCCCTTGCAGTTCCACCCGATGGACCACACCCCTTGGATGACGCGTTGATTGTCCGTCGCCACGGCTGGCGGCAGAACGCCTTCGTAACCGCCATGATTTTTCTTCCGCCGCGACTCCGCAATCCACTCACAGGAACGAATGATGCCCTCAGTGGATCTCGCGATGAAATCCCGGTCGCCGGTCAACAGCGCGTGTATGGCGATGGCGTAAAGCACGGCGCCGTTATCGGACAGCCAGTCGATGGATTTATACAGCGCCGGCGTGCTGAAATAGCCTCGGTGCAGCTCATAGGCGGGCCCGGGCGCTTTCACGGTGCCTTGCTCCTCGAGAAAAATATTCAGGTAGCGTTCCACCGTCCGGTGATAACCGAGCGTGTCCAGCAGCATCACCAAATCCATGGAACCCGGAGTGGCCCAAAGGTCGGCGTAGGTCCAGGAGCCGTTGACTTTGCAGTATTTCCCCGTGGCCGGATTCTTCTCAGTCAGGAGGTTGCTGAACCGGACGCTCTGCTGGATACAGGCATTGATATCCGCTTCCGGCACCTCGATGCGCGTGAGAGTGGCGGTGATCTTTTGCCAATAACGGCGCGTCTCTGACAGGGCGGCCTCATAACCCAGCGCCAACTCGGCATCAAACACCGGTCGTTCCGCACATACCATCGGCAAGAGAACATCGACGTGCGCTCCCTTCTTAGCCGGCAGCCGCAGCTGGAGTCGGTACCACGGCTGATCGTCGGTTGGGGTGGAGAACCCCAACCCTCCGCTGTTACCGCCCGGCGCCACGGCCAACCGCACATGGGAGTCGCCTTCGAGAACGCGGAACCCCTTCGCCGGATCGAAGTCGCCGCCCTCGGACCTCAGCGGGCGAGGATAGCGTGCCCGGTCAGAAGCAAAATGAACGTTGTTCCACATCGTCATGTCCGTGCTGAGATGGGGCGACTGGAGAATCAGGTCGAAGTCCTGAACGGATTGCGCGCGGGCCTGGTCCAGGTCATGCACCCGAACGCGGAGCCACAGAAACAAAGGTTCGTTGCCGGTCTGCACATCGCCGCCGCCGGGGAGGTGCGCGAACACCTCCGAGCGGATTCGCAATCCGTTCTTCGACCATTCCGACCAGAACACGGGAGCCCCATCGTCATTCCAGCCCTGGCGCACCGTGTGCTCGTCAAGCCGCAGCTTGTCCGCCTTGAAATTCCGTGCCCACTCGTCGTAATCGGGAGTGAGGGAGAGTTGCAGGCCTTGGCCGCCCGAGCGGCGATTCATGTTGGGCCTGGCCAGGACGGTGCCGTTCCACAGGACATTGAAGCGGTGGAGATGGTCTTTCCAGCCGACCGGAGTCCAGATGTTCCAAAGATCGGCCCACCATTCCGAGGCAAGTTCGAAATTCGGCTCCTGGACCAATTGCGGATTCTCAGCCGGAGCCGCCTCCGCCGCCAACAGGTTCAGGGAAAGGGCCAGCATGAGGCTGCCGGAGCCCTTATGACGTAGATTGATTTTCATCGCAGCAACGTGGTCAGTTCGGCGGTAACACATCGTTTCGTTAGCGCGCAGGGCCGGGCAGCCACCAGGTAGTCAATGGTTCGCCCCAGCACCTAGCGCGACTCGGGTTTGTTACTTAGCAGATCAAGGTTGCAGAGGACAAGATGTATTTGGTTGTCGGTGATGACCTCCGACTAATGCAACGCTTTGCTCAAGTCTTTCACCGGGCTAATCCAGGCGGTGAGCTTCAAACCCCAAACCACGGCGCCGTCGCGTAACGCCGCGGGCATGGACTCCGCCTCGAGCAAGCCGCCGGCGGCGATGAGTTGGTGCAAGCCGAGATGAAGGCGTCCGCCATGGGCGATCGCCGCGAACACCGGATGGTCTTCGATGATGCCGCCGAAGCCGGGGCCGTATTGGCTGAGAAAGTAACCGGCGCGCGTTTCCTTGAAGCCGCCGGTGCCGAGCAGCAGCACGGAACAGTTCCCTTGTCGGAACCGATCGGCGTGGCGAGTCCGCTTCAACTCGCGCGTAATAAGCATGCAGAGGTCGGCCGGCAGCGGCGCGTTCGTGCTCAACGCGGTGGCGCCGGGCAACTCGCCCGCTTCGCTGTAAACGCCGGGCAGAGCCGCAGGGCGCGCGACACGCGGATAAGCATAGAATTCCCAGTCATTCCGGGTCATGCGTCGTGTGCCTTGCGAGAGTTCAACTTCCAGGTGGACGAAGCGCGGCATGGTCCCGGGCAAGCTGTTGATGACCACATCGCCGAGAGGGACGAGAGCCAAGCCCACAGGGCTCGATCCAGTGGCCTTAGACGTGGCCGGCTGGAACCGCGGCCCAGGACGAGCAGTTGGTGGCGCAGAGCCAGGTTTTCGAGGAGCAGGTTCCGCCGGGATTTCAGCCCGGCTACGGCAAGACGGAGAACAACTGTCAGCCAACGAGTCATGTGGGAGAGGATTCAGGAAAACTCCTTGGAAACCCAGTGTTTTTATCCTCGATGAAGTTTTTCCCAACGACAGGGGTTTGGATTGCGCTTGGAGGGCTAGGCCCCTAAGCTGTTCTTCCAGACGCGGACCCCAAAGGCGGGGGTGCAGCGCTGTGGAGCGCTTCTGCCTCAGGCGGAATCGGTTCCCAAAGCGAGTTGAGGAATGGTGCTATGCAGAAAGCTGGAGAATCAAGCGAGCGGGCAATTGGCGTGATGTCCCGCCGGGACTTCCTCACCAGCGCGGCGGCAACCGCGGCCACACTGACTGCATTACCCGGGCAAGTCCTGGGCGCTTCTAGGATCTTCCTGACCTGCTACAGGCGGGCTTCACGATTATCGATATGGGCGTGCCCTTCGGCTGGACTGGTCCCGAGTCGTACGACTACACCGGCACCGACACCCGCATGGAAGAATGCCTTGGCCAATCCGACAAGATCCTGATTCTCCCGCGCATGGAAGTCGTTCCTGGCGACTGGTGGGGCGAAGAATTCCCGAACGACATCAGCCGAAGGGCAGACGGCAGTCCGGCTCAGTTCAAACAAAAATGGCATCCGTCATTTGCCTCGCCGAAGTATCGCAAACTGGCCTTGCCCGCCATCCGCAGCTTTGTGCGCCACCTCGAGGAAAAGTACGGGCACCGTGTGCTCGGCTACTTCGTCTGCAACGGCGTGTACGGCGAGTGGTTGTCGTGGAATGCTTACTGGGAGGTCAATCCGGGCGAGCCGCCGCCGAAAAAGTTCGGGGTCGAGGACTACAGCGCTCCTGCGCAGGAGGCCTTTCGCCAATGGCTGCGAAAGAAATACGCAAACAACGTGACGCTGCTGCGGCAGGCCTGGGGCGACTCCAAAGTGAACTACCAAACCGCCGCGGCGCCATCGGAGGAAGCCCGCAAGCGGCCGCCACACGGCATTTTCTTCGATCCGAAAGTGAGCTCCCAGGTGCCGGACTATTTCGCGTTTTACAACGACCTCATTTCCGACGTGCTGCTCGAGCAAGTCCGGGCGGCCAAGGAAGCGGTCCACCGCCGCAAGATCGTCGGCGTGTTCTACGGCTATCTTTGGACCAATTATCAGCATCTGAGCATGAATCACAGCGGGCACCTCGGCCTGCAAAGAATCCTCGATTGCCGGGATATCGACTTTGTTGCCGGCCCCTACACTTATGACAACCGCAGTGTTGGGGGCGCGAACAATGCGCAAGGCTTGCCCGAGACCGTTGCTCGCTACGCCAAGCTCTATTTCAACGAGGCCGACACCGAAACCCACCTGCACCAGCGGCAATGGCGTTGGGGCAACTCGCTCCGCAACCCAGTGGATTTCGCCGAGACCAAGGGCCTGCTGGTCCGCGACTTCGCGTATGCGTTCACGGGCGGCTTTGGCACTTGGTTCATGGAACTGCTGGGCGGGATGTACCACGACCCTGCCATCATTGACCTGCTCGTCAGGTTGCTCGCCATCGACCGGGAGTACTTGGAGGCAGACAAGAGGGCCGAAACCCAAATTGCGGCCGTGCTGGACGAGCCGAGCTTTACCTACGTTGCCGACGGCGAGCCTTTGCTGACGGCCCTGTTGAACGTGCAGAAGTCGTATGAGCTGGTTTACCTCGGCGCGCCCTTCGAGACGGTACGGCTGGCAGACCTGGTGGCCGGGCGGACGCCCCCGTTCAAGTTCTACCTTTTTTTGAACACGTTTCGAGTCACGAGCCATCAACGTGAGCGCGTGCAAGCGCGGCTCAGCCAGAACGGCGCGACGGCGCTTTGGGTTTACGCGCCGGGCTATATCGACCAAAACCTTTCGGTGGAAAACATCTGCCGGCTCACGGGCATACGCCTGGCCGAAAGGGATCAGACCGGTGAACTCTGCGTCAAAATAACGAATTTTGCTCATCCGTACACGCGTTCGCTGCCTGGAGGCATGGCTTACGGGACCGATGTGAATGTGGAGGCTATTCGGCGCTACTTCGACCACCAAATCTACCTTAAGGACCTGTCGGACCCGAACCTGCCGCCGCTGCCTGGCTTGAAGATCGCGCCGCAGTTTTACGGCGACGATTCCGAGGCCACCGTGCTGGGGAGGCTGGCTGGGCACGACCGGCCCGGGCTGCTGGTGAAGCGTCTATCCCGCTGGACCTCGGTCTATTCGAGCGCGCCGATCCTGCCCGCGGCGCTGCTGCGAAACATTGCCCGGGCTGCTGGCTGTCACATCTACACCGACGCGAATGATGTAGTGTATGCGAGCCGGCGATTTCTCGCGATTTACTCACCCACAGGTGGACAGCGCACGATT
Source organism: Verrucomicrobiota bacterium (assembly GCA_049518415.1). Classification (GTDB taxonomy): domain Bacteria; phylum Verrucomicrobiota; class Verrucomicrobiia; order Limisphaerales; family UBA8199; genus CAVQND01. Next base: position 29,913 of record JBEKRX010000076.1, read on the forward strand.
CAGCTCCGGCGCCCTGGCCGCGTTCTTGATCTGCTGGAAGGCCGGGTGCTGGCTTCGAAGGCCCAGAGTTTTTCTCTCCAACTGCAGCCCAACGGAGCAGCCCTCCTGGCCTTTTAAAGCCAGTCAATCCAACGCGCGGCGAGTTCCGGGAGCGCTTGCGTTGCCTTCCAGTTCATA
>JBEKRX010000077.1:0-27223 GCA_049518415.1 Verrucomicrobiota bacterium
CACGTCCCGGCCCAAAAGCGCGCGGATCTGATTGAGGACGCTCTGGGGCAGGCGGTAGAGATCGGCGAAATCATCGGGAATGGCCAACACACAGAACGTGCCTTGGCCGTAAACGGCCGAGACGGCCAGGGGATAGCCGGAGAGGGCGGTGTTGAAGTTGATGGAAAGCCGGTTGTCATTCTCGAAGCGGCGGATTTGAGGAAGGAGGATGTTCAAGTCGGCTTCGGAAGCCGCAGCCGCTCCGCCGCCGCGGCCACCGGCGAAGCGCGTGGCCATGACGCGGCGGCCGGTGACTTGGATTTCGGCGATGTCTTGAAAAGCTTTTTCGCCCAATGCCTCAATTAGACCCGTGGTGACGATGACTCGGCCGCCGGCTTGCACAAACTGCTTGGTCTTGGCGACGAGGTCCCGGTCGAGCCTGGACGCGGCCGTGAGGAAGATGGTGGGAGCGTTGGTGGGGAATTCGGGAACGAGATCAATGGGAACACCGATCATACCCAGGTAGTCGGGAAGATACGCTTCGCCAACCGAGTTGCAGGGTTTGTAGGTGGCGACGCCGATGGGCTGGCCGAGTTTGCCCAGGAAGCGGTCGAGCAACTCGGCGGAGTAGCCGGCGATTCGAGCGACCATGTTGGGCGTGTAGGTTGAGCCGTCGGGCTGCGGGAGGGGGGCCATGAGATTGGCGATGTTCAGGCTGGCGTTCGTATCTGGAGCGCCGCCCTGATTGCCGGCGTTCAGGCCAGCCGTAATTTGCATGGAGTTGAAGAGCGTGATTTCGGGAACCTTCGCGAAGAAAGTGTCCCACATTTGTTCCGCATAACGTTCGGCATCCCGACCGCCGTCAATCCAGCCGCCCTGGTTGCCGCCGGGCTTGATGTTGTTGAAATACTGCGTCTGGAGATAGCTCTGGTAGGACTGGAGGCGCTGGCCGGAATTAGCGTCGCGCGTCTCCGTGCCGGTGTAGATGGCATCGAACAGCTTCGGCTCAACCGCCAGGTCGTAGCCCAGACCCTGGAAGCTCTCGTACCAGTTCGGATACTTGATGATGATTCTGACCTTGGGGTTGACCGCCTTGGCGGGGCCGATGATCAGTTCCTTCGAGACCTGGTCCATCTGCTCGGTGCGGAACTGCGTCCAGCTCTTGTCGCCTTTGGCGGCGATGCACCGGTCACACTTGCAGTTCGAAAAGTAAAAGTCGTCCAGAATGATCTCGTCGAAATGCCGGGCTGTGAACTCGGCCATCGCCTTGACCTTTTCCCGGTCGGCGGGCGTGCTGTAACAGTAGGACTGGAACCCGGCGCTCTCCTGCACGGTCAGGCCCAGGCCCCCCGAGGCCTTGATGCCCCGGTCCTCAAAGAACTTCTTCATGGCGGTCACGGCGGCTTCCGTGGCGAGTTGCCCGTTGCGGGTGGTTTCCAGATAGACCTTGTCCACCTTCACTTGCTTCTCCACGTTCGCCCACGAATTGGAGAACGGCGTCAGGTTGCTTGGGGTGGATTGCACCTCCTGGTAGCGAAAATAGACGGCGATGCTGAGGTTGCTGTAGCCGCCGGCCGCCGCTAGCGCGCTCCCTGAGGACGCCGTCTGCGCGGCGGCCAGGGCAAGGCAGATGGTGAGGAAATGTGTTTTCATTGTAGCATCATTGGTTGATTATCATGTCTGGCTTACGGCTCGAATGTGGCGGGGGCATCTTGTTGATTGCTATGACGGACCTCTCAGGCAATTTCTAACTCAATCCTGCCGGAACAGCAGCGAAGCGAATTCGGCAAGGTAGCGCCGCCAAACCAGGAAGGTGTGATTCCCCGCGGTTTCCTTGTAAATGTGCGGGACGCCCTTGGACCGCAGCAGTTCATCCAACTGCTGACTCTGCCGCAGCACGAAGTCGTCTTTGCCGCATCCCAGCCAGACCAAGCGCCATGGAGGATTACCTTTTGTATCCAACCCGGGGAAATCCACGCCAAAGCTGCCATCGGCTTTTGGCGGAGTGCCGCTGCTGAAGGCGCCGACCCAGGCGAAGCGGTCCGGCCGGTTCAACCCCGTGTAAAGCGCCTGCGTCCCTCCCATGGAAAGGCCCGCGATGGCCTGGGATTCGCGGGAAGCATCGACCCGGTAGCACTGCTCGACCTGCGGCATGACCTCGGCCAGGAGGGCCTCTCGAAAGCCGGTGATGAACCGCAGCCAGAGTTCGAGGTCTTCCTTGCTGCCTTTGCCGCGACGCCAAATCTCCGCGTCCGTCCGGTGCCGGTTCGCCCATCCCACCGCTTCTTTCGGCGGACGGCCGTAACCCAGAGGCATCACCAGGATCATCGGCTTGGCCTTGCCCTGGGCGATCAAATTGTCGAGGATCATATCGGCACGTCCCACTGAGGACCAGGAGATCGCTTCGTCTCCGAATCCATGCAACAGGTAAAGCACCGGGTAACGAACTTGCCCCGCCGGGTCATAGCCGGGAGGTGTGTAGACGTAAAAATCGCGATCGTCTCCGATGATTTTCGAGTGGTAACGGTGCCGATGCACGATCCCGTGCGGCACGTCCTGGACATCCCAGGGCAAAGGGACGGGGCCGGGCACTTGCACGAGGCTCCAGAGGGATTGCAGATTCGGCCTCACCCAGCAGTTGGCCGGGTCCAGCACCGGGAGACCGTCGTCCACGGTGAACCAGTAGGCGTAAAGGTCCGGCTCCAATGGGCCGACCGTGGCGCTCCAGACTCCATCACGGTCCTTCTTCATCGGAGTGGACCAGGCAAATTCCGATTGCAGCGCCACCTTCTTTGCGTTAGGGGCACGAAACCGGAACGTGACCCGCCGGTCGGGCTGGACCTCGGGCGAATCCACGAGCGGTGGCGACTGGGCCTCCGCCGTTAAGGAGATGGCGCACGCCAGGAGCAAGAGCCTGAGCTGACGAGCCCCGTGAGGGTTCCCGAAAAATGTCCTTTTCATGTTGGCCTTACGGTTCGAATTTCGCGGGGACGGAGAGATCGAAACCAGCCCCCTTCAACTGTTCGGCATTCTGGATGACTGCGCCATTAACCTTGACGTTCTTGAACAGGACCGGAGCGACCTGCTGCCCCATAATCAGCCCGGGCTTGCTCGGCTTATGAAAAGTGCAGTTCTCAAAAACAAAGTTTGTCAAGGGCAGGTTGCCACCGTCGATATAGACAGCCCCGCCATCATTCTCGAACGAGCAGTTGACAAAGCGGAAATCGTCCAAAGCCGCATTTCTGCTGGGCCGCGTGCCCGCGGAATACCCCCGCCCGGTAAAATACGCGGGCGTCAATTGGATCCAGATGGCAAACTTATTGTGATTGGCCACGAAATGCGCGTCTTCGATGCGCAGGTGCTTGACGGGCGGGGCACCGCCATAACCGAGGGCCAGAGAGCAAGTATAGCCATAATTGACAAATCCCTTCACGACAAAATCCTCGATGCCCCTGCCCCCGCCGCCGCCGTAAAAGGCCCAAGTATCGTCCATGGTCATGGCGAACCCGTCTTCGATTAGGATATGACTGCTGCCGGCGGTGAAGTCATAAGCATCGTCATGGTACTGCTGCTTGCGGTTGACGATCTTGATGTGGTGGGTGGAGAAATGCTCGCTGCCGCTGACGGTCACAGTCCAATAGGCAGACCGGAGGAGCAACAGGTCCTGGAAGGAAATGTTGCGGCTGTTGTTGACCACGTAGCCCCTGATTCCATTTCGAGGATCGTTGACTTTTCCACCGGTGTCTCTGGCGCGTCCGTCACCGGTGTCGGGCTGGAAGTCGTGCCACAACCACGGGTAGCCCTCCATGTCGATGGCGCCCCGCCCCCTCAGGCCGGCATTCTCGACATTGTTAAAGATGAAAAAAGCTCTGGAGGGCCTTCCTCCGGCAGCCGAAGAAGCCGAGGGGTAATCCGCAGCCTTGCGGGAGCCCCGAATCAGCGCGCCCGCGTCGACGTAGAGCGTCACGTCGCTCTTCATCAACACGGCGCCCGTCAGGTAAACGCCGGGGGGAAAGAAGAGCACGCCGCCCCCGGGCCTGGCGGAGACGTCGCTGATGGCCCGATTAATGTTCGTGGTTTCGAGGGTCTTACCTGTGCTGTCCACTTTGTAGTCCTGGATGTTGACCACGTTCGCATCGCCGAGTCTGGGAGGATTCTGCTCAGGCGGTTCGGCAAACAGCATCAACCCGGTGTTGTTGAAGGCTGGTTCATCGTTGAAAAACAAGACCAGATAACGTGGCCGATCCAGGTCGAAACTGACCGTATTACCGCTGATCTGCGGCTGGATGCCGTAGGCGAGCGGCCTGATGTGGCAGGTGAGCACCTTCCTCTCGCTGACGAGCAGGGTGACCGTAACGTGGGCCTTTCCGGTCATGGCGAAACTGGCATAATCCATCCAGTTGAACTGGTCGTAAGTGAGAAAATTATGCACAAACACAGGCTCACCGTTGACTGTCACCTTATATGCCTGGCTCGGCACTGCGCCCGGGTAAGGGGGATAAGGGGTGACCGCGGCGAAGGTTGCCGCTGGCAAGAGCATCAAAAGCAATCCAATCCGACGTGCTAACAATCCAGGCTTAAGTCCGGCAGTCAGGACCGGGAGCAGACACAATGGTTTAATGAGGTCTTTTAGGTTGAGTTTCATGACACGATTTTCGATTGGCTGTGGGCTGGCGTTCTGCCGCAACAGAAGAAGTGGTTTTGCTATTATGGCGCGCGCGTTTACGAAACCAGAGGCCTTGGATTATCCAGAATACCGCCGCAAGCGTGAGCAGCAACGCGAGAAGGAGTATGATGGGGAGCAGATCGTGAGAAGATGTGACGACGTATCGGTTGTCATCTGTGAGGATTACTGCAGCCGGCGCCGAAGACGTGGAATAGATGACAGGCAGGAATCCTGTCGCCAGGAGCCGCCCGCGTTTCTTGCCGGTTTGCGGAGCTTTGGGCCGGTTGTTCATGGGTGGCCCAGATGGTCAGGATTTGTCTTGCTCGCTCAAAGCACAAACCCGGATGTCGCGGTAGCGAACCGGGTTGTTTTGGTCCTGCAATCGTGGTTTCATGGGAGAAGCCTCATCGGTAGCGGTACAACTTGACGCGCTGGATACTGTAATTGTCGGGGCGGAATCGAAGCGCCTTCCACTCCGGCGTTTCGTCGCCGTTCAACCGGCGGCCGGGAAGCCAACGGCCATTTTCATAAACACCTTCCTCGACTGTGCCCAGTCCCACGCTATCGGATGGATTGTCGGCCGCCGTGAAATAGACGTTCATGGCGCGCCCCACGATCACGTAGTCATCAGGACCTGTTGAAATGAACAAGCCCGCCACACGGTCCGGAGGGGCGTTGCTGCCGGTGGGCGGGCCGAAGGAGCGGGACGAGAACCGGACCTCGAGGTTGTAGTTTCCCAGCCGTGCTTTCCGGGGCGAGGCCCCGCTTTCCGGCAGGAGCGCGGTCATCGTGCCCTTGCCCTGGTTCTCCAGAATCAGCGGCGCCACTTGCGAGAGGACATCATAAGCGCGGGCCAGTTCGGTGTCGGCGGCCGCCGTGCGGTCGATCCCGAACGGCGAGTAGCCGATGGCGTCGTGTTTGCCGAAGGCCCAGATCGCGTTGGCGACGCCGCCCGCGTCGCCGCGAGACTCGGGGATGAACAGCGGGTTGGAAGATTGGGTGTACCATTCGCACCACTCGGTGAAGTTCGGCGCATAAATATCCGGCGAAAGAATGTCTATCGCGGGGGCGCCGGCGCGCCAAATGTCCATGACGTGCGGCAGCGGGCCGCCGCTCGGGTACATTCCAGGCAAGCCGTAGTTCTGCTGCTTCAGCCACGCATTGACATACATTGGCAATGGATATTCCGCCTTGCCCGCCGCAGCGACGTGACCGACGTAACGCGCGTAATTCCACGCCATGAAGAGTTCCTCAGTGTAATACGAGAACGCCTTCCAGTCCTCCTTGTTCACCGTGCTCTTGCCGAACACTTCCTCCCAGGCGCCCACGGTCTTGAAACCGTTTTTCTCCCAGGCTTCGCGGAGCTGGGGAGCCAGCGTGGCCTTGTGGGCCTCGAGGTAACTCATCAATTCCTTCGGCGTCGGCCCCGCAAAAGCAGCGTTCGCCGCCGGACAGTAATCGCGCGGCGTATCCAGGACCCCGCATTCGTTTTCCACCTGCATCATGAGGACGGTGTGCTTCTTGCCGTCCACTTCGCGCAGATGCCGCATGAGGGCGGCGAAAGCGCGGGCGTCGGCATCGCGGTTGGCGTCGCTCAAGGTGGTCATCGTGGGCAGGCCCTTGCCTTGCTCATTCTGGATGAGAGGAAAGCGCGCCTGGTTGGTCTTGACCCAGAGCGGCTGATAGGTGGACTTCCCGTTTTTCCAACTGCCAAACCACAGGAAAACCAGGTGGAGACTGTTGGCCCGCGCTTCCTGGATCAAATCGTCCACGACCTTGAAGTCGAACTGGCCCTCCTCCGGTTCGATCAATTCCCAACTCACCGTCGCGAGCACGGTGTTGATATGGCTGGCCACCAGCCGGGGCCAGAGCGGCTTCATGTACGAGAGACTCGAGGCGCTGGAGTTGTTCAGTTCCGCCGCAAGGGCGAGGAACGGTTTGCCGTCCACGATCAATTGCGTGGCAGTGCCTTGCTTCCTCAGTTGAGGAATGGTGGTTGCAGGTTGAGACTGCGCGCTCGTTGTCGTCAACACGAAGCCAACGAAGGCGGCAGCCGCGGAATGCAGGCGTTGTTTCATATGGGTTCTTCGGTTATGGTTTGTTCGCTGCTACACGGAGACGGAAAGCGCCGCCAACGGGGTTGTCCGGTCCGGATCCACGAGCCCGTGATGCCGTCGGCCGGCCAGATGATATCCCAGGTGTTGAGAAGCCCATTGCCCCAGAAATCCAGGATACCGTAATCGTAGTCTATCGCCGCGCGCACGCAGAAAATGTGCGGTTGCTCGGTGATGATAGCCGGGATCTTCAGCCGACTGCAGTTGGTGGAAACAGGCAGCAGGCCATCTAAGGCAGGGCTGGTGCCGTGTTCGAGCTTGAAGCGCCAGGTGGCGGTCATGGGGAAGACGGCGGGATTGCCCGGGCGCAGGCGATCGCCGGGGACGGGCGCATCGCCGGCGACGGGGACCGGGGCGGCGAAGACGGAGACCGAGACGGATAAGGCGGCGATAGTGAGGGCCAAACAGCTCAAAACTAAAACAGTATTTCGATTCGTATTCTTCATGTGAGCACCTTTCGATTTAGCCTTTGATGTGCAAGCTGGTGACGTAGATGCGCTACTGAACCGTCACTCTCGTCTTGAGCTTCTCGTCGGCGGAGGATCCGCCGACGCTGATTTCGACCGTGTCCGGCTCGACGACGAACGCTTGCCGGCTGGCATCCCAGTACGCGAGCGACTTCGCGGGTAATGGCAATTCCACCGTCCTGGTCTGGCCCGGCTGAAGCGCGACGCGCCGAAAGCCGCGCAGTTCCTTCAGCGGCCGTTCGACCTTGGACTGCAGATGCTTCACGTATAGTTGCACGACTTCTTCGCCGGCGACCTTTCCGCTGTTTTGCACGTCAATTCTGACTGTGACCGTGCCATCCTTGCTCAGTGTCTCGGCGCTGGTCTTGAGGTTCGAGTAATTGAAGGTCGTGTAGCTCAAGCCGTAGCCGAACGGATACAGCGGTTGGCCTTTGAAATACATGTAGGTCCGGCCGTGACGGATGTCGTAATCCATCATGGTCGGAATCTGATCCAGCGACTTGGGCCAGGTCTGGCAAACGCGGCCGGCAGGGTTGTAGTCGCCGAACAGGACATCGGCCAGGGCATTGCCTTCCTCCTGGCTGCTGTGGGCGAGGTGGAGGATGGCCGGGATATTCTCCTGGGTCCAGTTGATGGCGTAGGGGAAACTGGATACGAGAACGACCACAGTCTTGGGATTGGCCGCGAAGACTTGCTTGACAAGTTCCTCCTGCCCACTACCGAGGGTAATGTTCTGTCGATCTATGGCTTCACGGCCCTCGCTGTCATCATTCACCTTCATCCACTTGTTATCAGGGTTCGGGCTGTTGCCCACGCAGAGGATGGCGGCGTCCGAGGACTTGGCCAGCGCGACGGCGGCCTCAACATCCTGGCCGGAGGCGTATTGGACATCGACGGCGCCGCCGAGCTTGTTCTTGATGCCCGCGAGCGGGGTGACAGTATATGCGGGCGTGCTGCCATACCAGTCGCGAACGACCTCGTCGCCGCGCGGACCTATGACGGCGACGGATTTCAAGACGGTCCTGTCCAGCGGCAGGAGATGGTTGGTGTTCTTCAGCAGGACGATTGATTTCTGCGTGGCAAGACGGACGGAATCCTTGCTCTTCTGCGTAGTCCAGGGAGCGGTGTTCTCGGCGCCGATCCTGGCGTAGGGGTTGCGGTCGGGCGGGTCCAGGAAGCCCAGACGGGCCCAGACCCGGAACGTGCCTTTGATGACTTTGTCGAGGTCGGCCTCGGTCAGCAGATTCTGGTTCAGCGCGTCCCGGGTGGGAGCTTCGTATCTATCCAGAAACTGGTTCATGCCGGCCTTGATCGCCCCGGCAGCCCCGTGTGCGAGCTCCGCGTAGTAGCGGTGGGCTCGGACCATATTGCCCAGCGAACCGGCGTCCGTGCAGATGACGCCGTCCACGCCCCAGTTCTTGACGACCACGTCCTGGATGACCGGATGCGCGGTCATGGGAATCTTGTTCCAGGCGTTGTACGCGGCCATGAAGCAGCGTGCCCCACCCTCGACCCAGCCCATGCGGAAGGGGACGGAATAGTACTCATAAAAGAGCCGCTCATCGAAATCGGAGGAGGAGCCGGCGCGGCCTTTCTCGTTGCTATTGGCCAGGAAGTGCTTGAGGAGGGCGGCGGCTTGCCAATATTTGGGGTCGTCCCCTTGCATGCCCTTGATGAAGGCGACCACCAGACTCCCATTGAGGAACGGGTCCTCCCCGTAGCACTCCTCGTTGCGGCCCCAGCGGATGTCCCGGCCCAGGTCGGCGTTGGGCGCCCTGATGACCAGGGCGCCCCGGTTATAATTGGTGTTCTGGAAGACGTAGCGGGCCTCATACCCCTCGGTGGCGCCGACCTGATGGAGGATGTCGCTATCCCAAGTCTCGCCCAGGCCGATGGACTGGGGGTAGGTGGTGGTGGGGGTGCCCCCCGCCCTGACACCGTGGAGGCCTTCGACCTGCATCATCGACCGAATCCCCAACCGGGGCACCCCCGGCCGCTGCGACAGTAACGCCACCTTCTCGTCCAGCGTCATCAGGGAGACAATGTTGTTGACACGCTCCTCAAGGGGCAGGTCGGGGTTTTGAAACGGATATTGGTATTGCGCGGAACCGCGGGCGGCCGCGAACGGCAGCAAAAAACCAAGCGCGAGTAACAGGCAGGGTCGGGTGTTCATAGATTCAAGGAGGTTCATAGGTTTATGGGTATTGGATCCTGTGATCTTTTCTGTATGTGTCTTGTTGGTCAGGGGCTACTCGATGGTCCACAAACTCACCGTCTCGCTGTCCTTGACGAAAATCCTGTTGCCCGCGACGACCGGGTGCGCCCAGGTCTCGGAGCTGGCGACCTTGATTCGCGCCAGCTCGGTGTATTCAGTGTTGCTGGGCTTGAAGGCAGCCAACTCGCCGTTGAGGGTCAGCGCCAGGATCACCGACCCGGCATCCAGCATCGCAGCACTCTGGCCCCGCTTCGCGGCGTCCGTCCAGAGCGTCGCGCCAGTCTGGGCGCTGGCGCAGAAGAAGCTGCCGTTGTAGCCGTAGAGCAGGCCGTCCTTGAGGACCGGGGTCGTGAACCGCGCGCCGGCTTGCTTGTTCGTCCACAGCGGCGTCGCGGTGAAGCCCTCGCCCTGCGGCTCGATTTTCACGGCGCACAACCCTCTGCCCTGGCCAGTGCAAAAAACCGTCGAGCCTTCGACAACAGGCGTGGTGTTGTTCCCCTGAACGGCCTCAAAGGGCGCTTCCCACAGCAGCTTGCCATCGGTCACGTCCAGACCGACCAGCTTCTTGGCCGTAAAGGTAACGACTTGCGGCTTGCCGCCGACGGTCATGAGCACGGGAGAGGAGTTCGCCGGGCCATCGCCGTCCCGTTTCCACCTGGGCTGGCCGTCGGCCAACTCGAACGCAATGATGGCTCCATTGGTCCCGCCACCGACATGGACAATGCAGCATCCGTCCACGACCATGGGCGACATCGAGGAATCAGACTTGGTCGAGGCGCCGAGATAGTCGTTGGTGGACTGTTTGCGCCAGAGGACCGTGCCCGTGGCGGCATCGAAGCAGGATAGAATGCCACCCACCCCGAGCGTGCAGACCTTCCCCTCAGCAGCCACAGGCGTACTCCGCGGGCCCGGATGCCCGACAGCCGGGCCGGTGACCACACGACCCGCCGGATACTTCGCCTCCCAGATCGTTTTGCCGCTGGCAGCGTCGAGGCACAGCACAACTTCATCTGCCTCCTGCCGGCCAAAGGCGTATAGCTTCCCTCCGGCGAGAATGGGCGACGCGTCACCCTTGCCGACAGTCACTTGCCATCTCCAGGTGAGGTTCGTTGGCCAAGTCGGTGGCGCCCTGAACCCAGTGACCTTTCCATCGCGATTCACGCCGCGCCACTGCGGCCACTCTTGGGCAAGCAGGCAGTCCCCACTGATAAGGACGACCGAAGCCGCCATGAGGGCTATCCATCGCCTGAGGTTTTTCATATGAATCAATGCGGGGCGTCTTCCAGCGCGTCCGGCTCATCGAGAAGCTGGATGTGGGTGGCCGGCCCAAGATCCGGATCTTTCCAGGAAGACAAAGCCCAGACGATGGTCTTGTCCGGAGTCACTTCAAAGACCTGCATGGTGCCCGGCCAGTGTGACGTATCGTTGTCCCCGGCGATCCAACAACATATCACCGTGTTACCGTTGGCCAGCCGGTTGGCCGTCTGGATGTTACCAAGCTTGTAGTTGGGCACGTCCGCCTGCGTGAACTCCCAAACTGTCTCTCCCTTGGGGTTGACCTCGCGCGCGTAGCGGCTCCAGTCTCCCGCGATCAAAGTGTTCCCGTTCTTGAGCCGGACCGCCTGCCAGGGCGATTTGGCCGGAACCGACCAAAGCACCTTGCCGTCCAGGTCATACTCGACGACTTTGCCTTCCCCGAGGTGCGGCACCAGCAGCGTGCCCGCTTTGGTCATCCGAATGTGCCGGAACTGTCCGTGGGTGCCAGTAACGGGGGTCGGAATGGGGATTTCCCTTTCGACGATTCCCGTGGCGGTGTTGATGATCATGGCCTGGGCCGGATTGCCGTTGCGCATGATCAAGACACGGTCCTTGCCGATGGACTGGCAGGAGTGGATTTCGGTTCGGGGTGGGGCGGGATAATCCCACAGCAGTTTCTTGTCCGGGCTCACCATTCCCGCTCCCGACATCCGGGAAAAGATCACATTGCCATTGGACAGCAGCGTAGCGTCATCAAACTCCTGGTTTCCGCCGCTGGCAGTTTTTATCGGCATGGAATACTGCCAGACGATTTTGCCTTCACGGACGATGAAGATGGACTGCTCTTGGGGTTTGCGTGTGTCCCATTCGCCGGCATAGAGGAAGGGATGTTGCGCCGCGCCATTGCCGGGCAGAATGGCCGGCGCTCGTGCCCCGTCACTTGCGGCCCTGGCGGCCGGAAACAGTAGGGCGGACAACAACAGCCCGAAGGCCGGACGAGCGAAATGGAGAGGTGGTTTCATTTTCAGTTTTAGGCGAGTATCTCGCACCATGACTCCGATCTAAATTGTCCACCCCGCCCGGTACGGCGGGTCCACGTATCGGTTCGCGTCGTCGTCGTTGGTGACGCGCATTGCCTTGGCGTCCCATTCGAGGGGTGAACCGGTGCGCAAAGCCAGCGCTCCCAGCAACGCCATCTCGGTCAGCTCGCAGCCGAAGTCGCTCATCTTCTCGGTCGCCATGAAGAGAGACCATCGCCTATTCAATCAGCACGACGTGCATTTCAGTGAAAGTGCAAGCGCAACGGCGCGTACCTAGCTCGAGCAAGGGCTGAGTGGGCGGTGCGTTCCGGATCGCGTCCAACTGCCAATCGGCCGGTTCAGGCTTGCCCCGGGGCCACACTTTGGCCTGAAGTTGAACCTGGCCTGGGGTCAGACGACTCAGGCGAGCCTTAAGCTGGAAGGTCTGGCCGGTTTGAAAAGCAAGAGGCATGTGGACCCGTCCGTCGCTTTCACCGCCCTCCAGCCGCGGTGAGCCCTCAAGAACAAAAGAGTACAGCTTGGCCACGCCTTTTCCCGTCGGGTTTCGCTCGCACATGAAATTGAAATGGTTTCGATCCAGAATCAAAGTCAAACCGAACTGGGAGTCTCCGAGCGGCCCCGGTTCCTCAACGACGGCGTCCAACCGCGCCTGCAGGGAAACTTCGATATTGCCGGCGACGGGAATCTGGCGGCTGAACCAGGAAAAGGGATTCTGGTCAAGTGGTCCGGATCGCTTAGGATCCGGCAGGACGGAGACTTTGCTTTGCCGCACGGTGTTCCCATCGACCTCCCAGTTGCCATCACCGCCGGTGCTCACCACGCGCGGTTCCACCGGAACAGGAACCCTCAGGCCGGTTTGACCGATGGGGCGGGCCTTCAATTCCACGTTTTGCGCCGCCACCGCGAACTGCCCGGCAATCACGGACTGCGAGAGGCCCGCCGATTTGCTCTGCAACTCCACCTCACCTTTCAACACTTTCAGCCAGGTGGCCTCCCATTGGCTGGACAAACTGAATTTGGTGCCCCTGACGCTGGCTTCAGCTTGCGGCGTTGCCACTGCCAGCGGTTCGCCGGCCGGTTGGCGGGCGACCGCCGCCTCCAACTTGCCGCGATCAAGCACAAAGTGTTTGCCTTTCTCCAAGCTCACCAGGCTTAACCGGGTCTCTTCCTTTAATTTCACGCGGGTGCCCTCACGCGCGAATTCAACCACCGCCGATTGCCCTGGCCCGGTTTCAATAATGTCGCCGGCCTGCAAGTGCAATTTGCGCGTGGCCGGCAGTCGCTTTTCACCCCGTTGCACCTCTACGCCGGCGCTGCCTCTCCGCAACCGCGGCACGTTGTCCTTGTCAGGCCAAACCCAATAGCCGGCAACCAGAGCCAGTGCCGCCGCCAAACCCGTCACCCACGGCAGGGCGGTGCTCCTGGAGCCCCGCCGCAACGCCGTCATCGCAGTTTGCAGGGGGAGCTCGGCCGGAGCGGCGGCTGGCTCCAGTGGAGCAATCGTCACCGGTGCCGGTTGGCTATTCCGGCCCACGGAGCCAGTAAGTTCCCGTAGCAAGAGGTCAATTTCCATTTGGCTCAGCAGGGCGGCGCCCAGGGATGGTTGCGCCTTAAGGTGCCGCAACAGCCGGGCCGCTTCCTCGGGCGTGAGTTGGCCGGACACGTATTTCTGCATCAATACCTCGGCTTCACGAGGCTCAATCGGGTCATGCATGGATGCCTCCATGGGAAAGCGCTCGGTAGATGCACTCGCGCAATTTGCCGCGTAGCCGGCAGAGCGCCTGGCACACGGCGTCGGGGTGCATTTCCATTTGCGCGGCAATGTCCACTGTGGAAATGCCCGTGTCGTAGTAAAGCTCCAGCAGCGCGCGGCCTTTTTCGGGCAGCTTCTGCATGCAGAGCCGCAACGCGGCCATTTTCTCATCCCCGTAGGCCGGCGCTTCGCGCTCTTCGGCCAATTCCCGGACATAATCCGCCAACTCGCGCATCACCTCGGGCATGCTGCGCTTCCGTTCCCGCCAATGCCGGGCGGCCACGTGGCGGGTCATCGTGGCCAGCAACGGGCGGAGGTCTTGCTCCAGGTTCCACTTCTCCTGCTTGGCCAGAAACTCGAGAAAAACCTGCTGGCTGATATCATCGACCAAGCCCGGCCAAGGCGCCAGTTTGAAAGCCAGCGCCCTTACGAAGGCGTGGTGCGCCAGCACGAGTTGGGCGGCCTTTGTTTCGTTCGACAACATAACTTTCTCACTAACCATGATCCCGCATGACCCTTCAAATCCTGACATGAAAAGTCAATCACCTAACTTTCCAAACGCTTTTGCCGCTCAAATGACCGTTCTTCCGAAAAGTTGGCGTCTGGGCGCGGCGTTTTGGCAGCCTGAGGTCTTGGTCGAGAGTTGCTCCGCCATGCCCGCTGTAACCAAGGGGCCAAGGATTGGCAACAACCCCAAGGGTTGTCAGAAAGTAGCCGGTGGTCGTTCTGGGGCGACAGGGCAGAACGACCACCGGAAAGTGGCGCCGGGGCTCGCTCGCACCCCGCCAGGGGTGCCAGAACTCTCGGCGGGCCGCCACCTTGTGCACGGCGAATTCGCAGTTCGGGTGTCTTGAGAACCCGATCGGCCCTTCCTTGACTTGCTGGTGCTCCTGGGCAAAGTGATTGTAACTGTTCAGCAAATCTACCACCGTCAGGTGGTAGATTTGCTGAACAGTTACGTTACCCTTTTTGTGGACTCTGGGGGTAGATTCCGCACCCTAACGAGCGGCAAGGCTGTTGATTCCGAGGACGTATTTCGAGCACCGGGCGAGCCGGAAGGGCAGCGCATTGGTCACCCGCGCCGCAGTCTCCGCTTCGGCGAGGCCGAACTTCAGCTCTATCACTGTCATCGGGGCAGGCGCGCGAAAGGACACTCCCCCGCCATGCATTGGCCGCGTTGCGGCGAACTGAAGATCTGAATCCACCGTCAAGCGAAAATGCCGATCGGCGCTTTGGAAGTAGTGGCGCTGGTAACGGTTCAGCAGGGACGGCCAAAGGTGGTGCAAAGCGCAACGCGTCAGCCCCGGCAGGTTCGCGCCATCGAAAGCCGCTTCAAGCTCGGATCGCGAAACGCCTCCGTTCACCGCCAGCGGCGGCAGGCCGTGGGAGATTTTCCCGCTCACCAGGCCGCGCTTGAACTTGCGCTCGAGGCTCGGCGTGCCGATGCATCCGGACCAGGCGCCATACCAGCGGATGCGCGTCTTGGTCCGATGCGGGACGCCGTTGACGTGGTCGTGATAACCGCGCAAATCCGGCGAATCCAGATAGAGATTGTTCACGCTTCGCGCAGGATAGGTTTCCCGAAACGCGGCCGGATGCCGGCGCACGAGCGCAAGGACCTCGTTTAAGGTGAGTGCGCCGGTGATGAACTTCCGCTCGTAGCGGGGATTCGGCGGCAGCGTGGTCATGCGCAACGGTCTTCGTCAGTTCAAGCGCCCAGCCCGCGGTCATCGAGGCAACTGATTCTCACTTGCGGGCTCAGCTCCCGCAGCCGCTGGTTGAACTGCTCCAGCCGGGCGACGTCCTTGAAGTCCACGACGAACGCCGCTTCGAGCAGGTCCGGTGTCTGATCGAGGCGCTTCAAGCTCGCGCTGGCGCCGGCGGCGGCCAGCGCTTGCAGAATCTGGCTGGCGCCCAGCTTCCCGGCCGCGGGGCTGGTCACGGTCAGGTAGAGGTTGGGCGGGCCGGGTTGGCGGAAAAGGAGACTTCGCAACCCGATCAAGCCAAGGATAAGAAATAGGGCGACGACGGTGATCAGGGCGGCGCCGGCGCCCAGTCCAAGGCCGGCGCTGATGGCCAGGAAGAGGAAGGCGAGTTCTTCCGGCTCCTTGATCGCGGCGCGGAACCGCACGATCGACAGCGCTCCCACCAGTCCCAGCGACAATGCCACGGACGACCGGAC
Source organism: Verrucomicrobiota bacterium (assembly GCA_049518415.1). Taxonomy (GTDB): domain Bacteria; phylum Verrucomicrobiota; class Verrucomicrobiia; order Limisphaerales; family UBA8199; genus CAVQND01. The sequence continues at coordinate 15,674 of JBEKRX010000077.1, forward strand.
GATGCTGATGATGAGGGTCGTGGTCACGGTCAGCACGATGAAATTCCGGGCGAAAAGCTTGCGGTTCGACAGCGCCTGGCCGAAGCGGATGTAAGCCTGGCCGAGCAGCAGGCCGAGCACCGCTGCGACCACCAGTCTCAACACAAGACTCGGCAGCGAGGCCAGGTCGGTTGGATTCCAAAACAGTTCGTGGAGTGTTTGTTCGATTTGCATAAATCAATAAAGCCGCAATGACGGCTTAGAACTCTTCGCGGTCACCTGGCGGGCCGAACTCACCCGGTGGCGGGCCGAAGTCGAATCCGCCAGGCGGCCCGCCGCGAAAGGGCGAAAGGTCCTTGTTGATTCCGGCCCGGAGTTGCTCTTCGCTCAGCACACCGCTGTGGTCCGTGTTCCAGGAGTCGAACCACTTCAGGAAACCTTGGGTGAATTCAACCTGCGTCACCACGCCGTCTTTGTCCGCGTCGAGCGCGGTCAAGAACGCCTGCCCCAGGAACATCCCGGGCCCGAAGCCGCCCGGCCCGCCCCTGCCTGGAGGCCCGCCAGGACCACCGCGTCCGCCGGGCGGTCCGCCGGGACCACCGCGTCCGCCGGGCGGTCCTCCGGGACCGGAGCGAGAAAGCACAGCGCCCTGAGACTTGCCTGCGAGTTGGTCGTTCACCGACCTGGCGCGGACAGGGACGAAGGTCCTGATCGGTTTCAGTGCTTGCCCGAAGCCTCCGGGCCCAAAGGGCGGCCCGCCCCCGCCCGGGCCGCCGAAAAAGGGAGGCCCGCCGCCACCCGGGCCTCCAAACGGTGGTCCGAAAGGGCCATCCCCCAGGCCGGGGCTATTTTGCGCTCCGCGTTGCGGAGACTGTGAGAACGCTGTGCGCGCGTCGCCGGGAGGCGGCCCGCCGAAGCCGCCCGACGACCCCGCCTCGCCGGCCACCACCTTCTCGAAGCGCGCGAGCAGTTGAGCCGATTCTTCCCGAACCGCCGGCCGCAGCACGGAAGCCAGTTCATCCACTTGCCGCTGGATGCGGTCCGGCCTGAAAATCGTCTCACTGAACTCCTTCATCCGGGCCAGGTAGAGGCGCTTGAATTTCTCCACCCCGAACACGCGCTCCAGAAACAGGACCTGCCCGCTCCAGGGCTTCAGGATGCTCAGGTTCTCCAGTTCCTCCGCGCTGCCGGCCATCGGGAACAGCCCGAAGGAGTGGTCGAAGTCCCAAGGGAAAAACTGAAACTGCTGCGTTTTCGGGTGCAGATAGACGTAGAAGTTCTGGCCCATGCAGAGCAGGCTGTCCATGTTGCTGAGCCAGACCGTCACGGCCATGAAGCGCGCGAACTCGTCCAGGTCGAGGAACTCCTCCAGCCGCGCCGCGAACTCCGTCTCGCTTGCGTGGGACACCAGCTTGCTGAACTCGATCACCCTCTGGGTTTCGTAGTCGAACACGGGCGTCTTCGCAGCGTAGGCTTGTTGGTAAGCCGGCCAGTTGTTTCCCACGTCTTCGAACAATTGCCTCGTCACCGGCTTGAACAGCGCCCCGCGCTTGGTGCCGAACCGCGACCGCGTGAAATCGTTGTCCACGTTCTCCACGATGGAATACACCCCAACGTACTGGTTGGTGTATTTGCCGGGCACCGTGATATAGACCTGTGCGTAGGCCGTCCGCCCGGCCGGCACGCCGGCGTCGCGAAAGAGGCGGTAGGAAAGCGGCTCGTTCATGCCGCCGGGATCGTTGACATTGTTATGGAGGTTGAGCTTGCTCACACCGCCCAGCCGCCGTCCTTTGAATCCGCGATTCAAATCCACCTTGAGCGGGCGTTTGAGCGTGTTGCGCGTAGTCATGTAAGTGTTGTTGCCTTTGTAACGCACCGACACGTCCCGGAAGATCATGCCCTCAAAATCCAGGCTGGCCCGGACCTTCGGAAAATCCACCATGCGACCGGGCGGTCGCTCTGCGCCTTGGGCAAGCGGCCCCGGCGGGCGTCCACCAGCGCCCCCAGGACCCATCGCTGCCATGATCCCAATCGTCGCGTTGATCCCGGACCGGACCTTGTCGAGATCGAGTTTGCCCGTGTGGTTCGTGTCCCAGGCGGCAAACCATTTCCGGCCAAGGGCCACAAACTCTTCGCGTGAAAGGCGGCCATCATGGTTCGCGTCGCCCTGACTCAAGAACATTGGGACAAAAAGCATGGCCGGACCAAAGCCGCCAGGCCCGCCCGGCCCGCCGAATCGTCCCCCAGGGCCGCCCGGCCCTCCAAATGGACCGCCGCCCCCTTTAGGTTCTATCGCCTCCCACTGGTCGGGCGTGAACGTCAGGTGAATCTTCCAGACCTTCGTCAAGTTGAAGAGTCGCTCGCCGTCCAGGCGCGCCGCTCCGGCGGCGCCGGGAACTATCCTCTGCAAAGCGAAGGCGACCCCGAGCAGCGCCAGCAAAAGAAACGCCCCAAGCGCTGCCGCAAGCACCTGGCGCCTGACGGCAGGAGCTCTTGACTGTTTTGTTGCGGTTCCTAAGGACATTTCATTCGACTTCATTGTGGAACGGCTGAGGGCTGACGAATCGCGCAGCCCGGCCTTGGCTCTCCGGCCTGCCTGCACTGCGCTTTTGCGGTTTGCACTGCCGTCTGCTCACAAAGCACCCCTTTTCTAACTATTTAGGCGTTTTCCGTTACGTATTATCGTTTTCACATTGCCCGCAGCGTAATACGTAGCACCTTAAGATAACGTGAAGCGCCCGCGCAAGTCGCGGAGGCCAAACGGACAAAGTTGCTATGAGGCCCGCAGAGCACGCAGACCACGCAGAAAAGCGGGCAAAAGAAGGTCGTTTTCTGCGTCATTCTGCGTATTCTGCGGGCAAAAAGCCTATGGAAAACTTTCTTCACAAGAAGGAAACGTACAAAATCATCGGCGCCTGCTTCGAGGTCTATAAGGAGAAGGGCTGCGGGTTCCTCGAACCGGTTTATCAGGAGTGTATGGAGATTGAACTGGGATTGCAGGCGATTGGCTTCGTGGCCAAGCAGTCTTTGCGGCTGCAATACAAGGGGCAGCCCCTCAAGCACACCTACGAACCTGACCTGGTGTGCTTTGGCAAAGTCGTCGTCGAACTGAAGGCAGTCTCGGCGCTGGCAGATGAGCATCGCGCCCAACTGCTGAACTACCTGAATGCAACCGGGCTTGAGGTGGGTTTGCTGGTCAACTTCGGCCATTTCCCAGGGCTTGAGTATGAACGCATCGTGAACACAAAGAAGCGCCCGCAAAACACGCAGACCACACAGAATGGAACCAATCAAATCTGAATTTCTGCGTCATTCCGCGTGTTCTGCGGGCTGTGCATTGCCGGGAAGTTCTGATCGGGGCGGCGGGCGCAGGAAATGAAGGAGAAACCGATGCCGGCATCCCTCGCTATTGCCCTGGCGGTCCTGGTCACGCTGAATTTGATCGGCTTGACGCTCGCCGCTTATTTTCTTCTCCGCAGAAAGTGACTGTGGTAGAAGCAGGGCCGAGCCAGGCGCGGGCGCGCGGGGCCAATCGCGCGCCGCGCGGCTTTTGACTGCTTTGTTGTTGTATGGACAAAACCATGACTTTCACCGTCAACGGGCAAGCCCGGACGGTCACGACTGATAGCGAGCGTCCTTTGCTGCAGGTGCTGCGCGAGGACCTGCAACTGACCGGGCCGAAGTACGGCTGCGGGGAGGGCCAGTGCCACGCCTGCACCGTGCTGATCAACGGCCAGAGCACGCCCTCGTGCATCACCCCCGTGCGCAACGCCGACCAGCAAAGCATCCTGACCATCGAAGGGCTGGCCCAAGGCGAGCGGCTGCACCCGGTGCAGGAGGCCTTTCTGAGCGAGGGCGCCTTCCAGTGCGGCTACTGCACGCCGGGGATGATCCTCGAGGTCGTCGGCCTGTTGCAGGGCCGGCCCAAACCGACCGACGCGGAAATCCGCTCCTGCCTGCAAGCTCACCTTTGCCGCTGTTGCCAATACCCAAGACTGGTCCAGGCCATCCACCGCGCGGCAGGCCAGACGCCTGCCCCACTATGAAGGACAACATCGCCATGAATGATGACGCAATGAATCGTGAGGCGGCAGAGGCTGACGGCGCGGAGACGCTCAGCCAGACGGGTTACGACTTCGGCCTGAGTCGGCGCGGGTTTGTGCAGGTGCTGGGCGCCGGGCTGTTGGTGGCGGTGAGTGCCTGGCCGGCGCTGGGGCAGCGGGGCGGCGGTCGCGGCGGCGGCCCGCGGGCCCGCACCCTCTCGGCGCGAATCCACCTGGGCAAGGACGGGACGATCACGGTCATGACCGGCAAGGTCGAGGCCGGCCAGGGCGCGCGGGCCGAATTGAGCCAGGCAGCCGCCGAGGAACTGCGAGTGCCGGCCAGCCGCATCCAACTCATTATGAGCGACACCAGCCTGGTGCCGGATGACGGCGTCACGGCCGGAAGCGGCAGCACGCCGCGGACGGTGCCCGCCGTGCGCCAGGGTGCGGCGGCGGCCCGGCTGCTGCTGGTTGACTTTGCCTGCCGGCGCTGGGGCGTGGAGCCCAACACGGTGGCGGTGCGCGATGGCCGGGCCATTCATACCCCGACGCAGCGCGCGCTGAGCTACGCCGACTTCGCCGCCAGCGAGGAGGCGCCCAAGGCCCTCGAACAGCCGATCCCGTCCGACATCGTCCTCACGCCCGTCGCAGAGTGGAAAGTGCTGGGCGTGCCCACGCCCCGGCCCAACGGGCGCGAGATTGTAACCGGCGCGCACAAGTATCCAGCGGACATCATCCGGCCCGGCATGTGCTACGGCAAGGTCCTGCGCCCGCCCGCCTATGGCGCCAAGCTCACGGCCATCGACCTGGCCCCGGCCAAGGCGCTGAAGGACGTGGTGGCCGTGCGGGACGACCAGTTTGTGGGCGTGGCGGCGCCCACCACCTTCCAGGCGGAACAGGCGCTGGCGGCCATCGCCAAGACCGCCGCGTGGGAGCGCGCCCCGCACCCGCCGAGCAAGGGGCTTTTCGACCACCTGAAACAGACCGCCCGCGGCGGGCTGCCGGCCAACCCGTTCCAGGAGGAACTCGCCCAGGCCAAGACGGTCCTGCGCCAGACCTACCAGGTGGCCTATGTCCAGCACGCCCCGCTCGAACCGCGCGCGGCGGTCGCCGAGTGGACGGATGGGAAGCTGACCGTCTGGACCGGCACGCAAAACCCGTTTGGCTGCCGCTCGGAACTCGCCCGCGCCTTCCATCTCTCCGACGATCAGGTGCGGGTGATCGTCCCTGATTTCGGCAGCGGTTTCGGCGGCAAACACACTGGCGAGACGGGTGTGGAAGCCGCCCGCCTGGCCCAGGCCGCCGGGCGCCCGGTCTCTTTGCGCTGGACGCGCGCCGAGGAGTTTACCTGGGCTTACTTCCGCCCGGCGGCGCTCATCGCCCTCGAGGCCTCCCTCGGCCCGCAAGGCGCCCTGACCTCCTGGCACTGCACCAATGTCAATTCCGGCGGCGCCGCCCTCGAAACCCCGTACCGCACCGGCAAGAGCCGCTCCCAATTCGTCCCCGCCAGCGCCCCGCTCAAGCAGGGGTCCTACCGCGCGCTGGCCGCCACGGCCAATAATTTCGCCCGCGAGAGTTTCATGGACGAACTGGCGGCCGCCGCCGGCGCCGACCCGCTGCAATTCCGGCTGGCGCACCTCGACAACGCCCGCTTGCGCGCCGTCCTTGAAACCGCCGCCCAACGGTTCGGCTGGCAGGAAGCGGTCAGGAAAAAGACCCCCAACCTGGGCGTCGGCCTGGCCTGCGGAACCGAAAAAGGCTCTTACGTGGCCGCCTGCGCGGAGATCGAGATCGATCGGGCCGAGAACAAGCTCGTCGTGCGCCGCGTCACCCAGGTCTTCGAATGCGGCGCGGTTCTGAATCCCGACAACCTGCTCTCCCAGGTTCAGGGCGCCATTATCATGGGACTGGGCCCGGCCTTGCGCGAGGAAATGCGCTTCGAAAACGGCGAGATGCTTAACGCTGCTTTCCGCAAATACCTGGTGCCGCGTATCGAGGACGTGCCGGCACTCGACATTCACCTGCTCAATCGCCCCGACCTCGCCTCCGCCGGCGGCGGCGAAACGCCCATCATGGCCATCGCGCCGGCGGTAGCCAATGCCGTTTTCCACGCGACCGGCCAGCGCATTCGAACGATGCCGCTCGAACCGTCGAGACTGATGTAGCAATGCAGGGGCGCATCCTGATGCTGCCACCAATTCCACTCTACCCGCGCGCAGCGCGGCATTCTTCCCCCCTGTAGGGGCCGAAACATACCAGCCCAGGGCAAGGCGCGTCCCGCTCCGAGCGGGACGGGCCGCCGCCCTGGGTAAAGTGCAGAAACGGATCACCCCCCTCCCATGCGCTCCGAGCGCATGGGAGGGGGGAAGGGGGGAGGGCCTCCGCCCGCGCTCGGTGGCAGTGTCGGGATGCGCCCGCTCTGCAGTTACAAGGTTGCATGGTTGCAAGGTTAGATGGTTAAATGGGTTATCATGAAAACGACGACCCTCTCGGTCCTCCTGGTTGCCGCACTGGCCGGCGTTGCCGCCGCCGCCCCTGCCAAAGGTCTGCTCCCCGTCCAGCTCCGCTGCGAATTCGCCGAGGACCCGCTTGGGGTGGACGTGGCGCAACCGCGCCTGTTCTGGAAGCTGGAGGGCGCCCAACTCTTGAATTGGAACGAGCTGGGAGGCGCCGCGCGCGCCCAGCGCCAGTCCGCTTACCAGGTCCTGGTCGCCTCTTCGGTTGGACGGCTGGACGCGGGGAAGGGCGACTTGTGGGACAGCGGCAAGGTCAATGCCGATGAGACGATCCACATTCTGTATGGCGGGCAGCCGCTGAAGTCCTCGCAAAAGGTCTTTTGGCAAGTCCGGGTTTGGGACCAGGACGGCCAGGTGTCGAGCTGGAGCCGGCGGGCGACCTGGACGATGGGGTTGCTGGCGGGCGCGGACTGGCAGGGGAAATGGATCAGCGCCGAAGGCGCGGCTGCCGGCGGCAAGCCGCCCGGCTGGCAGACGCTCCTGCTCCGCCGCGAGTTTGCAGTGAAGCCGGGGCTCGCGCGTGCCCTTGTGCATCTGTGCGGTCTGGGCCAGTATGAACTGTTCCTCAACGGCCAGCAGGCTGGCCATGACCTTTTGTCCCCAGGCTGGACGAAGTACGACAAGACCTGCCTCTACGAAACCCACGACGTCACGCGGCTGCTCTTGGCGGGCGCCAATACCGTTGGCCTGATTCTGGGCAACGGCATGTACAACGTCCAGGGCGGGCGCTATCTCAAGTTCAAAGGCTCCTTCGGCCCGCCCAAAGCGATTGCCCAGTTGGTGCTCGACTATGAAGACGGCACTGCCGAGGTGCTCGCCACCGATGAACGCTGGCACACCGCGCCCGGTCCGATCACGTTCTCCTGTATCTATGGCGGCGAGGATTACGATGCCCGCCTCGAACCGCGCGGGTGGGACCTGCCCGCCTTCGCCGAAGCGGGTTGGGCGCCGGCGAAGGTGGTCGAAGGCCCCGGCGGGCAGCTCAAAGGGCTGTCCTGCGCCGCCCCGCCGCTCCAGGCTTTCGAGGTCCTCAAACCGGTGAATTACAAGCCGCTGGGGCCCGGCGTGGCGGTTTATGATCTCGGCCAGAACGCTTCTCTGATGCCGCGGCTGAGCGTCGCCGGGCCGCCCGGCGCCGTCGTCAGAATCATTCCTGCCGAACTGCTCAAGCCGGACGGCTCAGTGGACCGCGGCTCGTGCGGCGGCGGGGCGTGCTATTGGCAATACACTCTGGCTGGGGGCGCGACCGAGCAGTGGTTCCCGAAGTTCTTTTATCACGGCTGCCGTTACCTCCAGGTGGACTGCACGGCGTCGGCCGGCGGCGAGTTGCCCCGGCTCCAGTCGCTCGAAGGCGTGGTGGTGCATTCCGCCTCGCCTGCGGTCGGGGAATTCAACTGCTCCAACGAGCTGTTCAACCGCATCCGCACCCTGGTGCGCTGGGCCCAGCGCAGCAACATGATGAGCCTCATGACCGACTGCCCGCACCGCGAGAAACTCGGCTGGCTCGAGGAGGACCACCTCAACGGTCCCTCGCTCCGCTTCGAGTTCGACCTGGCGCGGCTGTTCACCAAGGCGATGAACGACATGGCGGATTCCCAGCGCCCAAACGGCCTGGTGCCCGACATCGCCCCCGAATATGTCGTGTTCGACGGCGGCTTCGTTGATTCCCCCGAGTGGGGCAGCGCTTTCATCCTGGTCCCCTGGCAGCAATATGAATTCACCGGCGACCTGGCGTTGCTGCGCACACACTATGACGCCATGAAGCGATATGTCGCCTATCTTGGCAGCCGCGCCACCAACCACATCGTCTCGCACGGGCTCGGCGACTGGTACGACCTCGGCCCAAATCCGCCGGGGGTCGCCCAGTTGACCCCGGTGCCGCTGACCGCCACGGCGTTTTATTTCTACGACGCCTGGGTCCTCTCCCAGGCCGCCGAGCGGTTGGGCAAAACTGACGACGCCAGGCAATTCAGCAAACTGGCTGCCGACATCCGCGCCGCTTTCAACGAGCGTTTCTTCAATCCTGCCACCGGCCAATACGCCAGCGGCTCGCAATGCGCCAATGCCCTCCCGCTGGTCATGGGCCTGGCCGAACCCGCCCACCGCCCATCCGTGCTCGCGGCCATTGTCAAAGACGTGCGCGCCCGCGGCAACGCCCTCACCGCCGGCGACGTCGGCTATCGCTACCTGCTGCGCGCCCTGGCCGAGGGCGGCCGCTCCGACGTCATCTTCGATATGAACAACCAGTCGGAAAAACCCGGCTACGGCTACCAGCTCAAGCAAGGCGCCACGAGCTTGACCGAGGCCTGGGACGCCGGCCGCGGCTCCTCCCAGAATCACTTCATGCTCGGCCAGATCATGGAATGGTTCTACCACGACCTCGCCGGCATCAGTTGCGACCCCGCCGGCCCCGGCTTCAAGAAAATCGTCATCAAACCGGCGATGGTCGGCGATGTCACCTGGGCCAAGGCGGTCTTCAACTCCATCCGTGGCGACATTGTTTCCTCTTGGACACGTAGCGGAGCAAGTTGCACTTTGATGGTGCTTATCCCTCCAAACACGACCGCCACCGTGTTCGTGCCTGCCAAGTCGGCCAGCGAGGTGACCGAGAATGGCGTCCTCGCCGGGCGCAGCAGGGGCGTGAAATTCCTCCGCCAGGAAGCCGGCCAGGCGGTCTATGAAATCGGCTCCGGCCCGTACAGTTTCCGGTCTCGCCTCTGAAAACCTGTCACCGGGAAGGCTCAGGCCTGCTTCTTTGCGACCGTGGCCCTGGTCGAGCCGGTGGAGATGCCGCCATCCACCAGCAGGATTTGGCCGGTGATGTAGGCGCTGGCATCGGAGGCGAGGAAGACCACGGCGCCATCCAGGTCGAGGGGTTGCCCGGGACGCTTGAGCGGGATGCGGTCAGAGATGTATTCCACCCATTCCTTGTTTTCGTAGAGCACCTGGTTCTGCTGGGTCTTGAACCAGCCGGGCGCCAGGCAATTGACTGTGATGCCGTGCACGCCCCAGTCGTCGGCGAGGCTCATGGTAAGCTGCTTGACGCCGCCGCGGCTGGCGCAATAGGGAGCCAGGCCAGCGTAGCCGAAGACACTCGTCACCGAACCGATATTGATGATGCGTCCGTAGCGGCGGGCAATCATGGCCCGGCCCACGGCTTGGGCCACGAAAAAGCTCCCGCGCAGGTTGGTGTCCAGCACCAGGTTCCAGTCGTCCCAAGTGACCTCGAGGGCCGGTTTGCGCACGTTGCAGCCGGCATTGTTGACCAGGATGTCGAGCTTGCCGTAATGCGCCAGGGCGGCCTGGACCATCTGCTGAATGCTCTGGTAACTGCGCACGTCCAGCGCCAGCGGCAGGGCCTTGCGGCCCAGCGCTTCGAGCTCGCGCGCAAACGGCTCGAGGGTTTCCTGCTGACGGCTGGTGATGACCAGGTCCGCGCCGGCGCGCGCCAGGGCGCGGCCGAAGCCTTGGCCCAGCCCGCGGCTGGCGCCGGTGACAAGGGCGACTTTACCAGTCAGATCGAACAGGTTCGTGCTCATGACCACAGTTCAGTAGCGCCTGGTCATGGACTTGGCAAGCTCGCACCCCTTCCGGACTCAGGCCTCAGGAGGACCTTGAAGAGGCAGTAGTGGGGCAGGCGTCTCGCCTGCCGGGCTGCCTTGCGGACTCAGGCGTCAGGAGGACCTTGAAGAGGCCCGGCTCATGGCGATAGAGCCGGTCAAACCAGGCCGCCCCTTCCGCCAGCGGCGCCACGGCGCTCAGGAGGGGAGCGACCCGGATCGCCCCGCGCGCCATCGTGTCGAGGCAGGCCGGGTACTCGCCGCAAGAGGCGCAGGAACCCAAGAGGCTCAACTCGCGCGTGACCGCCGTCTGCAACGGCAGCTCCACCTTGGGCGACAGATTGCCGACCAGGGTGACGGAACCGCCTTTGCGCGCGGCGCGCACGGCCAGGTCCACTGTCTGGCTCAGCCCGACGGCCTCGAAAACCGCCTCGGCCCCGGCGCCATTGGTCCGGGCCAGCACCTCGGCCAGGGCCTGGCCCGTGCCGGAATGGATCGCATCTGTCGCGCCCAACTCGCGCGCCAACTTGAGCTTTTCAGGGGCGAGGTCCACCGCGATGATTTTCCCACAGCCTGCCAGCCGCAGGGCCTGGATGAGGAACAGCCCAATCATGCCCGCGCCGACCACCAGCGCCGTATCGTTGAGCGTCAAACGGGTGCGCCGCACCGCATGAAAGGCGATGGCCAGCGGCTCCACCATGGCGGCGTGTTCGAAGGACAACCCGTCCGGCAGGCGGTAAAGCACGCGCTCCGGCACGGCCACCAGTTCAGCAAAGGCGCCGTCCCGGCGGTAGTCCTCGCAGGAAACCCCCAGCACCCGCCGATGGTTGCAGAGATTGATGCGGCCCGCGCGGCAAAAGCCGCACTGGCCGCAATACACCGTGGAATCAAAAGTCACCCGGTCGCCCGGCTGCCATTCCGCCACCCCGCCGCCGGCGCGGCAGACCACCCCGGCCGCCTCGTGCCCCATGATGACGGGCGGACGCCGCCGGCCCGTGCTCCCGTCCATCCCCTGCACGTCGCTGCCGCAAATGCCGCAGGCCCGCACGGCCACCAGGACCTCCTGCGGCCCGATTGGCGGCTCCGGCACCTCCTTGAAGGCCAATTGTTTATACGCTTCCAGCACCAGTGCTTTCATGTCTTTTCCCGCTCGCACCGCGAGAGTAAACCGAACGCCAGAATTGGGAAGCGCGAAGTGCGAGGAGACTTTGGGCTGGGGTGAGGGGAAACAGAACGAGCGAACTGCCTGTGCGCCGATAAAACCGAGACGCGCCCCGCCACGTCCCGACACTGCCACCAATTCCGCTCTACCCGCGCGCAGCGCGGCATTCTTCCGCCCGCGCCCGGGGGCAGTGTCAGGATGCGGTGCAGCCTTCGGTCTTTGACATGCTTGCAGGTGAAAGTCCTGCCTCGGCAATGGATGGTTGGGCCGAGTAGTTATAGCAGACCCTG
>JBEKRX010000078.1:0-25587 GCA_049518415.1 Verrucomicrobiota bacterium
GGCATCGGCCAGGTCGTCTCGGAAGAAGCGCTCAAGGGCGTCACCAAAGCGGGCTTTACCCAAACCATCGTCGCGGAGTCTTCCTCGTCGCAAACCGGCTCGCAGATGTACATGGCGCCGGAGCTGCTGGCGGGCAAGCCGGCCACGACGCGCTCGGACATTTACTCCCTGGGCGTGGTGCTCTACCAATTGTTGGTTGGGGATTTCACGCGGCCGATCACGACGGACTGGCAGCAAGAGGTAGCCGAGCCGCTGCTCGGTGACGATCTGAAGCATTGCTTTGCGGGCAACCCCCAGGACCGGTTCGCCGCCGCCGGTCTCCTGGCGAAGAACCTTCGCGCGTTGCCGGAGCGCCGGGCGGCCTTGGCGCAACAGCAAGCGGAGTTGGCCGCGCGGGAGCGGGCGGCGTATCGGCGCGGGGTGATTCGTACTGCTTCCCTGGCCGGGCTGGCCGTCGCGCTCTTCGCCGTTTTGACGGTTTTTGCTTTCAGCGCATTCCGCCGCGCCCGCCACGAAGCGGCGCGAGCCGAGGCGGGCGAGACGGCCGCGCGCAAGCATCTGTATGCGGCGGACATGGTGCTGGCGCAGCAGGCCGTCGCGGAAGGCAATCTCGGCCACGCCATGAAGTTGCTCAGCAAGTACGATCCTAAAGAAGCGGGAGCTCCGGCGGTGAAAACCGGCGGGCCGCGCACGCTGGTCTCGGATTTGCGCGACTGGGAGTGGCGTTACCTGTGGCAACAAACCCGCAGTGACGAGCTATACACGCTCGGGTCGCACCATGGCGGTCGGGTGGTTGTGGAAGTCGTTTTCGCGCCGGACGGACGAAGACTGGCTTCCCGGAGCCAAGTTGGCCAAGTCATACTCTGGGACATGGAGAAGAAGCAAAGCATTGGCGGTTGGTCGGACCTCACAAATGATGTGTCCGCCATCGGCTTTTCCAAAGACGGCAGGACTTTGGCCATCGCCAATGGCTCAGGCAAGGCAGTAAGGTTCTTCGAGACAACGACGGGCCGCGAAGCGGCGGGACCGCTGTTTTTTGACGCCCCAGTGTGGCAACTGGCCTTTTGCCCGGACGGCAAGACGCTGGCCGTTTCGACCGGCCAGGAACTCGTCATGGTTGATGCTGCCACACGGGCCGAACGCTTCCGCAAACAGGTCCCGTGGGGCAGCGCCTGGCGCATGACGTTTTCTCCGGATGGCAGCACCTTGGCCATGCTGACCGACGAGGGTGATGTGATTTTGTGGGACGTGGCAAGCCAATCTCAAATCGCCAAGCTCCCCGGCCTGAGAACCGAATATGCCCGATCCTTGGCGTTTTCCCCCGATGGCAACTTGTTGGCTTTCGCAGGCATCAACAGCCGACGCGCGCTCATCTGGGACGTAAGAACAAAGCAGGTAATCAAAACACTGGAGACTACCACTGCGTCCATCTTTGGCATCGCTTTTTCACCAGATGGCGGGACCGCGGCTATCGTGACGGATGACCAAGTCATCACCCTCCTTGACCGCATCAGTTGGCAAAGGGTCGGACGACTAAAGGGCCACCTGGACGAGGTCTGGTGCGTGGCCTATTCGCCAGACGGCAAACTCCTGGTGACCGGCAGCAAAGACAACACGGTGCGCGCCTGGTCCGCCGCGCCGAGAGCAGCCGCGGAGGATTTGCTGCCGCTGCCCCCGGAGACCGACGCAGTCAGATTGTCCGCCGACGGCAAAACCCTCGTCAGCCTAACCACGAACAATAGTTTCAGTCTGTGGGAAACCGCGGCTATGCGGAGAACGGTGACGAAGCCTTTGCCCTGGACGAATTTTCAGCACTTTGGGGGGAGCGTCAGTGGTGTCGCGATTTCCTCCGGTGGCAAGCTGCTCGTGATCCCGCGAGCAGATGGGGCGATCAGCGCCTGGGAAACCGATACGCTGCGCGAAGCAGCCAGGCTGGAAGGCTTCATGCGGCCGGCACAGGTTGTGACGTTGTCAGGAGACGGGAGGACTCTCGCCGCCGCCAGCGAAAACGCGGTCAAACTGTGGGATTTGGAGACGGGCAAGCCGGTTGCCAGTTGGTCGAACCTTGTGAGTGTCGTCAGATCGCTGTTTCATTCTCCGGAACACAAGCTTCTGATTGTGGGATACGGCAATGGCCAGGCGGAAGTGTGCGACCTGGGCCATCGTACGCATTGGCGGGCGAGGCTCGGCCATGGGATGAGAATTAGCGCAGCAGCGATCTCGCCGGACGGGCGAATTCTTGCAACCGGCTCTTTCGACGCAAGGGTTAAACTATGGGATATCGCTCAGGATAAGCTGATCGACACCCTTAGTGGGCAGAGGAACGCGTACGACGTGGTCCTGTTCTCGCCTGATGGCCGGCGCATTGCCGCCGGCGGCAATGATGGGACCATCAGGATCTGGGACAGCGAAACACACCAGGGAGTTGCCGTCCTCCGAGCACATAAGGAAGATGTCTCGAGCATGGCCTTTTTACCGGACGGGACCACACTCGTCTCAGCCAGCTTTGATGCCTTGCGCGTGTGGCGGGCGCCGGCCTTGAACAAGATCGAGTCGGCTGAGAGACTCGAGGCGCTTCAACGCGCTGAACGCGCCCGGGAGGAGGGGGCCATTACAGAATGGCTGGTGCTGGCGCCCATCGGCTTTTTGCCGGGTCAGACCGGGCCGGAAGCCTTGGAGGCGGAGCAAGTCGCTGGCGAGCGCCAACTGCGGCCCAAAGGCGGGAGGACGGTGAGGGCAGGGGGCAGGGAACTTCGGTGGCGGGAGGTCCGTTTGGAGGACTCGATCCTTGATTTCAACGAGGTCTTAGGGCAGCAGACGGAAGAGAGTGTCGCGTATGCGGTTTGTTACATTGAGTCGGAAACCGAGCAAGAAGGGTTGCGCCTGTGGGTGGGCAGCGATGACGAGGCCAAAGTGTATTTGAACGGGCAGGAAAAGTACAAGTGCCGTGAGCGCCGTCCCCTTATTGCCGGTCAGGACAAGGTGGAGGACGTGGCTTTGAGGGCGGGGCTTAACGTGCTGGTGTTCAAAGTCGTCAACGAAGACAGGAACTGGGCAGGCTCGATCCGGCTCACGGACCGGGAGGGCAACCCAGTCAAAGGCATCAAGGTCACGCTCATGCCATGATTGTTTGGAGGAAGAGTAAACCGCGGAATACGCGGACTACGCGGAATTTCCCGATTCCGAATCGGGACCGTCTGGCTTTCCGCGCATTCAGCGTATTCCGCGGTTGCTTTTTCGCTTGCGGTTCGGCCGCGCTAAGCCCTTGGTGCCCTTTGCATGATAAGGTTTCGGACCGTCTGGATTCCCGATTCCGAATCGGGAAGGCCCTGCCTCGCTAGGCTCACACCAAAACCAAGGACGGTACTATCCTGTCGCGTCGGGCGCGTGCACGAATCAGCGCCGACAGGGACGCGTCCCTGCCTGGGAGTCAATTGGGCGAGCGGCCGGTGACGCCTTTGGCGCCTTTGGCGATGGCGCGGGCGGAGGCTTGGGGGCGCAAGGCGCGGACGGCTTTGCCCGCCTGCCACATCTCCGAGTTGCGGATGGCGGCCAGTTCCCGGCCCAACTGCTCCTGGTAATCGGGCTGGCCGCAGGCGGCCAGCACGCGCTGGCATTCCTTGCCGCTCTTGACGCGCTGGTAGAGTTCTTTGAAGACCGGCAGCACGGCCTTCTTGAAGCGCGGTTTCCAGTCCAGGGCGCCGCGCTGGGCGGTGGCGGAGCAGTTGGCGTACATCCAGTCCATGCCGTTTTCGTCCACCAGGCGGATGAGGCTCTGGGTGAGTTCCTCGACGGTCTCGTTGAAGGCCTCGCTGGGGGTGTGGCCGTGAGCGCGGAGGACATCGTACTGGGCCTCCATGATGCCAGCCAGGGCGCCCATCAGCACCCCGCGCTCACCGGTCAGGTCGCTGAACACCTCATCTTGGAAGGTGGTGGGGAACAAATACCCGGAGCCGATGCCGATGCCGATGGCCAGGCAGCGTTCTTCGGCGCGGCCGGTGGCGTCTTGGGCGACGGCGAAGCTTGAGTTGATGCCGGCGCCGCTGAGGAAATTGCGGCGCACCGAGGTACCCGAGCCTTTTGGCGCTACCATGATGACGTCCACGTCTTTGGGCGGCACCACCCCGGTCTGCTTCCGGTAGGCAATCGAAAAGCCATGCGAGAAATACAGCGCGTCGCCCGGCTTGAGGTTCTGTTTGACGACGGGCCAGATCGCCCGCTGGGCGGCATCGGACACGAGCATCTGGATGACCGTCCCCCGGCGCACGGCCTCGTCGATCTCGAACAAAGTCCGGCCGGGCACCCAGCCGTCCCGCACCGCCCGGTCCCAGTCGCGCTGGAAGGCCCTGGCCTGGCCGACGATGACCTTGAAGCCGTTGTCGCGGAGGTTCAGCGATTGGGCGGGCCCCTGGACGCCGTAGCCGAGGACGGCGATGGTCTCGTGCTTGAGCGCCTTGCGGGCTTTGGCCATGGGAAACTCTTTGCGGGTAACGACTCTTTCTGCGGTGCCGCCGAAATCAATAATAGCCATATGGTTACTTTCTCAATGCATTGGTCAGGTTCGCCTCACTTGCGCGCCAGCGCCACTTTGCCGGTGCGGGTCAGCTCGATGATGCCGAAGGCCTTCATCAGGCTGATGAATTTCTCGGCTTTGCTCTCGTCCCCCGTGACCTCGATGGTGAGGCTCTTGGGCTGCACATCGACGATCTTGGCGCGAAAGATGTCCGTAACCTGCATCACCTCGGCGCGGGTCTTGGAATCCACGGCGACTTTCACCAGCACCAGCTCGCGGTCCACGTATTCGCCTTCGCGGAAGTCGTGCACCTTCATCACCTCCACCAGCTTGTTGAGTTGTTTGACAATCTGGTCCAGCGTGGCGTCGTCGCCCCGCGTCACGATCGTCATCCGCGAGGCCGTCGGGTCGGCCGTGGGCGCCACGTTGAGGGTATCGATGTTGTAGCCCCGGCCGCTGAACAGCCCGGCCACCCGCGTCAGCACGCCGAACTTGTTCTCGACCAGGACGGAGATGGTGTGTCGCATAATTCATCCCCTGATTGAACGGGGGCGCAAAACCTAGCAAGCGCCGGCCAGCGGGTCAACAGGCAAATGGCCCAAATCTCAGTTGCGGCTGCGCCGGGCTGAGTGTAGGTTTGGCCTTTGGAATAATATGAATCGTCAACCGCATGTAGCCGTGGTCGGCGCGACGGGCGCCGTGGGCATCGAAATGATCAAGACTCTCGAGCGGCGCAAATTCCCGGTGGGGAAGCTGACGTTGCTCGCCTCGGCCCGTTCGGTGGGCAAGCGGCTGGCGTTCCGGGGCGAGGCGATTGCGGTCAAGGAACTGGGGCCAGACGCCTTGGGCGGGCTGGACCTGGCGCTCTTCAGCGCGGGGGGCGCCATTTCCAGGCAATACGCCCCGCTCGCCGCCAAGGCCGGCTGCGTGGTGGTTGATAACTCCAGTGCCTTCCGCATGGACAACCAGGTCCCGCTGGTGGTGCCGGAAATCAACGCGGCGGACGTCAAATGGCACCAGGGGATCATAGCCAACCCGAATTGCACGACCGCCATCACGCTCATGGCGCTCTACCCCCTGCACCACGCCTTCGGCTGCAGGCGGATTTTTGCCTCCAGTTACCAGGCCGTCTCCGGCACCGGCGCCAAGGCCATCGCGGAACTCGAACGCCAGGTCGCCCAGATCGTCAAAGGCGAACCGGTGACCCGCCAGGTGTATCCGCACCAAATCGCCTTCAACGTCCTGCCGCACGTGGACTCGTTCCTGCCTTCGGGCTACACCCGGGAGGAGATGAAAATGGAAAACGAGGGGCGCAAGATCATGCACCACCCGACCTTCCGGGCCAGTGTCACCTGCGTGCGCGTGCCAGTGTATCGGGCCCACTCGATCGCCGTCAGCGCCGAGTTCGATAAGCCGGTCACGGTCCAGGCGGCGCGGGCCGTGCTCCAGGCGGCGCCCGGGCTGGACGTGATCGACAACCCGGCCAAGTGCGAATATCCGCTCCCGCTCTACCAGGCGGAAAAGGACAACTGCGCCGTGGGCCGGCTGCGCCAAGACTGCGCCATGGACAACGGCTTGTGCTTCTGGGTTTCGGGCGACCAACTCCTCAAGGGCGCCGCCCTCAATGCCGTCCAGATCGCCGAAGAACTCCTCAGGTAGGCGCCGCCCCGCCAGCAGAGCCGGCGCCGCAGCGCGGCCCAGCCGCAACCATAACGCGCGCGCGATTCTATGAAAAACCACTTGTCAGCACAGAGAACTTCCGGGCTGGTATGAGTGAGCCGGCTTACGCCGGCTGCTACGGGGGATTGGTTTGAGCCGGCTTACGCCGGCTGCTACAGGGGGCTGGACGGGGCGGAAGAATGCCGCGCTTACTCAGACTTCGCGGCCAAGCCGGCCAGCATTACGGCCAGGGCATCCAAATCCGCGCGCGCCGACTGGTTGGGGTCGGGGTTGTGGTAGCGGTTGAGCATGAGGCAAAAGGCCAGGCGCTCGCCGGCGGCGGTGGTGACGTAGCCCGAGAGCGAATTGGCCCAGCGCAAGCTGCCGGTCTTGGCGCGGACGTTGCCGGCGGCGGGGGTGTCTTTCATGCGGTCTTTGAGCGTGCCGTCCACGCCGGCGATGGGCAGGGCCTGGAGGAAGATTTCGGCGGTGGGGTGCCGGCGCATGAAGCCCAGCAAGGTCACCGTGGCGTTGGGGGTGGTGAGATTGTCCCGGGACAGGCCGGACCCTTCTTCGAGGAACACCTCGCCCCGCTTGAGGCCGGCCTGGGCCAGGAATTGGTTGAGTTCGCGGATGCCCAGTTCTTCGGAAGTGCGGCTCGACGGGGTATCGGCGGCGCGCTGTTTTTCGCCCACGTGCGCCAGGAGGAGGTCGGCGTAAAGGTTCTGCGACGACTTGAGCACTTCGCGGGCGAGGTCGCGCAGCGGCTGGGATTCGAGCGCGCCGAGTTCGACCATTTGGGCGCAATCCAGCGGGTTCACCTGGCGGTCCAGCCAGTTCAGCGTCCGGAGCTGGCCGCCCACGCTGATGCCCTGCCGGGCCAGGGCTTCCTGGAAGAAGGCGATAAACAGGCCGGCAGGGTTGTGCATCGTCACCTTCTCCGTGAACCCGGGGTCCTCAAGCGGCACCTGACCGGAGGCGTAGAGCACATTTTCATTCGGCAGGCGATACCAGCTCACGCTCCGCCGGCCGCCCTTGGGGACGGTCTCGGTTCGATTGCTCAAGGCCAGATAAGCGGTGGCGGGCCAGAGCGTGAGCCGGCAGGGGACGCCGGCGCGCTCGCCCGGCCTGACGCCCGCCTGGAGGGTGTTGTCGTTAATCGTCAGCGGCGAAATCTCCGCGCCGTAAAAATACTCCTGGTCGTCCCATTCCCAGCCGGAGCCGAATTCCGGGCCCCGGAAGAAGCTGGCGTCGCCGACCAAGTCCCCGGCGATGCGCTTGACGCCGGCGTTGGTCAGGGCGGCGGCCAGCGGCGCCAGGGCCTTGAGAATATCGCCCCCATGCAGGCGGGCATTGATGGTGGGATCGCCGCGGCCATAGACGATGAGATCCCCTTCGAGCGTGCCGCGGGCGTCGGGCCTGGCTTTGGCATAAAGCGAAGTCCTGATGCGGTAATCGGGGCCCAGCCGGTCCAGGGCCAGCGCCACGGTGTAGAGCTTGGCGTTGGAGGCCGGGCTGAAGAGCTTGCCGGCGTTGTGCTCGAACAGGGTCTTGGCGCTGTCCAGCGAGACGACCTTCACACCCCACTGCGCCGCCGCAAACCTCGGCTGCGAAATCCAGCCCGCCAACCGCTCTTGCAACTCGGCCAGCGTGCCCGGAGGCTGCTCTTGCTGCCCGAAGGCGGCCCCCACGAGCAGCCCGGCCAGAAGGACCTGCGCAAAGAGCCATTTTTGACCCCGCTTCATGACGGTTTGTTCGGCGATGCCAATTTTGCCAAAGGACCTTTCCCCTGATTTTGGGCGCGGCTCAGCCGCGCTAAGTTACGGCTGCGAGAGGTCCAGCGGCACGTTCTGGCGCAGTTCCTCCAGCCATACCTCCGCCTCGGCGTCGCTGGGGGCGCGCCAGTCGCCCCGCGGCGAGAGCGAGCCGCCGGAACCGACCTTTGGGCCGTTGGGAATGGCCGAACGTTTGAATTGGCTGAGCTTGAAAAAGCGATAAAGGAACACCTCCAGCCACTTGCGGATGGTCGGCAGGTCGTAGGCAACCCGTTTGTCCGCCGGCAGCAGGTCCGGCCAATCCCCCCGCTTCTTGTCGCCCCAGGCCTGCCAGGCCAGGAACGCCACTTTGCTCGGACGGAAGCCGTAGCGGGTGATGAAATACAAATTGAAGTCCTGCAGTTCGTAAGGCCCGAGCGTCTCGGCGGTTTTTTGGGCGGGCCGGCTCGAGTCCCCGCTGGCGGGCGGCACCAACTCGGGGGAGATCTCAGTATCGACAATGGCTTGCAGGGTCGCGTTGGTGGCCGGGTCGAACTGGCCGGAGGAAATCACCCAGCGAATGAGATATTGGATGAGGGTCTTGGAGACGGAAACGTTCACGTTGTAGTGCGACATCTGGTCGCCCACCCCGTAGGTCATCCAGCCCAGGGCCAGTTCGCTCAAATCGCCGGTGCCCAGGACCAGGCCATGATGGAGGTTGGCCAGGCGGAAGAGGTGCGAGGTCCGTTCGCCCGCCTGGACGTTTTCGAAGGTGACATCATAGACCGGCTCCCCGCGCGCGAACGGGTGACCGATGTCGCGGAACATCTGCAGGCAGGAGGGGCGGATATCGATTTCACCGGCGGTAACGCGCAGGGCGTCCATGAGCTGGCGCGCGTTGCTGCGCGTCTGGCTGCTGGTGGCAAAACCCGGCATGGTGTAAGCCAGGATGTTCTGGCGGGGCAGGCCCAGTCGGTCCATGGCCTTGGCCGCCACGATCAAGGCCTGCGTCGAGTCCAGCCCGCCGGAGATGCCGATGACTACCCGCTTAGTCCCGGTGCTGGCCAGCCGCTTGAGCAGACCGTGGACCTGGATGTTGTAAGCCTCGAAACAGCGCTGGTCCCGCGCGCGGGGGTCGCTCGGCACGTAAGGGAAACGGGCAATCTTGCGCTCAAGCGGGATTGGCCCGGCCGGCCGGCGGAACTCGAAAGGCACCCGGCGCACCGCCAGCACCCGCTGCCGGCATTCGGCCAGCGAATCCTGGAAGCTGGTCAGGCGCATCCGGTCCTGCGCCAGCCGCTCCAGGTCCAGGTCCGCCGTGATCATCTGCTCGCCCTGGGCAAACCGCTCCGCCTCCGCCAGCAACTCGCCGTTTTCGTAGATCAAGGCGTGTCCGTCCCAGGCCAGGTCGGTCGTCGATTCCCCAAACCCGGCCGCCGAATAGACATAGGCCGCAATGCACCTGCCGGACTGCGCGGCGCACAAATTGCGGCGGTAGTCGGCCTTGCCGATGGTAATGTTGCTGGCCGAAAGGTTCGCCAGCACGGTCGCCCCGGCCAGCGCCGCGTAGGTGCTGGGCGGGATGGGCGTCCACACGTCCTCGCAAATCTCGACGTGGAGCTTGAAACCCTCGACGTTGACCGCCTCAAACACCAGGTCGTTCCCAAAAGGCGCCGCTTGCCCGAGGAACAGCACCTCCCGGCTGAGCGCGTCCCGCCCGGAGGTGAACTGCCGCTTTTCGTAAAACTCCCGGTAATTGGGCAAGTAGGTCTTGGGCGCCACCCCCAGGACCCGGCCCCGATACACAATCACCGCGCAATTGAACAGCTTCGCCTCGAACACCAGCGGCGCCCCCACGATCAGCACCGGCGCCAACTCCCCGCTCGCCTTGACCAACTGCGCCACCGCGGCCCTGCTGGCCTCCAGCAGCGCGTCCTGGTGGAACAGGTCCTCGTTCGAGTAGGCCGAGAGGCCCAGTTCCGGGAACAGGGCCACGGCCACCTGGGCCTGCGCCGCCTGCCGCGCCAGGGCCAGCGTCCGCTCCAGATTGAACACCGGGTCCGCCACGCGCAATGACGGAATGCACACGGCCACCCGGATGAACCCGTGCGCGTAGATGGAATCAAACCGCTCACGCATACCCAATGACTACGCAAAAGCGCCCCCCGTTCCAATGATAAAGTGCGCACCGCGGAAGATGTTTTCGTTTTGGACCGGACTCCACCCCAAGCCTCTGGCATGGTTTGGTCATGACCTTGAAAGTGCGAGGCCGGTTACTGGCCTTTGAGGAATTGGTGGTGCCGGCCGAGCCAGTAGGGGAGGAGGAAGGCCGCGCCGTCGTCTTCCTCATGCCCGCCGTTGCCTCCGTCCACGACAAAAGGATTGGAGTTCCAGCGCATCACCGGTCGCTCATCGGGCGGCAGCAGCGTGAGCGCCTCGCGATCCCCAAAGCGGTCGCCCCCCGCACTCCAAAGGATATCCTGGCGGTGGGAGTTGCGGACCGTCCAGGTGATGGTGTCCATGGGCGCCCGGTAGAGGGTCCTGACCGCGGGGCCGAGCTCGATGCTGGCGTCGGGCCGGCCGGTGAGGTAGATGAAGGTCCACAAGGGATTGGCCTCGCGCCGGATGTTCTCCCACCATTCGTCCAGGGCCCGGCGATAGGCCCGGAGCAGGGCCGGGTCTTTTTCGTAGCGGAACAGGCAGTAGAACGGGAGCATGGCCAGTTCCTCGTCCGAGTAGTTCAGTTCCAGGCGGAACTCGTTCAGCCGCGTGATCCAATCCGCATAATGGAACTCCCAGGCGGCCTTCCGGTATTCCGCCTCATAGCGTGGTTCGCGGGTGATGTGGGCGGCGGTTTTGAGAAAGCTCAATAATTGGAGGGAGTTGAGGGCGCGCTCGTCGGGTTGTTGGGCGAGTATCTCCGGCGACCACCAACCCCAAGTGGTGGGCTTGCCCGCCAGGTCCGTCAGCGTGTAATGGTGGTCCAGGATGTGGTCCATGATCCGCCTGGCGGTCGCCGCGATGCGCTGCTTGAGGTCGGCGTCGGGCAGCAAATCCCAGGCGACGCTGAAGCTGAAGAAATGGCCTACGATCTCGTCCGAACTGGTGTCTCCCTTCCAATAATACTGGCCGTCGGCGGTCCAATGCCATTGGCCTTCCTGGGGCAGCGGGTCGCCTTTGCGAATAAACGAGCGGGCCGGGAAACCACGGCGACCGGCGACTTGCTCCAGGAACAGGAGGGCGGCCAGCGATTTGCGGGCCTGGGCCAGGGCCTGGGGAGACTTGGTAACGGCATAGCGGAAACACTCGGCGGCGGCATAAATGGAGGTCCAGAGCCCGTCGTTGTCGCTGTCGGCGAGTTGATAACCGGCGGTGTCGCCGGCCACAGGGAGGCGGCAATCGGCCACCAGTCCGTAGCGGTCGTGGCGGGCGCGAATCCGCCGCTCGAAGAAATCGGCCTTTTGCGCGAGCCTCATCGGGCGCAGTTCGAGGTGCGCAATGCCGGTCCGCGTGCGCACCCAAACGCCCCCGCGCGCATCGGGCACAATCTGCTGCACCTGGTCGTCCGGCAAATAACGCAGGCCGGCAAAATATTGGCAGCGGTCCGGCTCTGGGGCCAAAGCGCTCACCCGCACCAGTCCCTGGGTCGTGCCCAACCAGGCGGCCGCGTCCGAGGCGAAAGCCATTGCCGTGATGCCACCAACGGGCAGGGCGCTGGCCTTCCCGCCCAGCGCCGCGGGCACGCTCTTGTCATTCAGACTGAAGAAGGTCCGGAGCTTCTGCGGGTAGGGCGCCAACTTGACCGGTTCCCAGGCCTGGGCGGCGAGGCCCGCCAGCAGGCCGCACCCGAGCACGGCGAGGCCCTCGGCGCCCCGCAGCCGCCCTAGCGCGGCGCGCCGCCGCTCGGTCCTGCCGGCCTTCTGTACTGGGTCCAAAATATTCGCTTGGCCCGTGTCGGACGCTGCTGTCCCGAAGGGACATTCGAGAGTAGCCCGGCGTTTCAACGCCGGGGTAGCCCACCCTTCCTGCTCTGCTCGTCCCGAAGGGACGATTGAATCGTCAGCCGAGGCCTCGCCTTCGGCAGGGGGAGTCTCAACCGTCCCTTCGGGACGGATTCGGGTCCTTTGCCCGTCGGACCCAGCCTTGAAACACTGGGCTATTCTCACGAAGTCCCTCCGGGACAAAGGTCTGGCTGAATTTCCGAAGGGCATTGGGGCTAAGGCAATTCCCATTCTGGTCATGGATTGGTGAGGGATAACTCGGCCGCTTGCGTTACGGGCGCGGGTGGAACTTCCGGTGGACCTCGCGCAGCCGGCTGCCGGCGACGTGGGTATAGATTTCGGTGGTGCTGATGCTCGCGTGGCCGAGCAATTCCTGGATCACGCGCAGGTCGGCGCCGTGTTCGAGCAGGTGCGTGGCAAAGCTGTGGCGCAGCATGTGCGGGGTCACGTTGCGCGCGATGCCGGCCCGGCGGACCCGCTGTTTGATGCGCAGCCAGAGCGTCACCGGGGCGAAGGGGGTGCCGCGTTTGGTGAGAAAGACATTGGCCGGCGAACGGGCGGTGACCAGTTTGGGCCGGCCGGCCTCAAGGTAGCCCTGCAAGGCCGTCACCGCCTTGCGGCCCACCGGCACCACCCGCTCCTTGTTGCCCTTGCCGACGACACTGACAAAGCCGGCCTCGAGGTGGAGTTGCTCGAGCCGGACCTGGCGCAGCTCGGCCAGGCGCAGGCCCGAGGCGTAGGCCAGTTCCAGCACCGCCTGGTCGCACAGGTTGGGCGGCGTCTGGGGCGTCTCGGGCGTCAGCAGTTTCTCAATTTCTCGGCCGGTCAGCGCCTTGGGCAAGCGTTTCCAGCGCCGCGGCAGCGAGAGGTTTTCGGCGATATTGGCCGGCAGCAGCTTCTCGTTTTCCGCAAACCGGTAAAAGGCGCGCAAGGCGGCGATCTCGAGATAGACACTCTGGCTGCTCAGCCGCCGCGCCGGGTTCGGGGAGGCGCGGCCCTCCCCGGCGCCGGGCGGATTGGCCACGGCCCGCTCCCGCTCGTGCTGCAGGAAGGCCATCAGGTGTCGCAGTTCGACCGATTTCCAATCGGCCAGCCCCTGCTGGCCGGCCCAGGTCACGAACTTGTTCAAGAGGGCGGCGTAAGTCCGCTGGGTGTGCTCCGCCTGCCCGCGTTCGTGGCGGAGGTATTGGAGAAAATCTTCGACCAGGGTCTGCATCGCGGCCGAGGCTGCCCCAGCGGCGGGCCAGGAGCACGCGCTTAAGGAGGAGCACGACCGTTACCGGTGCCAGGATTGCACCAGAGCCGGTTCTTGAACGTGTCATGGGCCTCTCTGAGCCAGGCCGTGTACTGGACGAACTGAACACTGCCGCTGACGACCAGCACGATGCCGCCGATCTTGCCGTGGCGATGACCCAGCCCGCCATCGGTATTTGGGTCCGGATAGCTGGCGCCGTCGTTGTAACCGTAGCCGGCTGGTTGATCGGGCCGGTCCTCCGGTTCCCACATCATAAAGGCATCCTGCCGGAAATCGTTCTGGTTATAGGTCCTGAGCGGGACGGCGCCGTAGCCGCAGATCGCCCCATTCTGGACGTAAGTAGAGAGCTTGTTCGCCCGCGCAGCGAAGGCGGGGCCATTGGTCTTGTCCAGCGGACAGCGGTAGAGCGTCATGTCCTTGAGTTGCGGCCAGAGCAGGCCCCCTTCGTAGGCCAGTCGCGGATTCGAATTAAACGGCGCGGCGAACAGGTCCGGCACGACCTGGTTGGTCGGAGTATAGAGCCAGCCCGGAATCGGAATCGAGGTGCCCGGAAAGACCCAGGGATAGTTCCAGTTCGGGTAGGCCATCTTGTCGTGGTTGTCCCCCACATACAGGTGCGTGGCCGTGCCAAGCTGCTTGTTGTTGTTGACGCACTGCATGCGTTGGGCCTTTTCCTTGGCGCTGGCCAGGGCCGGCAGGAGCATCGCCGCCAGGATGGCAATGATCGCAATGACCACCAGCAATTCAATCAGCGTAAAAGCGCGTGGCCGCGCAGACCGGACGCAAGCGCGGCAGCAGGACGAACCGAAATCCGGGTCTTTCATAAGCCCAGTATAGCGCACCGGTTCGCGCTTGGGAATCCCTAATTTTGGAATTAAGTGGGTTTGAGAATCATTTACTGCCGATCACCTGGTTGATTTTCGCCGCCAGCTCCCTGGCCTCCGCTTCCGTGAAAGAACCTGAGATCAGCGCTTTACCCTCCGAAATCTCCGACCGGATCACCGGGGCCGAGTACAAGTGGCCGTCCATGACGATCGCCAGGCGTTTGTTGATGTGCTCTTTTGTAATCTGCGCAAATCGTTCCTGACCTTCCGGGCTGAACTGGATGGCGATCTCCGGCGCGCCGGATAACGGGTTGGCCGTTACAATGGCTGAACGGATGGCCGTATAGTCCAACAATGGCCCTTTCTGCAGGTAGAGGGTTTCGCCGGCGGAATTCCCGGCATGGTTGGTCATTGGCTCAGTATTTTCACCGGGTTCATCAAGGACCAGTTGGAGCTGGAAGGGAGACGGCCTGGCCGGCTGTTCGGTCGCGCCGGATACCGGCGGTGCCGCCAGGCCAGAGCGCCTTGCTTGCGCCGCCGGGCCGGCTCGCTCAAGCTCGCGCTGTTGTCGGCGAAGCTGCCCCACTTCACTGCGGAGCCTGAGCAACTCGCTCAACTGGTTGCTGCTCAGAGCTGCCGAGCGCTTTGCCTGGGCCAGCTCATTGGCAAGGCCCTCCTGCTGTTCGCCCAATTGCGCGGCCTGCTGCCTTAAAGACCCGTTCTCCGCCCGCAACCTGATCAACGACTGGTGCTCAACCAGCAACAGGCTGCCGGCACTCGCTGCCACCATCGCGCCAATAAGGCCGAATTTCAGTTTGGTCATAGTCATGAGTTTCAAAAGGGCAATGGTTGTCCCGCTTTCCGCTCCCGCGCCGGCCAGCGCACCGCTCGTCAGCGCCCCCGCCAAACCCGCCGGCGCCATTTCGACGGCGTTGGCCGAAAGCACGCTCGAAAGTGCGGCCGCGGCGGTGCTGACTCCGCGGCGCGTCAGATAAGCGCGGAGCTTGTCCAGCGCGCGCGTCACACGTTTTTGCGCCGCGTCATCACTCAGGCCGAGGGCGACACCGACCGAGCGGAAATCCTGGTCCTGGAAGAAACGCAACAGCAGCGCATCCCGGTCCTGAGCACTCAGCTTCGCCATCGCCTCATCGAGCACGGGGCGCAGCCGCTTCCAATCGGGCGATGTTTCAGCGGTGGCGCAATCCAGACGCTCCATGGCCTGCCTTTCATGTGTCAGACGGCGGCGTTCCGCGCGCAGAACTTTTTGAGCCGCGTAGCGCGTGCTGCGGTAAAGCCAGCCGGCCAGCGATTGACTGGCCTTGCCTTTGCGGACCAGCGACGGGGCTTTGCGGACGAGATCGGTAAAAACACTCTGGGCCACGTCGTGCGCCAAATCCGGCGAACCGACCTGCCGCCACGCGGCGGCAAAAACCAGGTCCGTGTGCCGGGCGACAACTTGGCCTAAGGCAAGTTCGGCGCCCTGTTCGACGTACTCCCGAAGAAGTGCTGCGTCGGACTTCGCTTGCATCTTAACCATTAAACACCCGGGCAGGGCAAAATCCGACAGAAATTCGTCGCTGCGTGAATCCGCGCAGCCAATTCGGTCTTCCTGCCTGCGCCGCGCCTTGCTGCCCCGGGGCCTCAGGCAAGCGGATTTCGGCCTTCGGACCTCGGGCGGCCTGGCGGGATATTTTTGCCCAGCCCCTTTTATTGGGCAGTCCGTAGCATAGGCGACACCCGGCGCCGAAAGAATAGCCGTCAAAAAGCGCAAAAGGCGCAAGAACCATGGGGTTTTTGCCCCTTTTGAGCCTTTTTGCGGCTGTTTCACGGCCTGTTCTATCCTGCGGACCCCTCTGGCAGCCCGGCCTGGCTTGTCCCCAGTACTGGTGACTGGCGGGGTACAGCGGTTCTGGTATGGTAGCGGTGTTGACGGTGCAAGAACGCAGTGGCCAAACCGTGTGTGTTGGTAGGTGGCCTGCGGCGCCGCATCGGATGACGATTTAAGTTCTCAGTGTAGAATGTGGCAGAGCGGCCGGGTGAAAACCCGGCCGTTTTGTTTTGGCCGAGGCCCGCCGCAAGCACGCGCCCAACGGCAGTACCTGCTTGCCCGAAGCACCCTGCCGGGCGTATGCTCGCGCCATGAAACCGATCTGCCGCCGGATGAGGCTTCCTGAACATCACCGTTT
This sequence comes from Verrucomicrobiota bacterium, assembly GCA_049518415.1. Classification (GTDB taxonomy): domain Bacteria; phylum Verrucomicrobiota; class Verrucomicrobiia; order Limisphaerales; family UBA8199; genus CAVQND01. The sequence goes on from JBEKRX010000078.1 coordinate 16,193, forward strand.
TCCAGGGGCCATCAAGGCACACGAATCGGAGCCGGGTGCGCCCCGGCCCTGCTCCAGAATAGGCTCCGTCAGAAACTCCTCCCTTTGCGAAGATGCTTTGCGCCGGCGCCCAAAGCCTTTCCGCACCAATCCTCTGCGCCGCGCCAACGGGCTGGCCCTGGCGACTTGGTGCGTGTGCCTGCTGAGCTTGGCTGGCTGGAGGACCCTTTTGGCCGAGGAGTTGCGAGCGGGGTGCGCCCGGCTCGATATTACCCCTGCACAGCCTGTCACCCTGGCAGGTTATGCGTCGCGGAAGGACCTCTCCCGGGGCGTGCACGACCCGCTCTCGGCGCGGGTGGTGGCCCTCGAGCAAAGCGGTCAGCGGCTCGTGCTCGTCTCGGTGGACAATCTCGGCTTCTACAACGGCACCGCCGCTCCCTTGCGCAAGGCGATCCTCGAGGCCTGCGGCCTCAAACCCGCCGAGTTGTTCCTCTGCGCGATTCACACCCATAGCGCACCCGCGTTGACGTTGGACAGCGAGAAAGGCCACACGAACAACGTCCAATACACCCAGACACTCCAGGGCAAGTTGGTGGAGGCGGTCCGCAATGCTTTGGACCGGCTGGCTCCGGCGCAAGTGGGCGTCGGCGCCGGCTCCTGCCCGGTGGGCGCCAACCGCCGGGAGGTGGTCCAGGGCACTGATGGCAAGACCAAGATCGTGCTCGGCCGGAATCCCTCGGTGCTTACGGATCGCGAGGTGCAAGTGCTCAAGCTGGCGCGGCCGGGGCAGAACCAGTTAGCCGGCGCCCTTTTCGCCTACGCCACCCACAGCACGTCGCTCGGACCGGGCAACTACCTGGTCAGCGGCGATGTCCATGGCCTCGCCGAGCAATTCCTGGAAAACTACCTCGGCGCGGACGTGGTCGCGCCGGGTTTTGCCGGGGCGTCGGGTGACATCGATCCCTGGTTTCGCATCAAGCCTGATTTCAAGACCAACAACGCCTGGCTCCCGGAACCGGTCTTGCTGGGCACATTCCTTGGCGAAGAGGTGGCGCATGTGCTCGAAGGAATCCAGGGGTTCGCCACCAATACCGCCATTAAAACGAACTTCAAAGCTGTCGAGCTCCCGGCCAAACCGCGCGGTGAGGCCCAGCCGGCGGCCAGCCTGACCTTGCCCTTCAACCTCACCGTGGGCCGCGTGGGGGAGATTGCCTTCGTGGGCCTGGGTGGCGAGGTCTTCAACGAAATCGGCAAGGCCATCAAATCAGCCTCCCCTTTTCCTCGCACCTTCATTTTCACCCACTGCAACGGGGCGGCGGGCTATCTGCCGACGCGCCCCAGCTATCCGCAGGGCGGATACGAGGTCCAAAGCAGCTCCTTTGCGCCGGGGGCGGACGAACTCCTGCTCCAGGAGACCACGCGCCTGTTGAGGGAACTGCAATGAGGCTCGGCAGAGTGCCGAGCGCGGGCCAGACGCCTGCCCCAAGACCGCTCCCGCCCGGTTCACGGGCGCGAGGTGCCACCGATGGTCGGGCAAGTCTCGCCCCAATGATTGCGCTGGGTCTGGCCCTGGCGTGCTCCTTGGCCTGCAACGCGGCTGGCGGCGCCGCTGCCGACGTGCTTACGCCGGCCGAGCGGGAGCAGTTCTTTGAGCGTTATTTCCAGCGGATGACCGCCCCCAAGCCGTTGACCCGATTCAAGTCCCAGGCCGAGTGGCGGAGCTACCGGGCGCAGCTCCGGGAGAAGGTCCTTGGGGCCATCGGCCTTTCTCCGCTCCCTGAGCGTGTGCCCTTGGAGCCGAAGATTGCCGGGCGACTGGACCACGATGATTATTCGGTTGAACGGGTTTATTACCAGGTATTCCGGGGAGTGTATGCCAGCGGCTATCTCTATCGGCCGAGGCTCCAATCAGCCCAGGGAAATCACGCCGCCGGCGGCGAGGCGCGCCTGCCGGCCGTCCTCAATCCCCACGGTCATTGGTCGCTGGGGGCGGTCGAGCCGACCGTGCAGATGCGGTGCATCGCCCTGGCCAGGAAGGGCTATGTCGCCTTCTGCCCCGACTCGACTCACGTGGCCGAACTGGGCTACGGGCTGTGTCCGATTGGCCTGATGACCTGGAACAACATGCGCGCCTTGGATTACCTGGAGTCCCTGGATTTTGTGGACCCCAAACGGCTCGGGTGCACCGGCGCCTCTGGCGGCGGCCAGCAGACCATGTATCTGGCGGCGCTGGATGAGCGCGTCAAAGCCATCGTGCCGGCGGTGCTGGTCTCGTATTTCCGAAGGATTCTCTTCGTTTCCGAGCAGACCCATTGCTTCTGCAATCACGCCCCGGGCATCGCCCGCTGGACTGATGAAACTGAGCTGGCCGCCATGTTTGCCCCGCGGCCCACCCGCTTTATCTGCGCGACCGGCGATTGGACCCGCGAGTTTCCCAAGGAGGAGTTCCCGGAGATTCGGCATATCTATGCGCTGGCGGGGGGAGAGGTCGATTGTGTGCAATTCGACAAGCCCCATAATTACGACCAGGACAGCCGGGAGCAGATGTATGGCTGGATGAACAAGTATTTGAAGGGAGCATCCGATCCGCTCCTGGCGCGGGAGCCGCCGATTACGCCCGACAATCCGGAGATGCTCAAGGCGCTGGGCCGGCCGCTCCCCGGGGCGTCGGACCTGGAAGGGGCCCGGGCCTGCTACCGCGCCAGTTGCGGTTTCCACGTGCCCCCCCTGCGTGGCAAAACGCAATGGCGGGCTTATCAACGGCAACTGCAAGCCAGCGTCCGCCCATTGCTGGGGGAAGACTTGCCCACAGCGCCGCAACCCCCGATTTCGCGAGGAACGGTCGAAGTGCAGGGCTTGAAGCTGGAAAAGCTCCTGCTCGGCGCCGAGCCTGAAGTGGCGGTGCCCGCGTGGCTCTTTGTCCCGGAGCGGACAGGCCGGCGCAGTCCCGCGTTGGTAATCGTCCATCCGGCCGGCAAACAAGCGCTCCTGGCCGAGCGCAAGGGCCTGGTGCGGGAACTGTTGCGTCGCGGCGCCATTGTCCTGGCCGTGGATGCGCGCCTGCGCGGGGAGTTGCGACGGAACTGGCATTGGAACGAAGTCATCTGGGGCCGGCCGGAGGAGGGGATGGCGGCCCACGACCTGAACTGTGCCGGCGCCTATCTGCGCTCACGCCGGGACGTGGACCCAGCCAAAGTTTTCGTGTTGGGCCTCGGTGAAGCGGGCCGGTTTGCCCTGTTCGCCGCGGCTTTGGACCCGCATTGGGCGGGGGCGGCCCTGGACGCGGTGGGCCCGCTTTACGCGGAGGCCGACCCGCTCCAGGGCGTGCCCAACCTGCTGCGCTACGGCGACCTGCCGCAAGTGGCCGTCTTGGCGGCGCCCCGCCGGCTATGGCTCAATGGCGACGGCTCTCGCTTTGGCTTTACGCAAGAGGGCTATCGGGCCCTGGGCCGGGCCGGCAAGCTGGATTGCTCCGACCTGCCGGCGGACGCGTTCGACCAGCGGCTCCCTGAATGGCTGGCCGGCACGAAACAGTCCCGGACCTACAGCACCTCAGGCAGGTGAGTGGGCCGCCCAATTGCAGGTTGAAAATTGTAGTTTCCATTCCCAAGTCCCCCCTATGCACAACCCTAATCCCCTGACTTCACGCCGCGCCTTCCTGGCGCGATGGCCGGCAGCCGCTGGGATGGCCCTGGCCATCCAGCCCGGCGCCGCCTCGGCGGCCGAAACGACGCTCCGGCCCGGCGAGTTCAACGTTCGGCAATTTGGCGCCCGCGGCGACGGCCAGACCCTGGACACCAGGGCCTTGCAGAAAGCGATCGAGGCCTGTGCCCAAAACGGCGGCGGGACGGTGCATTTGCCCCCTGGCCGTTATCTGAGCGGCACGCTCTTTCTCAGGAGTTGGGTCACCCTCGAGCTTGCCGCCGGGGCCACGCTCCTCGGCAGCCGCCGCCTGGAAGATTATCCCCCAACCATCTCTGCCATTCGGTCCTACACCGACATCTACACGGAGCGGAGCCTGATTTACGGCGAAGACCTCGAACACGTCGCCCTGCAAGGCCGGGGCGCGCTCGATGGCCAGGGCGCCGCGTTCAAAGGCCCGCACAAGGTCCGGCCGTACCTGGTCCGGCTGGCCAACTGCCGGGACGTCCTGGTGCGCGACTTGACGCTCCGGGACTCGCCGATGTGGGTCCAGCATTACCTGGCCTGCGACGGCCTGCGCCTCGACGGCCTGACCGTCCTGAGCAAATGCAACGCCAACAATGATGGCCTCGACATCGATGGTTGTCAGCGGGTGCGCATCGCCAATTGCGATATTCAATCCGGGGACGACGCGCTCGTGCTCAAGAGCACGCTCAATCGCCCTTGCAAACACGTGGTCATTACCAATTGCCTGCTCAGCAGCGACTGCAATGCCTTCAAGCTCGGCACCGAATCCAACGGCGGCTTCGAAGACATCGCGCTGAGCAACTGCGCCATTTACGATACCCGCCTGGCCGGCATCGCCCTCGAGACCGTCGATGGCGGCACACTGGACGGCGTCCGTATCTCCAATGTCACAATGCACAACGTCCGAGGCCCGCTCTTTATCCGCCTGGGCAACCGGGCGCGGCCCTTCCAGGCGGGGATGCCGCCGCCCGGCGTGGGCACGCTGCGCAATGTGAGCATCTCTCACCTCCAGGCGACCGGGGCCGATCACACCGGGTGCTGCATCGCCGGCTTGCCGGGACACCCGGTCGAAAATGTGACCCTCAGCAATATCCGCCTCCAATTCGCCGGCGGCGGCAAAGCGGACGAGGCACGGCGGGAAATTATGGAGAAGCCGGAGGCCTATCCCGAGTATTCCATGTTCGGCGTCCTGCCGGCCTACGGCTTCTACTGCCGCCACGCGCATAACCTGGCATTTCACAACGTGGAACTCAGCACGATTGCGCCCGAGGCCAGACCATCCTTGATGTGCGAAGACGTGGATTTGCTGCGAGTCTTCGCCTGGAGCGCGCTCGCGGTCGCCGGCACTGCCCCGGTCATGCGGTTGGAGAGCGTGCGCAATGCTTTAATTGAGGGCTGCCGCGCCTCCCCAGGAATCGGCCCCTACCTGCGCGTCGGTGGAAAGGACACCGCTGGCATCCGGCTCCTGGCCAACGACCTCAGCCAAGCCGGCAAAGGCGTCGAGGCTGATCCCGACGTGCCGCCGGGGGCCGTCAGCCCGGGCGACTCCGGCCCTTAGTGGGGCAGGCGTCTCGCCTGTCTCTGCGGCCGTCTCGCCCGCGTTGGCTTATGGGCCGTTTCATAAATACGGTGACGTAGGCGGCGAGGGTTTTTCGTGCAGACAAGGCCCGAGCACCGAGCATATCCCTCCCGACCTGTCGGGATGAGGTGCGAGCAAGGCCGTCGGGGCGAGGGAAAACACCGAAAATCTCCCAATACAGCCAGCACAGGCAACAGAGCCAATAGAGCATTGGGGACTCCCAATTTCCCGCTTGCGACCCCGGACGAAGCCCGGCACCATACCGCCGCTATGAAACCGGCGAGCAACCTCCGACAAATCGTTAATGGACTCTGGTTTTGGTCATCGCTCCACGAGGAATGGCAAGTGGACTTCTCGTCTTGCGCCTGGCACGGCAACGATGAACTGGTGCTGGTCGATCCCATTGAACTCGACGCCGCCAGTCTGGCCAGGCTGGAGCGTGTTGCCAAGCCAACCGCCATCCTGCTGACGAACCAAAACCACGAGCGCCACGCCGACTGGTTCCGAAAAAAATACGGCATCAAGGTTCATGTCCATCGGGACGCCGTGCCGGGCATCGAGCTCACTCCTGACGAGTTGTTTGGCGATGGCGCGACCGTCTGCGGCGGCTTGAAGGTCATCCATCTGCCCGGCTGCTCGCCCAGCGACTGCGCGTTCTACACTGAGGCGAACGGTGGCATGGTTCTGGTGGGCGACGCGGTAGTGAACGGGAAAGAGGGGCTCGCGTTTCTCCCGGATGACTATTGTCAAGATCCCAAGCAGAATCGCGAATCGTTGAAGAAGCTCCTCAAGCTGAAGTTCGAGACGTTGACGGTCGCGCACGGCAACCCGGTTCATCCCAAGGCGGGCGAGCAGTTCGCCAAGCTGTTCCGCGCCTGACGCCGGCTTAGGGCTTCGGGCTTTGCCCGGTGTTGCGCTTGCCTACCGCGCCGGTTTCAGTTCGATCACCTTGGTTTCCTGCGGCGGCAGACTGAGTTCCCACGCTGCCGCTGCAGGCAGGGCGTTGCCAGATACCAATTCCTGCGCCGTTGCGGCCCCGGTCATTCGCAGCGCGGCGGTGTCCGCGCGCAAGGCCCCTGTTTGGCCCGTCGCCGTGTCATTAAAGAGCGTAAAATAGACCGCCCCGGCGGGGTCCGGGCCGAAGCGCTCGACCCAGATGCGCTCATTATCGCAGGTGGCGTGGGTCACCGGTTGCCAGCCCGCCTCGGCCACGCGTCTGACCAGCGGCAGGTACTTTTTGAACAGCGGCCGGTCGCGGTTATACCACTTGGGATTCTGCCAGTAGGGATTCTCGGCGGCGTTGTGGCTGAACATGCCGGGCCAGAAGCCGTAAAAGAGGCTCCGCTGGAAGTAGCGCTCGACCAGTTCGGGCGTGAAGGCGTCGTAATCGGTATTCATCAACAGCAGATACGGCTTCCGGCCGGACATCGCCCGCCAGAGGCTCATCTGCGCGTCTGAAGCCGGGCGGTATTGGCCCTGATAAAGCCAGTCGGTTTCGGTCCCCAGCACGTCCAGCCACGGGCAAAGAAAGGTGAAACGATAAGGCACGCCGTTGGCGAAGGTGAGTTTGCCCAGCCGATGCACCTCCTCGCAAATCCACCGGGTGAACTCGAAGACGGCCAGCCCCTTGTAGAGCGCCGGCTTTTTGCTGTCGCTCGCGAAGGTCAAGGGCACGCTCGTGTAACGGAAGTGCTCGCGGCGGAAATTCAGGTCGGCAGTGACGTATCCCTCGAGGGAATCCAGATACTCGCCGTCCAATTGCCCTTTGGCCCCCGGCCCGTAGAGCCTTTGCTTGATCGATTCGTTCCAATGCACCGTCGCCGCATTCCAGGAAACTTCCTCCCCGGCTGATTGGCCGGCAGGGCGAGTCTGGCCGGCGGCCGGCAGCGCCGGGTTCGGATTGAGACTCCACACGGCTCCGTTGCACCAGGGCTCATTGCGGAAGAGCAGGCAGGGCTGGCCGGCATCATCCCATACGCCGGCCACGCGGCTGGCCAGCGCCATCTGCCGCTCGGCGCCTTGGCCGCTTTGGGCCAGTTGGTCGCGCACCCTGCGCGCCTCGGCCAGCGTCCGCGGCGCATCCTTGGCCAGGCGCATCCACCAGGTCATCGGCTCGGTGTAGCGGAAGCTCAGGATGCCGTGGGCGTCGTCCCAGGGAACATTGTTGTTGCCCTCGTGAAATTTGAAGCCGAAATCCTGCCAGTCCTGGACCGTGCTGACATCGGTAAAGGGCATCCAAAGCCCCTGCTCCCGGGCGCGGACGCGGAAGTAGTCCGCAAAAATCTCCATCAACTTCTGGAACGCGGCCCGGAAACCCCAGCGCGGCTCAAAGCGGAAGAGGACGAAGCGGAAATCCGCCGCGCCGGGGAAACCCTCCGTCTCCGGCGCCAGGCCGAAATCGAAGGCGATATAGAACTGCCTGGTGCCGGCATGGTAGCCGAGGCGAAACTGGGCCGGGTGGGCCATGTCCAGCGCCAGGGCCAGGCCCGCGCGGTCGCTGTGCATCGCCGCCAGCGGGTAAAGCGACAGGGTTCCCGTGGCCCCGCAATGGACGCCCACGGTATTGGCAAATTCACCCTGGCCCACGATGAGGCGGCTCCGGCGGATGTCGTCCCCCCAATGCCAGCCGGCGGCGTCCACAGGCAGGGCGAAAATCAACGTGATTGCCCGGTCTGCGCCGCGCAAGTCGGCCAGCCGCCCCTCAACCACGATATGGTCGGCTTCCCCCCGGCAGGCGCTCCGCAGCTTCAAGCCCAGTTCCGAACATTCTCCGCCGGCCAAACCATAGATGTCCGAGTTGGCCGCCACGTCCCGCGCCAGGAAACCGGAGGGGGCCGCGCCGGCCAATTCCCGACCGTCCACTTGCAGGGAAGCGACCGTGCCGTCGCGCAACTGCAGCTCCAAGCCGTCCCGCGTGCGGAAGGCCGCCGCTTCGCCAGCCGGCCTGCCCGGCTCCTGGACGGGCTTGACCGCCACGCCTTGGAAAAGCACCGCTCCCTCCCCCGCCTTGATTTCGTCCACCGCGACGTCGTCAAACCACGCTGTGCCGGCGTGCCCGCGCAACAGGCAGTGCAGCGTCAACGTCTTGACCGGCTTTTCCGGCAGAATGATCCGCTCGCGCTGCTCCCAGTCATGCGTCCCGGTGTGGAAATTGGCCGTCTGGCCCCAGAGCGGCGTGCCGTCCGCGTAAACGATGTCCACATAAAGGGAATAGTCGTTGTCCGAACCGCCGGTGACGTCTTGCGCCTTGCTCCAGCCCCGGACCACCAGCGGCGCGACCTGGGTCCGATTCAGCGCCAGAGTCTGGCTGGCGCCAACCCAACCGCTCCCGTTCGGGTTTTCACACCGCAGGGCCTGGGACCGGTTGCGCCCCTCGCCACTGGCCGCAGAATAGCCCTGGGGCGCCGGCGCCCAGTCACGCAGTTTGCCTGCGGCCGCCTGTTCAAAATCTCCGTTGCGCAAGAGCATCGCGCCCGACTGGCTGGCTTTGACCACGCGCAGAACCGGCTCGGCGCCACCAACGAGGCCCTCACTCACCAAGCCGCAACCAACGAGAAAGACAAACCAGGTTTTCATCACAAAAAATCGACACCGAGCATTGTTACAGTATGGTTCTATAATCTGTCAAAATCGACGCAATCCGCCACGATTTTTCGTAACTGTTCGGGTGTTGGGCCAGGTTTGGTGTGAATGCTCATGTGGGGTCGACTTGAACGTTTGTCCCGGAGGGACATCTCGACAATAGCCCGGCGCTTCAGCGCCGGGTGCGACGCCCAAAGAGCCCGCGTCCCGAAGGGACGCTTGAAGCTCAATCCCACAAATAGCGCTCGTCGTAGTCAATCCGATGCCTCTTGAGGAGGGTCACAAACTCCTCCTGGAATGTCCTGCGTCGATGGTGCTGCTCCTGGCCTTGGATGTAGCGGATGGCCTTGTCCAATTGCGACACGCTCACGCTGAAGGCGCCATACTTCTCCTGCCAGCGGAATCGCCGGCACTCCAGGAAGGTTTCGTGCACCCACTTCGAAGACGCGCCCTTGAGCAGCTGCAGGGCTTGGGCAATCGAGAGGGTCGCCGGTAGGGACAGCAGGATATGGACGTGATCGAGCGTGCCGCCAATCTCGATGGCTTTCATCCGGTTCTGCCGGGCGATGCCGCCCAGGAAGGGCCA
>JBEKRX010000079.1:0-59629 GCA_049518415.1 Verrucomicrobiota bacterium
TAGAGGGGGTGGAGGAAACGTTCGGCATGGCCTGGCGGTTGTTTGCCACGATGCTCGAAAGAGCAGAAACAACGGAAGCCGTCGGCCTAAACTGGGCGCGCCTCCACTCCACTCGACCCCGCTGTGCTCATGTTCATCCTGAAGGACAACAGTATAAAGGAGCCGGCAAAATGTGAATGGCCCTTACTTGAGAAACCGGGAGGGCAAAATAGTCGGGAGGTTTGACGAAAACTGGCTCCGCGACGGCACTGGCAAACTTGTCGCCCGATATGAAAAGTGGGACAATCGAACTCGTGACGGGAACGGCAAAATCGTGGGCAACGGCGACCAGAGGTTAAGGGCATTGGGTGAAGGAGAAAGACCGGAATGAAAAACTCCAGCCGTTTTTGTGGCCGGTGGAGTTTTTGCTCTCTCGCTTTTAGTTCTGCCGTTTAGAGAGCCACCTGCAACCGGAAGAAAAGCTTGCCCCAGTTGAACGCGCCACCCGGCGTTGGCTCCAGTGGTCGGGTTAGGCTGCACGTTCATGAGTCTTCTCTGGCTGTCCTCGAATGTCTCTCCAGTACTCCTCACGCACGTCGGCGTCAATCCCGATGGGCGTGCCACCGCCATACAACGGGTCGCCGCCGTCGCGCTTGGGCCCGGAAATCCAGTAGTGGTCGCCTGTCTCCACGTCGTAGTAGTTGGCCTTGAAGCCCAGCCCCTTGAGGCTCTGGAAGCTCCTGCCGCGATAGTAAATCGTCCGGCCCGTCTTGGAAAACGTGACCCGCCCGATGCGTGCCGGCCCAGTCAGACCGCCGCTCTTATCTTCGATATACATGATGCGACTTCTCATGCGAGGGCGCAGTGCAGCCTATCAATATTCAACGAACCATTCGTTCGCATATTGAACCATGCAGATTCAATATGCAATACGTTTAACGCGAGAGCGTTGTGCTCCGGCACTTCTCAATCAACACCGGAGACGAAATCAGGCCGCTATTGTGTCCCGGCACGATAGCATTGTCCCGCAACCGAAAAGGCCAGCCGGTTCGTTCAGGAACGAGGGCTGGATGGTCGCGGGACGGAGACGCCATCGCGGGGTTCGCTGCATCCGGGTTGTTGGCATTGCTTTTCATTCTTGCTTGCGCCGGACAAGCACCAAGTCCTCGTCGTCAAATCTCGTGTGAAGCCTGCCAAATGCAGGCCCGGTGAGCATGACTCCCTCGCCAATGTAGTCCATCCAGCCCGGGCTGCCCTTCGTGTTGACTGACTCGACCACGCCTTCCCACTCACCAATCCGCACCGAATCGCCTTCGCGAATCGGCTCACCGGTGAAATATGTCGGTTTACGCTTCATCGCTTTGCCAACCGTTACTCAACTGACCAACGGTTCGCATTTTGAACCATGCAGACCGAATATGCAATGCGTTTGATGCGAGAGGGTTGTGCTCGGCCGCATCCTGACACTGCCCCCGAGCGCGGGGGGAAGCCCTCCCCCCTTCCCCCCTCCCGTCTCCCGCAGTGCGGGACGGGATGGGAGGGGGTGATCGGTTTTTCCGCTTTACCCAGGGGGGCGGCTGTTGGCTGCAGCGGGCGGGTTAGGTCTGGGCCTCATATCGTCTTGCGAACAGCAAAATACCGAGGGAACACACGGAAAATAGCAAAAATACCCACCAACCCAAATACGCCAGTCTAGAGTAATCGTGAGGGGCCACAATGACGACTGAGAGGCAGAAGAAAAGCAGGACGGACGACAAAACCAGGTAGAACCATCGCGCCCATGTCCGCGCTCGAAACAGGCCGACGCTCCCGAGGAGCGGCAAAATGCAGAATGCGCCGAACCAAAACAGCAGATCATCGCCCTTGTCCCGCCCGACGGTCGAGAAATGGTAAATGAGCCAAGATAGACCGGCAGCGGCTGATAGTGACCAGACCGCGGCGAGCGTGCGATACCATTTCATAGCGTGGCAAAGACCTAACAATTATTCAACGAACCATCCGTTCGCATATTGAACCATGCAGATCCAATATGCAATACGTTTAATGCCAGAGGGCCGTGCTCATGTTCATCGTGAAGGACAGGAGCATAGACGAGCCGACAAGATATGAATGACCCTTACTTGAGAAATCGAGAGGGCGAAATAATCGGGAGATTCGACGGAGGCTGGCTCCGCGACGGCGCGAGAGAACTCCTTGCCAGGTACGACGAATGGGATGACCGCACACGGGACCGGAGCGGTAGAATTCTGGGCAACGGGGACCAAAGGCTAAGGTCCTTGGGTGAAGGAGAACGACCGGAATGAAAAACCCCACCGGTTTTATGACCCGCTCGGGCGCATCATTTTTCATAGCAGAAGGCCGAATCTTCCATCGCGGCGATGTATCCGAGGTAGCGATAGCCGCAGACCCGCTCCATGAACCAGAATGCCGGGTCCCACATTGGCTGAGTGAGATACATCACCTCACTCTGGTGCAACTCAACCTGACGCAGTTGCCTGCCGTTTTCAGTTACCGACATCCTCTTGCTGGTCATCCACCAATACGAGAACACCCCGACGTAAGCAACCAAGGCCAAGGAAAGGATGAAGGCCACTCTCTTCAGGCGAGACGTCCGCCTAAGAACCCGGAATTGAGCAGTGCCCAACAAGGTGCTCACGAACACCGCAACAACGATATCCGCCCACATGGCCGGGTGGTCAAACGAATCCATAATGACATTCGGCGGCCCTCCCCATTTCCGAAACACGAACGGAAACCCATAAGCGCACACCATAGACCCACCTCGGACAAAGAAGGAGGCTGCGTTCATTACCACGAACGCCAGCAACCCCATGAACAGGGTCAATGCGAATTTTTTAAGGGCACCTGGAGTGGTGCTGGGTTGACGGGGAACGGCAGCGATTGCGAGAACGGTGGCTAAGAAAACGGCTATGAAGAGACGCGTGTCTGTAGCACCTGGTGAGCTCAGTTCGCTGGCGATCCCGCGGTGGCCGATGCTGGAATATGGCATCGTCAGAGCGAACGCAGACAGCACTACCGCAGCCACCCCCGCAGGAATTCCCAAGAGTCTGAATCTCTGTTCGCGTGAAAGCATGCTGCCTAACCCAATCAGTTCAACGAAGCATCTGTTCGTATATTGAACCATGCAGATTCAATATGCAATCCCTTTAATGCGAGAGGTTTGTACGCTCCGGAAGCCCAATCGGGCCGCTATTGTGTTTTGGCACGCCACCGCCAACCCACAACCGAAAAGGCCCGGGCGGTTCGTTCAGGAACGGTGGTCGGATGGTCAACGGTCAGCGGTTGTGACGTTCATCGCGGGAAGGGTGCCAATTTGCGTGGATTTGGGGTCTGAGGAGGTTTTCCGGTCTATGGGGCTGGATTTTCTGGCAATTCGGGAAAAGTGGGTTTTCGCAACAAAACTGGGGTTTTTCAGAGTTTACCATATTGTTTCAGAAATCACGACCGGCGGGTCATAAATCTGCCGGAGCAATTCGGGATATTCCGCGTCATCCTGCGCCACCACTCGGCAGCCGAACTCCGCAGTGCGCTTCAATTCCGCGGCCAGGTCGGCGGTTTCCTCCCAGTGGGCAATGGCCTCATTCCAATTCGCGTTCAAGATGGCACTAATTCGCTTGTCCTTTGGGCCTCTGGCTTCGTTGCTCGCTCGTTGCAGATCGCTTTGGATATGCGCCTCGCTCGCGCCTCGCCAGAGGCCCAAAGTCCTGCGCGCCTTAGGGTTCATGCAAGAACAAGTTCCGAAGGCGAGGTGTAATTCCAACATTATTCTCTGGCACCCCTCCGGGGTGCGACCGCCAGTCCCGATTCGGAATCGGGAGCCCGGTGGTCGTTCCCCCTTTACCCTGAACGACCACCGGCTACTGTCTGCCAACCCTCCGGGTTGGAGAAAACCGGAATTTATTTTTGCACGGGCGCTTATTCCAATTCGCGTTGGAATTATTGCGAGGCGGAGGAGGCGTGGTGGATGAGTTCCAGGTCTTCGGTGGGTTCGACCAGGAAGGTGATCTCACCATCGTCATCACGGATCATAAGGCCGGGCTCGTAGCCGAAATACTCCTCGTAACCGGGGGCGAACTCACCTTCTTCGCCATCGCTGACAAAGGCGACGGTGGCTGCGGTGCCCTTGTAGCGAACCCGGTCACCGGCGTGGACCTCGTCGCCGGACAGGTAGTGTGGCAGGTTGGCATGCATAAGCGTCGTACCATCTGCGTTGCGCTGGCCGCGCTCAAGCCGGGCGGAGGCGCGGCCTGAGCCTTGTGCGGGCTGTTTTACACCCGCCACCGGGTTTTGGGAAGTGGGCGTTTCATCGCACACTGCTGGGGGCGGCTCAGGGGACGAGGCGCCGGGCGGCATAATAGCGGGTGAGGTAGTAGTCCTGGCGCAGGGAGGAGACCACCACGCCTTTGGAGGGGCTGGCGTGGACAAATTGCGTGTCTCCCAGATAAATGCCCACGTGGTCAACGACCAGCCAGTTGAGGGAACAGAAGAAGATGAGATCGCCTGGGCGCAAGTCATGGCGGGCCACGGCCTGGCCGCGGCGGAATTGAGCTTCACTTGTGCGCGGCAGGGAGATGCCTGCCACCTGGCGATAGATGCGGCAGGTCAATCCCGAGCAATCGATGCCCTCGCGGTCCAGGCCGCCTTTGCGGTAATTGACCCCCACCCAGCGCTCGGCTTCGAGCCTCCAGGCGGCGGGCGAGATGGCCGTCCGGGGCCGAACGGGAGGCGCCACCGGCGCGGCCGGCGGGTGGGCCGGGCGTGGACCCTGGCAACCGGCAAGGCCGAGGAAGAAGGCGCCTGCCAAAAGCAATCCCATCCAGGCGCGCTTTTTGGCCGGCAGGGGGAGAATCTGTGCGCGCGAGCTGGCCGGTTTCTGCCCGTCCTGGCGAGCGGGCGCAATTCGATGAGGCGCCATGCGCATAGCGGGCAGAGTACTCAGCGGGTGGGCCGAGGCCAGAAGTTTTTGGGGTCGTCCGCCAGGGCCAGGGCTTTGGAACAGGCGGCGAGGATGCCGGGTTGGCTGGCAGCCAGGGAAGGCTGCCACTACTTAGCGAGGCTGCGCCTCAGACCCTGCTCCAGACGGCCTGAAACCTCATCACGCAAAGGGCACAAAGGGCTTGGGGCGGCCGAACCGCAAACGAAAAAGCAACCGCGGAATACGCGGAATACGCGGAAAAGCAGACGGTCCCGATTCGGAATCGGGATTCAATTCACCTAAAAGTCCCGATTCCGAATCGGGATTGCAATCGCAGCGGAACTTGACCTGATAGCAACGCGCTTCGAGCTTCAAGGACTCTAGCGGCGGGTCTTAGGCCGGGGCGCGGGCTTCTTTGGAGCTTTGGCGCGCGGTGTTTTTCGGGCTTTGGCCGGGGGTGGGGGCTGGGTTTTGGCCGGCGGAGCAGCCGGTGGTTTGGTTTGGGCGGCCGGGCCGGCTGCGGGCGCGGCTTTGGCCGGCGGCTTTGCCGGGGGCTTGGGCGCGGTCTTCTGGTGAATCACCTGCCGCATCCGGTCCAGCTTCTGGTCCAGTCCGCTCTTGGCCCGGCGGAGGCCCTGCTGGCTGAGGTTGATGGCGTCGGCCAACACCTTGCAGCCATTGTGGATGAAATTGGTGTAGCTGCCTTCCTTGAGTTCGACGCCTTTGGTTTTCAGGAACTCGCTCAAGTGCTGGTAAAGCTCTTCTTTCTCGATGTGTTTCATAGTTAGTTTGGCTCTGCCAGGCGCAAGTCGGTGATTGACCGGTCTCATTAGCGCCCGACTCTGGCGCCTCCAATCTGGAGGATTTGAGCGCGCCCGGCAATTACAGACCCCGCGCCTGTTTGTAAGGCCACCCTTGGTCAAGAAAATGATTGCCCAGGAACGCCGGATGGGAGACATACTTATTGACGCTTAGCGCGGCTGGGGAAGGGCCTGGCAGCGTTCCTGGCTTCGGGGTTTGGCGCGGCTGCGGTGGTGGTCGCGCCGCGCTAAGCATTTTTAGCTATGGATACTCAGGTTGAGCAGAAGCTCGGTTTCATTTTCGGGCGGCGGAGCATTCGGCGCTATGGCCCGGGAGAAGTCAGCGAGGAGGCGGTGGAAGGGCTCCTGGCCGCGGCCATGGCGGCCCCTTCGGCGGTGGCCAAAGACCCCTGGCGCTTTGTGGTGGTGCGGCAGCGCCAACGGCTCGCGCGCCTGGCCGCCGTTTTGTCCAACGGCCAGATGCTCGAGTCGGCCACGCTCGCCATCGCGGTCTGCGGGGACCTGGCGGCAGCCCACGACGGGCAGCTCAGCTATTTGTTGCAGGACTGCGCGGCGGCGATCGAGAACCTGCTGCTGGGGGCGCACCGGCTCGGCTTGGGGTCGTGCTGGCTGGGGGTGCACCCGCGCGAGCAGCGGATGAAAAGCCTCAAGGATATCCTTTGCCTGCCCGCCTCGGTCATCCCGGTCGCTTGCATCGCCCTCGGCCATGCCGCGGAAACCAAGGCGCCGCGCACCCGTTTCAACCCGGACTACGTCCATTTCGAGGAATGGTAAACATGCAGGTGAACGCAGGGCCCAGGACCAAGAGAAATCCGAACTGCGAAATCCGAGGCCCGAAAGGGCGCTGTTTTGCGCGGCAGCCTCGCCGACGGCGCCCAAGCGATGGGCGTGCTCACGGTCTTACCTGGTATCGATAATTCCACCGCCGATCCGGCGCGCTATCGCCGTGGAGACCGAACTCGGAGGCGTCGTCAAGGCTCTGGATATTGTCGGCCCAATGGAAATCGAAGGCGGGTGTTTTGCCGGATTGCCAGATGAGCGGTCGCGGAATGCCAATCTCCATGGCGTTGCCGTTGACCCGATAGGCGGCCTTGCCAATCGTCTCCCACGTCCCGTTGCGCCAGGTCTTGACGGTGGTCTCGGTGTCGCTGGGCACCTGGAGGTTCACCAGGAAATCGTAGCCCAGCCAACCCGTGGCCGCGTCCTGGTCCGCATCCAGAAAGAGCAGCATCCAGTGCCGGTCGGTTCGCGGCGTGATGTTGTCGAGCGTTTGGGCGAAGAAATAGACGTTCGCGTCGTCATAGGCGGCCTTGAGGATTACGAAGTCGTTGCGGCCGGTGTCATTGCGATAGACGAGGTTGCCATAGCCTATGTGGTCGCGGTGGAGGGTGTCGCCGATGGGGTCGCGGAACTCAGGCACGACCTGGTTCCAGTCGTCGAAGGAGCCGTCAATGGCGATGGGGCTGGGACCCGTGGCGGTGGGCGGCGGGCGCAGGCCTTTGAAGCGCCGCACCCAGGCGGCCAACTGGTAGTAGTAGCTGTCGCCGTGCCCGGCGCGCATCGGCTCGCAGTCGCGGCTGTACTCCTGGGTGTATTCGTCCACAAACACCCCGCCGGGGTAGTAGCAGTCGGTGTCCTTGTATTTGCTCCACTGAGTATAACGTCCGGCGATCCACTCGTTCCAGCCGGTGACGAGGATGAATTTGGGGTTTGCCTGGAGGGCGCGTTGCCACTGCTCCTGGAAGTTGAGGCCCAGGTTGACCGCGCCCGGGCGCGGGTCCGGTTTCCCGTGGTGCCAGCTTCGGCCCATGGCGCCGGCCTTGTGGCTCATGGGGGCCGGCCCGGGCGTGTTGGGCAAGGCGTTCTGGGCGACGCCCACGCTCATCTGCTCCGGCTCGCCCCGGCTGTTGTTGAAGAGGTGCTGCGGATAGACCTCGAGCCAACTCCACTGGTCCGGCGCACTGGGCCCCATCCAGTAGTCCGGCATCGGCCGACGAAAGGTGAAGAAACCGAGTATCTCGGGGTCCTTGATGAAGTCCTTGTTTGCCAGCAGCAGCGGCTTGGCCTCCCAGACAAACCAGAGGTCTTTCCACAACCCCGGCTGATAAAGGTCCCGCCAGAGTTGGTCGGTGATGGGGCGGGGGTCGCCAAACGGGGCGATGAAGGCAATGGCCGGCGTGCGCGCCCCCTGGCGGCGCATGGCGGCATACTCGCGGCACAGCGCCTCGTATTGGTCCTTCCAGGTGAACGGCGGGTTCGTCGTGTCGAAGAGAATGACGTCAATGCCGGCTGCCACCAACAGGCTGGCGTGTTTGCGGATGACGAACGGGTCCGTCATCAGGTAGTAACCCAATTCCGGCTCGCCCCAGTGATGGGGGGCGCCGTTGGCCGGCCAAAGCACCTGGCCGTCGCGCGCGGCGGCGATGAGCTTCGTGTTGTCGTTGGGTCCGCCCCGGTTGGGGGTGTGCCACGTCCAATAGAAAATGCCCACCCACTTGTCCGGTTTCACCGGGCCGCATTCCTTGAAGCCCGGCACTGCTCGTCCCAGGCCGTCGGTCGCCACCCAGGTGTCTGCAAACAGGTCGCCGCCTTGGTAGGGCTGGCCGTGGAATTCCGCCGCGCCCGCCGCCCCGTTGCTGGCCATTCCGGGCGGCGGCGCGGCCGCGGCCTTGGGCCTTGGATTTTGGGCAAAAACTCCCAACAGAGCCAATAGAGCCAATGGAGCCAATGGGGCAGTCGCCCTTCCAAGTAACGGGGCAAGTGCGGGGAACATAAGTGAGAGCTATATATCCCGCGCGCCCCGGCAACGCAACGGAGAAGGGCGAGCGGCTGAGGGCCACGACGACGAGGGAAAGATCGTCGCCTCGGCGGCAGGTTTTGCCGCCGGGCAGGGCGGTATCGCAGGGGGCGACTCGGCAAAACCGGCCTGGGAGGGCTGTGGCATCCGCATTGCTTGCAAGCCTGACAGCGTATGGACATAAGCCTGTACCAAGCGGCCTCGGGTATGAACGCCAGCTCGCGCTGGCAGGAGGTCATTGCCGAGAACCTGGCGGCCTCGCAGGTGCCGGGATTCAAGCGGCAGGACATCTCGTTCAGCGCCGTGCAGTCGGGTTTTCTGGCGCGCGCGGCGGGGGCGGCGCCTGGCCCCAGCCAGCGTTTCGTGATGCCGCTGGCGGGTGCGAGCACCAATTTCCAGGCCGGTGAACTCCACAACACGGGGGTCAGCACCGATTTGGCCATCGAAGGGGCGGGTTTCTTTGAAGTTCGAATGCCCGATGGGACCCGCGGTTACACGCGCGACGGGGAGTTTCGTATCGACGCGCAAGGCCAACTAGCGAGCAAACAGGGGCTGCCGGTAATGGGGGAGGGGGGGCCGGTGCAGTTGGACGCGCACAGTACATCGCCGCTGGTCGTGGCGCCCACAGGGGAGGTCTCCCAGGACGGCACCGTCCGAGGGCGGCTCAAAGTCGCTGAATTCAACGAGCCCGGGGCGCTGGTGGCGTCGGGCAGCGGATACTTTGTGGTGGCGGACCCGAACACCCAGCCGCGCACGTCGAGCACCGCCACCGTGCACCAGGGTTTTTTGGAAAACAGCAATACGTCCTCCGTGCTGGAAATGAGCAACCTGATTAGCGCCATGCGGCTCTACGAAGCAAACCAGAAAGTGGCGCAGATGGAGGATGACCGCATCGGGCGGTTGATCAGCGACGTGGCCAACGCGAGTTGAGATGAATTTTTGCAACCAAACAGACTGATATGCTGCGCGCCCTTTATTCGGCCGCTGCCGGGATGGAGTCCCAGCAACTGAACCTCGACGTTATCTCGAACAACCTGGCCAACGTCAACACGACCGGCTTCAAGAAGAGCA
The DNA here is from genome assembly GCA_049518415.1 of Verrucomicrobiota bacterium. Lineage (GTDB taxonomy): Bacteria > Verrucomicrobiota > Verrucomicrobiia > Limisphaerales > UBA8199 > CAVQND01. The sequence goes on from JBEKRX010000079.1 coordinate 9,605, forward strand.
AGATCGAGTTCGAGGACCTGCTCTACCAGACCAGCCGCGTCCCCGGGGCGGAGCAAGGGGCGGGCAACCAGCTTCCCACTGGGGTTCAGATCGGCCATGGGTCGCGGGTGGTGGCGACGTCGCGCATTTTCACCAACGGCGAACTGAGCCAGACCGGCGAGCAACTGGACGTGGCGATCAACGGGGACGGCTTCTTCGAGGTCCAGATGCCCGACAGCACCAAGGCCTACACCCGCGCCGGCTCGCTCAAGACCGCCTCGGATGGGCGCATCATGACCAGCGACGGCCTGCCGGTGCTGAGCGGATTCCAGGCGGTGCCGGCCGGCACCACCAGCATCAGCATCGCTCCCACCGGCGACGTCACCTACACCACGCCCAGCGGCAACACCACTTTCCGCGTCCAGCTTAGCCGGTTCCTGAATCCGAACGGCCTGGAGAGCCTCGGGCGCAACCTCTACAAAGAGACCCAGTCCTCGGGTTTGGCTGAACTGGGCAGCCCGGGGGAGAACGGCTTCGGCCAGCTCGAGCAGGGCCAACTCGAATTATCCAATGTCAAAGTCGTCGAGGAGATGGTGCACCTGATCATGGCGCAACGCGCCTATGAAGTGAATTCCAAGGCCGTCCAGGCGGCTGACGAAATGCTGCAACAAGGCAACAACCTCAAACGCTGATGAATGGCAGGAGTCTGAGCCGCGTCCGGCCTGCGCTGCGCAGCGCAGGTTTTGAGACCTGCCGCCGGGCGGGTGGGGTCTCGCCGGCGTTGGTCTTGAGGGCGAGACGCCCTGATGGCAGGCGGGACGCCTGCCCCACTACCGCGGTCGCGCTGGCCCTGCTCCTGCTCACCACTGGTCCGGTGGGCGGCCGGGCCGGGGATGAGCCGGCAGCGCCGGCAGTCAGAGCCGGCCAGAGCGACGCCCCGGCCAGCCCGGCGCCGCGCCCGCCCCGCCGCCTCGAGGAAGAGGAATTGCGCGACTTGCTCACGGGCGCGTTGAATCAAGGGATTGGGACCGAAGGCGCGGAATGGGAACTGCGCTTCAGCCGGCCCTGGACGCCGGTGAGCGTCCCGGACGAACCACTCAAGGCGGAGGTCGTCGAGCCGGCCCTCAACCGCATCACCTCGAGCAGCGTACTGCACTTTGAGTTGCGCGCCGGCCGGCGGTTGGCTGGGGCGTGGCAGATGCCCGTGCAAGCCCGGTTGTGGCGGGACGTGCTCGTGGCCCACGCGAACCTGCAGCGCGGGCTGCCGCTTAAGGAGGCTCCCCTGGTGCACGAGCGCCGCGATGTGCTGGCGCTGCGCGACGCGCTGGGCGAGCTGCCGCCCAATGCCGCCGCTTGCGAAGTGGCTGAGGGTGTCCCGGCCGGCTCCCCTTTGCTGGCGCGCGCGGTCCGACTCCGCCCCGTGGTGTGCCGCGGCCAGATCGCCGATGCCGTCGTCCGCGATGGGGCCATGATGATTTCGCTCAAAGTCGAAGTATTGGAAGAAGGCGTTCCCGGCCAGATGATCCGGGTCCGCAATCCTCAATCCCGCCGTGAGTTGCGGGGAAAGGTCCAGGATGAACACACGATTACGATTCCACTCTAGCCTGCTGGCGGCCGGGGCCCTGGTGCTTTGGGCCGGGACCCTCCGGGGGGACTCCTTGTGGCGGGAAAGCCAGTCCGGGGCCATGTTCGCAGACAAGCGGGCGTGCCGGGTGGGGGACATCGTGACCATCCTGGTGCAGGAAAACACGACCGCGACCAAGGACAACACGACCAAGACCTCGAAACAGTCGAGCGTGGACGCGGCGATCGCCAGTTTCCTCTACAGCCCGGCGGCCAGCGGCCTGATGACCAAGGGCGGGACGATGCCGACCCTCAAGTTCAGCAACAAGAGCGACTTTACCGGGGGCGGCAGCATCAACAATTCGCAACAGATCGTCGCCAGTGTGGCCGTGCGCGTGATCGATGTGCTGCCCAATGGGAACCTGGTCATCGAGGGCACGCGCGAGAGCGCCTTCTCCGGCGAACAGCAAACGGTGGTGCTGCGCGGCACCATCCGCCGGGACGACATCCTGGCCAATAACACGATTTACAGCTACAACATCTCGGACGCGACCATTAAGATCGTCTCCAAAGGCACCATCACCGACGCCCAGCGCAAGGGCTGGTTCCACCGGCTGTGGGACAAGTTGTCGCCCTTCTGAGGCTGGCGCGCGTGGAGGAAAATGCTTCGGCCCTGCGAAATGCTAAACCCGAAAACAACGCGGACCTGCAAGGCGCTGCGGCGCGGCTTTATCGTGGTGCTGCTCGTGGGTTGCCTTTCTGCCGTTGGCGGCAGCGTGCGGGTCAGGGACCTGGTCATGGTGGCCGGCGCCCGGGACAATCAACTCGTGGGCTTCGGCCTGGTGGTGGGGCTGGCGGGGGACGGCGACAAAGACCCGGTGTACACGAAACAGGTCATTGCCAACATGCTCCAGCGCTATGGGATCAATGTCCCGGCGACGACCCTCTCCGCGAAGAACGTTGGGGTGGTGCTGGTGACCGCCGACATCCCGGCCTTCATGAAACCGGGCGCGCGGCTGGATGTGCAGGTTTCATCCATGGGGGACGCCAAATCGCTGCAAGGGGGTGTGCTGCTGCAGACGCCGCTGCTGGGGGCGGACAATGACGTTTACGCGGTGGCCCAGGGACCGCTGGGGGTGGGCGGTTTCACGGCCGGCCCTGGCGGGGGCGGCGGCGCCAACGTGACCAAGAATCATCCGACCGTCGGCACCATCATCAACGGGGCGCTGATCGAGCGGGAAATCCCGGCCAAGATCGTGCACGACAAGTGCATCGAGTTGCTGCTGCGTGAACCGAGCTTCACCTTGGCGGCCCGGCTGGCGGAAGCCATCAACCAAGCCTTTACCAACTGCGCCCAGGCGACGGATTCGACCTCCGTGCGGGTGCGGCTGCCCGAGGGACTGGAGGGACAACCGGTGGACTTCATCGCCCGGCTCGAGGGCCTGGAAGTGACCCCCGATACCCCGGCGCGCATTATCATCAACGAGCGCACCGGCACCATCGTGGCCACGTCCACCATTCGCATTTCCAACTGCGCCATCTCCCAGGGCAACCTGACGATCACGGTGGCCAGCACCATGGAGGTGTCGCAGCCCAACCCGATGAGCGGCGGCACGACGGCGGTCAACCCGCGGACGGATACGAAGGTCAGCGAGGGCAAGGCCAACATCGTCACGCTGCCCGAGTTGCCCACGGTGGAAAAAGTCGCCTCGTCGCTCAACGCGCTTGGGGTGACGCCGCGCGATATGATGGCGATCTTCCAGGCTATGAAACAGGCGGGCGCGTTGCAGGCCGAACTGATCATCCGTTGATATGCGAGTGGCGAACGGCGAATGGCGAACGGCGAACGGCGGCGCCCGGCAGGCGGAACGGAGGACCCGTTGATATGGAGATCGCGCCGCTGCAAGAACGTCGCGTCAAAGCCAGCGATCTGCCGCTGGACCGTCTGGCGTCGAGCAGCCAGATTTCCGAGCCGGAGAAGATCGCCGCGGCCAGCACGGCCTTCGAGGCGCTGCTGCTGCGGCAGGTCTTGCAGGAATCGCAGCGCCCGCTCTTTCCGTCGAAATACGTCAGCGATTCCACGAGCAATAGCATCTACCGCGACCTGGTGGTGGAGCAACTGGCCGACAGCATTGCCAAATCCCACAGCCTGGGCCTGGCCCAGAGCCTGACCTCCGGGCTGCAACGGCAACTGGGCCGGGCCTCAAAGGCCGCCGCCCCAGGCGGCCAGGAGGCGGTCGGTGAACCCAAGGCCGCAGCCCTCAGAAGCCCTAAAGACGCCGCGGAGCATCTGGCGGCGCCGCCGCCCCAAGGCCCGGTGGCCGCCGCGGCTGCCGCGCCGGCGTCTGAGCCCCTGCTGGCGGGCGGCGAGCCGGTGGCTGGCCCGGTCGGAAGCCGGCCTTTGACTTCCCCCAAAATGAAGGACCTGTCCGAGCGCCAAGGCCGCGCTGCTTCGGCTGTCTGGACTAAGAACACGCACCATGACTGAACTGTTGAACAATTTTATCGAAAGCCTGCGCGAAGAGCTGAAGCAGTACGGCGAGCTGCTGGCGCTGCTGGATTTGCAGCAGGACCAGGTCGTGCGCCGGCTGGCGGAGGAGTTGCTGGCCACGGTCTCGGCCATCAACACGCAGGGCGAAGCTATCCGGGGCGCGCGGCACGAGCGGGCGCAGCGGCAGCGGGAGTTGGCGCAGTCGCTGGAGCTGCCGCCCGAGGTCCGGGCCAGCGCGCTGCTGCCGCGGCTGCCGGAGGTCTATCGCCCCCTGGTGAGGGCGCTGGTGGAAGAAAACAACCATCTGCTGGCCCGGGTCCGGCAACGCGCCCGCCAGAATCATATCCTGCTGAGCCGCGCGGTGGAGATGATGGGCCAGTTCATCAATTCGCTGTGCGCGGCCAGCGCCCCGACCTACAACCAGGCCGGCGCCGTGGCTCACGCCGTGCCGGGCTGCGCCCTCTACGACGGCATCGGTTAACCCTGACCACACCCCATTATGCCCGGTCTATTTGGCAGCCTCTATCTCAGCTCGAGCGCGTTGCGAACCCAGCAGGAGGGCGTGGAAATCGCCGGGCAGAACCTGGCGAACGTGAACAACCCGGCCTATGCGCGCCAGCGATTGGTCCTGCAGACCAGCACGCCGGTCCAGACCAGCATTGGCCCCCAAGGCACCGGGGTCCAGGCCGTGGCCATCCAACAGATTCGGGACGCGATGCTGGACGGGCAGATTCAGGGCGAGACCAGCATCACGTCCTGGCTCCAGGCCCAGCAGAGCGCATTGCAGGAGGCGGAGGCGGGCCTGGGCGAGCAACTGGAGGGGAGCACGGCCGCCACCGGCACCGACAGCGTCGGCGCGACCGGGGGGTTGGATAGCGCGCTGAGCGGCCTGTTCAATGCTTTCCAGACGCTGAGCACCAGCCCGAGCTCGCTGACCAGCCGCCAGGGGGTCATCACGCAGGCCCAGCAGCTTGCCACGCAGTTCAACCAGGTGAATCAGCGCCTCGATTCTGTGCACGACCAACTCAACCAGTCGATCCAAACCGACGTCGCCAGCGCCAATGGGCTGCTCTCGGACATCGCCGGGCTGAACAAGCAGATTACGCTGGCCGAGGCTGGGGGCGGCGGCACCGCCAACGACCTCCGCGATTTGCGGCAGGAGAAGTTGGAGGACCTGGCCAAGCTGGTCAACTTCCAGTCCGCCGCCACTGCCGAGGGCGGGGTGAACATTGTGGTGAACGGACAGTTGCTGGTGTCGGGCGCCGAGGTGCAGGACAAGCTGGAAACTTACGACGCCGGCGGCGGCCAGGTGCTGGTGCGCGCGGCCGGCTCCGGCGCGCCGCTCACGCTCGCGGGCGGCAGCGTCCAGGGCGCCATCGAGGCCCGCGACAACGCCCTCGGGTCGCTCCAGGGCAGCCTGAACCAGCTCGCCACCCAACTCATTACCCAGGTCAACGCCGTCTATGGCAACGGCTATGACCTCAATGGCGGCACTGGCGCCAGCTTCTTCACCGGCACGAACGCCGGCGACATCGGCGTCAACGCGGCTCTGGCCGGCGATGCCTCAAAGCTGCAGGCGGCCGGCGTGGCGGGCGCCGCCGGGGACAACCAGGTGGCGGTGGCCCTGGCGCAACTGGGCAGCGCGCCGCAGGCGGCGCTGGGCGGCCAGACGTTTTCCGAGCATTACAACACGACCATCACCGGCCTCGGGTCTGCCCTCGCCTCGGTGAACAGCCAATTGAGCGAGCAGCAGGCCGTCCAGAACATGCTAAACCAACAACGCCAGTCCGTGAGCGGCGTGTCGGTGGACGAGGAGATGACCGACCTGGTGAAGTATCAGCGGGCCTTCGAGGCCTCGGCCCACCTGGTGAGCACGATTGACACCCTGCTTGGGGAAGTGGTGAACCTTGGAACAACAAAGGTCTGATATGCGCGTCGCTTTCGATTCTTTCCCGGACTCGCTGGTGGGCCAGTTGGCTTTGCTGAGTGCGCAACAAACCCAGTTGCAAAACCAAGTGGCGACCGGCAAGCGGATCACCCAGCTCGAGGACGATCCTGCCGCCATGCGGCGCGTGCTCGATTGGCAGGCCCAAAACTGCCGGCTCGCCCAATACCGCCAGAACATCAGCTCCCTCCAGGAGCGGGCCACCAGTTCCTACAACGCCATTGCCGGCTTGAAAAAGCTCTCCGATCGCGCCGGTGAAATCGCCACCCTGGCCGATGGCACCAGGTCACCGCAGGAACTCAGCGCCTACGCGAGCGAAGTCAATCAGCTCATCCAGCAAGGCGTCCAGCTCATGAACAGCCAGGACCAGGGGGATTACCTCTTCGGCGGCACGCAGACGGCCCAGGCCCCGTTCGTCACGACCAGCGACGCCGCCGGAGACGTGACCGCCGTTGCTTACGAGGGCAACGATGCGGTGCCGTCGGCCGAAGTCGCCTCGGGCTTCACTCTCTCCGTCCAGGCGCCCGGCGCCAACACGACCGGCAACGGACCCGCCGGAGTCATCACCGACTCGCGGAGCGGGGCTGATTTCTTCAATCATCTGATCGCGCTGCGCAATCACCTCCAGGCTGGCGATACCGAGGCCATCGCCGCCTCCGACCGCGGGGCGCTGGCCAAGGACGAGGACAATATCACCACGCAAATGGCCGCCAACGGCCTCGTCCAGTCCCAGCTCAATGACGCCGACGCCGTGGCCTCCACCCAGGCCAGTGCCATCAACCAGATGGTCTCGCAAGAGTCGGACGTGGACATGGCCCAGACGCTGACGCGCCTGGCCACGACGCAAACCGCTTACCAGGCGGCCCTCCAGAGCGGGGCCAGCCTGCTGAATCGCAACCTGTCGCTGATGGATTACATCCATTAGCGCGGCAATAATTGACCGGCGGCGGGGTCGAATTTTCCCTGCCGTGAGCGCCCGGTGGCGCTGGGTCGGCGCGCCCCGCCGGCCTGGGTATTGGAGAGGGCGATTCTCACCCGCGCGGCGCGCGATTTTGCAGTGGGAGGGGGCTGGCATGTGCCCTGCTTTGAGCGGGGCGAATGAACTGCACGGTGACAACAGAAACAGGCGGACTGGACGAAGGCCCTGAATGCGTGATTCGAATGCCGCTCGGCCTGTTGGGGTTCGAGCAATGCAAGAGCTTCACGCTCTACGCCAAGCCGGTGGAGGAACCGTTTCTCTGGCTTCAGGCGGTGGGGAACGGCAAACTGGCATTCCTGGCGATGTCGCCCTACGTGGCGCTGCCGAGCTACCGGCCGGAGATAGCGGAGGAAGACGCGCAATTCCTCGGTCTGCAAGGTCCGGAGGAGGGGCTGATTTTCAACATCGTGACGGTGCGCGGGCCGCAGCAGGCGACGGTCAATTTGAAGGGGCCGATCGTGCTCAACCGCCGCACGCTGGTGGCCAAGCAGGTCATCCCGCTCAACGCCCCCGAATATTCCGTGGCTCACCCGCTGCCCATCCAGGGCCATTGACCCGGAGCGCTGCCATGCTGATTCTGTCCCGGAAACTCAATGAAAGCATCGTGATCGATGGGCGCATCACGGTGAAAGTGGTGCGCATCGAGGGCGAGGTGATCAAGCTGGGCATAGCCGCCCCCGCCGACGTCCCGGTGCACCGCCAGGAAGTCTATGAGGAAATCCGGCAGAGCAACGAAGCGGCCGTGACCCGGCGCTCCGGCGCGGTGCCGAGGCTCTTCACCAAGGGTGTGGCGCCCGGCGCGCCCACGCTCGACCCGCTGGCAGGACTGCCGGCTTAACCCTGACACGGAGGTCAAGAAACCAAGCCCGACTCAAACCAAACCAAGCTAGAATCGTATGACTATCTCAACAAACGTACAGGCGCTTAAAAACGCCGACAACCTGGAGGCTGTGCAGGTCCGACTTAACAAGTCGCTGTCCCGGCTCAGTTCCGGCTCCAAGATCACCTCACCGGCCGACGACTGCGCCGGCCTGGCCGTCTCTTCCCGGCTCGATGCCCAGGTGCAACGCACCGATGCGGCCCAGAGCAATGTCACTAACGCGCTGTCCTTCACCCAAACCCAGGACGGCTTCCTTGCCAACATCGCCACCGCCTTGAGCCGCATGAGCGAGCTCTCCGTGCAAGCGCAGGACCAAACCAAGAACGACGGCGACCGCCAGCTCTACGACAAGGAGTTCCAACAACTGAGCTCCTACATTACTTCCGCCGCCAGCAAGGACTTCGACGGCGTGAGCCTCTTCTCCGGCAATTCCCTGTCTGTCACCCTCGATGCCGACAACGCGACTTCGCTCACCATGAGCGGGATCGACCTGACCGGCCTGGCGGCCTACAGCGATGCCACCAGCGCGAACATCCAAACGACCGTGGCCGCGGTCAGCGCCCTGACCGCCGTCAAAGCGGCCATCACCCAACTCTCGACGGACCGCGCTACCCTCGGGTCCTACGAGGCCCGCCTGAACTTCACGGCCGAGCAACTCGCCGTCGGCAAAGAAAACCTCACGGCCGCCAGCTCGCAAATCAAGGATGTGGATGTGGCGGACGAATCCACCGAGTACGCGCGGGAGACCGTCCTGCTGCAATCGACCACCGCGATGCTCGCCCAGGCCAACCAGTTGCCGCAGACGGTGCTGAAACTCATCGCTTAACGCGGCGGAGCCGCAACCAAGAGCGAAGCGTCAATTCCTGAGTGGGAAGAGCAACGTGGGCCTTCCCCCGCCGCGTTAAATGCGGCGCTCCGCGCCGAAGAATCAGGCCCCTCCAAACGGCAGCGGCACTGCCCCAGGACGACTGCCAGCAAACCAATCGGTGTAAACTCGCCCCCATGAAGGCCCAGGGAACACGACCGCCCGCCGCAATGCCGCCGAGAACGCCAGGGCGCCGGGCGGTGGTCGAGCGGGCGGGCTGCCTGACCAACCCCCAACCGATGGTTCTGGCCTGAGAGTTGGCACCGGGGGCGCCGCGTGCTCCGCCCGGCTGGCCTCGGCTTGTTACCGCCAAACGCTTAACCCGCACCAGTCAGATGCCCGCGCAGAATCTCCCAGACACGATGTTAGTCGAGGATACGCCCCGGCAAAATCCCTCGCTGGAGCCGGGCCAGGCTGAGGCGCTCGGGCCGGCGGCTCCCGCGTATCCCAGGGACGAAACCGTCCAGGGCCCCGTGGCTGTGGCCTGCCCCGAGGGCCTCTCCGAGCCGGCCCTCCAACTCTTGAATATCGCCAATGAGCAGTATGCCCGGGGCGACCTGGCGACTTGTCGCGTATTGCTCACCGCGGTCCTGGAACTAGCCCCGGCAAATTCCCCAACCCTGGCCGCCCTGGGCAGCATCCACTTCCAATTGGGAGAGTTGCCCCAAGCCCGGCGCCGGTTCGAGCAAGCGATCGAGTTGGCGCCGGACAATGCCATCCTCCACGTCCAACTCGGGGCCGCCTGTCTCCATTTGCAGGATGTCCCCGCCTTCGAGGCGGCGCTCCACCAAGCCCTGGCGCTGGACGCCAACTGCGCCGAAGCCCTCCAATTTCTGGCCAATCTGAACCTGCGGCTGGGCCAGTTTGCCCAAGCCGCCAAGCTGTATCACCGACTCCTGAGCCTGAGGCCCGACGAGCCGGCGGCGCTGCTGGCGCTGGCCAAGTGCCTTTACGAACTCGGAGAGGAAGCCCTCTGTCAGGCCGCCCTCGAGCGGGTGCTGGAAGTCGAGCCCGCCAACCAGACTGCCCGCGACAACCTGGCCGCCCTCCGGGGCCGCCCGCGGCTCAGCCGGTTCAGTCGCCAGGGCCAAATCCTGGTGTTGACGCCACAGGAATCAAAACCATGAGGGGATCGCCCCGGTCACGCCAGCAGAGCGGGCAAGCCATCCAGGGACGACCATTCATGACATAAAATACCGGGACCAGATGATGAATGCCACCTTGCCGCGCCACACGATCGTCGGTTTTTTCGAGCAAAACGATTTCCGCTCACAGAGTCTGCTGCGCGACCTGGTCAAGGAATTCGGCCGGCCCAGCCTGTTTGTCCTCTGGCACCATTACGAGCCGGCCAGCCCTTTCTCCTTCACCTCGCTGGAGACCTACCACCGGCTGGCCGGGCCGGAGGTGGTGGAATTCATCGCCCAGACCTACGGGCTGAAGCAGGAGCAGTTGGCGAGCGCGGTTGAGGGCTACCCTGTCCTGCTCAAAATCCTGCTCCTGCTCTACGCCCGCAAGTTCCTGGGGTTGGACTACTGCGTCATGACCGACAACGATTTGGTGTTCCTGGAGCCAATCTCCGAAGTGGTGGACCTTTCGGCGCGGCGCATTCCGTTCCTGATCCAGGAGTCGGGCGCGGCCGACACCCTCCCCAGCGTGCGCGAATTCATCGCGGGTCCGCTGGGAAAGACGATTCGCTACCGCCCGCCCACCAAGGGGGGAGGATATAACGTCGGCCTCTGCGGGATTGATCTGAGGGTGTTCGACTCGCTGGCAGGGCCGCAGTTGGCAGCGCTGTTGGAATTATTCCGGGGCATTCCCGAGTGGTGGAAAGAGCAAGCGTTCCTCGTGTCGATGATCTTCACTTCGCCAGGCACAGTCCATACCTTCGACAACGAACGCTATTACTTCCTTCCTTTCGACGAATTCCACTACCGGGAGAAGAGCAAGGTCTATCACGCCATTTGCACGCGCGACAAAGAAGGGGTGGATGTCCTCCATTCACTGCGCGTGGGAAAACTCAACGCCAGACGGTATCTCACCCTGCTGGATTACATCCGGGGGAATCAGTGCGGCCGGATGCTGGAAATCGGAGTCTGGAGGGGAGACACGAGCGAACTGCTCGTGCTGAACTCGCGGAACAAACAGTTAGAATACCACGGCATTGACGTCTTTGAAGGAACCAGCGGCGAGCTGCTGGCAAAAGAGGTCTCCCTCAAAGCGGATTCGCTGGCCGACGTGCGGAGCCGGTTGGAAAAGGTCTCCCGTTCCGTCCATCTGCACAAAGGATTGTCCGGCGAGGTCTTTGGCGCACTGGCGGCACAAAAAACCGGGTTCGACATGATCTGGATTGACGGCGGTCATTCCTACCAGACGGTGCGGGAGGACTTCCGGAGCTATCGGCAGCTTCTCAATGAGGGCGGCATCATCTTCTTCGACGACTATACGGAAGATCCTTACCTGCCGGACGTGAAGCGGTTCATTGATTCGGAATTAAGGACGGACCCCAGCCTGGTCGTCACCATCCACGAGGCGTATGTGGATCGCTATCGCGGGCACGATTACAAGGTGGTTTCCGTTCGGCGCGCCGCCGGCAGCCCTGAGCAGAGCGGCCCGCCAAGCGATGCGCCCTTTGCTCCGCCTCTCCCCGGCTCCGGTTTTTTCCACAGGCTCCTGGCCGGAGAACCTGAATCCGACCCAACGGCCCCGCGCGAGGGCCTGGGCAAAGCCCTGCTGGCCGAGGCCCAGCCGTATCTGGCGCGGAAGGCCTGCCTCACTTACGCCGAGCATCTGGTCAAGGTTGCACAACCGCTGCTGTCCGCCGCCGGGAGAATGGCGGCGGGCAAGCTCCTGCTGGCGCACAACGTCCTGCTGGAACTGGTCTTGGAATTGTTCGACCAGGCCGCGCAGGCGGGGGACTCAAATCCCGAATTGGCCGACTTGCGGGCGGCGTGCTTGTTGCAGCGCGGCCTGGGCGCGTCCTGCTTGGTGGAGCGTGGCCAGTTTATGGAAGCCGAGTCAGCCGTGCTGGCCGCCCTGGAAGGCCACCCCAACGATGACCGGCTGCGGAAAATCCTGGCGGAACTGGATCGCATTGCGCAGGGCCCCGCCCCCGCCGCCGTCGGCGGAACGGAGGACTTCTGGGGGCATTACCACTGGGGCGTTTTCTTGCGGCATCGGGGCCGGCTTGCGGAATCCCAGACCCAACTGGAGAAGGCACTCGCATTGCGCCCCGGGGACGAGGGCGCCGTTTTCCAGTTGCGCGAAACGCTCAAGACGGCGGTGCGCCAAGCCTTTGATACGAAGCACTATGACCAGGCCCTGGCGCCGCTGGACGCCTTTCCAGAGCGCCAGAAAGATGCCGAGTGGCACTATTTGCGCGCCCAGGCCCTGCATTGGCAGGGTCAAGAGCCGGGGGCGGCGCGCCGGCACTACGACTTGGCCCTGCAGCTCGGCCACGACGAGTTCTGGGTCCGCGCTCTGCGCGGGCGTCTGGCTCGCGAGACCGGAGATTTCGAGGCGGCCCGTGCCGATCTCGTCCGCGCGCTGGAACTCCATCCGGACGATGCGGAGGTCAAGAACGACTTGGCGGCGGCCCAAACGGGCTTGGCCGCGCTCCCCGGTCCGAAGTCTGCGGCCAAACCCGCTGCTGCGGCCAAACGCCCCGGTCCTTCCCTGTTGCGCCGCGCCAGGAAGCGCGCTTTGATCTTCTGGCCCTACTGCGCTCTGCCGCCCCAGTCGGGCGCTCATGCGGTGTCGTTGAGCGACTTCAGCGCCTTCAAGGAGATGGGATTCGATCTGGCGCTCTACGGCACAACGCTCTTCTCGGACAATCCCTGGGAACCGCTGGGCCGCGCCGATGTGCAAGAAATGCTGGGGGCCAGAGTCTATTATCATACCCGCACGCCGGCGGACCACGAATACCTTCGGCAGCAAGAAAGGCTCGACCCCGGCAGTTGGACGCGCTACACGCCGCCGAGCTTGCTGGAACACTTTCGGCAAGTGTTTGCCCGTGAAGAGCCGGATTTGGTCCTGATCAACTATCCGCGCTGGGGCCGACTGGCCAGGGGCGAGGCTTTTCGGTCGGCCGTGCGTGTCATGCGCAGCCATGATGTCCTGACCGCCAATGAGCAGATGCTCCGGGCGCTGAGCCCGCTGCTTTGCTTTCCGATCGACCCCGCGCGAGCCGACCCCAGGATGCTGGAGGAGACCTTCTTTGCCGGACAAACGACCCCCGCGCAGGGCAACGCAGAGGAGGAAATCGGCGCCTACGGCGACTACGATGCCATCGCCTGTTTGACAGAGGACGATGTCAAGGCCATTCGGGCGCAGGTTCCCGCCAGGCCCGTCTGTCTGGTGCCCACCTGTGCGCCTCAGGCCAAGGCCTTGGCGAACACCTATAGCGAGGGCGCCATCCTGGCCATCTCCGATTACGCCCTGAATTACCAGGCTTATCTGTATTTTGCGGCGAGAGTGCTGCCCCTGGTCCGGCGGCAGATGCCGTCCTTCGAGCTGACCGTGGTCGGCAAGGCGTGTCAAAAGCTGGCGCCCACGCCCGGCGTTCGCGCGCTGGGCTTCGTGCTGGACCTGGCCCCGCTTTACGCCAAGGCTAGGTTTGCCGTCTGCCCGGTCATTGGCGGCACCGGCATCCAAGTGAAAATCGTCGAGGCGATGGCCAATGGGCTGCCGGTGGTCGCGCTGGCCAACGTGGCCGGCAAGGTGCCCCTCCGGCATGGCGTGAACGGCTTCGTGGCCGAGAATGCGGCGGCCTTTGCCCAATATGCCGTGCAACTGGGCCGCGATCCGCGCTTGTGCCGCAAACTGGGGCGGGCGGCCCGCGCGACGATTGAAGCAGAATTCTCTCGCCCAAAGAGGCTGGCGGCCTGGGAAGCGGTGATCCGTTCCGCGGAAGAGCGGTGGGCCGCCGAGCCTGAGAAACAGGCCTCCACCGCCGGGGAAAGACTTGTCCCAATCGCGAATCAGCCGGTCGCAATTGCTCCTCGAACTGGGGACCTCCGGTCGGACGGACGGGCACCTGGCGCTGTCTCCGCCGCACCAGCGCCAGCGCCCAGGGGTCAATCCAGCCCCAGCCATAGGGTGAAGCTCCCACGGTCCTGGCCGAAGGTCTCGATTATCACGCCCTCCTTTGATTGTGGCCAGTACCTCCGCTCCTGCCTGGAGAGTGTCCTGGGGCAAGGCTACCCCAACTTCGAGCATATCGTGATTGATGGCGGTTCCAAAGACGGCACGGTCGAGATTCTAAAATCCTATTCGCATGTTCGCTGGATTTCGGAGCCGGACAAAGGCGAGGCCAACGCGTTGAATAAGGGGCTGCGCCTGGCCACGGGCGACATAATCGGCTGGTTGAATGCCGATGACTTCTACGCGGAGGGCACACTGCAGGCCGTAGCCGGGTTCCTGGACCCGTCGGCCGGGCGGCACGTGGTTTACGGCAAGACCCTGATGTTGGGCGAAGGCGACCGTCCGACCGGGCTGCGGATTCCGATTGTCCCGGTCAATCTTTACACCCTGATGCGCTGGTATCGCCACCTGCAGATTTATCAGCCGTCCATGTTCCTGGCCGGGTGCGTGGTAGAAAAAGTGGGGGCCTTTCGCGAAGACCTCGCTTATTCAGTGGACCTGGACTATTGGATTCGCATCGCGCGGCAGGGGTTTTCCTTTCACTATTTGGATCGGATTCTGGCCCAGATGCGGTTGCTGCGGGCGGGGGGCAAGACCTCTCACACTTACGCGGCCAAGGAGCGCGATTGGCTGGCGGCGTGCCTGCCGGCGCTCCAGAGCCTGCCGGCGCCTGAAGTCAGGGCCTTTTGGAAGGACTACTACGCCCATCGCCTGGGGAGCGCCCAGCTCTACGACGGCGCGCCGCTGGTCGAACCACCCGATGGGCCGGCGGCGGGGGGTCTGTTCCTGGCGGCCCTGGACGCGGGCCGGTTGGGCGACTTCGTTCCCGTCCTGGAAGCGGCGGTGCGGCGATTCCCCAAAGCAGAGGATTTCCGCTGGCTGCTGGGCGAGGGCCTGGCCCAGGCCGGTCGCTCGGAAGAATCGCTCCGGGTCTTCTCCGCGACCGCTCGCCCGGCGCCAGCCAAAGCTGCGCCGAACCGGCGGGCCCTGGTTTTCTTTCCCCATAACTTTCATCCCGTGCGCACCGGCGCCCATCGGCGCTGCCTGTCGGTGCTGCAAGGCCTGCAAGCCTTGGGCTACCAGGTCGAGTTGGTGAGCAGCGACTTGTTCAGCGACCAGCCTTGGAGTGAGGCCAGCCTCCAGGCCATCGAATCTGATTATGCCATCAAGGTGAGATTGTATCGGGGCACGACAGCGGACCAGCAATTCATCCAGCAGGCCCAGGCCGCCGGATGGCTATGGGAAGCACACGTGCCGCCGAGCTTGCGCAGCTTCTTTGAGGGCGTTTATCAGAGCTTGCAGCCCGAAGTGGTGGTAATCAATTATGCCTTCTGGGCCGATCTGGTGACCGATCCGGTTTTCGCGCCGGCGCTCCGGCTCATCGAGATGCACGACCTGGCGACCCTGAGTCTGGCTCGCTCCCAAGTGGCGAATCATTTCCTGCCGCAGCCCCCCTTCACCATGGCGAAGACGGACCCGCGGTTCCTCCAGGAGGATTTCTTCGAGAACCTCAACCTGGCTGCCCTGCCTGAGGAGTACGCGCGTTATGATCGGTTTGACAGCGTGGTGGCCATTTCGCCCACCGAGGCCGAGTTGGTGCAACAACGCGTTCATCATGCCGGCGTGCATTACCTCCCGGTCGCCTTGCCGGTGGAGGACCTGGACAACACGCACACTGGCGCGCCGCTGCTGGTCATCTCCAACAATTATTTCAACATTCAGGGCTATCTGTTCTTCAGCAAGGAAATCCTGCCTCGCTTGCGCAAGGAAATCCCGGACTTCACCGTGGATGTGGTCGGCAACGTCTGTGACCGCCTGGAAGCCGTGCCCGGGATGAATCGCCTCGGCTACGTGGAGGACCTCAGGAGCGCCTACCGCACGGCCCGGTTTGCCCTTTGTCCGCTCCTTTGCGGCACCGGGCAGCAAGTGAAGGTGGCCGAAGCCATGGCCTATGGACTTCCCGTGGTGGTCATGCGGCAGGTGGCCAAGAGTTCTCCCGTTAAACATGGGGTCAACGGCCTGGTGGCCAAGGACGCCGCTGAATTCGCCCAGTCTGTCTTGCGCCTGTTCCGCGACCCGGCCCTGTGCCGCCGGATGGGCGAAGCCGCACGAGCGGAAATGGCAGCTCTCTATTCGCCCGCTAAGTTTGCCTCCTGGCTCGAGGCGGCCATCGAAACGGCCCGTCTCAAGCGCGATCAGCGGTTGCAACGCCCCTGCGGTCCAGGGCCTGCGCCCGAACCTCCGGCGAAGCCCAAAACCGTCAGCTTGAACTGGTCTGAAATGCCGGGCCGTGCTGTGGCGCCCGCCCCGAGGGAAGAACTGCCCCCCGCGGCTGCTCCAAGGCGGGTCTCGGCGGGCCCGAGCGCCGAGCCCCAATCCGAGCCGGGGTGTTCCGTGCCAGGCCCCGCTCCCGCTCTGGCTCAGCTTGACCCCAAGGCAACGGCCCCCGCAGGCACACGGGGAACCAAGGTGATGATCGATGGCGTGATCTTCCAGTTGCAGCGAAAATCTCCCGCCGGCATCTCCCGGGTGTGGACCTCGCTATTGCACGAACTGGCCCGGAGCGAGCTGGCCAAGGACATTATCTTGCTCGACCGGTCCAACTCAGCCCCAGCCATTGCCGGCATCGCCAGCCGGCCCGGCCCGGCCTACGACGGCCAGCGGTTTGAAAGCGACCCGCTCCTGCTGCAGGAGCTGTGCGACCGGGAACAGGTCGGCCTGTTCATCTCCACCTATTATAGCTATCCGGAGCTGAGCCATTCGATGGTCATGCTTCACGACATGATCCCCGAGGTGAGCGGCCAGGACCTCAGCCAGCCCGAATGGCGCGCCAAGGCCAAAGCCATCGCCAAGGCCTGCGCTTACTTCTGCGTCTCCAATGCCACCCTGGCCGATTTCCGCCAGCTCCATCCGGAACTGGGCAGCCGCCCCGTTTATCTCACCCCGAATGCCGTGGGGGAAGAATTTCGGCGCGCTGCGGAGGGCGAGGTCGCCGCCTTTTGCGCCGCCCACCCAATTGGCAAGCCCTACTTCCTGCTGGTTGGCCACCGCACTGGCTACAAGAACGCACAACTGTTCTTCCGCGCCTTTGGCTCCTGGAACCGCCGCGGCGATTTCGAGGTGGTGTGCGCCGGCGGCGCGCCGGAGCTGGAGCCCAGCTTTCACTCCTTGGTCCACGGCCGGCCCTGCCACGTGCTGGCCCTGACGAACGCCGAGTTGGCCGCCGCCTATTCCGGCGCCGCCGCCCTGGTGTATCCTTCGCGTTACGAGGGTTTCGGTCTGCCCGTCCTGGAGGCCCAAAAGTGCGGTTGCCCGGTCATCACCGGCCGCAATTCATCTCTGCCGGAAGTCGCCGGCGAAGCCGCCCTGCTCATCGGAGAAAATGACGTGGCCGGTCTCCAGGCCGCCATGAACCAGGTCCTGGCCCCGGCCACCCGCGGCCAGTTGGTCGAGCGGGGCTTGGAAAACACTCGCCGCTTCTCCTGGACCCGCACGGCGGGGGCTTTGGTTGAAGCTATCAAGACCGTCCGCTCCCAAACCGCCCGCTTGGAGTTGCGGAGAGGCGAGCCGCTGAACACGGTCGAACGATTCGCCTGGGGCCTGGCCAGGAACCACCAGCAACGCGCTGCCTCCGAATTGCTGAGTTACACCGAAATGGCGCTCAACCGCCGTCCCCCCGACCTGGCCCGCATGGCCCAACTCGAACAGAGGCTCAGTCCCGCCCTGGCCGGTGTCCATCGCGTTTTTCCCTCGCTGGCCGAGGCCAACGGGGAGAGCGACGGCCTGCTCTGCTTTTTCCACGGCCTGGCTCTGGAACATCGCCAAGAGCCTCAGCCCGCCCTGCGAGCTTATCTGCAGGCGCTCAATTCACCGGGCTGCGGCCAGGCAGGCGCCTTCCGCGTTCGCCTCGGCCTTCGCCTGGCGCGAGTGGCGCTGGAAATGGGCGACGCGAGAGTCTGCGAGCAGGTGCTGCTGGCCTGCGTGCTGCCCATTGACCCGCAAAATACCGAGGCGCACGAACTCCTGAAACGCACGCGCCCTGGGAAACCCACGGGCCGGGCCGGCGTGCCCCCGGCCAGCCAACCCCGTCCCTCAGCCGGCCCCGCCCCCGCCGCCCCCGCCGGGCAGTCAGAGGCCGCGGCGCCGCCCCTGGCAGCACCTCAGGCTGCCGCCCAAGGCTCACCGCCGGCCCCCGCGGACGATTTGCCAGCCGCCAGCCGTCAGTCTGCCGAGCCGCTGGTTTCCGCCCTGGTCTCCGCCTACAACTCCGAGCGGTTTATGCGCGGCTGTCTCGAAGACCTCGAGCGTCAAACCATCGCCGACCGACTTGAAATCATCGTGGTGGACAGCGCCTCACCCCAAAACGAACGCGCCATCGTCGAGGAATTCCAGAAACGCCACTCGAATATTGTCTAT
The DNA here is from genome assembly GCA_049518415.1 of Verrucomicrobiota bacterium. Classification (GTDB taxonomy): domain Bacteria; phylum Verrucomicrobiota; class Verrucomicrobiia; order Limisphaerales; family UBA8199; genus CAVQND01. The sequence continues at coordinate 27,862 of JBEKRX010000079.1, forward strand.
CTTCGCACCGAAGCGCGCGAGTCGGTTTATGCCGCCTGGAATCGGGCTGTCAAGGCCGCGCGCGGCAAGTACCTGACCAACGCCAACACGGACGACCGGCATCGGCGGGACGCTTTGGAAGTGCTCGCCCGCACCCTGGAGGAGCATCCGGAGGTCACGCTGGTCTATGCCGACTGCTTGCTCACCCGTACGGAGAACGAGACCTTTGAAACGGCTACCGTGGTCAACCAGTGCCAATGGCTGGATTTCAACCGCGCCGACCTGTTGCTCAAGGGCTGCTTTGTCGGACCGCAGCCGATGTGGCGGGGCGAGGTGCACAAGGAACACGGCTACTTTGACGCGAGCTTCGTTTCGGCCGGCGATTACGAGTTCTGGCTGCGCATCGCCCAAACGCGAAACTTCCTGCATGTCCGGGAGACGCTTGGACTCTACCTGGAGTCACCCGGCAGTGTGGAGCATGCCAACCGCGAACGCGGCGCAAAAGAGGTCGCCGAGGCCCGGGCCAGGTACGCCTCCGGCTTGCTCGCCGGCAATACCCACGGCCAGCCCAAGGGCAAAGCCTGCCCGGAGCCGCGCGTCCAGCCCGGCTCTGCTGGCGCCAGCCAACCGCAGGCCAAAGCTCCCCTGGCCTTGCCTCCTTGCGCCCTGGTGGGTCACCTGGGCCAGGCGCGCGAACTCTGCCGCCGCCGCAAACTGCCCGAGGCCTGGACCGCCACGCTGGCCGCCCTCCAGGTCCGCCCGTTCCATCCCGAGGCCTATTTGCTGCTGGCCGAAATCGCCCTGGCCGCCGGGAACTCCATTGTCGCCCGCCAATGCGCGCAGCACGCCCGCCAGCTCGCCCCGGAATGGAAGCCGGCCAAAAAGTTCCTCCAGGGCCGCGTGCGCGGCAACGCCAAACCCGCCTGGCTGGTCCTGCCTGACGCCATCACCGTGGACGCCTCGCGTCTCTCCGTCTGCCTGATTGCGAAAAACGAGGAACAGTTCCTCCCCCGGTGCCTGGCCTCCGTGCGCGGCCTGGCCGACCAGATTGTGCTGGTGGACACCGGCTCGAGTGACCACACCGTCGAACTCGCCAAAGGGCATGGCGCCGAGGTCTATCATTTTGCCTGGTGCGAGGATTTCAGCGCCGCCCGCAATGCCGCCCTGGCGCACGTCACGGGCGACTGGGTGCTGGTGCTGGACGCCGACGAGGAACTGCCCCCCGAGAGCCAGGAGCCGCTGCGCCGGCTCCTGCGGGAGAGGTCGGTCATTGGCTGGCGGCTGCCGCTCATCGATGTGGGCCGCGAGGAGGAAGGCTGCAGCTACGTCCCGCGCCTGTTCCGCAACGCCCCGGGCCTGTTCTACGTCGGTCGCGTGCACGAGCAGGTCTTCAGCAGCCTGGAGGTCCGCCGCCAGCAATGGGGCCTGGACAACCGGCTGGGCGACGCTGCCTTGCGGCATCACGGCTATCGCCCGGAGGTCGTCAAGGACCGCAACAAGATCGAGCGCAACCTGCGGCTGCTGGAGCGGGCGGTGGCGGAAATGCCCGAGGAGGCGAACCTGCGCATGAGCTACGGCCTCGAACTGGCCCGCTCGGACGAGCGGGAAAGAGGGGTGATCGAGTATTACAAGGCCCTGGAGCTGATGTCCGCCCAGCCGGCCGCACTGATGGTGCCCGAGTTGCGCGAGATGCTGCTCACCCAGCTCAGCACGCAGCTCATGGCGCTGAAACGCTGGGACGAACTGGTCCGTCTCCTGACTTCCCCCCTGGCCCAGGCGGGCGGCTTGACCGCCTCGCTCCATTTCGCTTTAGGGCTGGCGCATCTTGAACTGAAGCAGTTCGGTGAGGCTGCTGATCAGATGCGCCAGTGCCTGGCCAAACGCCAGCAGCCTGCCCTGGCCCCGATCAATAAGGAAATCCACCAGGCCGGCCCCCGCCATTGCCTGGCCCTCTGCCTGGACCAACTCGGCCAGACCGAGCCTGCCGCCGAGCAGTTCCGCCGCGCCATCCAGGACGACCCCCAAGCCCGCCCAGCCCGGCTGGATTATGCGGGCTTCCTGGCCGCTCACGGGCAGCCCGTGGAAGCGATCAACCTGTTCCTTGCGCTGGCCAACGAAAAGCCGGACGACGCCCAGGCCTGGTTCCGGGGTGGCCGCGTCGCGCTGAGCGCGCCCGAGTTCCAGGAAGTGGCCCTGGACTGGACGGCCGAGGCGCAACGGCATCTGCCGCAGGAGCCGGCCCTGGCGCAGCAGCGGGCCGAGGCGCTCATGCTCGCCGGCCAGTGCGAGGCCGCGCTGCCGTTGTGGCGGCGCCTCGCGCTGCCGGCCGGCCAGTGCGGCCCGGCCCAGGCCCTGGCTGCCCTCCTGCTGTGCGAAACCGCCGCCGGTCAGGACGTTTCCCCGCCGCCGGCCCACCTCGAGGGTGCCGTCAGCCGCGAGTTTCTCAACTGGTACCAGCGCCTGGTTCAATTCAACGCTCGCGCTGCCCTGGAAGAACTCAACCGCCGGGTCGGGGCGCTGGCCTGCGTCCTTCCGTCCGCCGCCCGCCTGCTGGCCGCCGCCCTGGCCGAAGTGCGCGAAGAAGTCCCGGCGTAGCCGCTTCCGAACGACGGCGCGTCCGCGCGTGTCCCGGTTCGGTTGCGGCAGCCTTCCGGCAGCGTCGTAATAATCACCGTTTCACTTGTTTGCCTGTCGCGGGGGATGTCGTTCCCGCCTCCGAATCCGACCGATTCACGAGTTGTGCCAGCAGACCATTGCGAGTCGCTTCATCAATCAGCCCGAGGTTGTGCAGGTGGTGCGCCAGCGCATCGGTGCTCACCTTGAGCCGTTTGGCGAGCGCCAGCAGCAGATCGAAGGTGAACGCGGACTCTGAAACCGTGAGCGCTTCCCGAAGCAAATCAGGCGGCATCAACAGTGCCGCCGCAAACGCATTTGCCCGCTGCTCCAACTCGCGGGGTGCCCAAGGCCCGGAAATCAATGCCAGGCTTTGTCCTTGCGCGTGATCGTGCAAGAGGTGGCAAAGCTCGTGCGCAAGAACAAAATGGCGTCCGGAAGGGAACTGGCACTTGGGATTGCGTTTGTTCACGAAGACGTGTGGCGCTGCCCCCTCGGGCTGCACGGCCAGGCCTGCTGTGCCCGCGTCGCTCAATTGGATGTCCGCGACACGCACGCCCAATTCGGCAAGGTGGCCCTCGATATCGACAAAACCGCCGCGCCTCTTTCGGACGCCCGCTGCGGCTGCCCATTCCCGTGCCAGGCGGTAGCCATCGCTCCAGGCCGACACATCCCCGCGCCACGGCTGGGGCGACCGGGCCAGTCCCTTCCATCGGGCCGAGGGCTTCTCCTTTGACGCCTCGATCATGTGAACGGCCAGCCCAAGCACATCAGAGTCCGTCAGAGTCGGCGAAGCCGAGCCGAACATCACCGCCGCCTCGCAGCTTCCGCAGACGCAGAGAGCACTGCCGCCCGCAGGCTCAAGCCAAGACCGCACCAAGGCGCGCTGGTCAGTGAACCGCTCCTCCAATGCCTGGCGCAACCGCCGCCATCGCTGCTGCCAATGCTCGACCTGGCCACCCAAACCGGCCAGCACCGCCGCGCGCTGGAACTGCCGCTGACCATCATCCAAAGCGGCGACCTGCTTCGTCAGCTCTGCCAATCGCTGCGATTGCGGGCTGGCCTGCAAGAGCAAGTGCCCTGCCTTGCGCAACACGTCAAAAAGCGGCCTCGCCACGTCATCTGGCGCGAGGCGTGCGGCCCACTGACCATGCAGGAACCGGAATCCTTCGGGCGCTCCGGCCACGGGGCTCTCACCCCAGGACACTTCGACACTGTGCAACCAGCGCCGAATGACCACATCGGGATAGAGGCCGCCGGACCGGCAGGAGCGCAAACAGTGGCGCGCTGTCCAGGCGCTGTTCGCCTCATTGGCGGCCGCGTTCCAGCCGGTCGGCGGGTCGAACCGCTCCGGACGATTAGTCTCGGCCAGAGACAGCCAGGCGGTGTCCCCCGCGTTCCACACAGGCGGCCGTTGCTCGTGCAACAGGCAGTCCCAGGCTCCTGTCAGCCACTCCAGGAGCGGGAGCAAATACCACTCGACGCCCCTTCGGACTTCACCCCGATCAAGGTGTTCGCAAAGGTTCCGTCCGCCTGCCCAGATCTGGAACTGGCCCCAGGAAAGGTCTTCCTCTGGCGTGGCAAAGCCCGGGTCGAGGTTCTGTAAGAACTCCGCCCGGAAGGCGAAACGGTTGGGATCGCCAGCTTGCAAGGCCGGTTGCTGGTGCAGTTTCAAACTCACTGGATGTCCTCCCAATACCGTTTGATGTCCCGTGAGGTGACTGCACGGCTGTTGAGCAGTTGCTGGCGAACAGATGCAGGCACGTCTCGCCAACCGATGGGGTAGCCATGCCATCGGTTCTTGGCGGGATCGTGCTGCTGCGCGCAGAAAGCGCGGCCGTTGTCGCAAGCATACCGCTTCTTGGCCTCCAGTATGCTGGATTGAAGCAGCTCCCGCGCGCGCTCCATGCCGACATCAGAAGGACAAAGCGACCCCTTGCGCCCCGGCTGCCAGGGCGCCTTATGCTTTGGACTCCCTTCGTAAACCGGCTGCATTTGCGGGGACTATTATCGGCAGGTCGCCCGGTATTTCAACCAAACAAATTGCTCTGCGGGGGCGGGGTCTGGCCGACCTGGAAGCGGGCGAAGCGGCGAATGGTGAGTTGGTCGCCCAACTGGCTGGAGAGGGCGGCGATGTGTTCCTTGAGGGAGATCTCGGAGTTCTTTTTCACGAAGCCCTGGTCCAGCAGGCAGTAGGACTGGTAGAACTTGTCGAGCATGCCCTGGATGATTTTTTCGATGGCCTGGGCGGGCTTGCCTTTGAGGCGGTCGGATTGGGAGGCGATTTCGCGCTCTTTGGCGAGCACGGCTGGCGGCACCTGGTCGCGGGAGATGGCGGAGGGATTGCCTGCGGCGATCTGGAGGGTGATGTCCTTGACCAGTTGCTTGAAGGCGTCGTTGCCGACAGTGTTTTCCTGGCCCGCCCCGACCTCGACGAGCACGCCGACTTTGGCGCCGGTGTGGATGTAGGCGGCCACCATGCCGTTGCCGCTGACCTCCATGCGGGCATGGCGGGGGACCTGGATGTTCTCGCGGACCTGCGCCACCAGAGCCACGCGCTCGGCCTCGAAGGCCGCCTTGGGGTCGGCGGCCAAGCGCCGGGCCACGTCATCGACAAAGGCCTTGAACAGGTCATTGCGGGCGACGAAATCGGTCTGGCAATTGGCTTCGACGAGCACGCCGAGCCGGCCATCGGGGGCAATGTACTGGGCGATGAGCCCTTGGCGGGCCTCGCGCCCGCCCTTGAGGAGGGCGGTGGCGGCGCCCTTCTTGCGCAGAATATCCACGGCGCGGCCCAGGTCGCCCTGGGCCTCGGTTAATGCTTTCTTGCAGTTCATCATGCCGGCGTTGGTCATTTCGCGCAGTTTCGCCACGGCGGCAGCAGTGATTTCAGCCATAATTAAGTCCTTAATCGTTCAAAGCTCAGAGTGTCACGTAAAGGCGAAGGCGGCCCTTTGCGATAGCCGCCGGGTTGGGGCATATCCGGACTATGGGTTGGCCAGCAGGGCCGGCGCGGCCAGGGTGGCGGGCGGGGCGGCGGGTGGGGCGGCGGGCGCCGGGGCCGCTTCCGGGGCAGGCCCAGGCTGGGCGGCGGCCGCCTCCTCGGCCGCTTTGCGCCGGGCATACCTGGCCTCGTACTCGGTCTGGGCCTGGGTGATGACCTGGCCCACGGTCGCCAGAATCACGCGAATCGAGCGCGTGGCGTCGTCGTTGCCGGCGATGGGGTAGGCCACCAGGTCGGGGTCGCAGTTGGTATCGACAATGGCCACGACGGGGATTTTGAGCCGGCGGGCCTCGGCCACGGCGTTGTGTTCCCGCTTGAGGTCCACCACGAACATCGCCGCGGGCAGCTTGTCCAGGGCGCGGATGCCGTCGAAGAATTTGACCAGGCGGGTGGCCTCGCGGCGAATCACGGACTGTTCCTGTTTGACGTAAGCGGCGAGGGTGCCATCGGCTTCCATCTTCTCGATCTGCTTGAGGCGGGCGATGGAACGTTTGATGGTGGCGAAATTGGTGAGGGTGCCGCCGAGCCAGCGTTCGGTGACAAAGAACTGGCCGCATTCTCTGGCGGTATCTTTCACGGCCTGTTGCGCCTGCTTCTTGGTGCCGACGAACAACGTCTTGCCGCCCCTGCTCACGGTCGAGGCCAAAAAAGCGCAGGCCGCCTCCAACTGGTTCAGGGTCTTGCTGAGGTCAATGATATGAATGCCGTTGCGGGCGTCGAAGATAAACGGCTTCATCTTGGGGTTCCAGCGCTTGGTCAGGTGCCCGAAATGGACACCGGCATCCAGCAATTCCTTTACGCCGATACTAAGCACAAGTTTCCTTTGGTTAAAGATCCGCCTGGCGGGCGAACCATCCCGCGGAACACGGGATTCATTTCAGTGTTGTTATGGCCCCCGGCGCCAACGCGGCGCTGGAAATTACGGCCGTTACCCCCGTTGCGGGGGCGGCCGAACCCTCGGCCGGCCCCGCAGACGGGGGCAGTAAAATACCAGACCCTGAGCAAGAGGCAACTGTAAGTTTATAGGGTCAGTATTTGGGCACAGTCGGGTCGATCTCCTCGGACCAGGCAGCGATGCCGCCCTTGACGCTCTTGAGGTGCTTGAAGCCGTGCTGGCGCAGGAATTGGAGGGCGCGGAGCGAGCGGGCGCCGCGGTGGCAGTGGAGATAATAAGGCCGGTTCGGGTCCAGCTCGGTGAACCGGCGGGCGAGCTGGCTGAGGGGCAGCAACTGCGCCCCTGGGAGGCGGGCAATCTGGTATTCGTCGGGTTCGCGGACATCGAGCACCTGAATGCCCGGCTGCGGTTGGTCCAGGGCGCGCTTCAACTCCTGGACGGTGGCTTCGTCGGGGTGCGTGGCCGGGGCGGGCGGGGAGTGGCCGGCCCCTGGGCCCGGCGTCGGGGTGAGGCCGCAAAAGGCCTGGTAATCAATCAGTTCGGTCAGGGTGGGGTGCTCCCCGCAGAGCGGGCATTGCGGGTCACGCCGCAGCTTGAGTTCGCGGAATTTCATGTCCAGCGCGTTGAACAGCAGCAGGCGGCCCCTGAGGGAATGGCCCTGGCCCAGGGCGAGTTTGAGGACCTCGGTCGCCTGGATGAGGCCGATGATGCCGGGCAACACCCCCAGCACGCCGCTCTCGGCGCAACTGGGCACCAGGCCCGGGGGCGGCGGTTCCGGAAAAAGACAGCGATAACACGGCCCGCCCAGGTGCGGCGCAAAGACGCTGGCCTGGCCTTCGAAGCGGAAGATCGAGCCGTAGGCGTTGGGCTTGTGCAGCAGCACGCAAGCATCGTTGGTCAAATAGCGGGTGGGGAAGTTGTCGCTGCCGTCCGCCACGATGTCGTAGGGACGCAGCAGGTCGAGGGCATTTTGGCTGGTCAGGCGCACCTGGTGCAGAACCACTTCGACGTGCGGATTAAGGCGTCTGAGGGTGTCCCCGGCCGATTCGGTCTTGGGCCGGCCCACATCGCCCGTGCCATGAAGCACCTGGCGCTGGAGGTTGGAAAGGTCCACGGCCTCGAAATCCACCAGGCCGAGCTTGCCGATGCCCGCCGCGGCCAGGTAGAGCGCCATGGGCGAGCCGAGGCCGCCCGCGCCGACGCAGAGCACGCTGGTCGAGCAAATTTTCTTTTGGCCCTCCAGCCCAACTTCGGGCAGAATCAGGTGACGCGAGTAACGGCGGAGTTCGTCGTTGGTCAATTGCATAATCAGTTTAGAACGTATCTGAGCAGGGCAGGCTTTCGAGCCTGCCGGTGCGGGCTGCTTTCCGGCCGCCCGGCGCCAGGCCGGGCGAGCAGGCCTCCCGATGAATCGGGAGCAGACGGGACTGTCTGCCCTGCTGAGACGGGGCCTTGATGCCGGCCAGACCAATGCAACTAAATAATAGGTCAACCCACCGCGCAAGGCAATTGAGGGTGCGACTGGCCCCAGGGGAGGCGTAACTGGAAATGAAACGAGCACCTGCTCCGCAAACGGCCGCGGCGCAGCTTAAGCGGCTGTCCGGCCTCCGGCCGACGCTGGCCCTGGTTTTGGGCAGCGGCTTCCACCATGTCGTGGGCGAGCTGGAGGTGGAGGCCGAGATTGCATACAGCAAGCTGCCGGGCTTTGTGCCGGCGGGCGTAAGCGGGCACGCCGGGCAACTGCTGATGGGCCGGCTCGGGGGCACGCCCGTGCTGGTGCTCAGCGGGCGGGCGCACTTTTACGAGGGTCATCCCATGAGAGTGGTGACCTTCGCGGTGCGCGCCCTGGCCGCTTATGGCATCCGCGATTTGCTGCTCACCAACGGCGCCGGGGGCGTGAACCGCCGCTTTCACCCCGGCGATTTCATGGTCTTGAGCGACCACATCAACCTGATGGGCGCCAACCCGTTGCGTCCCGACTCGTCAGGACTGGCAGGGGCGGCGGGGTTTGTGGACCTGAGCTGCGTCTATGATCCCGGCTTGCGCCGCCGGTTGCGCCGGGCCGGCCGGGAGTGCGGCCTCAAGCTTCAGGGCGGGGTGTATCTGGCGGTGTGCGGACCGAGCTACGAGACGCCGGCGGAGATTCGCGCCTTCGCGCGGCTGGGGGCGGACGCGGTGGGGATGAGCACCGTGCCGGAAGCGATTGTGGCGCGCGCGTGCGGTCTGAGAGTCGCCGGCCTTTGCTGTATCACTAACCTGGCGGCCGGGCGGAGCCCGCAGCCGCTCACGCACACCGAGGTGTTGGCGGCGGCCGAACGGGTCAAGGCGCCGGCGGCGCGACTGCTCAAGAGTTTCGCCAGGTCTTATGGCCAGCAACCATCAACGTGATTTGGTCCGCGCCGCCGCGCAAGCGCGCCGGCGCGCCGTGGCACCTTATTCCCGGTTCAAGCTTGGCGCCGCGCTGCTCACGAAAACCGGGGCCGTCATCACGGGCGCCAATGTCGAAAGCGCCAGTTACGGCCTGAGCTGCTGCGCGGAACGCGTGGCCTTGTTCCAGGCCCTGACCAGCGGCCAGAGGGACTTCGTGGCCATCGCCCTGGTCGCCCGTGCCCCGGGCGGGCCGATGCCCTGCGGCGGGTGCCGCCAATTGCTGGCCGAATATGCCCCCAAGGCCGCAGTCTGGGTAGCCGACAGCCGCGCCTTGCGGAAGATTCGGGAGTTCCGGGTTCGGGATTTGTTGCCGGCGGCCTTCCTGGAGGTCCCGACCAGGAAATGAGCGGAGTGCGGACTGATAAAGATTGGCATTGAGAAAGGGTTCTGGTAGCGTAAGCTCTAAGTGGGACAACAGTGTTGATGAAGTCGGATGTCGTTTTTGCGTTGGAGAATGCGGGCTGGCCGGCGCTGCTGGTGGATGGCGCCAGCACCATCTGCCGGGCCAATGCCGCGGCCATCAAGCTCTTTGGCCCGGTGCTGGAGGGCGGGTCCGCCGGGCTGTCGGCCATTTGGTCCCCGGAGAACGGCGGCCCGGCCGAGCAGTTCCTCTCCGCGTGGGAACGGTCGCCGGTGCCGGCGGTCGCGCTCAGGTTCCGGGGCAAGGGCGGGGCGGTAGTTTCGGCGCTGACTTCGGTCTGCGCGTTCCCGAAAGAGGAGGAGAAGTATTTCGTGCTGCAGTTGCTGCCGGAGGGCGCTTCCGCCCGGGCCGAGGCCAGGCTCGCCGGCGGGGAGGCCAACCTGGCGCACAAGCAGAAGCTGGATTGCGCGCTGCAATTGGCCCGCACGGTGGCCCTGGACTTCAACAATGCCCTGACCATCATCCTGGGCCATACCTCGCTGGTCCTGAGCCAGATGGAGCCGAACCACGCCTGGCGCGGCTCGCTGCTGGAGGTCGAAAAATCCGCCGCCAAGGCCGCCGAAATCGCCAGTGACCTCGGCGCCTTCAGCCGCCAGGACAAAGAAGTCCGCTCCCAGACCGCCGGCAATCTGAACCTGCTGGTGCAACGCTGCGTCGAGTTTTTCCAGCGGGACTCCGGCTCGGAGCAGGCGGTCTGGCGGGTGCAATTGGAGCGCAAGCTTTTCGCGGCCAAATTCGACGAGGCCAAAATGCAGCAGGCCTTCATGAAGGTGATCGAGAACGCCGTCCAGGCCCTGCGCGGCAACGGCCGCGTCACCGTCCAGACCCGCAACATCGAACTGACCGAGCCGACCCAGGACCGGAATGTGCGCCTGGCAGCGGGCGCTTACGTGTGCGTCGAAATCAGCGACAACGGTTGCGGGATCGAGCCGGACATGCTGCCGCGGATCTTTGAACCGTTTTTCACCACCAAACGGGGCAACCATCGCGGCCTGGGCCTGGCCTGGGTGTATGGCATCGTCACCAATCACGGTGGGGGTGTCGCCATTTCCAGCCAACCGGGCGCCGGGACCTCGGTGCGGGTCTATCTGCCCGCCGAGAAGCGAATTGTCAAAGACAACGGCTTCACGGCCGATGACCTCACCGGGGACGAGACGATCCTGATGGTGGACGACGAGGACCTGCTGCTGACGATGGGCCAGACGATCCTCTCGGCCTACGGCTACCGGGTGCTGACTGCCAACAGCGGGCAGAAGGCGCTGGACATCCTGGCCCAGGGCAGCGCCGCCGTGGACCTGGTCATCACCGACCTGGTCATGCCGGCCATGAGCGGCCGGGAACTGATCGAGCACCTTCACCGGCTCTCCCCGGCCACGCGCGTCCTCTGCACCAGCGGTTACGTGCGGCCGGCCGGCCAGGAAAACCCCGAAGCCTACCTGCAAAAACCCTTTACCAGCCAGGACCTGCTCCTCAAGGTCAAACAGACCCTGATTTGCGAGTAGCAAGACCCAATGGGGTGATGGAGGTTGGGAGGGTTGAGGAAGCAGGCCTTGCGGGTTTCGGATTCTCAGCGCCTAAGCAGCGGGCGGGCGGTCGGAAAGGCGCGGACCAAGCCTTGGCCCTTTTTGTCTTCTGGAAAACATTAGTTGACTGATTGCTGGGAATCGTCGATTGCTTGTGCTTATGCAAATCGAAAGCCTTAGAGTTTTCTGCGATCTGGCGGAGAGCGGGAGTTTCACCAAGGCTGCCCAAATCAACGCGGTCACCCAGTCTGCCGTCAGCCAGCAGATCAGTTCGCTGGAACGGATTTTCAAGGCGCTGCTCCTCGAGCGCAGCAAGAAACGGTTTCGTCTCACGCGCGAGGGCCAGGTGCTCTATGACTACAGCAAGCAAATCATCCAGACCTACCAGGGCCTGCGCAGCAAGCTGCAGGAGATCAAGGAAATCATCTCCGGCACCATCCGCTTGGCGACCATTTACAGCATCGGCCTGCATGATTTGCCGCCCTATCTGAAGAAATTCCTCAAGACCTGCCCCACCGTCAACGTCCACGTCGAATACCGGCGGGCCAACCAGGTGTACGAAGATGTCATCGGCAACGTGGTTGACCTGGGCCTGGTCGCCTATCCGCGGCGGGACGCCAGACTGGAGATTTGCCCCCTGCGCAAGGAGCCGCTGGTCCTCATCTGCCACCCCCAGCATCCGCTGGCGAAAAACAAGGCCATTCGGCTCAAGGCCCTTGCCGGGCAACAATTCATCGGCTTCGAACCCGATATCCCCACCCGCAAGGCCCTGGACAAGCTCCTCAAGAAACACTCGGTCCAGGTCCGGCACGTGATGGAGTTCGACAATATCGAAACCGTCAAGCGCGCCGTCGAGATTGGCGCCGGCGTGGCGATCGTTCCCGGGGGCACCGTGCTCCAGGAAGTCGCCAAGCAGACCCTGGTCCAGGTCACCCTCGGCGACGGCGAGTTTTATCGTCCGTTGGCCGCCATTTATAAGAAGAACAAGGCGCTTTCCCTCGCCCTGAGGGAATTCCTGGCGGTGCTCAAGGGCGAGAAGTGAGCAGAAAACGCGGGCGCCGTTGCGGGGGCAGCCGCAACGGCGCCAGAGTGTCTGAGGTGCGGGGACCGGCTGGTTCCGGGTCCCGGCTGGGGCCGGCGTAACGCCGAGGAGCGCGCGCGCCCGGCTTTACTTTGTATAGAGCGGCCAACCGGCGGGCTTGGACTCCATTCTGCCCGCGTGATAGACCAACCAACCGACGTCCGGATCGTTGGCCGGAGCAGGCTGGTTGTCGATGTCCGCGTACCTGATGCCCCTGGACCAGATGGCCTGGGCAAGGGTTCCTCGCCACTTGTGAATCTCCGCGTGGCCGTCGGCAAAGGAAAACCCGCAGGCGCCATTGTGGTAGGAGGCGGGGATATCAACGAAGTGGGTGGGAGTGTCCGGGTTGAACAGCCCGGCATCGTTGATGCTGTCGGGATGTTCGTCCACATACACCCAGGTCTCTGCCGGCCCCGGGTAGATGAAGTCCGTGCCTACTTTGATGTGCCGGTAAACGGGCTTGCCCCCGGCCATGGCCCAGGGGCCGCCTTCGGCGTTGCCGTCGCCGACGCCGATGTTGCCGGAGAGGCTGCGGACCCGCATCTGCCAGCCCACTCCCCGCTGCGCCGCGCTCAGATAAATGTCCGCCGGGCACTTATAGACGGAGTAATTATTGCCGACGTACCTTGCGAGCTGCGAGTATCTGTCATCCTTCAGGTAAATGGTGTTCGTATTGTCGGTACGCGTGCTCCAGTCCAGCCAGCCTTCCACCCAGGGATGGAAGCCAGCGGCGGCGGCTTGAGCCGGGTCCTGCGCCATGCCGCCGTGGCAGGAATTGACGAGGCGGTCCCGGTTGTCGGCATTGTACATGTGCCAGCCCTTCATGAGCTGCGTGGTGTTGTTCATGCAGAGGATGCCTTGGGCCTTATGTTTGGCCTTGGTCAAAGCCGGCAGGAGCATGGCCGCCAAAATTGCGATGATCGCGATGACGACCAGCAGTTCGATCAGGGTAAATGCCGGGTGCGCCTTTGGTCCCGGGCTGCATTGTTTCTTTATGGTCATAGCTCGAGTTGAGTTGCAAGCGTGAGACGACGCTCAGTTTCTTCGGTCGTCAGCGCTTAATCACAGTATCTTTGCAAACTTGTTCAACGCCTGTCAACTGGGAATGTTCGCAATTGTTTGCGCAAAGGATGTAATATGAAAATCCACGGCGTTTGTAAAGAACAAATTTTACGCTCAAGCAACGAAATAACTTACCACCCCGGGCCCCCCGGCGCAAGTCCCTTAAACTGGTGACACCTGGCTGGGGCTAGGGGCGGATCAAGCCGGGCGCCAGGCCGCCCATGCGGGCCATCATCTTCTGGAACTTGCCCATTTTCTTCATCATCTGCTGCATCTGGGCGAAGCGGTTGAGCATGGTGTTGAGCTCGGTGACCGAGACGCCGCTGCCCTTGGCGATGCGCTGGCGCCGGCGGGCGTTGAGGATGTGGGGCTGGCGCCGTTCCTGGGGGGTCATGGCGCAGATCATCGCCTCCATGTGGCGGAATTCCTTTTCCTGCTTGGTCAGGTCGGCGCCCTTGAGGGCCTCGGCCCCCCCGGGTAACAGGCCGACAATGGATTCCAGCGGCCCCAGCTTCTTCATCTGGCGCAGTTGCTCGCGGAAGTCCTCCAGCGTGAACTGGCCCTTGCGCATCCTTTGCTCCAGCCGCAGGGCCTCGTCCGTCGTGACCGCCTCGGCCGCCTTCTCGACCAGGCTGACGACGTCGCCCATCCCCAGGATGCGCGAGGCCATCCGCTCCGGGTGGAAGAGCTCGAAATCCTCGAGCTTCTCGCCCACGCCGGCGAACTTGATCGGTTTGCCGGTGACCGCCTTCAAGCTCAGCGCCGCGCCGCCGCGCGCGTCGCCGTCCAGCCGGGTGAGGATCGCGCCGGTGATGTTGAGGGCCTGGTCGAAGTGCGTGGCCACGTTCACCGCCTCCTGGCCCGTGGCGGCATCGAGCACCAGCAGCGTCTCCTGGGGCCGGACCAGGTTGCGCAGGCGCACCAGTTCCTGGACCAGCGGCTCGTCAATCTGCAGCCGGCCGGCGGTGTCGAAAATGAGGGTGTTGCGATTGTTGGCCCGCGCAAAGTCGAGCGCCTCGCGCGCGATCTGGAGCACGTCGGTCCCGCCCTGGCGGACATAGACGGGCAGGCCGGTCTGCTGGCCGAGCTTCTGGAGCTGGTCCATGGCCGCCGGGCGGTAAAGGTCCGCCGCGACCAGCAGCGGCGTGCGGCCCTGCTTGAGCAGCAACCGCCCCAGCTTGCCGCTGGAGGTGGTCTTGCCCGAGCCATGCAGGCCCACCAGCAGCACGCAACTGGGGTTGCCGCTCAACTGCAAACCCGCGTTGGCCGCGCCGAGCAATTCCACCAGCTCATCGTGGATGATTTTGATGATCTGCTGGCCGGGCTGGATGCTCTGGACGACCTCCTGGCCGAGGGACTTGGCCTTGACCCGCTCGATGAAATCCCGCGCCACCTTGAAATTCACATCGGCCTCGAGCAGGGCGAGCCGGACCTCGCGCAAGGCCTCGCTGACGTTGGCCTCGGAGAGCTTGCCCAGGCCCCGCAGGTTGCGGAAGGCGTTCTCGAGCTTGCTGGCTAAGGAATCGAACATCCCTCCAAGCTAGAATAGCGGGGCCGGATTGACAAGCGCGGCCCCCTTTGGCAAATTATTGGCCCCCATGGCGGGGAGTGGGGCGCTGGTGGGATACTCAAGCGGTCAACGAGGGCAGACTGTAAATCTGCTGGCTTACGCCTACGAAGGTTCAAATCCTTCTCCCACCACCACTTAACGCGGCGGAGCCGCAACCAAGAGCGAAGCGTCAATTCCTGAGTGGGAAGAGCAACGTGGGCCTTCCCCCGCCGCGTTAAATGCGGCGCTCCGCGCCGAAGAATCAGGCCCCTCCAAAACGCAAAAACGTGGATGTTGCGACCAAAGACTCTAAGAATCGCCGGGAAGACCCGCGGCCCCGCGGCCCCGTTTCACCGCTTCGGCGGCGGCCGCCAATTTAACCGCCATCTCTTTGGTCTTGCGCAGGTCGAGTTTGCCGCTGCCCAGATAGGCAAAGGCGTCCACGCGGAAGAACTGGTCGGCGCGCGGCTTCCAGAGGTTGGGCAAATCGCACTGCGCCAGTTTTTCCAGGCAGTGGCGCAATTGCGCCTCGGCCAGCTTGTGCAGGACCACCAGCCGCTCTCCCTTTTTCTCATCCGGCACGCCGGCGACCAGGAAGCTCAGTTCGGTGGCGGCAGCCAGTTCGTGCAGTCTTTCCTCGACCTTGATGTGCGGGACCATCTCGCCGCCGATCTTGCTGAAGCGGCTCAGCCGGTCGGTGATTTGGAGAAAGCCGTCCTCGTCCAGGGCGGCGATGTCGCCGGTCAGATACCAGCCCTCGCGCAGGACTTCGGCGGTCATTTCCGGGCGGCCGAGGTAGCCTTGCATCACGTTGGGTCCGCGCACCAGGAGCAGCCCGGACTGGCCGACCGGCACGGGCTGAAAGGAGTGGGGCTCCACGATTTGGACGCACATGCCGGGCAGGGGATGGCCGATCTTACCCCGCTTGGAGCCGACCTGGCGGAAGCCGACGGAGCGGAAGTCATGGGTGTTGACGGCGACCACCGGGGCGCACTCCGTGCAGCCGTAGCCCTCGAGCGGCCGAATGCCGAACTGCTCTTCGAAGGCCGTGGCCAGGCGCTCCGGCAGTTTCTCCGCCCCGGTCATCACCACGCGCAGGCTGCCGAAATCCGCCGCCGAGCAGCCGCGCATATACAATTGCAGGAAGGTGGGCGTGGCCAGCAGGAACGTGAGGGCGTAGCGGCTAACCAGCGGGCCAATCGCCTTGGCCTCCAGGGGGTTGGGGTAGAAGGCCACCCGTACCCCCAGCACCGCCGGCAGGCAGAGCGTGACGGTAAAGCCAAAGGAATGGAAAAACGGCAGCACGCCCAGCATCCCGTCTCTGGCGGTCAAGCCGAAGATCTGCTCGATCTGTTCGATATTCGACCCGATATTGTAGTGGCTGAGCATTACGCCCTTGGGGTCGCCCGTGCTGCCGCTGGAGAAGATGATCGTGGCCAGGTCGTCCAGTTCAGGCTTCCGCCGGCAACCGAGCGCCTGCTCGAGCAAACGGGCCGGGAGCAGCCACGCCAGGGCGAGCGCCGCCAGCTTTTCGCCCAACCTGGGGCGGGTGTCTCGCCTGCCGCCAGAATCCAACGCGGGCGAGACGCCTGGCCCACTAGCGGGGCCTGGCCCCGTGCTCCGCCCGACCACGTCCTCGAGCAGTACGACCTGGCCCGGCACCTTGAGCTTGAGCTTGTCCAGGAAGGCGCGCGAAGTGACCACCGTGCGGAGGTCGCATTGGCGGAGGCAGGAGGCCAGGGTCTCCTCCGCAAGGGTGTAATTGAGGTTCACCGGCACTTTGCCCAGCAGCAGGGCCGCCAGATTGACCAGCGCGCCCGGCACGCAGGGCGGCAGCAGCAGCCCCACCATGCTTTGCCCGGCCCAGAGCGGTTTGAGCCGGCGCGCCAGGAAGACAGCGCGGGTGAGGGCGGAACCGAGGGTGAGTTTGGGCGTTTGCGGGTCGGCCATGGCCAGGCGGAAGGGGTGCCGGCGGGCGGTCCGCACAAAGGCGCGCTGGAGGGGCTGCATCCTGGCCCGGCGGTGCTGCCAGGCCTCGGCCATGAGTTCCTGCACGGCCTGGCGGACCTGGAGGGGCGTGGCGGTGTGCGCCATGGGCCGGCCGAAGTTGACCGTAACCGGGTAGGGGATGCGCCGCGGCAGCTTCCAGAGAAAGCGTCCTTTTTCGAAGCTGAAGATGCTGCCCCAGATGCCATCCAGCGCGACCGGGATGATGGGAGCGTCGACGTCCTTCATGATGCGCTCGAAACCGCGCCGGAAGGGGAGCATGTGGCCGATGCGCGTGATCTGGCCCTCGGCAAAGATGCAGACGACTTCGCCGTGGCGGATGGCCTCGCTGGCGGTGTGCAGGGCCTGGAGCATTTGCCGGGGCCGCAACTCGGAGGAAATCGGGATGGCGCGCAGGATGCGGGCCAGGGGCCGAATCCAGGGGCGCTCGTAAATCGCCTTGTACATGATGAACCGGATGTCGCGGTCGGTCGAGGCGGTCAACAGCAGCGCGTCCACCAGGGAAAGATGGTTGCAGACGAACAGGGCGCCGCCTTTGGGGGGGATGTTGTCCCGGCCATCCACCCGGATGCGGTAAATCGTCCGCGTGAGCAGCCAGAGCACAAAGCGGAGCAGCGCGTCGGGCAACAGCAGCGTGGCGTAAACCGCGCCGCCCAGCGTGAGCACGCCGCCAAACAGGAAGATCTGCGGCGGCGTCAATTGGGCCACGTCCGTCAGCACATAATGCGCCCCGGAGGCCAGGAACACGCCTACGAACGACAGCAAATTGGCCGCGGCCAGCACCTCGCCTTTCTTCTCTTTGTCCGGGCGATGCTGCAGGAGCGCGGTCACCGGCACGATGAAAAAGCCGCCGGCAAAGCCCAGCAGCGCCAGTCGGACGATGGCCCCCGCCATGGACAACCCCGGCGCGCCGAGCGACGCGGACGCCGCAGACAAGCCCAGCGCTCCCAGCGGCACCAGGCCGTACTCGATCTTGCCTCCCGACAGATAGCCCGCCGCGACGCTCCCCAGGCCAATCCCCAGCGCCAGGGCGATACTCAACCAGCCGATTTGCAGTTTCGAGGCGTGCAGCACGCTGTAACCGTAAAAGAACAGGTTCAGCGTCAGCAGGGCGCCCAGGAAATTGATGTAGGTGTTGCCCGCCACCGCGAGCGTCAACGGGCGATCGCCCCGAATGCCGCGCAGCCGACCCAGCAAGTCCCCCGCAGGATTCCACCGGAATCTCTTGGCCGGGTCGGCGGCCGGCACGCGCGTCACCCCCAGGCTGGTCGCCAGCCCCACGAACGCCAGTCCCAGCAGGATCACCCCGGACCAGCCCTGGCGCACACCGAAGTATTCAGACATCCCGGCCGCCACCGCCGTCCCCAAAATGATCGCCATGAAGGTCCCCAACTCCAGGAACCCGTTGCCCCAGGACAGCCGCTCTTCCGTCAGCAACTCCGGCAGCGAGCCATACTTCGAGGGACCGAAAAACGCGCTGTGCACGCCCATAAGAAAAACCCCGGCCATCACCATCGACGTTCGCCCCCAGCACAGTGCTGCCAGGACGAAAAGCATCACAAAGACTTCAAAAATCTTGACCCCGATCATGACCGTCCGCTTGCTGTGCCGGTCGGCCAGGTAACCGCCCGCCATGGAAAACAAAATAAACGGCAGCGAGAAGAGCATCGTCACCAGTTCCCCCATCCGGTTCTGTGCCGGCAGGGAGGCAGCAGAACCGAGGACCATGAAGATCACGAGGTTCTTGAGGACATTGTCGCTGAAGGCCCCCTGGAACTGGGTGACGATCAAACTCCAGAACCCGCGCAAGCCCGCCGGCTTGGCTCCTGGGGGCGCGGATAAAATGCCGGGCTGGTCTGGCTGGCTGCTGGTTTGCACAAAAGTGTTTTCAGGTGGTCATCGTTGCCGGCGAATTTAAGCGGGCCATACCACCAAGTGCAAATTGATAATTCTGCGCCCAACATCAATCCACTCGAAGGCAGTTTGTTAGAATTACGCCCAAAGCACCGAAGTTGTTCTTGCACGGGCGCTTAGGGCTTAACTAGCCGCTATTGGGGTGTGAGCCCGGGTGTTTCCTTTTTTCCTTAAGTCAGAAGCTCAGTCTGCCGATATACGCTTGGCGACAAGAGGGAGATGGGATGGGCCCATACGCTTTAGCTGAGGCCGTTTAGCGAAGTGGGCGGCAAACGGCCTCGAATCCGACCGGTTTGCGCGGACGTTCGGGCCGAAACGCGACAGGAGAGACTGGCGCTGCGGCCTGGGTTCGGCGGCGGCGGCGGAGAACATTAGGTGAACTAAAATCTTATGGTTGAGAAACGCATTTTGCTGGCGGATGCCGATCCCCAGGCAGCGGAGGAATTTCGCCAGGCCTTGGGCAAACAATGGGTGGTGACGGCGGTGGCCAGTGGGACCGCGGCGCTGGCTGAGATGAGGCAGCAACCTTGCCACGTGCTGGTCGCCGATCTAAACTTGCCCGAGTTGGATGGGGGGGCGCTGCTCCAGGAAGTCCGCAAGAAGTATCCCAAGACCATCCGCTTCATCGTGGCGCCCGGGAGCGAGCGGGATCAAGTGATGAAAAGAGTGCTGGGGGCGCACCAGTTCCTGGCCAAACCGCTCAACAAGACCGCGCTCAAAAGCGCCCTGGAACAAGCGGTGGCGGCCAACGTCTGGATCCCCAGCAGCACGATTCGCGAATTGGCCGGCCGCATCCGTTCCTTTCCAACCGTTCCCGCGCTTTACTTTGAGATTGTCAATCTGCTCAAGTCCCCGGATTCCACCACGGAGGAGGTCGGTGAGCTCATCGCCAAAGACATGGCCATGATGACCAAGCTGCTCCAGGTGCTCAATTCCGCCTATTTCGGCCTGCCGCGCCGCATTACCGACCCCGCTGAGGCGGTCGGCATCCTCGGCTTCGAGGCGGTCAAGTCGCTGGTTATGGCGGTCAAGGTCCTGAGCCAATATGAGCGGCTCCGGCCGGCATATCTGTCGATCGAGCAGCTCTGGCGCCACAGCATGGACGTCGCTCAGACGGCCAAGCAGTTGGTGGTGCTGGCTACGAGGGACCGCGGCCTGGCGGCGTCGGCTTTCACGGCCGGATTGCTGCACGATTTGGGCAAAGTGGTGCTGGCCGCCAACTTCGACGAGCACTACAGCGGTGCCCATTCCCTCGCCCGCAAACTGCAAGTCCCGCTTTGGGAAATCGAGAGGGAAGTCTTCGGGGCCAGTCATGGGGAGATTGGCGCCTATCTGTTTGGCCTTTGGGGCATGCCGCCGGAGCTGCTCGAGGCGGTGGCCTTGCACCATAACCCCTCCCGCACCACCAGCGACGAGTTCTCACCGCTGACCGCCGTTCACGTCGCCAACGCCCTCGAATGCGAGGTCAGCCCCGAGGCCGAAGGTCTGGTCGTCCCGGAAGTCGACGAGGCCTACCTGGCAGGAATCGGCTGCCTGGACCGCTTGGAAGTCTGGCGTGCCGCCGTGGCCAGCCACGATTTCACCAATGCTGAACTGAGAGTCAGACTCCCGGAAAGCGTCCCTGCAAAGCCCGCCCCGACCGCGCCCGAGCCCGTGCCGGCCCCGCCGCCGGCCGGGCCCGCCCCCGAATCCCAGCCGGAGGCCTCCGCCCCAGTTCCGGAACCTGTCGCGCCCGTGCCAGCGCCGGAACCTTATCTGCCGCCGCCCGAGCGGGCGGGTCCTTTCCGGCGGAGGCGTTGGCTCTACGCGGGCGCGGCGGCAGCCCTGCTGCTGCTGGTGGTGGACTGGCTGGCGACCGGCCTCGGGACGGGCCAACCGCAGCCTATCAGGGCCAGGACGGTGGCGAAGGCCTCCAGGCCTGCCCCGGGACGGTCTCTGGCCAGGGAAAAGGCCCCGACCAGGAAGCCATCTCGGCTTGCGCCTGCGCCGTCCGTAGCCAAAGCGCAGACCAGGACCCCTGCCAGCACGCCGGCCCAGGCAGCGCCTGCGCCGTCCGTAGCCAAAGAGCAGACCAGGACCCCTGGCAGCGCGCCGGCCCAGGCCGCGGCTGCGCCGCCTGCCGCCATTCGCGAGGCTCTCAACGACAAGCCCCCTAAAAGTGCGCTGGAAGAGCCCAAGGCCGCCGCTGGGCCAACTGCCACTGGGTCAACTGCCCTTACCGCGCCCACGAACCCGGTGTCCCTGGTGCCGGCCACCCCGCCGCCCCCCAAACCCTCGCCGGCGGAGCTGGCCTTTGCCAATCTGAAACTGCAAGGCATATTCTTCTCTCCCGACCGCCCTTCGGCGATCGTTAACGGCAAACTGGTCCACCCGCATGAGCAGGTGGCCGGGGTTGTCGTCGTGGACATCGGGCGCACCAATGTGACGCTCGAATACGGAAATCAGCGGAAGACCTTGTTCGTGAGATAGCCGCCGGCGCCCTGCGCCGAAAGAGGCATGAAGAAAGGTTGAGAGAATGCAGCTCGGGCTGGCAGTTCTTACTTGGAGCTTTGGCTTTGATACTCAGGGCCAGCTCCGCGCGGGGTTGTTTATCTCTCTGCTCAGCGTTTGGCTCCTGGTCGGGGTGTTTTCCTATCTGAATCATTACACCCGGCGGAAATACTTCTCCATCTGGACGGTCGCCTGGCTGTTTTACGCCCTCTATCTGACCATCTGCTACAGCGTATTCTGGACTTATGGCAGCTTCAAGGGCGAGTCCTGGTGGGCGATGATGCTCAAGCAATGGTGCATGAGCACGGCCGCCGTCTTTATGCTGTGGGGTGGCCTCCGGTTCCTGGGCAAGAAACTCCGCCAGATTTCCCTGGGCCTGTTCCTCTGTTTCCTGTTTCTCTGGAGTTTTGCCGCCAGTTATCCGTGGCCTGAGGGGGCGTTCTTCGGGCGGCAGGAGCGGTTCACCCTCCAGATGCCAATCTTCGCCCTGATCGGGTGTTCGAGCCTGGTGACCGTTTGGGGATTTGTTCAATATCGGCGCAAACGCAAGTACTTGGGGGCGGGGCTGCTTTCGTTCGGTTTCATGTTTTGGGGGCTGTTTGTGGCGGCCTATCCTTTCATGGAGCGGCTGTCGGACTATATGAGCACGGGCTTCTTTCTCGCCAGCGTGCTGCAGATGTTCATCGCCGTGAACATGATTATCCTGGTGCTCGAGCAAGTCCGCTATCTGCGGGAGAAGCGAGCCGCCTACCAGTTGCGGAGCAAAGAGCGGGAGAAGGCCCTGCTGCAAAACCGGATTATCCTGACCGAAAAACGCTACCGCCTCTTATTCGAACAATCCAGCGAACCCATCGCCATCACCACCCAGGATGACTTGCGCATCGTCGGCCTTAACCCGGCGGCGGCGCGCGTGCTGGGGGTATCGGCGGCGGAAGCTTGTCAGCTTTCCCTCATGCAATGGCTGGTTTGGGGCGAATCCCGGCCCTCGGGCGTGCCGCAAGGCCAGGCCTGGTTTGATTCGCTCTGCCACCAGCGAATTCAATCCCTTCGCCGGAAAGACGGCAGCCAGATCAAAGTGGAGGTGGTTGGCTCGGCCATCGATTTCGCGGGTGAAACCGCCTTCCAGTTCTACCTCCGCCAGGTCTCCGAGCGCTCCCGCCTGGAGCAGCAACTTCGGCAAGCCGAGAAGCTCTCCGGTCTGGGCCAGATGATCTCCGGGGTGGTCCACGAGCTGAACAATCCCCTGACCGTGGCTTGTGGGTTCATCGACCTCAGTTTGGAGGACCCTGGCTTGCCGGAACAGGCCCGGGAATACCTGAAAATGGCCGCCGCCGAGAACCAGCGCGGCGCGCGGTTGCTGCGCAATTTTCTCAACCTGGCCCGGGAGGGCGGCCCCAGGAAACAAAAGGTGAATTTGAATGACATCCTGTGCAATGTCGCTGAACTGCGCCGGGCGGATTTTGGCGGAGCGGCGGTGGAGCTGACCTTGGACCTGGACCCTCAACTGCCGGAGGTGCTGGCCAGCGCGGACCAAATGCAGCAGATTGTCATCATTCTCATCAATAACGCGTTGCAGGCCATGCACAACTCGGTTCCGCCCAGGAAACTCCGCGCCGCCACCAGGCAGGAAGCGAGCCGGGTCGCAATCGTGGTGGAGGACAGCGGGCCGGGCGTCCCTGTGGATCTGCGGTCCAGAATCTTTGAACCCTTCTTCACCACCAAGCCTGCTGGCGAGGGCACGGGCTTGGGGCTTTCGCTTGCCCATACTTTCACCCTGGAACATCAGGGCCGCATTTTCTGTGATGAATCGCCCCTTGGCGGCGCGCGCTTCACCGTCGAATTGCCCCGGACGGCTCCGCCCGCCTCCGCAGCGACCGCGCCAACTGCTCGGAACCAGGCGGCCCATAGCCCGGCCTGCCGAGCCGACGCCCCTCTGCCAGCCTGAGCTCAAACCCGCGGCTAGCAGGTGTGGGTCTGGCAGGCCCGGGCGTGCCCGCCGCCGAAGCGCTGGACGCAAAGCCGGGCCGGAGTGTTACTTCGGCGTCGAGGAGGCGGGGGTCTTGTTGGTCGGCGTGGCAGGGGCCGGATTGGCCGGCGCAGCGGGCTGGTTCGTCGCCTCGGCGGTCTGCGTGCTCATGAGGAGGTTCGAAACGGTGGTGGGGGCGGCCACAGGCAGGGTCGGCGCGGGGGCTGGCGTCGTGGGCGCCGCCGGGGTGGCGGGCGCGGTGGGGGTCGCCGCCGGTTTGCCGGGCTGGGCGAGCAGCGTCCGGAAACTCGAGCCGCCTTGGCGACGAGCGTAGTTCGGCAGGATGGAAAGCACCACGGCCAGGACAAAGAACAGGGTGGCGGCGTACTTCGTGACCTTGGTCAGGGCCGTGCCGGTGCCGGCGCCGAACAAGGCATCGGTGGCGGCGCCGCCAAAGGCCAGGCCGGCGCCGGCTTCCTTCTTCGGGAGCTGCAGCAGCACCAGGAACACCAGCACGAAGCAGTTCACAACCATGACCAGGGTCAACAGACCAATTAAAAACATCATAACGTTATTTTAGAGCCTGGGTCGGCAGGGCTGGCCTGCTCCCGACGCGTGGGGAGAAAGGCTGCCCTGCACACATAGGCGCTTGGTTCAAATCGAGTTTCTAACTATATCAGCAAAACTGCGCACTTCAAGCGAAGCTCCGCCCACCAGCGCGCCGTCCACGTCCGGTTGGCTCATCAACTCGCGCGCGTTGGCGGGTTTGACGCTGCCACCATATTGAATCCGGACGCGCCGGGCAACGGTTTCGTCGAAGATTTTCCCCAGCAACCCCCGGATGAACGAGTGCGCCTCCTGCGCCTGGTCGGTGGTGGCGGTCCGGCCGGTGCCGATGGCCCAAACCGGCTCGTAGGCAAGGATCGTCTCGGCCATCTGCTCCTTGCTCAGTCCGGCCAGGCTGCCCCGCACCTGGGTGTCGAGCACCGGCTCGGTCTGGCCGGCCTCGCGCTGGGCCAGCGTCTCGCCGACGCAGACAATCGGCTTGAGGGAGGCCGCCTGCGCCGCCAGCGCCTTCCTGGCAATCAGCGCGTTGGATTCCTTCTGGTATTGGCGCCGCTCGGAGTGGCCCAGGATCACGTAGCGGACGGAGAATTCCTTGAGCATCACGGCGGCAATCTCGCCAGTGAAGGCGCCGACGTTGTTCTCGTTCAGGTTCTGCGCCCCCAGCCGGAGGTTGGAATCCAGGACCGCCTTCGAGACCTCGGACAGCGCCGTAAAGGGCGGGCAGACGACGAGGTCCAGTTCCTTGACGTTGGCCAGCTCCAGCTTGAGCCCGCGCACCAGGTCCAGCGCCTCGGCCACGGTCTTGTTCATCTTCCAATTCCCGGCGATGATCAGTCTGCGTTCTTTGTTCATGGTGAGTTCAGGAGTCAGGCGTCAGGAGACGGCAGGACGTTGAAGCGTGGAAGCGTTAAAAGGCGGGAGACAGGAGCCAATCTTTCCGCCCCCATGCCAGCATGTAACCAGGCAAACATGCAACTTCAGCACCTATTTGTCGGTAAGCGCCGCCACGCCGGGCAGGACCCGGCCTTCGAGGAATTCCAGGCTCGCGCCGCCGCCGGTGCTCATGAAGGTGACTTTGTCGGCCAGCTTGGCCTTGTTCAGCGCCTTAACACTGTCGCCGCCGCCGATAATGCTCTTGGCCCCGCTTTGCTGCGTGGCCTCGGCCACCGCGCGGGCGAGGGCATTGGTCCCCTCCGCAAAGCGCTTGTCCTCGAACAGTCCCATGGGGCCGTTCCAGAGGATGGTCTTGGCGTGGGCGACTTCCTCGGCGTAGGTCTTGACGGTCGCGGGGCCAATGTCCAGTCCGGCGGCGTTGTCGGGGCAATTCAGGTCCGTGTTGACGCGGATGTCCTGGTAATCAATGACGGGTTTGCCTTTCCGGTTCAGTTGGCCGGTCTTGACCGGCACCGCCACGAGGTCATCGACCGGCAGCAGGAACTTCACGCCGCGCTGGCGGGCCTTGGCTAGGGCGGATTTGGCGACCTCGGTCTTGTCCGGCTCGACCAGCGATTGGCCGGTCCTGTGGCCTTGCGCCAGACGGAAGGTGTAGGCCATGGCGCCGCCGATGAGGAGCGTGTCGGCCTTGTCGAGCAGGCGATCGATGACCAGGATTTTGTCCGAGACTTTGGCGCCGCCCAGGAGGACGACGAACGGCCGCGCCGGGTTTTCCAATTCCTCGCCCAGGAACTTGAGTTCGCGCTCCATCAACAGGCCGGCGGCGCACTGGCGGCCGCGCCTGGCCAGCACCCGCGCCACGCCTTCGGTGGAGGCATGGGCGCGGTGGGCCGAGCCGAAGGCATCGTTCACATACACATCCGCCACTTGGGCCAGGCGCTCGGCAAAAGCGGGAGCGTTCGCCTCTTCCTCGTTGTAGAAGCGGACATTCTCCAGCAGCAGCACGTCGCCGGGTTTCATGGCGTTGACGGCCTGCTCGACCTTTGGGCCGATGCAATCGTCCACGAACCTCACCGGGCGGCCGAGCAATTCCTGGAGCTTGACGGCCACCGGCCGCAGGGACATGGCGGGCTCGCGTTTGCCTTTGGGCCGGCCCAGGTGCGACGCCAGAATGAGTTTCCCACCCCGCTCAATCAGCAGCTTCAGTGTCGGCAGGGTCTCCACGATGCGCGTGGTGTCGGTGACCACCATCTGGCCGTCTTTCTCCTCGAGGGGCACATTGTAGTCCACCCGCATGAGCACGCGCCGGCCTTGAACATCCAAATCTTTAACCGTCAGTTTTGCCATAAAATCCTATCTCCTGAACAGGGCCGCCCAGCATACCCCGGCCGCGCCAGGAGTCAAAACCAATTCTGCTCAGCGCGGGGTCTGGGGCGCAGGACAATTTTCTGCCTAAGCATACGCCGGCTCGCATTAACACCCCGCTGAAGCGGGGTGTGAATGCGAGAAACGCCCGCTTGGGGGGGAGCAACTGGAAGGGAGAAACAGCGGCACTCGCCAGTGTTCCGCTACGCCAGGGCGCTATTGGCGGCCGGGGCGAAGCCGCGCCCTTATTTCGCCTTGTTCGCCAGCAGGGCTTTGCGGATGGAGGCCAGTTCTTTGCGTTTGGCTTCGTCCAACTCCGGGTATTTGAGGTGGAGCGATTCCAGGGCTGTGACGATGACCTCGGCGACGACCAGGCGTGTGAACCATTTGTTGTCCGCCGGCACGACATACCAGGGAGCGTAGTCCGTCGCCGTGTGACGGATCATGTCCTCGTAAGCCTGCTGGTAGTCACCCCAGCAGCGGCGTTCCTGGAGGTCGGGCAGGGAGATTTTCCAATTCTTGTCGGGTTGTTCCAGGCGGGCCAGCAGGCGCTGGCGCTGCTCTTTTGGGGAGAGGTGGAGGAAGAATTTGCAGAGGAGGACGCCGTTGCCGGAGAGGTAGCGCTCGAAGGCGTTGATGTCCTGGAACCGCTCCGGCCAGATAGCTTTGGTCACCAGCGAGGGGGGCAGTTTCTGATGGGCCAGCAGTTCGGGATGCACGCGCACCACCAGGACTTCCTCGTAGTAGGAGCGGTTGAAAATGCCGATGCGCCCGCGTTCGGGCAGGCATTTGGAGGTGCGCCACATGAAATCATGGCTCAACTCTTCCGCCGAGGGAGCTTTGAAGGAAAAGACCTGGCAGCCCTGCGGATTGACGCCGGACATGACGTGTTTGATGGTGCCGTCCTTGCCGGCCGCATCCATGGCCTGGAAGATGAGCAGCACGGCCCACTGGTTCTGGGCATAGAGCAGGGCCTGGAGCTCACTGAGCCGGGCCACGCCTTGCTCGAGCCATTGCTGGGCCTGTTCCTTGGACTTAAGCTTCCAGGTGTCCGCAGGATCGATGTCCTTGAGGCGGAACTTCTTCCCATCGGCAATCCGGTAGCGCCAGGCCAGCTCTTTTCGTTTCATGGCAATGCCAGGATTCTAAGCCGACCCCGGCGGCGGCCAAGTATTAATTGCAGCCCATGGGGAATTGGTTTTTGGGTTGCTTCAAACGGAGGCCGATTGGGGGCGGCGGCTATCGCTGCCACGAGTCAGAAAACTACCTCCTGCTGGCAGGCGTTGCTCGCTTTGGCAAACGCTGGTTGCCAGTCTCAGCCAGGTCTGGTTGCTTGCCCGCTCTGTCTCGATTGCCACCCGGTTGCGGCCCCGCGAGATCGCGCGCAACCAATTCGAGGCCGACCGGCCCGACCGGATTCGCAATTCCGGCCGTCAACACTTGCCCACCGGTTTGGCCGGGGCCGCCGTGAACGCTCCCGCGCGCCTGCCACCTTCCGCCACTTCCTCTCGCGTCATACTCAGCGCCACAAACTCCCGCGCCGACTCCGATCCCCGGTACCTTTGCGCCACCGCGAGCTCCAGCCATTTAAAAGCCTCAATCCGGCATTCCGAGGCCTCCCGCTGCTGGCCATTTTTGCTGGCACGATGTTGCCTCACCCCGACGTGATATTGCGCCCCGGCATGGCCCAGCTCCGCTGCCTTGCGCAGCCACATCCCCGCGGTGGCCTCGTTGCGCAGCACCCCTTGGCCCTGCCCATACATCAGCCCCAGATTGAACTGCGCCACGCAATGGCCCTGGTTGGCCGCCTTCAGATACCACTCAGCCGCTTGCGCATAGTCCTGGCCCGCACCCTCTCCGCCGGCGAACTTGCGCCCCAGGTTGAATTGCGACTCGGCGTCCCCAGGCTCGGCGGCCGGTTGTTCTGCGGTGGAATTCAAAGCAGGCCTGCCAGAGCGGCCGAGCCAACGGCCAAGAAATGCTATTCCCATAATTGGAACACTAGGCGGTTTTGCTGCCCTCTACAAGCTAAATGCGAATATTCCCGCTGTTCTCGGGACAAGCCGGGCAAAATCGCAGCTTGTGTTCCCCAGGGAACGGCGGATTATTAAGAGCATGGATCAATCGTTCTTCTCTCCAGCCGGGCAGACTCAATGAACCGATGAAAATCGCTCGAATCCTCGACGAAGCCGGTGGCACCTTCGGGCTGGAGTACGACAACACCCTCGGGCAGAAGAATACCATGCGCCTTGATGCCCTCACTTACGAGGATGCGCTCCGCGAGGCAAAGTCGTTTCTCGAAATCGACGCGGATGATCACGACGCCGATGGCACGCAATGGGACATTGAGTAATCGTCCGCCCGGCCGGTCCTCTCCCGTCATCTGTGGGCGTGGGACCCTCGGCTCCGGGCCCACCGGCAAAAATCCTCGCTCCGTGACGCTGGTCATCACGGACCGTAGCTCCGCATCGGTCCTGCTAGGTTTTGGACCCTCCCTTCAGGAACGGCGTGAACAAATCAATGGGCACCGGCAGGAACGTGGTCGTGTTATGCTCGCTGGAAATTTCGCGCATGGTCTGGAGGAAGCGGAGTTGGAGCGCGATGGGCTCTTTGCTGATCATGGCGGCGGCTTGCACCATTTTTTCGGCGGCTTGAAATTCGCCCTCAGCGTTGACGATCTTTGCGCGCCGCTCGCGCTCGGCCTCGGCTTGTTTGGCCATCGCGCGCTTCATGCTGTCCGGCAGCGCCACGTCCTTCACCTCCACGGCCGTGACCTTGATGCCCCAAGGTTCGGTTTGGCGGTCAATGATTTCCTGCAACTTTTGGTTGATCACATCGCGCTGCGAGAGCAGGTCGTCCAAGGGCGCCTGGCCCAGGACGCTGCGGAGGGTGGTCTGCGCAATGAGCGAGGTGGCCTTCCAAAAGTTCTCCACCTTCACCACCGCGGCAACCGGGTCCACGACCCGGAAATAAACCACCGCATCGACTGTGGCGGGCACGTTGTCGCGGGTCATGATTTCCTGTTTGGCCACGTCAATGGTGACCACGCGCAGGTCCATCTTGACCATGCGATCCACGATCGGGATGAGGAAAATCAAGCCCGGCCCTTTGGCGCGGAGCAATTTGCCGAGCCGGAAAATGACGCCGCGCTCGTATTCGCGCAGAATGCGGATGGCCTGGGGCAAAACGATGGCCCCCAGAATGATGGCCACCGCAATGACCGGGACTATCTTGGTTATGGCTGTTGGTTCGGGCACGGTTCCTCCAATGGTCAGGTGTTTGGTTCGGGTTGCTTCGGTTTCAATCTTGTTTCTGGAGAGGTGGTCCGCGGCGTTACTCGTTGATACCCCAGCCTGAGGAGTGGTAGTGGTGGTTGGGGATTTGGTCGTAGGCGGCAGCTTCCACCTCGACTTGCTGGGGTCTGGTCTTCTCATTCTTGGCCAGATGCACTGCGAGGACTCCATCTTTGAACACGGCGGTGACCTTGCCGGGGCGGGCGTCCTCCGGGAGCGAGAAACTATGCACAAAGCTGCCGCAGGCGCGTTCGACGCGGTGATCCTTCCTGCTGTTCTGATCGAATTTGCGGTCGCCCGTGATGGTCAGCGTGCCATCGTCCATGGTGATGCGCATGTCCTCTTTCTTTACTTCCGGCAGTTCAACCTTGAGCAGATACCCTTTGGCGTCTTCGCTGAGGTCCACCAGCGGGACCCACTGCGCCACCCTCACCTGTTCCTCGGTCCAGTGGATGCGGGAGCGGCCAAAAAGGTTTCGCGGGCCGTGCTGCAGGTCTTCCAGCTCGTTCGACTGATTCCAACATGTCAATGCATTCATATTTCATTCCGTGTTGGCGGGTGTTTTCATTCCGTGTTGGCGGGTGTTATCTTGTCAAGGGGTGGTGAGCTTGGGCTTGGCGCCCATCTTGCCTCGAGCTGCGGGCCAGGTGCGAGCTGGCGCACGCTTCAAACCCGATTTCCTGGGCCAGAGCCAGGCCAGCGCAATGATGCAAACCAGGGCGATGATTACGAAAACGTTCATAGTGGTGCCTTCTTTCGTTCGTGGTTTTGGATTTCTTTGCTGCGCTGCTCTGCGCGGCATCGATTGTTTCCCGCGGTTCTGGCGCAGCCGGTTCAGGAACTGCCGGGCCGCCCTCTCCTTCGAACCGGCACAGATCCTCAGGGTCGAAAAGCGCCGAACCGCCACCTCCCGTTGATCCTGCCCCCGAGGCGGTCGGCCGTCTGGCGTGGCCGAATCCAGCTCGCGCTTTGCGC
Organism: Verrucomicrobiota bacterium; assembly: GCA_049518415.1. Taxonomy (GTDB): domain Bacteria; phylum Verrucomicrobiota; class Verrucomicrobiia; order Limisphaerales; family UBA8199; genus CAVQND01. The sequence goes on from JBEKRX010000079.1 coordinate 57,890, forward strand.
TCCGTCTTCACAATAAATTGAACTGTGCAGTCTTATGTCAAGGAAGCCCAATACTTTGTTGGTATGTGGGCGATAGCTTAAATCTATCGGCGGTTTCTCGGGGAGGGTGTTTTCATGGACATTCAGCTCAGCGGCAATGCGGCTGAAGGGCCAGCCCTTTCGCGCGCAGCGTGACGCGGAAAATGCGGAGAGCGGAATGGCCGCAGTCGCCGCGATTCGCCGGAATGAAAGACAAAGTTCGGCGGGGGTCGCTGCCCACCCACCCCCTGAGCGCCGGCCACGCCCCCAGGGGCTGCGCAGACGCCAGAAATGGCGTCCGGTCATGGATTCGGTCTTTCCGCTCGATCAGTTCGTGCGTTGAGCGTGCCGGTTCAGTCCGTATGTGCGGCGAGGCTTTTGACGATCTCGATGTATTGTTGCAAGGCTCGTGAATCGTCGTCCCGGTTCCAGGCGATGCAGTAGTCGCTCTTGACCGGCGGCGTCAGGGGCCGGAAGACCACTCCGGGGTGGGGCACCTTTTTGATGTGCTCGCGCGCCAGCGCGACGCCCAAGCCCTCGGCGACGAAGGTCATGAGGGCGGGTTCCAACTCGGCGTCTTGTAGAATTCTGGGCGTAAAGCCCGCCTGCTGGCAGGTTTCGCAGAGCCAGTCGCGAAAGCCCGGATGCGTTTTCTCGGACAGGCCCACAAAAAACATCGTTTCCAGCTCGCCGAGACTTACCTGGCGCTTGCTGGCCAGCCGATGTCTTGCCGGCAGGACCACGACCGTTCGGTGCCGGGCGATGCTTTCCCATCGCAGGCCAGTGGCGGCTGCCGGCGGACGCAGCCCCACAAAGCCCAAATCAATCTTGCGCGCCTCCAGCGCGCGATACTGTTCCGCCGGAGTCATGTCGAAGAGGTTCAGCGCGATGTGGGGGAAGGTCTGGCGGAAGGCCCCGAGCGTTTCGGGGAGCAGCTCGAAATCAAAATTGGACAAATACGCGATGTTCAACTGGCCGGTTTCGCCCCGGCTCAGACGCTGCACCGCCAGGATGCTTTCGGCCGCGAGGGCGAGGATGCGCCTGGCATCAACCAGGAAAGACCGCCCTTCCTCGGTCAAGGCGACGTGGCTCTTGGAACGGTCCAGGAGGCGCACGCCGAGCTCCTCTTCCAGATTACGGATCTGGCGCGTGAGCGAGGGCTGGGCTAAATGCAGCTTCGCGGCGGCCTTGGTAAAATTCACAATTTCCGCCACGGCCACGAAATAGCGCAGGTGACGCAGTTCCATAACCCGGCTTGATCTTATCACCCTGCCCGCGCGTTGGCAATGAATTCGTTTGTCTTTGCGTCCAAACTTCAAAGCGGGAAAATCCCGGCGCGCTCCGCCAAGGTCCCCAAAGTGGTCCCCTCCTTTGCGCCTCGGCGTCTTTGCGCCTTTGGGTTAAAGTCCATATTCGTTCTCCGCCCATAGCTTAAGGGTATCGCCAATGCATTTTCTAAGTATTGGCGCAGGTGCGCGCAAGGGGCGATACTACGGGCCGTAATGAAACCATATACCCGAAAGGCGTCGGTCCTTTGGCTGGGGACTCGACAGCGTGGCAAAGGCGCCGTCAGCACCCCGAGTGCGGTCCTGAAGATGGCCCCCTACGCCGCCGGCAGCGACCTTAAGCGGCGGGGCACGAGTCCGCCCGAGCTGATTGCGGCCGCTCACGCGGGCAGCTTTGCGATGACGCTGGCCAATGAACTGGGCGAGGCCGGCTATC
>JBEKRX010000080.1:0-24056 GCA_049518415.1 Verrucomicrobiota bacterium
ATACATCACATGAGATATATGTTACTTATCGTAACCCAAGCCTCCCACAAGCTGCCGCCCTGTGAATAACTTTTATGAAAAAGCCACTTGCAAAACAGAGAACATCTCCGGGGCGGAAGAGTGCCGCGCTACGCGCGGGTAGAGTGGAATTGGTGGCAGTGTCGTGATGCGCCCGACCTCCGAAACAGGCGCGGTTTCTCACGGCCGCCGCTTACTCATTTGGCACTCGCCTGGGCATCATGCCCCGCGCAGCAATTCCGCATCTTCTTCAGGCCTGGCCCGCTATTGGACGCCGACCCGGTAAAAGAACGGGCCGGGGCCGAAGGCGCTCGTGTCGGTGAAGCTTGTGGAACCGGGTTGGCCGGCGATGCCGTCGGCCACGGGCAGGAAGGCGGGTTGTGCGCGAAGGTCGCTGGCCCGTTCCAGGATGTAACTGCGATTGGTCACGCTCTGCCAGCTCACGCTCACACCGCCCGAGGACACTGTTGTCGCCAGCAGGCGCAGGACCGAACGGGGGTCTGTTGGGTCCGTGCCGAACCGCCACTCGAGCCAGTTGCTCGCCCCGTCACCATCGGAATCTATGAAATCGGCCGAGCCGTCGGTCGGCAGGCCGTATTGCTGTAGCCAGGCGTAGGAGATGAGCGAGGCCGGCGCCTGGAATTCATAAGCGCCCATGTCGACCGTGCCGCCGGCAATCCGGGGCTGGCCATCCAGGTCAGTGGGGTCGTCCACTCCCGCATTGCTCCCCGCATTGATGCAAGGGGAATTGGACCGGAGACGGAGGTTGCCGCCGGCCGGGTCAACGAAGGCCGGTTCGCTGGTGATGTTGCCCATCCCGGTCGGCGCCGGGGTGGTGCAGGAGTAATGGAAGGGCGGGAGGTAATTGAAATTGTAACCGGCCCAATTGGGGCTGTCGGGCGCGGTGTTGTAATAGACGACGCAGTTGGTCAGCGCGCCCATATAAATGCCGCCGGCGCGGTGGGTGGCCGAGTTGCCCGTGACCGTGCAATTCAGGAGTGTGGACGAATACGCTCCGCCGCCGATGCCTTGCCAGTACTCGGCGCCGATGGCCGAATTGCCGCTGAGTAGGCAGTTGTAAAGGGTGCCTTCGTACACGCCGGCGCCACTCCAGGCGGAGTTGCCGGTTATCGTGCAGTTGTAGAGCAAGGCAGGGGTGGCGCGCCACGAGTCCGCATAAACTCCGCCCCCATAGGACACCGCGGAATTGCCGGTCACCGTGCAGTTGTAGAGCGTGCCGACCAATGCCCCGCCGCCGTTCGCGCCGGCCGAGTTGGCGTTGAGCACGCAATTGGTCACGGCACCCTCCTCATCGCACCAAACCCCGCCGCCGGATTGCTCCTGGGACCAGTCCCCATTGGTCCGCGTATGACCGTTAACCAGGGTGAAGCCGCTCAGGATCGCCCTGTTCCCCACATAGGCGCATCGAATGGCGCCGTCGCCATTGCCGCCTCCAGGCGACTCCGCCCCGGCAATCGCCGTCACCCCCGGCCCGTGCAGGCTGCGGACGATGAGGCTCTTATCGATGCACACGCGGTTGGTCAACGTTCCAAAGGCCGCCTTGCCGCCCGTGGTGTACACGCCATCCGCCACGACCACCGTTGCGCCCGCCGCCATTGCGGCTTCAATCGCATCCTGGATGCTTTGCGCCGCTGTCTGCCAGTTGGTGTATGGGAAGACCGGCGTCAGATTCGCCTGGTCCGCAAAATACATGGTCCCTGTTACCTCGACCACCAACGTGGCCGTGACGCCCGCCGGGTTACTCTCGTTCCAAGCCCGCAACTGGACGGAACGCAATCCCGGTTGGCTCCAGGCGTGGCTGGCATAAGGCCGGTTGCTCACCACGGTCCCGTCGTCGAAGTCCCAGGCGCTGGCCGTCGCGCGGCCATCAATCCGGGCGTCAAAAGAAACCGCAAAGCCCGGGGCCACATTCGTGCACGAGGCCGTCATGGCCACCGTCAGAGGCCCGGTGGCGGCGCCGGCGGCATACTGGTCCGCGCCCATGCAAGGCGGATTGCCCCAGGCTTCGCCGTCAATATCCACGCCGGTATTCCAGAGCGGGCTGCCCGCGCCGATGCAAGGGGAACCTGCCGCCAGGTGCGCGGGCGAGGCCAGCAGCGGGTCCGAGGTGATGTTGCCTGTTCCCATTTCTGGCAGGGGGGTTGTGCAGGAATAATTGAAGATGGTGTAACCGGCGTAATTCGGCGCCGCCCCGGCGATATTGACCCCGGCGATATTGAAATAGACGATGCAGTTGTTCAGGGTGCACCGGTTCACTCCACCGCCCCCCGCGTTATAGTAATGCCGGCTGCTTTCGGTCGCCGTGTTGCCCGTTACTGTGCAGTGATAGAGCGCGGTCTCGTAAGCCCCGCCTCCCTCGCTGGCGGAATTGCCCGTGAGGGTGCAATTGAAGAGCCGGCTGTTGGCCGCCCCGCCACCATAATTAGCGGAGTTTCCGTTGACCGCGCAGTTGAAGAGCGCGCCGCCATTAGCACCCCCGCCCTGGTAGCTGACTGAGTTGCCGGTCAACACGCAGTTGCAGAGGAGGCTGCCGCTGGCGCCGCCGCCATAGTTGGTCGCCGAATTGCCGGTCAGCGTGCAACTGTAAAGTGTTCCGCCTGCCGCTCCCCCGCCTTCCAGGAAGGCGCCATTTCCGACCATGACACAATTGGTCACCACCCCGCCCGGTTCGCACCAGGCCCCGCCGCCGCGATACCCTGAGTGGCCGTTGGTAAGGGTGAAGCCGCTCAGGACCGCCCCGTTGGCCACGTAGGCGCAGCGGATTGCGTGTGGGGCGTTGCCGCCGGTGGGGGCCTCGGCTCCGGCAATCGAGGTCGCCGCCGGGCCGTTCATGCTCTGCACCATGACGGGATCGGTCAACGCCACGCGGTTCGTCCCGTCGCCCGCCGCCCCGCTATCATCGTAGAGACCATCCGCTACCCGGACCAATCGGCCCGCGGCGGTTCCAGCGGCGATGGCGTCCTGGATGGTTCGCGCCGCGGTGGCCCACGAGTTGTACGGAAATGCCGGGGCGGTGCTGGCCCGGTTCACGTAATAAACCGGGCGCTCGACCACCGCCACCGCCGTTGTGGCCGTGACTCCCGCGGGCCAGCTCTCATTCCAGGCGGTCAAACGGACGGCGTACGATCCCGGCTGCGTCCAAGCGTGGCTGGCGCAAAGCAGGTTGCTGACCACGGTGCCGTCGCCGAAATCCCAACAGCTCGCCGAGGCGGCGCCCTCGATCCGCGCGCTCAAGGAAACCGCAAAACCCGTGGCCACATTCGTGTAGTCAATCCCGATGGCGACGGCCAACGTCCCTGTGGCGCCTCCAACCACATACTGTTCCGCCCCCATGCAAGGCGGGTCCTGCCAGTTCTGCCCGTCAATGTCGGTTCCGCGGCTGTAAACCGGGTTGCCGGCGCCGATGCACGGTGAATCGGCCGACAAGTGGATGGACGAGGCCAGCCGCGGGTCGGCTGCGACGTTGCCCGCGCCTGCCGGCGGCAGGGGAGTCGCGCAGGAATAATTGAAGGTTGACTCCGAGTAGTTCGGCTCAACCTGAGCCGTGTTGAAATAGACGATGCAGTTGTAAAGCGTGCCGCCGCGCGTTCCCCCGCCGGAGTGCGTCGCCGAGTTGCGGGTCAAAGTGCAATTGTAGAAAGTTCCCTGATCCGCCCCGCCGGCGTCCCTAGCCGAGTTTTCAATCAACGCGCAATTGTAAAGGGTTCCCGCGTAGGTCCCGCCCGCGCCACCCTCGGCGTAGTTGGCGCGCAATAGGCTATTGTAGAGGGTGCTGTTGCACGCGCCGCCCGCTGTCTCGGCCGAGTTGGCGGAGAGTGTGCAGTTCGATAGGGTGCAGGAATCCGCTCCGCCACCCCAAAGGAAGGCCCCATTGCCGGTGAGCGTGCAGTTGCACAGCGTGCTGCCGGTGGCACCCCCCCCGGTGCCGGCCTCGAGGTCCGCCCCGTCACCCGCCCGGTTGCGGCTGAGCGTGCAGTCGAAAAGCGCGCTGTTCCACGCCCCGCCGCCCTCCTCCGCGTAGTTGTCGTTCAGCGCGCAGTCATGGAGTGTCGCCTTGGCCGCCGCGCCGCCGCAAGACGCGACGTTGTCCTTCAAGATGCAGTTGAAAAGCGTGCTCGAAGCCGCCCCGCCGCCCGTGATGGCCAGGTTGTCAGCCAAGGTGCAGTTCAAGAGCGTGCCGCCGCTGGCCCCGCCTCCTTCCGTCGCCGCCCAATTGCCGGTGATGGCACAGTTGGTGACCACTGCCCCGGTCTCGCACCACGCGCCGCCGCCGCTTTCCTCCGCGACAGGGTCTCCGGACCACCGCGTGAATCCGTTAGTCAAAGTGAAGCCGCTCAGCACCGCGCCGGTTCCTACGTAAGCGCAACGGACCGCGCCGTCGCCCGGACGCTCTGAGGGCGACGGCGAGCCCGCAATCACGGTCACCTCCGGCCCATTGACGCTCCGAACCGTGATCGCCCTGTCAATCGCCAACCGATTGGTCAAGGTTCCTTGCACCGCCCGGCCCCCGAGCGCGTACCAGCCGTTGGTGGCGACGACTTCGTCACCGGTCTCTGCGGCGTCCACGGCATCTTGTATCGTCGCCGCCGCGCCCGCCCAATTCGTGTAAGGGGGCACGGGTTGGGAGTTGCCGGCATCGACATAGCGCACGGCCGCCGGGCTTACGGGGGCCAAGGCGAGCAGGATGGAGACGGTCAGGGCAAGTGAAAGCAGTTTCATGACGGGATTCCCTTTTAATTTGTTGCCACCGAGAATAAATAACTGCGCCGTGCCCGGCCCGTTCATCGGCAGGCTACCCGAGGTCGTAGTCGGCGGCGATGAACCTGGTCGTGTCCACCTGCGGCATCATAAGCTCGATGAATTGGGTTTCCGTGGCGGGCAACGTTTCGAGCGATTCTTGGAGCCGGTCGAGCCAGGGGATTTCGCGGGGGTGAAGCTTGAGGCGGCCGTCGCGGTGGGCGTCGCGGAGCAGGCGCAGGGCGGTCAGGCCGGCGGCTTGGCCGGCGGCGTAGTCGCTCTGGGCGTCGACAATGGCCTGGGCAATGGCGATGGCGCTCTCGGGGGCGAGGATGAAGGCCTGCGGGTCGCGGTGGGCGTCCGAGGACACCATCCATTTGCGGTAGAGCAGCGCGGCGTCGGGTCCGTCGGCCAGGGCCTCATTCATGAGCCGGCAATCGTAGATGAGTTGCTCCAGGCAGCAGGTGGGCGCCATGCCGCCCAGCAGCTTGATGTTCTGGACCGATTCGTTGCTCCAGAGGTCGCAGGCGGCGGCGGCGATGTTGCCCAGGGGGCTGAGATGCGCGCAGGCGGCGGTCTTGCCCTCCATGGACATCGGGAAACCGGTAATCGCCTTGAGCATCGGGTTTTCATAGCCGCAATCCTTGCCGGGGCCGACCGCCCCGCACTCGTAGCAGACCAGCGTCCGCACGGCGGAGATGGCCCGCACCACGGCCGCCAAGACCCGCGGGATCATCTTTTGCTCCGCCAGCACCATCGCCGTGTTGGCGAAACCGCAAGCCGTGTCCCCGGCGCAGCGGACGCCGTGTGCGCGGGCGATCTGCCCGAGCTGCGTCCAGAGAAAACGCATGTCCCGGACGCCCAGGACACACAGGGCGAAAAGCACGGCGCGGATGTCCCCCAGCATGAGCGCCTGGTCATGGACTTCCTTGCCCCCGACCGATTCGATGCTCAGGAGCTCGGCCCCGGCGGCGGCGCAGCCTTCAAAGGTGGCGAACATGGCTTCCACCAGCGGGCCGCGGCGCATGCGCGGCGGACGTTCCATTTCGCGGATGTCGTTGGGCGTAATCCGCAGGACGCTCTTCAGCCCATGCCGGGCCTGGGCCTCGGCCATGGCGTCCAGGAGCAGGCGGGTCAACTCGATGCCCCACTCCGGGTGTTCGGTCATCGGCGGCAGCGTCTCGAATTCGACCACCAGCCCGGGGGCCTCCAGCTCGACCGCCCGCGCCAGCAGGCCGGTGATGATTTGGCGATATTGGGCGCGGACCTCCGGCATCGTGGCGCTCTCCACCGACATGGTCGGGAGGGTGAAATTGGGCTCCGGATAAACCAACCCGCCGCCGATGCTCAGCCCGTGACGGGTCACCAGGGGATGGGGCGAGACGCCGAAGCGCAGCTCGGCAGGAGCCGAAATAGCCAGCCGGTTGAACCGAGTCATGCCGTCCAGACTAATCCGGGGCAGGCAAGCTGGGCAATGCATCAATCTGCTTGAAATCTTCAAAGTTGGACTTAACCTTAGGGGCCATGCGAAACCTGAATCGAGGCCGTGTCCTGAACCGGACCCCTGTATTTGCTGCGCTGCTGCTCCTGCTCCTGACCGCCGGCGGGGCCAAAGCTCAAAACTCGTTCTCCGAGCAACTGCGGGCGCTGCCTTTCAAAATCGCCCACGAATGCTACCTCAATGACAACTGGGACATCTTTGTCATCAACCCCGACGGGTCCGACCCCGTGAACCTGACCCACACCCCCAAGGCGCACGAGCATTATCCCCAAATCTCGCCCGACGCCACGAAGCTCTGCTTCGCGGTGGACGAGGGGGAAGGCCGCGACGCCGTCCGCAGCCTGTATGTGATGGACCTTGACGGCCAGAACCGGAGGAAGCTGGCGGACCACGCGCGGGAGGCCTTCTGGTCCCCGGACAGCCACCTCATCGGCTTCCTGCCGCAGGAATTTCCCAAATTCAACGTGATGGATTACTACACCAGGGGCATGTGCTTCTATGATTTGGCCACCGGCAAGATCGAGCCGCACGTCAACAGCACCAACCTGCACCATCTCTATAACCCGAGTTGGTCCGCCAACGGCAAATGGATCGCCGCCACCGTCCACGCCGGGATGGGAGTGGACCATGCCATCCTGCTGATCGAGGCGCGCGGCCCGCGCATTATCAACCTCAAAATCCCCGGCTGCCGCCCCACCCTCAGCCCGGACGGCAAGCAGATCGCCTGGGGCGCCGGCGACCACGAACTGGCCGTCGCGCCGATCGACCTCGACGCCGAGCAACCCGCCGTCGGCCCGTGGCGCCTGCGCGTCCAAGACCCGGTCAATGAAATCTATCACGTTGACTGGTCGCCCGACAGCCGCTTTCTCTGCTTCAGCCGGGGACCAGCCAGCAAGGGCGATCCCACCAAACCCGGCACTTTCCTCTCCGCCTGCGAAATCGTGGGCGTCTATGCCGCCGGCTGGAACCTCTGCGCCGTCTCCGCCCAACGCAGCGGCCTCCTCGACCTGGGCGCCGCTTCCGAGGCGGATTTCTTCATGCTCACCACCAATGGCGCCAGCAACAAGGAACCTGCCTGGTTTCGCCCCCGCAAGCCTTAGTGGGCCGTGCAAAAATAAATTCCGAGATTTGGCGAGGCTGCGCCGCAGGCCACCTCTGGCATCGGGCCTGCCCGGAGAGGTTCATTGAGAATTGAGTATTGAGTATTGCTTATCGGTCATTGAGTCCGCAGTCCGAAAGTTCATTCGGCGTCATCCGCGGGCATTCTTCAATAACCAACGATCATTTTTATCCCGATTCGGAATCGGGACGCAATTCACCTAAAATAAGCGCTGGCTCAGCGCACTTTTGCAATCGCAGTGAAACTTGACCTGATTACAATGAGTTTTGCCGGTCAAGAACTCCGGCTGCTTGGGTGGAGCGTGAAGCGTGAGGGCATCGGAGCACTTGCGCCGACTCCAGGACACCCGTCCTGGCCCCGAGGGAGGAAGCAGTCGCCCAAGCCAGAACCCGCCTCCAAGACCTGACTTGCGCCCGCTTGTCGAAGCCCGTGGTCGATTGCAGTTGTCGGAAACACCTTTCCCCGCTTACCATTGCGCCGGAATCGCAATCATGACGACTCGTTTTCTCATCCTCGCCCTGGTGGCGCTGGCGCTGGCCGGCTGCGAAAAATCCGGCTCCAACTCGCCCAGTGAAACCAACCCTGGCGGGGCGGCCAGCGGCGCCAAACCCGCCGGCACCTCCCGTCCGCTTGACCTCCTGACCAGGTCGGGTGTCGAAATGGTTTATGTCCCCGCCGGCCAATTCATCATGGGCCAGGAGCGTGGCAACCCGGACGAAGCCCCGGCGCACAAGGTCATGGTCGGCGCGTTTCTGATGGATAAGTTCGAGGTGACTCACCGGCTCTTTGCCCAGGCGCAGTTGCCCAATCCCTCCCATTGGCAGGACAATCCCAACAAGCCCGTCGAGCGCGTCCGCTGGCGCGATGCCAAGCAATACTGCAACGAACGCTCGCTGCTCGAGGGCCTCAAACCGTGCTATAACGAAAAGACCGTGGACTGGGATTGCGACTTTTCGGCCAACGGCTACCGCCTGCCCACCGAGGCCGAATGGGAGTATGCCTGCCGCGCCGGGGCCGACAACCCCGCTGAACTGGACCGCCCCGACAAACTCCGCCAACTCGCCTGGTTTGCCGACAACTCCGGCCAGAAGACCCACCCGGTCGGCCAGAAAAAACCCAACGCGTGGGGGATTTACGACCTCTATGGCAACGTGGCCGAATGGTGCGAGGACCTCTATAGCCCCACTTACTACCGGCAAAGCCCGGCGGCGGACCCGCGCGGCCCGCCCAATTCCGGCAAGGATGCCAAGCGGGTCATCCGCGGCGGCAGTTGGAAATCCGCCGCCGACCAATGCCGCCCCGCCCTGCGCCAGGCAGAACGGACCGGCGACAGCGACGCCTGTTTCTCCACCGACTATTGCGGCTTCCGCTGCGTGCGCCGCGTCACCCCGGCTGAGCTGCTGCAGTTGCTCGCCTCGAAAAAACAATAGGCCCATCTTTGGCTGGCTGATGCTTTTCCACACCTGGCCATTCCTGGTTTTTCTCCTGGTCGTGCTGCCGGTCTTTTTCGCCCTGCGCAAGACCCGCCTCTGGCTGCCCTGGCTGACGCTCGCCTCCTACTTCTTCTACGGCTGGTGGAATCCCTATTACCTCTTCCTGGTGCTCTATGCCACCTTGCTCGACTTTTCCCTGGTCGCCTTCATGGACCATTGCCCGCGCGGGGAACAGAAGACCGACATCCCCTCCCGGCTGACGCGCCTGCAGTTTGACGAGCCGGTGCTCAAAGCCGCCTTCCTCGGGGCCGGCGCCGCCACCCTCGGCAGCCTGGCCCTGGCCCTGGCCGGGCCCAGGACCCTGCGGCCCACCATGGCCGGGTTGAGCGTCCTGCTCCTGCTCATGGCCCTGGGCGCCCTTTACCGCAGCCGCAAAATCTGGCTCCTCATCAGCCTGGTCAACAACCTGGCCCTGCTCTTCTTCTTCAAATACGCCCGCTTCGTGGTCGAGAACCTCAATGCCATCCTCTCCTGGGCGCACGCGCCCCTCAAACTCTCTCATCCTTCCACCCTCATGCCCTTCGGCTTCCAATACTTGCTCCCGGTCGGCATCTCTTTCTACACCTTCCAATCGCTGAGCTACACCATCGACTTTTACCTCGGCAACGTCCAACGCGAGCGCAAGCTCCTCCGCTTTGCCACTTTCGTCTGCTTCTTCCCCCAGTTAATGGCCGGCCCCATCGAGCGGGCGCGGCATTTGCTGCCCCAGTTCCGCCAGTTCCCGCCCATCCGCCTGCAGAACTTCACGGACGGCGCCTCCCTTTTCCTGGTCGGGCTGTTCAAGAAGCTGGCCCTGGCCAACTATCTCTCCTTTTTCGTCGAGCGCATCTATGACAATCCCAAGGCCTTCGGCGCCCCGGCCCTGATGCTCGCCACCGTCGCCTTTGGCTGGCAAATCTTCTTCGACTTCAGCGGCTACACCGACATGGCGCGCGGCGTCGCCAAACTCATGGGCTTCGATTTGATCCTCAACTTCAACAATCCCTATCTGGCCACCGGCCTGGGCGAATTCTGGTCCCGCTGGCACATCAGCCTCTCCAGTTGGTTCCGCGATTACGTCTATATCCCCCTGGGCGGAAACCGCCACGGCCGGCTCTATACCTACCGCAATCTCTTCCTGACCTTCTTCATCTCCGGCATCTGGCATGGGGCGGCCTGGACCTTTGTCATCTGGGGCGCCCTCCACGGCCTGGGCGTGGTGCTCACGCGCGAGTTGGAGCGCTCCGCCACTTACCGCGAACGCGTGCCCAAGTTGCTCAAGCAGGCCGGCGTCTTCGTCTTCGTCTCCTTTACCTGGGTCTTCTTCCGCGCCGGCTCGCTCGACGATGCCTTGCTCATCCTCCGGCGCATCTTCACCGCCGCCTGGCTGGACCCGCAAATCCCGGGGCTGATGCTCCTGCTGCCGGCCCTGGTCTGGCTCTATGAGTTCCTCTACGAATCCAGCTTCCGCCAGGTCCTCCAAACCAGCCTCGTGCGCGTCGGCGTGGCCGTATTCATGCTCCTCTATCTCTGCCTCTGTTCCTCGGGCGGCGGCGCATTCATCTACTTCCAGTTCTGATATGCGCCCCGCAACTCCCGCCACAAAACCTCTCGCCTTGCTTAGATTATGCCTCTGAGGAACAATAAACCGCCTCTCCCTGGGGGAGACCTCTCGCCCGCTCCACTGCTCGCTCCAAGGCCCGCCCTGGCCATAGTCCCCTTCGGCGTGAACGAAGTCCGCCTCAACGCCCGGCAGTGGCTGGCCACCTTGGCCCTGGTCGCTTTGGTGGTGCTGCTGACCCCCTGGCTTTGGGCGCGGGTCGAACGTTTCCAGACCGGGCCTGACTACCGCATCCCCTACTTCTTGAGCGCCGACTACTGGCTCTATGGCCGGCGGCTGCGCCAGGTGCCCGCCCCGGACAAAGTCATCGTGCTCGGCGATTCCGTGGTGTGGGGCGAATACGTCGCCCCGGACGGCACCCTGTCCCATTTCCTCAACGAGCAAGCCGGGGCGCCCGACCGCTTCATCAACGGCGGACTCAATGGGCTTTTCCCGCTGGCGCAGGAGGGCTTGGTCCGCTACTACGGGGGGGCGCTCCGCCACCGCAAGCTGCTCCTCCACTGCAATGTCCTTTGGCTCACCAGTCCCAAGGTCGACCTCAGCACCCTCAAGGAAGAACAGTTCAATCATGCCCGCCTCGTCCCCCAGTTCCACCCGCGCATCCCCTGCTACAAAGCCGATGCCAATGAGCGCCTCAGCGCCCTCCTCGAACGTCGCCTCAGCTTTATCGCCTGGGTCGCTCATCTCCAAAACGCCTATTTCGGACAGAAAAGCATCCTGAGCTGGACCCTGGAAGACGACGGCGGCAGTCCCCCGCGCTACCCGAACGTGTGGAAAGACCCTTTGGCCCAAATCAGGCTGGCCGTGCCCTGCGCGCCCAACCCAGACCCCGACCGCGGGCCGGGCAGCGCGCGGCATAAACCGTGGTCCGAGGACGCGCGGGGCACCGCGCGCTTTGACTGGGTGGACCTGGACGCTTCCTTGCAGTGGCGGGCCTTCCAGCGCCTGCTGCGCAACCTCCAGCAGCGCGACAACCAGGTGCTCGTCCTCCTGGGGCCCTTCAATGAGCATATCATGGCCCAGGAAAACCGCCCCGCCTATCGCCACGTCCGCGACGGCATTGCCGCCTGGTTGAGCGAGAACCACATCCCCCACCTCGTGCCCGAGACCTTGCCCAGCCCCCTCTACGCCGATGCCAGCCACCCGCTGACCGACGGCTACCGCCTGCTCGCCCAACGCCTCTACCACGACCCGGCGTTCCGCACTTGGCTCCAAGGGCCATAGCAGAGTGCGCCTCTCACATCTTTCCCACACCGCCAATGCCAATGCTCGTGATCGCAGCGCGGACGTCGTTGTCGACACCCGGGCGGACACCGTTTCCGCCGCCGCCCCTCTTAAACTGTCGCGCTCAGCTCTTTGCAGGAACCGTTTCCCCGTAGTCCCGATTCCGAATCGGGACTACGGCCCCTACCGCGGTTCATAGCCCCTAAGCGGGTCCTAAGACCTTGCCATCCCTCGACTCGACACTTATTCTCCAGTCATGAACTTGAGGACCTGCCTGCCGACGCACCTGGCGTTCGCTCCAACGCTTCAATCCCGACTGCTCGGGACTTCAACGCTTCAATGCCGACTGGTCGGGAGCTTTCTCCTGGCCCTCGCGCCCATGTTGGCCGCGGGCACCGCGCTGCCCTCGGTGCCGAGCCCGCGCCAACCCCTCACCAATACCTACCACGGCGTGGCGGTGGCGGACGATTACCAGTGGCTCGAGGACGCCTCGGCGCCGGCCGTGCGGGAGTGGACGCGTCTGGAGAATGAGCGGACCCGCGATTACTTCGCGCAGTTGCCCTGCCGGGACGGCATCGCCCAGGAACTCCGGCAATTGCGCTCCGAGGAGTCGGCCCGGTATGCGGGGTTCCAGGCCAGGCAGGGGCGGATTTTCGCCCTCCGCTTCAAGCCGCCGGCCCAGCAGCCCGTGCTCGTCCGGCTCTCCTCGCTCGCCCCGCCGGCCCTGTGGCGCCCGGTCTTCGATCCCAACGCCTATAACACCAACGGCACAACAGCCATCGATTGGTATGTGCCGTCGCCGGATGGCCGGCTGGTGGCCATTTGCCTTTCCGAGGGCGGCAGCGAACAGGGCACGCTGCACTTTATCGAAGCGGACGCCGGCAAGGAGTTGAGCGATCAGATCCCCCGCGTCCAGTTTCCCACCGCGGCGGGCAGCGCGGCCTGGGTCGCTGACGGTTCAGGGGTGCTCTACACGCGCTATCCCCATCCGGGCGAACGGCCGGAGGCGGACCTGGCCTTCTGCCAGCAAGTCTGGTTTCACCGCCTCGGCACGCCGGTCGCGGAAGACAAATACGAAATCGGCAAGGACTTCCCGCGCATCGCCGAGATCGAACTGGAAGCCAGCCAGGACGGTCGCTGGATTGCCGCCTCGGTGGCCAATGGCGACGGCGGGGACTTCGCGCACTACCTGCGCGATGCCGCCCGCAAATGGCAGCAGGTCTCGCGCTTTGAAGACGGCATCAAGCGCGTGAAGCTTGGCCGGGACAACGCGCTCTACCTGCTCTCGCAGAAGGGCGCCCCGCGCGGCAAGGTGCTGCGGCTCGCGCTCGAGGCGCCCGACCTGGCCAACGCCACCCTCCTGGCCCCGGAATCCAAAGGCGTCGTGCAGGAACTGGCGCCCTGCGATCACGGCCTGTATGTCGCCGACCTGCTGGGCGGTCCGTCCGAACTGCGCTATTACCCGCCCGGCAGCCTCCGGCCGCGCCTCATCCCGACCCTCCCCGTGTCCGCGGTCACTGGCCTCCAGTCCTGGCACTCCAACACCCTATTTTTTGGCAACCTCAGTTACCTGAAACCCTTTGCCTGGTTCACTTACAACCCGGCTGACAACCACGTCCGCCGCACGGCCCTTTACACCACCTCGCCCGTGGATTTCGATGACATCGAGGTCGTGCGCGAGTTTGCGGCCTCCAAGGACGGCACCAAAGTCCCGCTGAACATCCTGCGTAAGAAGGGCCTCAAGCTTGACCGCACCCATCCCACCCTGCTCTACGGTTACGGCGGTTACGGTGTCAGCCTCTCCCCCGCTTTCGACGCCACCCGCCGCCTCTGGTTCGATGCCGGCGGCCTCTATGCCGTGGCCAACCTCCGCGGCGGCGGCGAGTACGGCGAGCAATGGCACAAGGCCGGCAACCTCACCCGCAAACAACACGTCTTCGACGATTTCATCGCCGCCGCCGAGCACCTGCTCCAGCGCCGATACACCAATCCCTCCAAGCTGGCCGTCGAGGGCGGCAGCAACGGCGGCTTGTTGATGGGGGCCTTTCTGACCCAGCGTCCGGACCTGGCCCGCGCGGTGGTCTCGCACGTCGGCATCTATGACATGCTCCGCATCGAACTGGACCCCAACGGCCAGTTCAACGTCACCGAATTCGGCACCGTCAAGGACCCTGCGCAATTCCAGGCCCTCTACGCCTACTCCCCCTACCACCATGTGCGCGATGGGGTAAACTATCCGGCCGTGCTGCTGACCACCGGCGAGAATGACGGGCGCGTGAACCCGGCCCAGTCGCGGAAGATGGCCGCCCGCCTCCAGGCCGCCACCGCCTCGGACCGCCCCATCCTCTTCCGCAGTTCCGCCAGCGCCGGCCACGGCATCGGCACCTCCCTCAAAGAGCGAATCGCCGAGCAGGCCGATGTCTGCGCCTTCCTGTTCGATCAACTGGGAATCGATGCCTCTGCCTGGACGTTTAAGTGAGCCCGCCCGGGGAAACCTGCGCTGAGGCAGTAATCCGAAATCCGCACGCCAAATCAGTCGCATCGGCTCGAGCCGGCCCGCCGCAGGCCCGGTTGGGGCGGTGCCAGGCCTGGTGCGGGCCACCCGAAGGGCAGTGGTAAAAAGACGAAGATTTGTGTTTCCGTCAACCAACGGGTTTGGCAATCTGCATTATCGCGTTGGCTAGGAAAACCGTAACATTTGGTCGAAAACCTGCTTTTTAACTATGTCGGACAGAACGACGTTAACCCGATAGAGGGCTCTGTATGAAAACAAGGCTTGAGCCAAAGGTATTGCAATGGGCGCGACAGCGGGCCGGTCTTGATGAAGCAAGCTTGGCTCTAAAGGTCATCGGAAGAGCGGGGCGGGCCGACGACGTTAGGGAGTGGGAAACCACGGGAGAACTTACGTTCAGGCGCGCAGAACTAATCGCCGAAAAAACCCATACCCCGTTTGGGCTGCTTTTTCTCAAGCAGCCGCCGCAGGAACGATTGCCAATAAGGGATTTCCGAACAGTAGGCGGGCAAACCGTTCAAACCCCAACTCCGGAATTGTTGGACGTTATTTATCAATGCCAGCGAAGACAAGCATGGTTTCGCAATCATCTCATCACGAGCGGCAACCGGCCATTGGATTTCGTGGGGTGCGTGAACATTACATATCCCATTGGCGAAACGGCAGAAAAGGTCCGCACCGCTCACAAAATTGGCCCAGGCCTTTCATCTACAGCAACGTCTTGGACTCAAAACTTGGCGCTTCATTTTGAAGCCATTGAAGATTCCGGAGTGCTGCTGATGCGCAACGGGATAGTTGGAAACAACGTTTATCGTAAGCTGTCGGTTGATGTGTTTCGCGGGTTCGCTTTGTGCGACGAATATGCCCCTTTGATTTTTGTCAACACGCGCGACTCCGTTGCGGCGCAATTATTTACCTTGGTTCACGAGTTGGTTCATATTTGGATTGGTGAATCTGCCCTGTCGAACCCCGTGCGGTCCTATGTGGATGGGGGTCCAATGGAAGCCTATTGCAACACCGTGGCCGCAGAGGTTTTGGTTCCGATGGTGGACTTTAAAAGGAACTGGAGACGGTCTGAGGATCCGGTTTCAGAAATCAAAAGGCTTTCATCCAAATACAAGGTTAGCACATTGGTAATTGCCAGAAGGTCAAAAGATGCCGGGATCTTAACTGATCACCAGTTCAAGCGGTTTTACGACGAGCAAGCAAAGAAATACCAGAACGTTCAACGCCCAGGAGAGGGTGCGGAAGGTGGGGGGAACTTCCATAACAGCCTCATCGCAAGGGCTGGACGTCGATTTTGCCGGGCATTGCTGGCGGCAACCCTTGAGGGTAGAACGACCTACAAAGAAGCCCTTGGTCTTCTCGACTTAACCAGCAGCAACGCTTTGCACGGATTTGCCCGTGCGAAGATGGGATATTCTGTCGAATGAAATACCTGCTCGACAGTGATACTTTCATTCGTTCGAAAAACGATTCTTTCAGATTCGACGTTAACCCCGGCTTTTGGGAATGGCTAGTCTTAGCGAATAAGAAGGGATTGGTCTTCAGCATCGACCGAATCCGGCACGAATTGCAACGGGAAGACCAGTTGAGCCGTTGGGCGAACCACCAAGGAAGCGGCTTTTTTCTTAAATCCGACGACAGCGCAACCGCCGAAAGCCTTGCTAAACTGGCTGAATGGATCCAGAAGCACACGACGTACTCCGACGCAGCAAAGCAAAAGTTTCTGTCGTCCGCCGACTTTTGCCTGATCGGCTTTGCCCATGCCCACGATTACACTGTTGTAACATTTGAAAAAGACAGCCCGGACGCAATCAGCTCAATCAAAATACCCTCCGTTTGCAAAGACCCGGAGTTCGATGTCAGATGTGTGAATATCTACCAAGTGCTCTCGGAGCAAAAAGTCGAATTCCGGCTCAAATCCCCACCGTCAAATTAGGGCACTACCGGTCAGCCTTGCCAACAGGCGTCCCGCGCGTCATAGTTGGAACATGGCTGCGGATGGTCTGACTGCTTCGCTGCTCGAACCGGTGGATTTGGCTGGCGGGGTTTCCAAGCGCCTGGTGCGTTATTTGAAAGCGCAGGTTGAGGACTGGTATGACGCGTGCCGGCATCTCAGCGCCTGGGAGGACCGGCACCTGCCCGACCGGCCTGCCGCGGCGCAATTGGCCGAACACGCCAGCCTGGTGGCCGAGTTGGAACGGGTGGGACGCTGGCTGTCGCTGGTGACCCAGAGCCCTGACTTTCCAGACCGCGCTACGGCGGAGTTAGTCTCCTTGACTCTCCAGGACTTGCGAGACCGTCGTGCCCTTTGGCATGGGGACATGACCCAGAAACAGCGCAACAAGCTCCTGCGTGCTATCTTCGGCGCACCCTAAGTTACCACTTCCCGTAGTGGACGTATTCGGAGTTGTACCGCGTTCGCGCCTCGAGCGTTTCGCCGGGATAGCCCAGCGCAATGACGGCGATGGGGAGCACCCGCCCCGGCAGCGACAGCATTCCCCTGAGGCAGCGGCTGGAATCTTCGCTTGGGTGCACGCCCACCCAGCAGGCCCCCAACCCAAGGCTGTGCGCGCACAGGAGCAGGTTCTCGATCGCCGCCGAGCAGTCCTGCAGCAGGTAGCTCAGTTGCCCTTCAAACGCCGCCTCCAGGTCCCCGCAGACCACGATCCCCAGGGTGGCCGTGGCCAGCATCTTGCCGCCCGGCAGCGCCCCCGCCATTTGGGCCAGGACCTCGGCTTCGCTCACCACCACGAAGCGCCAGGGGTCCTTGGTCATGGCCGAAGGAGCCGCCATGGCGGCTTCCAGGAGTGTGGTGACCGTTTCCTTGCCGATCGCGCCCGGCGCATAGAGCCGGACGCTGCGACGGCCGAAAATGAAACCCAGCTTCTCATTTGCAGTGACGCTCATATTCGATTTCTCGACTCGGACGCTACGTGTTTATCTGCTTCGCGCCGGACTTCAAGCTTTCACGCAACTTCCCGCGTGACCACCCGCCCCTTTCCTGGCATTGTCGGGGCGTGACGACAATCGAAGCCGCCCAACTGCTCGAGAAATTCCGCGCCGGCGGCATCGGCCGCGACGAGGTCTTGCGGGCCTTTCAGGCCGCCCCCGTGGCTGACTTGCGCTTCGCTCAGGTGGACACCCATCGAGCGTTGCGGCGGGGGTTTCCCGAGGTCATTTTTGGCGCCGGCAAGACGCCGGCGCAGGTGCTGAAGATTGCCGCCAAACTGCTCCAGCACGACCACCAGGTGCTGGTCACCCGCATCACGGCCGGGCACGCCCGGCTCGTGCGGCGCAAACTCCCGCGCGCGGTCTATCATCCGGCCGCCCGCTGCCTGACCATCCAGACCCGCCCCTTGCCCAAGCGCCCCGGCACCATCGCCGTGGTCTGCGCCGGCACCAGCGATCTGCCCGTCGCGGAAGAAGCCGCCCTCACCGCCGAAATCATGGGCAACCGCGTCGAGCGCATCGCCGACGTCGGGGTCGCAGGCGTCCACCGGCTCCTTGGCCGGTTGGACAGCCTCCAACGCGCCAACGTCATCATCGTGGTCGCCGGCATGGAGGGCGCCCTGCCCAGCGTCGTGGCCGGCCTGGTTTCGACACCGGTCATCGCCGTGCCGACCAGCGTCGGCTATGGCGCGCATTTTGGGGGCCTGGCCCCTTTGCTCGGCATGCTCAACAGTTGCGGCAGCGGCGTCACCGTCGTCAACATTGACAACGGCTTCGGGGCCGGCTACGCCGCCAGCCAAATCAATGCCCTGGCCCAGCAATCCAAATGAAAACCCTCTATCTCGACCTGTCCAGCGGCATCAGCGGCGACATGCTGGTCGGGGCGCTGCTCGACCTGGGCGCCGATGCCGCCCAGTTGGAGCGGCAACTGCAAAAGCTCCCCTTGGCAGGCTATCGCCTCCAGGTGACCCGCGCCAAAAAGGCCAGCCTCGCGGGTGTGAAATTCGATGTCCACCTCGACGCCCCGCCCTCCCACGCCGCCCCGCCTCAGGCGCACCACCACGACCACGACCACGAGCCTGGCCACACCCACCCTTACCCGCAGGTCCATTCACCGGGCCATTCGCCTGAGGCCTCACCGCCACCGCACGGCCGCACCTTCGCTCAACTCCGCCAACTGATCGAGGCCAGCCCACTCTCGGCCTGGGTGAAACAAAAGGCCCTGGCCGTCTTCCAACGCCTGGCGGCGGCAGAGGGCCGAATTCACGCCCTGCCCCCGGACCAAGTCTCCTTCCATGAAGTCGGTGCCTTGGATTCCATCATAGACATCCTCGGCGCCTGCATCGCCCTGGAATTGCTCGGCAAACCTCTCCTGGCCGCCAGCCCCGTCGTCGATGGCACCGGCTGGCTCGATTGCGCCCACGGGCGCTTTCCCGTCCCGGCGCCGGCCACCCTGGCCATCCTGGGCGCGCGCGGCATCCCCCTCTCTCAGTGCGACGAGCCGCACGAACTCGTTACCCCGACCGGGGCCGCCTTGCTGGCGGAACTGGTCGAGAGCTTTGGCCCCATGCGCAACCTGACGGCGGAAAAGATCGGGTTCGGCCTTGGCGCCCGCGACCACCAGACGCGGCCCAATGTGCTCCGGGCGATTCTGGGCGAAACTTCCGCGAGCGCCGACCTTCCTGCCGGTCTGTCGGCCCCGGCGGCGGCCTCAGCCCCCGGCCCGCTCCACGATTGGCAAAGCGACACGGTCACCGTCCTGGAGACGAACCTGGACGACATCAATCCCCAGCTCTTGGGCCACTTCGTCGAAAGGGCTTTGGCAGCGGGCGCCCTCGACGTGTTCCACACCCCCATCCAGATGAAGAAAAACCGCCCGGGCGTCTTGCTCACCCTCCTGTGCGCCGAAGCCGACCGCGACAAATTCACGGAACTGCTCTTGCGCGAGACCACCGCCTTCGGCGTCCGCCGTTACGTCGCCGAGCGGCGCAAACTGGCCCGTGAATGGATGACCGTCTCCACCCCGCACGGCCCAGTCGCCGTCAAGCTCGGCCGCCTCGATGGCCGCGTCGTCCAGGCCGCCCCCGAGTTTGAGTCCTGCAATAAGCTCGCCCAAGAGGCCAAAGTCCCCTTGAAGCAAGTCTATGAGGCCGCCTTGCGCGCCCTCCCGGCTGCGCTCTGAACATGCTCGAGCCCGAACTGCTCAAAATATTGCGCTGCCCGGAAACTCACCAGAAGTTGTCCCTGGCCGGGCCGGCGCTGGTTGACCAGCTCAACCGCCAGATCGCCGCCGGCGCACTCCAAAATCGCGCCGGCCAACTGGTCAAAGACAAAATCGAAGGCGGCCTCCTCCGCGCCGATGGTGCGTTCCTTTATCCCATCCGCCGCAACATTCCCGTGCTGCTCGTCGAGGAGGCCCTGCCGGTGGGGGCGGGAGTCAGTGGGTGAGTGAATGGGCGAGTGGGCGAGTGAGTGACTGCCTGGGTGAGTCGGTGAGTCGCTGAGCGAGCGGGTGGGAGCTGAAGCCGCCCCGTAGCGGCACTCGGGCGAGTCCCGCGGTTTTCCGTGCCGACGTCCAGTTCGCCGCTACGCCATTCTACCCCATTTCACCCGCGCCTCCAATTCGCTCCCTCGTCCCTCGGCCCTCGCAGGGCGGATTCAAGAAAGCGCAGATCACGGGGCGGCGACGGCTCGTCCCCGCGAATTCTCCTTTTTGCCCATTGAGCATGGCGACGAACCGTCACCGCCCCTTTTCTTGAATCCGCCCTGTATCACAGCGACAAGGTTCACCTTCAGCTTGACGACAAAAAAACGCGCCCAGCGAAGGAAATCCTGCCGGGCGCAGTCGCTTCAGGTGAGAGGCTTGTGCTTAATTCTGGCGCCGATGATTCACACCACAGAGGCCTAGGAGGGCCAGGATGCCCAGCAACCCAACCCCGCCTTCGGGCACTGCGGGTGGATCCGCAGGTGGATCAGCGGGTGGATCCGCAACTACGAACCCGGGTTGATCCGCAACTACAATATTGTCGAAAAATGCCGATTGCTGGTAGCTCCCAGCCGAATGAGCACAATAGATCTCGGCCATAATGCGGCCGCCATACGGCACATACACCTCATAATGACGCCATGTATCGTCGTAGATAAGGGCTTGTTCAATACCGGGATAGCCGCTCTGGCCGGCCAGCCAGTCCCCAGACCGCCCGGCGGTCCCAATGAAACCGCCGAAACCCTTGTAGTCGAAGCTAAGATACGACCCGCCAGCCACACTGGCTATGCTATAGGTGTCACCACCAAACGTAGGGGTGTTGAAGGTCAAAACCTCGCCGTATCCGGCTTGTGGAACCGTGACTGCCGACCCGGGATACCCGATCCACTGGCTCAGGCCCGATTCGAAGTTGTCACTGAAATAGACCGTTGCCGCGTTTAGCGGTGCACAGGCCCAAAGCATCGCGCCGAGGGCCAGGAACATAATGCTGAGTTTTGGATTCGTCCTCACAGCCCGAAAAGGGAGCAAACCCTGTGCCAAGCCGGGTTGGTCTCTGTAAACTGCTGATTACCAAGTACTAAGGGAAGCGCATGACTGATCCAAAAGACTGATCCAAAAGCGGAAAACTGTTAAGGATTCCGACGCATTCCAGGCGACGAAAGGGGTCCTGGAATTAGGCCTGTCGCTTAACTACCTGCTAAGGAGTCGGTTGCGTCAACTTCCCGCTTGACTGATGGCCCCCGTTCGACAGGTGTAATGTTTCCTGACGCTTTCCACATCCCGATTCCGAACAATAACCTGAACGGGGTGGATGGCGATGGGGTGGTCGGGCAGAAAATCAAAAAACCCGAATATCACCAGCAGGCCAGCAAACCCCAGCAGCAAAGGCTCGGAGCACGAAGAAACACCACGGTTCCAATGGTCCGGCCGCCATGCCCGCGCTATTGCCGCCGACCAGCGCCTACACGTTCTGCGCCTCTCGGCTGACTCCTCAGCGAAGAATGTCACCCTGCTCGGCCCCCGCCTCCGGCAAAAAAGGCATTGCGCCGGACGGAGAAATCACCACATTATTGGCGAATTGTCGAAGGCACTGGTGCGTACTCTCTACAACATCCTGTTTACTGCGTTTTTTGCCCTCGCCTGGCCGTATTACTTCTGGCGCATGCGGCGGCGGGGCAATTGGCGGGCGGGTTTTGCCGGGCGGTTTGGCCTCTACAACACCAAGCTCAAGCAAGCCCTCACCAACCGCGACCGCATCTGGATGCACGCCGTCAGCGTGGGCGAGGTCAACGTCTGCACGCAGATTATTCAGGCCCTCGAGCCCCGTCTGCCCAACCTCAAGATTGTGGTCTCCACGACCACCACGACCGGCATGGGCGAACTGGCGCGCAAATTGCCCAGCCACATCAGCAAGATCTATTACCCCCTGGACCGCCGCCGTTGCGTGGCGCGCGCCCTGAGCACCATTCGCCCCTTGGCCATCGTCCTGGTCGAGGGCGAGCTCTGGCCCAATTTCCTCTGGCGGGCGAAGGACCTGGGGATTCCCGTCTTCCTGGTCAACGCCCGGCTCTCAGAGCGTTCCTATCGCGGCTACAAGCGTTTTGGCCGGCTCTTCGGGCCGCTGTTCGCGTCGCTGGCGGGCGTGGGCGCGCAAGACGAGGCGGATGCCGCCCGGCTCCGGGAACTGGGCTGCCGCCCGGAGTCCATCCACGTAGTGGGCAGCTTGAAGTACGACGCCGCCAGGCTGGATGAGCGCCGCCTGGTCGATGTGCCGGCCATGCTGGGCCAACTAGGCCTGCCGGCGGGCGCCCGCCTGCTGGTGGGCGGAAGCACTCACGCGGGCGAAGAGGCCCTGCTGGCCGAGCAATTCCTCCGTCTGCGGTCCCGCTTTCCAGACCTCTTTCTCGTCCTGGTGCCCAGGCACTTCGAGCGTTGCCGCGAGGTCGGCCGCGAATTGGAGTCCCGCGGCCTCAAATTCGTCTATCGCAACGAAATCACCGCTCAGACCCAGTTCCAGCCGGGTCAAGTTGATTGCCTGCTGATCAATACCACCGGCGAGCTGCGGTACTTTTACGAGCACGCCACCCTCATCTTCGTGGGCAAGAGCCTGACCGCCCAAGGCGGCCAAAACCCCATCGAGCCGGGGGCCCTGGGCAAGGCGATGGTGTTCGGGCCCAACATGCAAAACTTCGCGGGCGTGGTCCGCAGCTTCCTGGCCCAGGACGGCGCCGTGCAGGTCCGCGACGCCGCGGAACTGGAGAAAGTGCTCGCCGGACTGCTGGCCGACGAACCCCGCCGTCACTTGTTGGGCCGCAATGCCCTGAAAGTAGTGCGCGAAAACCTCGGCGCCATTGACCGCACGCTGGACATGATCATCAAGCGCCTGGAGGAAGAACAGCTTTACATCGCGCCCCCAAAGTGACCCACCAAGGCCGGATTGCGAGAGCCAATTGCAACAATCCAGGCCGCATGTGGCTCGTGATTGGTGATCGGTGATTGGTTAAGCCAGCTCCCAATTCAGGCCCCAGTGCCCAATCACCAGTCACTGACTGCCTCTGCCCCTTGACTTACGTTCGCCCACTTTTGACAACAAAATTCCCAATACAGCCAATGCAGCCAATGCAGCCAATGGAGGGGCGCTCGGCACATTTGACGCGCCGCTCAGGAGCCGGTGAGAAAGTTGCCTACTAAAACGGCTTTGCGGCCGCAATCGGCTCCAGCGCCGTCGACGTAGCCGGTCGGAACGGTCCTGAAATCGCCAGCGCCTTCCCCTGGCCGACGACCACCACGAGTTTCTTGCTGCACCGGTGGTGACGAGCATCCGGCTGGCCAGCGCCTGCCCAAGCGCCGCCTGCTGGCTGAACCACGCAGATGCCCATCGAGGTCGAAGCGTTGGTCAGCCTCGCGACCAGGTGCTTCGACAGCTCACGATCCAGGTCTGAAACCTGCGACGGCTTGCCGTAAACGCCCCAGCCGCTGGACGTGTCCAGGATCGCGCCTACGTTTTGGCCGGTGGACGTGTCCTTGCCGCGAGCGAAGAGGGTCTGATATGGCCGACCGTAACGCGCCGTAGCGGACTTGGCCAGCGCCGCCAAGTCTTCGCCGCCGCCGATTTCCTGGAATCCTATTGCACGTCCACCAGCCTTCCTGCTATCTTTCCGTCAGCAATTCAGCAGGCGGGGACCATGAAACCAGAAACCTCCGTTGCGACAACGTCCTACCCGAAGGCCAAGGGCATACGGTTAGGTAGCGCCTGCGCCACGCACCTGCTGCCCTTGCTCTTGCTGTTGGCACTGCCTGCCGTCGTGGAAGCCCAGTTCGCCTACACGACCAATAACGGCGCGATCACCATCACGGGATACACCGGTCCTGGCGGTGCGGTGACCATCCCCAGCACGACCAATGGACTGCCGGTTACCAGCATCGGAGACTATGCGTTCTCTTACTGCGGCAGCCTGACCGGCGTCACCATCCCCAACAGCGTCACCAGCATCGGAGGCGATGCGTTCTTTTTCTGCACCAGCCTGACCAACGTCACAATAGGCAACGGCGTCACCAGCATCGGGGGCGGGGCGTTCGCTTCCTGCACCAGCCTGAGCAGCGTCACGATCCCCAACAGCGTGACCAACATCGGAAAATATGCGTTCGAGGACTGCACCAGCCTGACCGGCGTCACGATCCCCAACAGCGTCACCAGCATCGGGTACTGGGCGTTCTCTTACTGCACCAGCCTGACGGCAATCACCGTGGATGCGCTCAATTACGTGTATAGCAGTGTGGCTGGGGTCTTGTTCAACAAGAGCCAGACCACGCTCATCCAATGTCCGGGAGGCAAGGCCGGGAGCTACACAGTCCCCAGCAGCGTTACCAACATCGGAGACTATGCGTT
>JBEKRX010000081.1:0-36873 GCA_049518415.1 Verrucomicrobiota bacterium
AGGCCGAGCACCTCAAAGCCCTCCAGCAACACGGCTCCTTCGTCTGGCAGAGCCTAAAATACCAGCTTGCTGAGGCCGCAGCCTAATTGAGCTATTATTATCTATACATCACATGAGATATACATTACTTATCGTAACCCAAGCCTCCCACAAGCTGCCGCCCTGTGAATAACTTTTATGAAAAAGCCACTTGCAAAACAGAGAACATCTCCGGGGCAGAAGAATGCCGCGCTACGCGCGGGTAGAGTGGAATTGGTGGGGGTGTCGGGATGCGCCTGGGCGCGCAGAAACCTGCTTCCGAGTTCCTTTTTCAGCAGGCGCTCCCGCCCGAGGCCTGGCAGGCCGGTTCGCCTGTGGCCGCCTGTGCGAGCCGGCGCAGAATGCCGTTCGGCTCGGCCACGCCCAGTTTGGCGATGGCCTCGGCCCGCTCGGGGGTGTCCGCCACCGCATAAATCCTCAGTTCGTCGGCATTGCCGGAGGGCCGGAAGTGAGCCACGTCGCCATTGTCGAAATAGACCCGCACGCCATCGATATAATTGAGGCGGCGGATGGCGCCGAAGCCGAGGGCGGGGCTGAAAAAACGGGCGAGTTCGTCGCGCGTGGCGCGCAGGGCGGTCAAAGCGGCGGCCGTGGACGCCACCGCCCGTCCGCTTTCGTCCCGCAAAGCCGTTTGCCCGGCCGCGAAGAAGACATCCTTGACCCGGGGGTCTTTGGGTGAAAAGGCCTGCGCGAGGCGCAGGCCGGCCGCGCGGGGAAAGTTCTTGATCAAGGCGGCGCGGCTGAAGCGGGCGGGGAGTTCCGCGAAGAGTTGCGCGAGGGAAAGGCCCTTGTCCGCCGCGCTGAACAACACTCCCAGGATGGGCAGAAAGGCGTCCCGGGTCGGCAGCGCCTTCAATGACCGGCCCGCGCGCCGGATGTCGGAGCCGGTGAGGAACCCGCCATTGGCTTCCCAGCCGCACACGGCTTGGCGGCCCTTGGCGAGGGCGCGCTCCAGTCCGGCAATGACATAGGGGGAGCCGATGCGGGTCTTGGGCTCGAGGGCGTCTTTCAGAGCGCCGCGGTCCACGGCATCGTTGCAACTGATGGGCACGACCACGGCATCGGCGCCCAGGAACTGCGCCACCACCATGCCCACCAGGTCGCCGCCGAAGAAACGGACGCGGCAGGCCACGTTGCCTCTCCCCGGCTCGACGCCCAGGATGAGCGGCCGGTCGCTGTCGCCGTCGGTGGACACTACGGCGTCGAGCGGCCCCTGGCTGCGCCAGGCCTCGGCCGCCAGCCTTTGAAGGCTGCCAAGCTGGGCCTCATCAATGTTCTCAGTATCAAGCGGAACAAACGTCTCGCTGCGTCCCGCCGGGATGGCTTCGGCGCCAAACCGCCGCAGGAGTTCCCCCAGGAGATCGCGCCCCACCGCCGAGTGCTCATAGACCAGCAGCCGTTTGCCCTGGAGGGCGCCCCCGGCCAGGAAGTCCGTGTAGCGGCGCAGATAGGCCTCGCGCGCGGCGGCTTCCTCGGCCGGCAACTCCCGGTGGCCGCCCTTGAACATGCCGCGCTCGTCGAAGGGCGAGGCGGTGAAAGGCTGGGCGTAGAGTTGCCGGCGCACTTGCTCGACCCGGGCCTGGATGGGCGCCTCGTCCTTTTTCAGCAACTCGCCCCGGGCGGTGTAGGTCTTGTAGCCGTTGCGGTCAAAGCGGATATGGCTGCCGGTAATCATCATGCTGCCCCGGCCGCGCCCCAGGGCGAAAGCGGCGAGCGCCGGCGTAGGGACCTGCCCGACAAAGACCGGCTTCATCCCGGCGGCGGCAATCGCCGCCGCGACCGCCTGGGCGAGTTCGCCGCGCCCCTGTTCCTGGGCGACCAACCGGCTGGAGCTGGGGCGCAGGTCGCAGGCAAAATAGAACTCCTGGCCGCGGACAAGCCCGCCTTCGCCCACGGGCAGCGATTGCAGATACTCCACTTCCGCCAGGGCATTGAGATAGACCTCCAGTTGCGTGAGGTGCACCACCAGCCCCCGCCGACCACTGGTGCCGAACTGCAAGGGCGCCGGCTCGTAGTTCAGCCGGGCACGCAACGAAGCGGCGGCGGGTTCAACCTTGGGCATGGCGAGAATGTCAGGGGCAGGCGGTTAAATGAGTTAAATGGGTGAAGAGTTTGCCGCCGCAGGCCGATGCGCCCGCGTGTGCATTGGGCAAAAGGGGTTACCAGTCAACTGGGCGATGATGGTGGGGCCGGCCACCCAGGATGCCCGCCAGGAGCATGGCCACGACGCCGGTCAGAAAGATGCCGTCGAATTTGCCGGCCCCGCCAATCGAGGCAACGGGCGCGCCCATGCCGTGGAGTTTGTCCAGGTTCAACACATCGGCGCCCAGGAGCGTGCCGGTGCTGCCGGCGATGTAGGCCAGCGCCGGAGCGTGCCAGCGGGAGAGCGACACCGCCACCATGGCGGTGATCAGGGGAGGGATGAAGATCGGGACGACAATGCCGACCCCGGGCACCGGCCGGGCCATCAGATGAACCACCAGCGTGACGATGCCGATGGCGAGCAAGCTCTGGAAGAACTCACGGTGCTTGAGGATGAGGTAAATCGAGAGGATGACCGGGATGACGGCGCCGCCAAGATTGACGGCCAGGACGGTCCCGGGCCACTGCTTCACCACCGGCACCATGTAGCGCACGCCGAAGACATCCACGACCTCGCCGGAACGCACGTATTCAGGCGGCAGTCGGGCCACAGGGATGTTGACGTAACTGCCCAGGAGACTGCAGACCAGCAAGAGCAGCATGTAGCGCCGGCTGACGCCCAGCGCCTCGAAAACGTAGCCGAGGATGCCGATCTCGACCAAAGCCACCAGCACGGCGAACAGCAACCACAGCGCCACAAAGAACGGCCAACCCAACGGCAGATAGTGCATAAGCCGAACGCGCCCTTAGGGTGCTAACGGCCGGCCGCGCGGACGTTGTTGAACGCCGCCGTCGGTGAGGAGGACCTTACCGTGAATCGGGCACACGGCAAGGACCGTGGCCGGATTGGTCTCGTTGACGCCGGGTCCGGTACGCAGCAGGTAGGTGACGTTGGCGGCTTGGAGATTCAGGAAATTCAAGGCGAAAGATTTCCCGGAGTCCGAGGGACAGACCAGGACCCTGGGCGTGGACAACTCGTTGGACAGGACCATGAAATGGAGAGCGGCATTGCGGTCGTACCCGTCGGGACCCGGAGCGCACAATTCGAGCGTGCCGCCGGAGTTGGTGCTGACGTTGAAGGGGAACTGATCGTTGTTATCAGTTGCCCAGATTTTGAAGGCAAGGCCAATCTGTTTGAGATTGTTTTGGCAGCTCGCGGATTGAGCTTGCCCCTGGGCTCTGGCGAGCGCGGGCAGGAGCATGGCCGGCAAGACAACGAGGGACAAGACCAGGCCGACGTAGCCCAGGACGAAACCAGCGATGGCCAAACCGGCGCCGCCGTATTGGGCGGGCAAGCGCCGGGCGCGGGCGTGCGCGATGTGCCCGCAGATGATCGCCGGCAGGCCGGTGAGCAGGCCCAGGCAGAGCAGAGAAAGCAGACCCAGCACGAAGCTGGTGATGGCCAGGCCGCTCGCCTGCCCGGTGGCTGGCGCCGGCGGGGACGATGGCTGCGGCACAGACGGCGGCGCCCCAAAGCCCGCTGCCGCCAGTGCCGCCTGGACCTCCGGGATTTCCGCCGCAGCTTGCCATTCCGCCGCGCCTTCCGCCTGCACGCGGGTTTGGGGATTGACCCGGCCCTGGGCCGCCCATTGCCGCAATTGCTCGAGGTCCACGGGGCCATAGACCTTGCCGTCCGCTCCGACAATCTTATACATAGTTGTTCCTTCCGCAGCCGCTAATGGGCGGAATTATGCGAGCAAACGGGCGCTGGGTCAATGCGGGAGTCGGTCGGATTTGTATCTACATTACGCAAGGAAGAAATGAACCGACGCCGCGCCCCCAGATCGATATTGCGGTTGGGATGGTTGAGACATAGCCTCGGGCCATCAACAGCTATGGAACCGCTCCTGAGCGATGGGACCCAGCCCGCTTCACCAGCGGGCAACCGTTCACGATGGCTGGCCATCTGGTGTCTGGCGGCGGGGGCGCTCAGCCTCATCGTGGGGGCGTCGGTCGCTTTGGCGGGCCTGGGGTTCGCCAATTCGACGGCTTGCGGCAGCGGCCTGGGATTGGCGGTTACCGGGGTGTGGATGATGCTGGCCTATAAGGGACTGTCGCGGCGGCGACTGCTCACCTACCTGGGGCTGGGCCTGGCCTGGACCTGGCTGTTGGTTAGAATCATCCTGGATTTTCCTGCCGTCGGTTCCGCCGCGATTCTATTCCTGTTCCTCATGCCAGGCATCAGCCTGCCCATCGGTTTGCTGTGGGCGCTGCTGGTGCTGGCTTCCGGGATTGGAGGCGTGACCCGGCTGGCGCGAATGCTCCGTGGCCGGGAAATCGGACCTTGGCCACGCCGGTCCGCGTTGGTGACTGGCGGTCTGCTTGGGTTGCTGGTCCTGACCACTTACGCCATGCCGGAACTGAGCTGGAATTTCCGCGGCAAGCGCATCCAACAACTGGGGACGAAATACTCCGCCGCGACACCGCGACGCGCGGCGCCGGTTACTTTTGGCGCCTGCTCGATGTCGTTCCTGGGGTATTCCTTGACGCAGCATGGCGCCGAAAACACGCGTGCTGAGCGCGAACGGCAAGAGATTTTTGAGCGGGCGTTGGCCGATGCGGAAGCTGAGTTGGCGTCCGTCCAAGCCGCCGGGGCGCGCTATTTCCGTCTGGGGGCCTCAGGCGACCAACTCCTGGTGAGCAAACCTCGGCAGGAAGAGATCGATGAGCGTTACATGGCGGTCGTCAAGCGCAGCGGCTTGGGGGTGGTGTTGGTGGATACCCAGCACCCCGATGTCTGCAAGAAAAGAAAACTGACTTGGGCGGAATTCTGCCAGTTTCAGAAGGACCGGATTGGTTATTACCAGAAGCGCTATCATCCCGAGGTCTATATCGTGGTTTGCGAGCCTATGTCTTACCACCGCTTTGCGCTCACTCCGGAGACAAGGTATTCGGCGGCAGACTGGGGCAACCAACTCTCGGACATGTGTCGGTTGGTGAAATCCATCAACCCGGCGACGCGCACGGGCATTTGTCTCCTGGTAATGAAGGAGAAAAGGCCGGAGTGGGAGGTATGGTCGCGCATGAAAAACCTGGCCGAGTTGGACATTCTCTCGGTCGAGCTCTACCAGCCTGAGGATTTTGCCTCGACCGAAGCACGGCTGAAGGAGTTCGGGCATCCGCACGCCACCGGCAAACAACTTTGGATCGCGGAGACCTACAATGGCTGGGCCCTGAATGGGGCACGGCGCTGGGACCAGGATGCCGCCTGGTTGAAGGTGAGCCGCGACTTCGCCCGCGCCGTCGAGGCGGAAACGGTTCTGGTCTGGACGTTTGGCACTTTCGTGCCCGGCGGCAGTTTCTGGGATTTCGGCCGCGGCAAGCTCCGGCAAAAATGGGGCGATGGCCAGCGGTTGTCGGTGGTTGGTGAAGCCTTTCGCACCGTGGCTGCGAGCGCTGATTAGTGGTTTGGCAAGAATCGGTTGAGAATGTCGTGCCGCGGCAGGGCGTGGTGGTAGCGGCAAGATGCGCCCCGTTCCAACACCGGCACGAGTTTGTAATGGCGCGGGGAGGCCACACGCGATAACCTCCGCTCACAGGCTATGCGGATCGAACAACCGGCGGGGTTGAATAAGCATGTGGACCCCAGCATCCCGCTTACCTGGGTGTTTCGCTGGCAGGAGTTGAAGCCACTCCTGCCGCTACTGGTTTGCTGTGGGATTGTTTTGGTTGAGCAAGTGGTCTTCCGACTCTGGCTCAATGATCGGAGCCTGATTTCAGAGCTTCCTCTGCTTTTGGTCTGCGCCCTAACTCCCCTGGCGCTGTGGATGGCCGCAGTCGAGGCGCAGGTCAGGGTCGCTCACCGGACCAAGAGGACGATCAAGCTTGAGCCGAAGCGGCTTTCGATCAGCCCGGCCAAGCACAACCGTATCGCCTGGAATCAAATAGTCGCTTGGCGGCTTGAGCCGCTTGCCAACGCCCCGGAATTCTCGAAGTTGACGCTGGAATACTCCCTCGGCAAGAAGGGCAAACTGCGGCGTGAATGGTCGATGGTCCTGCGTCAGCCAGACCAGCAGCAGGCCTTTTTGTCTGAACTGGAGCACTTGCGTCAGGTCGGCTCAAACCCCGCGCCAGTAATTCAACTCCCGGAGCCTTGTCTGCCAAGAGCGTCGCGCCGACACCTGCGCGGCATGGTGATGCTGGCGCTTGGCTTTTGGTGTTTGGTGCATGGGCTGCCGCTGCTGGGGGTCGGCTTGTTGCCTCCAGGCAGGCGCCCTGATGAACCCCGGTCTGCCTCGGAGTTCACGCCTAAGGAAACCGCCAAGCTTCAGCGGACCGTTACCCGGCTTTTTCCCTCGCGTGAGCAGTACCGCCTATTCTTGCTGGTCACCGGCGGAGGAATGACAGCCTTGGGACTTGGTTTGTACTTCCGGGGCGGTTGGGCACGGGCGCAGCTTGGGAGTGCCGCCGAATGGCACGGAGTCAAGGGATAAGATAGGCAGACTTGATTTTGACGACCGGCCGAGCCAACAAAGTCGATCCGGCTATTGACAACTCGACGATGTTGAGCACGATATGGTTCCGGGCCGGCTGCGGGCGGCCCGAGACGCACGACAGTATGAGCCAGAAACCGCCAATGCAGGACCGGGCCTTCGCCGGGCGCGCGTTCACGCTGATCGAGCTCCTGGTGGTCATCGCGATTATTGCCATCCTGGCCGCGATGCTGCTCCCGGCGCTGTCCAAGGCCAAAGCCCGGGCCCAGCGGCTGCAATGCCTGTCCCAGATGAAACAGCTCGGCCTCGGCCTCGCCCTCTTCACCACCGACCACACCGACACGCTGCTCCCGGCGGCGTTCAGGACCGGCGACTACCAATACCAGTTGTCCTGGGACGATTATATTCACCGCTACATCGGGGGCACCGATTCGGACGACGATTTGATCCTGGGCATCACCGCCTCCAATAAGGTCCCCAAGATTTTGAAATGCCCCGCTGACCGCATCGAGGTGACGATTTACTGGGGGCCTTTTGCCACCCGCAGGTCCTATTCCATGAACTTTGCCGGCATTTGGGACAAGGATGCCGGCGGGTCCATGCCGCCGGCGAAATTTGGCGCCGGCATCTATATCAAGCACAACGACGGCTCGATCCCCCCGTGGGAGCCGCCCGGATACAAAGCCAGCGTCATTCAGGACCACGCCGGCACCATCCTCCTGGCCGAAGTGCCCAACGGCGAAAACATGGCGGGCAACGACTGGCCTTCGTTTTGCGCCGGCCCGGTCTATTCGGGCGCCAACTTCAACGGGTTGACGCCGGACTGTTTCCAACTCGGCTCCTCCACTTTCAATTACGGCGTGGCCACTTACGGTCTCCACGCCGGCCGGTTCAATTATCTGTTTCACGACGGCCACGTCCAAACCCTCAAGATCACCCAGACGGTCGGCACGGGCACGACCAACGCCCCCAGGGGCATGTGGACGATGCTGGCGGGAGACTAATTCCAATTCGCATTCAAGACGGCACTGATTCGCTTGTCCTTTGGGCCTCTGGCTTCGTTGCTCGCTCGTTGCAGATCGCTCTGGATATGCGCCTCGCTCGCGCCTCGCCAGAGGCCCAAAGTCCTGCGCGCCTTAGTGCCATCTTGAACGCTCGTTGGAATAGGAATTGGCCGTTTCCCAAGGGCGGTGTTTCAGGCATAATGGGGGCAATATGCGTTTGCTCTTTATCGCGGACATTGTGGGCCAGCCGGGGCGGCGGGCCGTCAAGGAACTGGTCCCCCGCTTGCGGCAGCAGCACAGCCTCGACCTGGTGGTCGCCAACGGGGAAAACGCCGCCGGCGGCTCGGGCCTCACGGTCAAGACGGCCGAGGAGGTCTTCTGCGCGGGGGTCGATATCATCACCAGCGGGGACCATCTCTGGGACCAGAAAGAGGTGGTGGAATTGCTGGAACACGAGCGCCGCTTCCTGCGGCCGCTCAATTATCCGCCGGGCGTCCCCGGCCAGGGGAGCACGCTCTTTCAAGCTCAGGGCCTGCCGCCGGTGGCTATCCTCAACCTGCAAGGGCGCACCTTCATGCCCCCCATGGACAGCCCCTTCCACTGCGCCCTGGCCGAAGTCGAGCGCCTGCGCCAGCAGACCAGGCTCATCTTCGTGGATTTCCACGCCGAAGCGACCTCGGAGAAAGTCGCCCTGGCGCGCCTGCTCGATGGCCGGGTCAGCGCCCTCATCGGCACGCACACCCACGTCCAGACGGCCGATGAGCAGATCTTTCCCGCCGGCACCGCCTTTCTTTGTGACGGCGGCTTCACCGGCCCGCACGAGAGCGTGATCGGCCGCGAGATCGCACCGGTGGTCCAGCGGTTTTTGACCAATATGCCGCAGAAGTTTGAAGTGGCCCGCGCACGCGTGCTGCTCCAGGGGGCGATCGTGGAAATCGACAACCTCACCGGCAAGGCCTTGCGCATCGAGCGCGTCTCGGAGCCGGCAACAGGCTGAGGGCGCCTGTGCTTGCGGTGATGGGTGGGAAAAGCGGGTTGCGGAAGCACAGCTTGCCCTGAGCTGTAGGATTGGTTTTAAACGGCGGCCGGGCTAGTTTTTTGGGGAAAATGGCCAATGTGGCCAATGCAGCCAATGTGGCCAATGCAGTATTGCGCCAGGTGGCGGTCCCGCCGCGGCGGGACGCCGCCGTGCTTCGGGGCATTGACATCCGTTTTGCCTCCACTAGGCTTGGTGCGTGAGCGACGTCACGCGCATCCTCGACCGCGTGCAACATGGCGAAGCCAAAGCCGCTGAGGAACTGCTCCCGCTGGTTTACGACGAACTGCGCAAACTGGCCGCGCATAAGATGGTCAACGAAGCCCCAGGTCAAACGCTGCAGCCTACGGCGCTGGTCCACGAGGCCTGGTTGCGCCTGGTGGGAGGGGGCAGCCGGGATTATGCGGACCGCACGCATTTTTTCGCGGCCGCGGCGGAGGCCATGCGGCGCATCCTGATCGACAATGCCCGCCGCAAGAACCGGGTGCGACACGGCAAAGGGCTGACCCGCGTGGACCTGGACGGAGTGGACCTGGCCAGCAGCACGGAGGCAGACACGCTGCTGCGCGTGGACGACGCCCTGGAGAGGCTGGCGGCTGAGGATCAAGTCAAAGCCCAACTGGTCAAACTGCGATACTTCGTGGGCCTCAACATTCCCGAAGCGGGGCGCGCCTTGGGGCTGTCGGAGTCCACGGCCAGGCGATATTGGGCCTATGCGCGAGCCTGGCTGTATGACGAGTTGAAGCCAGGCGAGTGAGTTGGCGATTCGCTCGCGGGAGGGACCGTTCGAAGAATTTTCCGTTTTCCTGAGCCGGTTTGGCTCAGAAAAACGCCATATAAGGATGGAACGAGCGCATGAACGACGAACCTGCCAGTCAGAACGCCAGCACGGCGGAGACCATCTTCAACGCCGCGCTGGGCTTCACCCCGGCGGAGCGGGCGGCCTACCTGGCCGGCGCCTGCGGGAATCACCCCCAACTCCGCAAACGGGTCGAGGCCCTGCTGCGCGCCCATGAACAAGCGGAGGGCTTCCTGCCGGAACAACCTGCCAGCACCCGTGCGTTAGCGTCCGGCCCGAGCGGCAGTGTGCTCGTCCCTATCACCGAAAAGGCCGGGGACAAGATCGGCCATTACAAGCTCCTCCAGCAGATCGGGGAGGGCGGCTGCGGGGTCGTCTATATGGCCGAGCAAGAGGAGCCAGTCCGCCGCCGGGTCGCCCTCAAGGTCATCAAGCTGGGCATGGACACCAAGAACGTCATCGCCCGGTTTGAGGCCGAACGCCAGGCGCTGGCGCTGATGGACCATCCCAACATCGCCAAGGTGCTGGATGCCGGCGCCACCGAGACCGGCCGCCCCTTCTTCGTCATGGAACTGGTCCGGGGCATCCGCATCACCGAATACTGCGACCAGAACAACCTCTCGACCCGCGTGCGGTTGGACCTGTTCGTCCAGGTCTGTCACGCGATCCAGCACGCCCACCAGAAGGGGATCATCCACCGCGACATCAAGCCCTCGAACATCCTGGTCAGCCTGCATGATGGAGTGCCGGTGCCGGTGGTGATCGACTTTGGGATTGCCAAGGCGACGGAGCAGAAGCTGACGGACAAGACGCTCTTCACGGCCTTCGAGCAATTCATCGGCACGCCCGCTTACACCAGCCCGGAACAGGCGGAGATGAGCCGCCTGGACATCGACACGCGCAGCGACATCTACGCGCTGGGGGTGCTGCTTTACGAGTTGCTGACGGGCAAGACGCCCTTCGACGCAAAGGAACTGATGGCGGTGGGCTTGGACGAGATGCGGCGGACGATCCGGGAGAAGGAGCCGGTGCGGCCTTCCACGCGGCTGAGTTCGATGCTGGCGGGGGAACTGACCGCCACCGCCCAGCGCCGCCAGGCGGACGCGCCCAAGCTCATCCATCTGCTGCGGGGAGACCTGGACTGGATCGTGATGAAGTGCCTGGAGAAGGACCGCACCCGCCGTTATGACACCGCCAACGGCCTGGCGCAGGACATCCTGAACCACATCAACAACGAGCCCGTTGCCGCGCGGCCGCCGAGCCGGGCGTACCGATTCCAGAAGCTGGTGCGCCGGAACAAGCTGGCGTTTGCCGCCGCCGGGGCGGTTGGGCTGGCGTTGGTGCTGGGGGCGTTAGTCAGCACCTGGCAGGCGATTCGAGCGACGAGGGCCGGACGACGGGCGGATGAGGCGGCGTGGGTGGCCGATAGCCAGAGGCAGCGCGCTGAGAATGAGGCACGAAAAGCGAGAGCGAGTGAACTGAGGGCACGCGAAAATCTCTACGCGGCGGACATGAACCTGGCCTACCAGGCTTGGCAGGACAGGAACCTGGGCTTGGCAGGCGAACTACTGAACAGGCACCGCCCCACGCCGCAGGAGCCGGATTTGCGCGGCTGGGAGTGGCGTTACTTATGGGGGCTTTGCCACAGTGACGCGCTCTACACCCTGGGTCAGCACTCAAGCGAGGTCTTTGGCGTCGCGATTTCCCCTGACGGCAGGCTCCTCGCCACATCCGGTGACGAGCTAAGAATCTGGGACGTAGATTCACGCCGGCTGATCGAGACTCCGGAAGCACACGGCAGCCACAATTCAGTGGCCTTCTCGCCCGATGGCAAGATGCTGGCTTTCGCGGCCTCCAAATCCGGGGTGAAACTTTGGGACGTTCAGGAACACCGCGAAATCGCACACTTTCCTGGAGAGCACGAGGGCGGATTTGGCCGGCCGGCGTTGGGCTTTTCCCCCAGCGGCCGCCAACTGGCGATTGGCGCGAAGCTCGGCCCGGTCGTGCTGTGGGACTTGGCAACTCAAGCCACGGGGTTAGCGCTCAAAGGCCATTCCTCCGAGATCAACTCCCTCGTGTTCTCGCCCGACGGCCAGACTCTCGTCACCGGGAGCTGGGACCGCACCGTTCGAGTGTGGTCCCTTACGAACGGACAACAAATCGCGGTGCTTACCAATCACACCCACCGGGTGCAATGCGTCGCTCTTTCGCCGGACGGCAAGACTATCGCGTCGGGGAGCTGGGATAAGACCGTCCGTATTTGGGACCTTGCGCAACGGCGTCAGGTCGCGGTCCTGACCAACCACACACGCTGGGTTTCTGCCCTGGCCTTTTCACCCGATGGAAAGACTCTGGCTTCGGCCAGCAGCGATTCTTCGATCAAGCTTTGGGATACCCGCGACTGGCGGGAAGTGAGTACGTTGAAAGGCAGTCAGGATGAAGTCTATGGGATCGTTTTCTCCGGCGATGGGAAGCGGTTGTTCAGCGGCACGAAAGACGGCAAGATTCTCGCGTGGGACGGCAGACCGCTTCCTTCAAAAGCCCAGGTGCTCAGGCGCCCCAATGACGCCGAGCACTTCGGGTCGTTTCCGCTCATCGGGATTCCTTCCTGCCTGCACTCGAACAAGATGTTCAACCTCTGGGACCCGCTGAGCCTCCGCAAGCTGCCGGAACACCCGGAACATAAGCTCGGTCTGGTGACCAACGTTCTCTTCCTGGCACTGTCGTCCGAAGGGCGACGGCTGGCCTTCACCACCCGTGAGGGGTCCGTCTGCTTGTGGGACGTTGAAGAAGAACGCCAGATCGCTCGCCTGCCGGGGTGGCCAGCAGACCGGTCGTTCGTGGGATTCTCACCTGATGGGAGGCTTCTGGCGGCTGTTGCTGCCCAAAAGGGCCTCAGGGTCTGGAATCTGGAGAGGCTTGAGGAGGTAGCGACTCTAACCAATTCTGCGGCAGCTCCGTCCTGCGATCTTTGTTTCACGACCAACGACGTGGCGGTGGCGGTCGGCAATTTGGACGGGACCGTTGAAGTGTGGGATCTTCTGCGCAAGGAGCGTATAGCCGATTGGAAAGCCCACAAAGACGCGGTCTCCGGTGTGGCTTTCATGCCTGACGGGAAGTGGCTGGTCACCGTCAGTCAGGACAACACTGCGAGGCTATGGGAGGTGGAAACGCACCGTGAGGTGCGGTCATTTGGCCGGGCGCTAAATGCATTCTATTCCGCGGCCGTCTCCCCTGATGGACAGCGCATAGCGGCGGGGACCTTTGACGGGCTGATCAAGGTCTGGAATCCAAGGACGGGGCAAGAGCTAGTGACCCTCAAAGGCGTTAACGATTGGGTGGACCCCGACCTCCCTGGCCGGTGGGACATTGTGAATAGCCTCGCCTTTCTGCCACCGGGTGGAGACACCCTTATTTCGGGGACTTCCGAAGAAGTCCGCCTCTGGCGCGCGCCGTCGTGGCACGACATCGCAGCGGCGGAGAAGACGGACGGGAAAACGCAGTGACGCTGTGCAGTTGCTCCATACCTTTTTCGGCTGGAACACGGATGTATGATCGGAGCAACCAACTCCTTCGCCTATGAAACCTGCTGACGACCGGGAAGAAGCCTTCTTCCGAGGGGCCCGCCAACGGGCCGCGGGCACGAAACGCGAGGGGTTCACGTTGATCGAGCTTTTGGTAGTGATCGCCGTCATCGCCATCCTGGCCGCCCTGCTGTTGCCAGCGTTAAACAAATCCAAAATCAAGGCACAGGGCATCATGTGCATGAGCAATATGCGCCAGCTGTCACTGGCCTGGGTTCAGTATGTCCACGAAAACGGCGACCGCCTCCTCTACTCCGAGACAGGAGGCAATCCGGATGCGGACCGTTACACGTGGGTTACAGGCGTACTCAATTCCGATCCACGGAACCCCTCCAATTGGGACGTTGGAGTCGATCTGGAGAAAAGTCCGCTGTGGTCGTACTGCAGCCATGCTGCCGGGATCTGGAAATGCCCGGGGGACCGATCCACCGTCGTTCCCGCCTTTGGCCCGCTCACAGGTGAGCGCGTGCCCCGCGTCCGGAGCACGTCGATGCTCATATATCTGGGCGGCTTTGCTGGCGCCGGCGGGACGTTGCAGACTGGCTTCCCAGGGGTCTCGAGTCCGCCCTGGCGGGTTTATCTCAGCATGACCGATGTAGTGGACCCTGGGCCCAGCCGCACGCTGCTGTTCTGCGAGGGGCGCGCGGAAGCTCATGTCTATGGGAATTTCTGCGTCGACATGACCGGTTTCCGGGACCAGCCAAACTTGACGCGTTTTTCCGGGGACATGCCCGCGACCCATCATAACTTTGCCGCTGGATTTTCTTTCGTGGACGGGCATGCGGAAATTAAGCGCTGGCGCGACTCCAGGACCGCCTCGCCTGTTGGCCCTGGCTGGCAGGAAGGACCATCGATGCCATCGCCTAACAACCCAGACATTGCATGGCTGCAACAGCGCGCCACCCGCAAAAA
This sequence comes from Verrucomicrobiota bacterium, assembly GCA_049518415.1. Lineage (GTDB taxonomy): Bacteria > Verrucomicrobiota > Verrucomicrobiia > Limisphaerales > UBA8199 > CAVQND01. The sequence continues at coordinate 13,950 of JBEKRX010000081.1, forward strand.
GCAATGATTAGCCGCTATGAAAATTGCTGACGGGCGGGAAGAAGTCCTGAGTTCGTCCCCTGGGGAAGCCGGTTTTGCCCTTGCGCTAAGTACTGTGAGCCGTAAATACGGTGACGTATTCGGCGGTCCTTTTTGGCGCAGACTTCGTTGCTCGCACCTCACAGATCGCTGCGGATATGCTCGGTGCTCGCGCCTCGTCTGCGCCAAAAACGGGCCAGACCTTCAGCCCGCGAGCGTAGGCCAGTGCGCGTGCGCCACTGGCCGAGTCGAAGGAACCAAACATCGTGCATTCCTCCGCCAGCGCCCAGCCGACGTGGAGCGTGTCCGCTGAATCCACCGCCAGGCGCTCGCGAAACTCGCTGGCAACGGCCAGGGCAGAGTCAATCGCCTCTGCCCAGCCAGTAACGACGCCGTCCCATTCCGACAGATATTGACTGAGCCTTTCCTCGCCAGCCTTCCTCACTTCCTCCGTGAGCCCCCAAAGGTGCTTGCGTACCTCGTACACAGCCAGCGGGGAAACAGACACAGGCAGCTCCCGCCGCGCCAGCCAACGGAGGGCTCTTTTACTCCGCGAAAAGGCCTCCGGGTCGTCGGAGCGAACGCACAGCCGCAAAATAAAATTCGCGTCCTGGTAAAAGCTCACGTCTCGCTTGAGCGACGAATAACCAGGAGATGATCGGGCACGGCAGGCGACTCTTTGAGGCCTTTAAGGCAGGCCTGGTAGTCGCACCTCCGCCGTCTGCGCTCGTTGGCCCTGGCCAATGGCACGACCTCGGCCGTGGCCCCATTGACCGCCCACGCCAGGACCGTGCCTGGCGGCGCCTTCAGCGCCTTCCTGATCCCGGCCGGCACGGTCGTTTGCCCCTGGTCACTGACTGTGCTTGTAAGCATAACCTAAGGATTCTTTATCTCCGCCTGCTCGTCAAGCTCCAAAGGGCACTCAGCAGAATTTCCTGCCAGCGGTCTTTTCGCGGCCAGGTTCGACTTTTCCGAGTGAGGACAGAAGGAAAACTGCACTTCGGCTGCGGCCGGGCGGCGCCAAGGAATTCCCGCCTTATTCCAATTCCCGTTGGAATTAAGCGGCCAGACGGTCGAGGTAACTCTGCAACAGGATTGCGGCCGCCAGCTTGTCCACCTTCTCTTTGCGCTGCGCGCGGCGCACGTGGCCTTGAATTAAAAGGCGGTTCGCCTGGACCGAGGTGAGGCGTTCGTCCCAGGTCTGAATCGGCACGGTCAGCGCGGTTTGCAACGCCGCCACGAAGGCCTGCACTTGCAGGGCCGCCGGCCCGTAACTCCCGTCCATATTGCGCGGCAGGCCCACCAGGACCAGTTCCACCTCCTTTTCCCGCAGCAACTCCTTTAGCCGGGCCAGGAGCGCGGCAAACGGTTGGGCCGGGATAAAGTCCAGCGGCTGCGCAATCAGCTTGAGCTCATCGCTGATGGCCAGGCCCACGCGCCTGGTGCCGTGGTCTAGGGCCAGGATTCTCATTCAACCCGCGTCGGCACAATGCCAGGCGCCCCCTTGGCGGTTGTCCGGGCATAGCGTTCGAGTTCCGCGGCCCGCCCCTGGGCCGACCAGCCCAGCAACTGGCTCATCCAGTCGGCCACGCGCTCCGCCAACTGAGGGGCCTCGGTGGAATAGTAGTGCCAGCTCGTGCGCCGCAGCATCACGTCGTCCAGGTGGAAGGCCCATTCGTTGGCGACGTAGTGTTCCACCGCCCGGCGGCTCAGTTCCGGCGGCAGGATGCCGCTCAGACCCGCCGTCTCCGCCACTGGCAGCAACGGCTCTGCCGCCGTCCGGCACCGCCCAAATGCCCCATTCCCCCGTCTTGCCTTGCTTGACCTGTTTGACTCCTTTAACCATGCCACCACCCCATCCACGGTCTGCTCCGCCATCAGCCGATAAGTGGTGAGCTTGCCCCCCGCCACGTCCCACCAGCCCGGCTCGGGGCTGCGAATCTCGTGCGAGCGCGAGACATCCGACGGTTTGCCACTGGCATCTGCTATCAGCGGCCTTAACCCGGCCCAGGCGCTCAGCACGTCCGAAGCCCGCAGCCGGGCCTTGGGGAAGAACTGGTTGGCGACATTGAGGACATAGCCGATATCTGAATCATCGGCCCGCACGTCCTCAATGGGTCCGCTGTAATCGGTGTCCGTGGTGCCGAGGATCGTCCGTTCGCCCCAGGGAATGGCAAAGAGGATGCGTTCGCCCTGGGTCATCACGACGCTCGCAGGCACTGGCAGCCGCGACCCCTGGACCACCAGGTGAATGCCCTTGGTGGCGCGCAGTTTGACCCGGCTGTGCGGCAGGCCATCGGCCCAGGGTCCCGTGGCATTGACCACCGTGCGCGCCTGCACGCACAACTGGTTGCCGGCCAGCACGTCCTCCAACTCGCATTCCCAAAGGCCCTGCCGCGCCGCCTGCTTGAAACGGCAATAATTCACGACCATGGCCCCGCTCCGGGCCGCCGAGCGCAGGGTATCCAGGGTCAGCCGCGCGTCGTTGGTAAACCCATCGTAATAGCGCACCGCCCCGGCCAATCCCTCCCCGCTCAAGGCCGGCACTTGCGCCAGCACCGCCTCCCGGCTCAGCCAACTCGACTTGCCCAAATTGCGCCCCCCGCAGAGCAAGTCATAGACCTTGACGCCGATCTTCAGTTGCCAGAGCACCCAATGACGGTTGCCGCGATACGCCGGGAAAATAAACGCCAGCGGCTCGGCCAGGTGCGGCGCAATATGGTGAATGACCTTTTTCTCCACGCTCGCTTCGCGCACCAGTCCAATCCGCCCTTGCGCCAGGTAACGCAGCCCGCCGTGGAGCAGGCGGCTGGAGCGGCTGCTCGTGCCAAAAGCAAAATCGTGCTGCTCCACCAGGCCGATGCGCAGCCCCCGCATCGCCGCGTCCCGCGCTATCCCGCTACCGACAATGCCCCCGCCAACCACCAGCAGGTCCAGCGGCGCCCCGCTCAGGCCCCTAATCGCCTGCGCCCGCTGCTCAAAGGGACTTCCCCGCTCCGTCTTGCAGGCACATTGACAAGCACTTCGGATTTCGGATTTCAAATTTCGAAGTCTGCTAACGCCTCGGTTGCAACCCCCCGCGCCATATTACTGCCTGTCAAAATCGACGCAATCCGCCAGGACTTTTCCTCCACGCACACAAGGCCTTTCCTTCCCCATCGTCGGCGGCGCGGCGGGGGAACGCCCCCGCGGCTTGGCGGAGGATGGCTTTCTCCCCGGACTTCGGTTGCGCCCGCGCCGCGCTAAGCGCAATTGGCCGCCGAACTCCGCCAGCGTGGGAAAAATGAAATCGGGTGGCGGTTGCTCCCTCTGCGCCTGGGCGGCCGTGGTCTCCCCGCTCAGCACCAACACCCCGACCGCCCCGGCCCGCCGCGCCATCGCCATGTCCGTATAAAGCCGGTCCCCCACCATGGCCAGGTTTTCTGGACGCAACGAGTGCCGCCGCATAATCCCTTCCAGCATCGCCGGGTCCGGCTTGCCCAGCACAGCCTTTGGCGCGCAGCCCGTCGCCTCCTTCAAGGCCGCCGTGATCGAGCCGCAATCCACCAGCACGGTCGGCTCGTCGGTGGGGCAAACCCGGTCTGGATTCGTGGCGAAGTAAGGTTTGCCCTGCTTAATCCACCACGCCGCCCGGCAGAGCCGCGCATACGTCAGCGTCGAGTCCAAGCCCACCAGCACCGCGTCGGGACAAGCCCCCGCATCGTCAGGCAGCAGCGTCAATCCGGCCGCCTCCAGGTCCTGGCACAACCCGGCCGTGCCCAGGACAAACAGCCGCCGGACCCCCGGCCAATGTGCCCGCAGATATTCAATCGTCGCCTGGGTCGAGGTGTAAAGCTGCCCGCTGCTCGCCTCGATGCCGACCTGGCGCAAGTGCGCCAGATACTCCGCGGTGCTCCTGGAGGGGTTGTTGGTCAGGAACGTGTAGCCCACGCCCAATTCATCCAGCAACCCCAGCAATGGCTTCGTGCTCTTGAACAACCTGCCGCCCAGATAGACCGTGCCATCCAGGTCCAGGGCGACATGTCGGATATTGGCAAGCAAGGCCTTCATCTGGCGCGTTAACGCACTAACTATCCCACTCCCACTCCCCTGTCAATCCCGGGCCGCGCGCGCTCAAATCCTCGCCTAAGACTTTTTTTTGAGAAACCGCGGTTCTCTATTAATTCTCGATTGGCATGAAATGGGGCGTGGTCCCATTTTGTTTGTCCTGGGTGCGTCAGCCCATCCTTAGGCGCGGTTTTGGGGCGCGCGCCGGCCCCCCTAGCCGCCCGGCCCCAAATGCGATTGACCTCCGCCCCCACAGTGTGGATATTTCGGCCGATGCACTGGCCATTCAACTAAGAGTCGGAATATGAAAGTGACCTATTACGGACATGCCTGTTTTGCGGCGCAGGTTGGAGCAAAGACCCTGCTCTTCGACCCGTTCATTAGGGGCAACGAACTGGCCAAGGCCGTGGATGCGCGCACCGTGCCGGCCGACTACATTCTCATCTCGCACGGGCACTTCGACCACCTGGCCGACGCCGCGGACATCGCCCGGCGAACCGGCGCCACCATCATTGCGAATTACGAAGTCACCGTTTGGCTCGGCAAACAGGGCCTTTCCAAATCCCACCCGCTCAATCATGGCGGCGGCTGCAACTTCGATTTCGGGCGGGTCAAATTCGTCAACGCCATCCATTCCAGCAGCCTGCCCGACGGTTCTTACGGCGGCAACCCCGGCGGCTTCGTGGTCGAGAGCGCCCAGGGCAACTTCTATTACGCCGGCGACACCGCGCTCACGATGGACATGAAACTCATCGGCGAATCCAGCCGGTTGACCTTCGCGGCCCTGCCCCTGGGCGATAACTTCACCATGGGGATTGACGATGCCATCAAGGCCGCCGACTTCGTCCGCTGCAGTCAGGTCCTGGGCCTCCATTTCGACACCTTCCCGCCCATCAGCATTGACGCCCAGGCCGCCGTCGCCAGGTTCAAAGCCGCCGGCAAACACCTCTGCCTCCTCCAGCCGGGCGAAAGTCACGATTTCTGAGAGCGTGAACCCCCGGGGCGGGGCATCCGCTCGCCAGCACCACCTTCTCCCGGTCGGCGGTTCCTCCGCGCGAAATCCGCCGGCCAACTGAACCGTTTGCCGCCATACGGGTGCGGACTGGCCTCAGCTGGAGGGGTCAGCGTCGAAAAAGTGAAAAATTACCCAATACAGCCAATACAGCCAATAGAGCATTAGGAGTTTCGCGCCCGGCATGAGAAAACGGAGGCGTAAAGGTTTGGTAACGCGAACAGAGAAGAGGAAAGGCGAATGGCATGAATGCATTGCAGCAATGGTTCCAGGGCCGGAAGACCTACCTGACGTGCCTGGCGGCCGGGGCGCTCCTGTTTGGGTCGTGGCAGAAATGGTGGCAGTTGCCGCCGCCCGCCGCCTCGGAATTAGCGAAATTGCGACAGTTGGCCACAATTTCGACACCCTGCACGGTTTGCTCGTCTACGAGCCAGACGATGTCAGTGCTCGTTGATTACCAGCCACTTATGTTTTTCAGCCTCCTCCGCAGAATATGTGGGTTAGCCACCTCGACGCCTCAGACGGATGCCATCGCATGTTATTGCAAGAGAACGATTTACGCTCCGATGTTGGCCCCGAAATTCATGCAAACGTCTGGTGACCACTGTCTGGCGGCAATGGGTTGCCTCCGCAAGCCATGGGCCAAAGCGGAAAACTCGTCATCCCTTTGCTGGCGCGCCATTTTGGCACACAGGTCCCACAGGACGCGCCCGGAACCAGCACCCGGATGGCGACTTTGGCCCACAGATTCTGCCATAGAGCCTGTTCTCAAAGCCCCCCCCGGAAGCCAGATTCTGGAGGAGCTCAGATGCGAAATTCCTCTTATGGCATAGCGTCTGCTTTGGAGGAAATCGGAATTCCCGGCAAGCGGGCACAACTTTTTCGCTTGCTTACTGTAATAAACGGTGTAGAAACAGTGGCGTTTTACTGAACCAATCGCTCAACTATGCCAGACCAAGCCCGCACGGCGGGACGCACCGTGACGACGGAAACAGTTCAGGTGTGCTCGGCCCAGGGAAATCAACAGCAGCAACAACACGTCAACACGATCCTTGCTCGGACGGACTGGCCGAAGTATTGGTCCGACGTCTCCGTAAGGGTCGAGAGGGAAGTCGAAGCTTACGACTCGGCGCGCGCGCGGTCCATGGCGACCGCCTCTCGTCGGTTCATCCGCTAGACTTCGTCCAACAAACAGCAGTTTAATTCGAGGCGGCCTTCCTTCAGCGGGAGGCTGCCTCCTGTTTTTTATGAACAAGGAATTCCTGGTAACTAAGTTTCCCTCTTCTGAGTTCGAAGAACACCTCCTGCGAGCTGCTGCTCCCTATCGCGGGAACGTTCACCCCATCCAGGCGACACTCGAAGCCCTGTACGCCTCACCGCTAAACTGCCAAACGGCAGTGTTCGAGCGCGAGTATGTCGATATGGATTACCAGGACGAGTTCGCCGCTTTTTACAGCAAAGCCTTCAAGAGATATCCGTGCCGCGCTGTCCGCGTCCACTTCTTCGCCGCCCAAGTGACCGTTGACGACCTCCACCGCATCGACACCTTCGGGGACCATTACCTGGGCTATCTCATCCTGCGGCCCATCGACCTCCAACGCGTCGGCCGCACCGTCCTCAAACCCGCCTTGGCCAATCCCGACCGCGAATTTGTCCACTGCCGTGCCGTTTTCCCGGTCCACATTCTTGGACACAGCCTCATCGTCAACGGCATGCCATTCATCCAGCAGGACACCCAGGTCGGCGCCTGCGCTCAGGCCTCATTGTGGATGCTCGCTCGCTATATGAGTCGCCGCTTCGGTCACCGCGAATTCCTTCCCTCCGAAATAAACCAATTCGCCAAGGCTAAAGGCGCCATGGGCCGGGCCCTGCCCGCTGAATTCGGCCTCAACTTGAGGCAAATACTGGATGCACTCGAAGCGATGGGCCTCTCAGCTTGGAACTACTCCAGCCAAGCACTCGACGACTGCTCCGACCACATCGATGCGGCCTTTCCATCCCCCAGGAAAGGCACACGCCGCGCACAAGAAATCCAGCGCGGCTTCGTCAGGATGGTCAAACTCGCTGACATCGCCTACCGCTACATTGAAAGTGGACTTCCCGTCATTCTTTGCACCGATAATCACGCCCTCGTTTGCATCGGCCACACTTACGACCACAAGGCCAAAGCCACCGCGGCCATCCAACGCATCCCGGCCTTCATCGTCCACGACGACGCCAGCGGCCCCTATCAATCGATGCCAATCTTCAAACTCCACGGCAGGAACCTTCCCTTCGCTGACGTCGAGGACATCATTGCCGTTGTGCCGCCAGAGGTAACCCTTCGAGGCGAGGAGGCCGAAAGCATGTCCCGGCAGGCAATCGCCGCCTTTCTCTCCCTCAAGACCGGGGATTCCAAGCACACGACGTACAAAAAGCTCATCCTCCATCTCCGTCCCGACTTCCGCGGTCTCCTTAACCGACTCGAATTCCGGACCTTCTTGATGCCGTCCGTCGAATTCCAGAACAAAATCCGCCAGGACGCCGCGGATAAACGCTTCAACCCCGCCCTTGCCAAGAGGTTTATCGAACTTGATTACCCGAAGTTCATCTGGATTACCGAGGTCAGTTCCTCCGCCCTGCTGAACCACCCCAGGCGCGAGGACCGGAAGTGCCTCGGCAGGGTCATCATTGACAGCACCGCTCCGTCCCGGACGCGCGGCGAAATGGTCGTCCATTTCTGCGACTTCCTGGCCATGCTCGATCGTCAGAAACCCACGCCGCCCTCCTGGGAGTACGTTCCCCAGACCACTTCGTTCGGTCACCAGATTTCAAGATGATGAAACGCGCCATTGAAGGCGATTTCCTCATCGCGGAGATCAACCGACTCGCTCCCCCCAACACACGGCATTCAAGTCAGCTTACCGGATGCACAAGTGGTTTGCCCGCCGCGTGTCGAAAGTGAAAGCGAAAGTGAAAGGGTCACCCATTAGGGCGAGGGTCAACAGGTAAAAAAATTGCCGTGCCCGATTCTTTTCTTCATCAGGTTACTCGCCGCTGCCCAAGAGCCTGCTTTGCAGAGCGGGACTCGAACCTGTCATTTCTTGTCTGATTTCGGACCCGCCTCCGGTCCCGACGTGTCGGGATTCAGTCACCCATCTGGTTCTAGCGCCCGGCGGCAGGTAAGAGCATTTCACACACTTTCGAACCGAAAGGAACTGGGGGCGCCAGGCCAGCGCCAGTTCCCTCCGGCCCTTGGTTTTGTTCCACCATCCGAATCGCTCTTGCGCCCGATTTGGTCAAGCGCCGTCGGCGGGGCATCCGCTCGCCCGTTCGGGGCAGCATCGCATCCGCCGGCTACAAGCTCACCGGTTTGCTCTCGACCCACCGCGGCGAGGCCTTCACCTCGTCCGCCGCCAGGCCGGAATATTTGGACGGCTTGAAGAAGCGCATCGCGCGGCGCGGGCTGGCCGTGAACCTGACCGCCATCCGCTTCCGCCCCGACGCCGCGCTCGCGGCAAGCTGCGGCCGCGGCTCTCGCGCAAGAAACTCAATGAAGAAAAGTTCCCGGCCGATTTCATGTTTCGGTTGAGCAAGCACGAGGCTGAGGATTTGTGGCGTTCAAGGTCACAATTTGTGACCTTGAAGCGCGGGCAGAATATCAAATACTTACCCTACGCCTTTACCGAGCATGGCGCCATCATGGCGGCGAACGTCCTCAACAGCCGCCAGATGCCGTGCCCTATCGCGTCAAGAGAAGGGCTGCCCGGCTCTGAACCCGATGAAGCAAAGTAACGACCTGAGCTTGAGCGACTTCATGGCCCCCCCAGCGCGGCCACGTCCTCTTCGTCGATCCCCGCAAACTCGGCTGGATGCCCGACCCGGAATGCAAGAGTTAAGGAGGCGACCGGAGAAGGCCTACGAAACCAACGTGGCGGTCGAGTTACGAACAGGATTCAGAATTCCGGGACTGACCCTTTTGTTTCTCTTTCTCTTTCTGGCTTTCTCGCTGGCCCAAACCGAACCGGTCCCGCTCACTCGCGTCCATGCCCACAACGACTATGAGCACCCGCGCCCGTTGCTCGACGCGCTGGAGCACGGCTTTTGCAGCGTCGAAGCCGATGTCCATCTCGTCAATGGCCAACTCCTCGTCGCCCATAGTCGGCTCCAGGTAAAGGCGGGACGCACCCTCGAAGCCCTCTATCTCGATCCCCTGCGGGAGCGGGCGAAAAAGAACGGCGGGCACGTCTATCCGGCCGGGCCGGAATTCACCCTCCTGGTCGAATTCAAGGGTGATTGGAGAACCTCCTACCCGGTGTTGCGGGACATGCTCAAGGAATATGCAGACGTCCTCACGGCTTTCCGGGAAGGCGCCAAGCAGACCAACGCCATCACCGTGATCATCACCGGCCACCGCTCGAAGGAGATGTTCGCCGGCGAATCCCTCCGCTACGCAGCACTGGACGGAGACCCGGCTGATCTGGACTCGCAGGCCCCGGCGAGCCTGGTCCCGTGGATAAGCTGCGATTGGGCCTCGAATTTCAAGTGGCGTGGCTCCGGCCCGATGCCGGCGGCCGAGCGGTCCAAACTCAAAGAAATCGTCGCCAAGGCCCATCAACAGGGGCGCCGCGTCCGTTTCTGGGGCGCGCCCGATCAACCTGTCTTCTGGCAGGAAATGCTGGCGAACAACGTCGATCTCATCAACACCGACGATCTCGAGCGGGCCCAGAAGTTCTTGCTCTCCGCCCAAGGGCGGCACGTCGAGGCGCCAAACGAGTGACGAGTCCGCTCCGGGGACGGTCAAAGGGCCAGCCCCGGAAATCCGAAAACATGGCTTGACAAAACGGCCGATTGAGGGCAGGATGCGAGTCGATGGTTTGGAGGATTCGCATCGAGTACGCCGGGGCTGTCTATCATCTGATGGCCCGGGGAAATCAGGGCCGCGATAATTACCCCGATGATCCCGACCGGAAGCCGTGGCTGGAAAGGCTGGTAGAGGCCTGCGCAAAGACCGGCTGGCGCCTTCAGGCGTGGGTGATGATGAGCAACCACTACCACCTGCTGCTGGAGAAGGGCTACGCAACCAAGGTGGCGGTCGAGTTATGAACAGGATTCAGAATTCCGGGGCTGCTCCCTTGACGGCCAGGCTGAATTTTGCCTCGGACATCATCGAGCGCAAAGAGGCGGAGGAGGCGGTGCGCGCGAGCGAGGAACGGTTTCGCATTGCCGCACAAACCACAAACGATGTGGTCTATGAATGGGACCTGAAGCAGGGCGTCCAGTGGTTCGGCGATATCGACAAGACGCTCGGTTATGGTCCGGGCGAGTTTCCGCGAACGCTGGGGGGCTGGGTGGCATCAGTGCATCCGGAGGACCGGGAACGCGTCATGGCCGCGGTTCAGGCTCACTTGGAGGGGCGTGCGCCCTATGTTGCCGAGTATCGGGTTCGACGGAAAGACGGGGTGTATCAGTGGTGGTCGGCCCGTGGGGCGGTCACCCGGGCGGCGGCTGGGAAACCCGTCCGCTGGATCGGCTCGATCACGGACATCACCGAGCGCAAGCGGATGGAGGAAGGCTTGCGCGGGCTGACCGAGCGTTTGCGGAGCCTGCAGAGAATCGACCGGGCTATTCTACAGGCCGTCGAATCGCCCGAAGCCATCGCTCAGACGGCCCTTCAGCACCTCCGCGGCGTGCTGCATTGCCAACGCGCCAGTGTCGGCATCTTTGATCTGGAAAAGAAGCAGGTGCAGGTATTCGCGGCCGAGGTCAAAGGCGAGACCATGGTTCGAACGGGAAAGGACTTGGCGGAGGAAGCCTATGGAGATTTGGAAATCCTTCGGCAAGGCAGCATGGAAATCATTGAGGATATGTCCAGGGTGACGTCGCCATCCGCCGTGGCGCAACTCCTCCAGGCAGAAGGAATTCGGTCCTCTATCAACGTGCCACTTCTTTCGGCAAACGGATTGATCGGCGCGTTGAATGTCGGCTGGGAAGATGCCAGGGCTATTACTCCGGAAGAAATGGAGATTGCGGGCGAAGTGGCGGGGCAGATTGCCATTGCGATCGAACTTGCCCACTTGCTGCAAGCGACCAAGCGCCATGCCGCCGAACTGGAGCAGCGCGTCCAAGACCGCACCGCCCAGCTCGAAGCCGCCAACAAGGAACTGGAGGCGTTCAGCTATTCGGTCTCCCACGACCTGCGCGCGCCGTTGCGGCATGTGCAGGGCTACGTGCACATGCTCGCGCACGAGGCCCAAGGCCAGCTCTCGGACAAGGGCCGGCGTCTTCTCAAGACCATTGTGGACGCCAGCAAGGAGATGGGCGTGTTGATTGACGACCTGCTGGGGTTTTCCCGCATGGCCCGCGCGGAGATGTGTGAGCTGCGTGTCTCTTTGGATGGATTGGTGCAAGAGAGCATGCAGTGCCTCGGAACGGCCACGCGCGGCCGGAACATTATCTGGAAGATCCCGCCGCTGCCCTCGGTGCTGGGCGACCCTGCCATGCTCAAACAAGTCCTTGCCAACCTGCTGGGCAACGCCGTGAAATACAGCCGCCCGCGCAGCCCGGCGCAGATCGAGATCGGCTGCGACGGCCTGGAGGGCGAGCGGGTTATCCTCTTCGTTCGCGACAACGGCGTCGGGTTCGACCCGCAGTATGTCCACAAGCTTTTCGGCGTCTTCCAGCGTCTGCACCGGGCGGAGGAGTTTGAAGGCACCGGCATCGGCCTGGCCAACGTGCGGCGCATCATCGCCCGGCACGGCGGGCGCACCTGGGCCGAGGGCGCTTTGGACCGTGGCGCGACTTTTTACTTCACCTTGAAGCCGTCATCATCACCAAACCCAGTCAACTGAAAGCAAAGACCGCCATGAACATCCCGCTGAAACGCATCCTCCTGGTGGACGACAGTCCCCGCGACACCGAACTGACGCTCAATGCGTTGGCCCAAAACAACCTGGCCAATGAGGTCGTCGCCCTCCGCGACGGCGCGGAAGCCCTCGACTTCCTGTATCGGCGCGGCCAGTTCGCCGACCGAACCAACGGCCAGCCCGCCGTCGTGCTGCTGGATCTGAAGATGCCCAAAGTGGACGGCATCGAGGTGCTGCGGCAGATCAAGAGCGACCCGCAGCTCAAAATGACCCCGGTGGTGGTGTTGACCTCCTCGCGCGAAGAGCAAGACCTGGTCAAGAGCTACCAACTGGGCGTCAACGCCTATATCGTCAAACCGGTCGAATTTCAGGAATTCGTCGAGGCGGTCAAGCAAGTGGGCGCTTTTTGGGCCGTGGTCAACGAACCACCACCGGGCAGCGTGGTGCGCCTGCAGCACGTGACCCCATGATTTCAGCCAGGGGGCTGCGATGAATAATCCGGTGTTGATTCTTTATCTCGAGGACGACCCGCGCGACGTGGAACTGGCGCGGGAGAAGTTGCAGCAGACCCGCATGGCCTGCCAACTGCGAGTCGCGCGCGACCGCGCCGAATACGAGGCCGCGCTGGCCCAGACACGTTTTAGCAGGGGCAGTCCCGGAAATTGGGAACAGGCCTTGACGGAACGGCCGATTGAGCGCTGGACGCGCGCCGATGGTTCGGAAGATTCGCCTCGCGTATGCCGGGGCTCTCTATCATGTGATGGCCCGGGGAAACCAGGGCCGCGACATTTACGCCGAGGATCGTGACCGGAACCTGTGGCTGGAAACGCCGGCAGAGTCCTGGGAAAGGACCGGCTGGCGCCTTCACGCCTGGGTGATGATGAGCAACCACTATCACCTGCTGCTGGAGACGCCGGAGGCGACGTTGCCCGCGGGGATGAAATGGTTTCAAGGCGCTTACACGCAACGCTACAATTCGCGTCACGGGGTGTTCGGGCGCCTTTACCAAGGGCGCTGCAAGGCGCTCGTCGTGGACAGGGCGTCGTGGAACTCCGCCCTCCGGGCCGGCCCCTCTCCCGCCAGGTCCGGCTCGGAACGGTTCTCGGCCGCGCCGACGGCTGATATTTTAGAATTTTTCTGTTGACACCCCGGCCCGCTATGCTAAATTTTTAACACCTTGAAGATGAGCACGGAACAGCACCTCAGCCGGCGCGAACGCCAGATCATGGACGTTCTCCACGCGCAACAACAAGCCACGGCCGCCGAAGTTCTCACCCTGCTGCCGGATCCTCCCAGCTATTCCGCCGTCCGCGCCCTGCTGCGGATTCTGGAGGAAAAAGGGCACCTCAAACACCGGCAGGAGGGCGCGCGTTACGTCTATCTGCCGCGTGTGTCGCGGGCAGCCGCCAGCCGATCCGCGTTGAAACGGGTCGTCTCCATTTTCTTTCAAGGGTCGGTCCCACAGGCGATGGCGGCGCTGTTGGAGACGGGCGATACCCGGCTTTCCGACGCAGAATGGAGCAAGCTGCAGCAGATGATCAAGCAAGCCAAAAAGGAGGGCCGTTGACATGAATGCGTGGATCGAAATCGTCTCCCATTATGTTCAGAGTTGCAAATTCGCCGCGGTGTTTCTTGACGCGGCGCTCAAGAGCTTCGTCGTCCTGGCGCTGGCGGGCGGGTTGTGCCTCGGCTGGCGGCGCGCCTCCGCGGCGACCCGGCACTTGATCTGGCTGCTGGCGGTGGTCAGTCTGCCTTGTCTGCCGTTGCTTTCCTCGCTGCTGCCGCCCTGGCACAGGCCGCTGTGGTCGGTTTCCACCGGCTTCAATTCCGGCAACCAGTTTTCGCTGGCGTTGGAACTGGCGCCCACCGCCGGGGCGGGATTTGCTCGCGACCCAACGCCGACTTCGGCGGCACGCGCTGGAACTTCCCGCGCCGATGGCATCCAGCCCGCGGGAACTCAAGGCCTCGCCACGCACTTCAGCACAAGCTGGCTGGTCCTCGCCCTGGTCGCCTGGCTTGGCGGGGTTGGGCTGGTTTTAGCTTCCCTGACGGTTGCCCGGCTGCGGCTGCACAGGATTTCACGCCAGGCGCGCGCGCCAAAGAGCGCCGAATGGGGGCTGCTGCTGCAGCAATTGTGCGAAGAATTGCGCCTGGGGCGGCCGGTGACTTTGTTGCAGTCGGCTGACCCTGTGATGCCGATGACGTGGGGGTGGTGGCGACCGGTCGCCCTGCTGCCGGCGCAAGCCGATCAATGGTCGGGGGACCGGCGGCGGATCGTTCTGTTACACGAACTGGCGCACGTGAAGCGGCGGGATTGCCTGACGCAGATGCTGACCCGGCTGGTTTGCGCGCTTTACTGGTTCAACCCGCTGGTCTGGCTGGCGGACCGGAGGATGTGCGTCGAGCGCGAGCAGGCTTGTGACGACCTGGTCCTGAACGGCGGCTGCAAGGCCTCGGACTATGCGGGGCACCTGGTTGAAATTGCCAGAACTTTTCGGCGCGTGCCGCAGGCGGCGGCGATTCCCATGGCGCGCTCGTCCCGACTGGGCAACCGCGTTGCCGCCGTGGTGGACCCGTCGCGCGCGCGGCACCTGCGCCCGGCGACGGTGTTGGCCGTGCTGATTATTGTCGGGGCAATGATCGCTTGCGTCGGCCGGTGCAAAACGGAGGCCACGCACAGCGAGGCGCACAATTCCAGGTCGCTGCGCGAGCAGCAGATCGTCCGGCTGGAAGCATTTTCCGCAGCCAAAGAGAAACAATCACAGACCCTGGCGGCGGCGGCGGGAGAACAGATTTCACCGGTATTTCAGCGCTTTTTTGACGCGGCAACCAGAGGCGATTGGCAGACGGTGACCAACATGTATGAGAGTTTTAAAGAACGTCACCCTCAGTATTCCAAGGGGGGCAAGAACGCCGACCGGAGTCTGCGCACCAGCTATTGGCAGCCCGTGTTGGAAATCTGCCTGGCCTACGACCATGTCGTAAACTGCGAGCCTGAATACACGCAGATGGCGATTGATGGCATCGTCAATGCCATTCCCGCCGGCAGCATTTACTTCGGCGGCACCGATACCGGACGGGGACTGCCGACCGCGTTTTGCAGGTCGCACGTGGATGCCGATCCATTTTACGCGCTCACCCAGAACGCCCTGGTTGACAGCACGTATCTTGAATACTTGCAGAACACCTACGGCGAGCGGTCAAAGCTGCTCAATCAGTTTATCAAGGCGAGACGTTCGGATAGCGAACTTCAGAGTTTGGATGTTCAAAGGCACGAGGCCGAGCAAACACTGTTTTCCTTAAACGCCGAAAGCCGGGACGATCCCGGTTTTAAAGCCGCCGAAGAGGCCGTAAATAATTTGCAGCAGAGAATAGAGGATCGCACCAGGGGCATTTGGGGGGGCCTGGAAGCCCAGGCCGATGCTCAGACGAGGCGTCCTGGCAAAAGGAGCATTTACATTCCCACGGGCAATGACTCGCAAAAGTGCTTTCAAGATTACCTGCAAGACGCGATGCGGCGGCTGCAAAATCATCAACTCAAGCCGGGGGAAGTCGTCAACCAGGTTGAAGGCAGAATCCAGGTCAGCGGCCAGGTCGCCGTGATGGAAATCAATGGGCTGCTGGCCAAACTCATCTTCGATAAGAATCCGGAGCGCGAGTGCTACCTCGAAGAAAGTTTTGCGCTCGACTGGATGTATCCGTATCTGGAGCCGCACGGTTTGATTATGAAGATCAGCCGTCAGCCGCTGCCGGAGTTGTCCCAGGAAACTCTACGGCAGGACCGTGAGTATTGGCGCGGCCGCGTGGGTGGAATGATTGGTGAGTGGCTCAACGACCAGACGCCGGTCCAGGCGATAAGCGACTTTGCGGAGAAAGTTTTTTTGCGAAAAGACCTGGGCGGCTTCAAAGGCGACCCGCGGTTCGTGCAAAACGATTATGCGGCCAGGAGTTTTTCCCATTGGCGGTCGTGTGTTGCCGGTCTCTACGCGTGGCGGGCGGAGCACGCCGCCAGTGAGCCGGACCGGGCGCGAATGACCCGCGCGGCTGATTCCGCCTTCCGTCAGGCCTTCGCGCTTTGCCCGTATGTGCCCGAGGTGGTCAGCCGCTGCACGAATTTTTTCAAGAGCCAAAACCGGACCGCTGATGCGCTCTTGATTGCGAAAACAGCGGCGCGACTTCGCTCCGAACTGAAGCTGGATGCCGCCAAGTCCGCCGAGCACGCGGCTCAAGCGCCAAAACCGCCGGTCTTCCAGATGCGGCTGGTCCTGGACGCTCCGTCGGATGATGCCGAGCGGATGACTCTCGTTTCGGAGAACACGACCGGCGGCCAACCGCATCTGGAGACGCTTTACGTGCAGAAGCAAGTGTTGCTGGACAAGGCGGCGGTGCAGTCGGCCAAAGTGGCCAGCGACCCGCGAGGGGCGCCGCAAATCGAGATCATTTTCACCGACGAAGGCCGGAAACGGTTTGCCGAGGTGACGCGCGAAAATCTTCACAAAAGGCTGGCCATAATCTTTGATGGCCGGATTCGGTGCGCGCCGGTTATTCAAACGGAAATCTCGGGCGGAAGGGCGGAAATTTCGGGCGCCTTTACCGATCAGGAGGCGGAAACTCTAGCCCGGAAGATAAACGACGCGATCGGCAAATAACGCGGGATGGGGGCCACTCCCGGAAAACGGAAGCATGGCCTGACGGAACGGCCGATTGCGCGCAGGATGCGCGCCGATGGCTCGGAAGATTCGCCTCGAGTATGCCGGGGCTGTCTATCATGTCATGGCCCGGGGAAATCAGGGCCGCGATACTTCCCTTCACTTTCCAGAGCGCCCAGGGCAACTTCTATTACGCCGGCGACACCGCGCTCACGATGGACATGAAACTCATCGGCGAATCGAGCCGGTTGACCTTCGCGGCCCTGCCCCTCGGCGATAACTTCACCATGGGGATTGACGATGCCATCAAGGCCGCCGACTTCGTCCGCTGCAGTCAGATTCTGGGCCTCCATTTCAACACCTTCCCGCCCATCAGCATTGACGCCCAGGCCGCCGTCGCCAGGTTCAAAGCCGCGGGCAAACACCTCTGCCTCCTCCAGCCGGGCGAAAGTCACAATTCCTAAGAGCGTGAACTCCTGAGCGGGGCATCCGCTCACCAGGATCGCCTGCTCCCGGTCGGCGGTTCCTCCGCGCGAAATCCGGCCGGCCAACTGAACCGTCTGCCGCCAGACCGGTGCGGACTGGCCTCCGCTGGAGGGGTCAGCGTCGAAAAAGTGAAAAATGAGCCAATACAGCCAATGCAGCCAATGGAGCATTTGGCGTTTCGCGCCAGGCATGAGAAAACGGAGGCGTAAAGGTTTGGTAACGCGAACAGAGAAGAGGAAAGGCGAATGGTATGAATGCATTGCAGCAATGGTTCCAGGGCCGGAAGACCTACCTGACGTGCCTGGCGGCCGGGGCGCTCCTGTTTGGGTCGTGGCAGAAATGGTGGCAGTTGCCGCCGGAGGTTTACGCCGGGTTGGTCGCCCTGGCCACGGCGTTCCTGCGGGCGGGGATAGCGAAGGTGGGGGACGGGAGCCTTGCCCCACCGCCGGGAGAGCCAGGGGGCGGCGGGGGCCTCGCCCCACTGAAGAGCCTGATGCTATGGTTCGTGGCGGCGCTGGCGGCCGGCGGACTGCTCGGATGCACCCTGGCCGGCTGCGGGACGCTCGACCCGAGCGGACCATACAAGGGGGACAAGGTGCTGTATAGCGCGGATGTCAGCCTGGCGACTTCTTATGACGTGCTGCACGGTTTTGTGCAGTGGGAGTGCCAAAACCGGGCGGCGCTCGCCTCGGTTCCGGGGCTCCAGGCGGCGGCGAACAGTGTGCGGGCGGAGGCGCCGGCCTGGTTTGGGCGCGCGCTGGCGCTCCGCGACGCCTACCAGGGAGACCCGAGCGCTGCCAATCGGGCGGCGCTGGACAAGGGGTTGGCGGTGCTTCAGGCGGCGGTGAGCCAGGCGGTGGCGTGGATGGCCACGAATTCGGTGGCGCCGGCGCTGGGGCCGCCGGTGACGCTGACTGTGACGAACGGAGGGAAATAAGAACCGCGGGAAAAAAGGCAGAAAGATGGGGGCAGAAAGATGAACGAAGGCAGAAAGGTGGAAAACAAATTTATAAGAACCGCGGAATACGCGGAATACGCGGAAAAAAAGGCAGAAAGATGAACGAAGGCGGAAAGGTGAGGGCAGAAAGACGGAGGCAGAAAGATGCAAGACAGATTGTTCTGACCCCATTTTTCTGTCTGTTTGTCTGGCCCGCTTTTTCTGCCGCAACTACATCAAACAAATATGGAAGCAACAGCAATTTTGGCGATCGTGGACGGAGCGTTGACCATCCTCGAGCAAGTGGCGCCGCTCATCCAGCAGGCGGTCCAGCGGGGGACGATCACGCCCGAACAGCAACAGGCCGTTTATGACCGGGTGCAGGCGCTCAGGCCGGGGGGAACGGCCTTCCAAGGGCCGGAGTGGGAGCCCAAAGCGTAGCGCCCCTCGTGGCAGGCGGGACGCCTGCCCCACTATCGCTTCCAAGGGCCGGAGTGGGCGCGCAAAGCGTAGCGCGGCCGACCAGCCAAGGAAGCGCCAAAGGAGGTTCACATGCTCGCACAACTAATGGCGCCGGCCGAATTGGCGGCCTGGGCGGCCTGCCTGGCTTTTGTGGTCATGCTCTTCAACCAGATGGTGAAGGCAAAACGGACGCTCTTCGGGGAGAAAGACCAAACCACACTCTCGCCCCAGCCGCTCGAGGTCAAGGAGGTCCCAGGCTTTGTCACCGAGGGTGATTACCGGAACCGGCTCGCCCTGGTCGAGAAGCAGATTGACGAACTGCGCACCGAGCGCAAGGCCGACGTCAACGCCCTTCACGAGAAGGTCAATGGCGTCGCCCGCGAGGCCAGCCAGTTGGCGGCGGCGGCCGAACTCCAGAACCAACGCCTGACCCAGATCGACGCGAAGCTGGATCGCATGATCGAGCGCCAGGCCCGCTCCGCCAAAGCCCAGTAGTCCCTCCCAAAGCACCAATGGGGAATCGCAATATGAACTCACAACAGAAAGAACTTTTCCGGCTCGCCCTGCTCCGCGTTTTCGGGGCGAACAAGACGCGCTTTGGGCTGGGCCTGGAGGCCGTGTGCCACTTCGTGGCCATCTTCGGGTTTGCCTCGCCGGACCGCGACCAAGCCGCCGATGCGATCGATTACCTGGCGCGCAAGCAGTTGCTGGAGGAGGTGCCCAATCCGGTCAGCCCCGAGAACCGCCTCTGGCGGATTACGGGACCGGGGATTGCCTTCCTCGACGAGCGCGGGTGAGCTTATGCACTCCGAAGCCCCAAGCCCGAGGTCCGAGGTCCGCGCCAGCCCGCCGGCGTCTCCGTTGCGGCCGCCCCGCACTCCCCTTGAAATATGAGCCGTCCAACTTCCAAGCAGCCCAGAGGAGCGGAAGCTAAACAGGAGCCCGCCTCGCCGGAGCCGGCGCCAGCTCTTGAGCAGGCTGGGTCGGGGAGTGCGGCGGCTGAGGCCGTGTCCCCGCCCCCGGCCGAGGGAGCGGTTGGGGGGGCGGGGCCATTGTCCAGGATGTGGTCTTATCGCCTGCAGACACAGTTGGGGCAGGACGGGCGGTTGGTGGAGGCGCTGCTGGAGGAGGCGGCCAGGTATGATCCGACGCTGACGCCGGAGCGGTTGCTGGACCTTGGGCAAATGTTTTTTGCCCGGCTCGCCCTGGAGCAGCAGGACACCAAGGCCTGGGTCCTGGTGCAGCGGCTGGACTTGGAACGGGAGCAGTTTGAGTTCGACCAAGCCAAGTTCAAAGAGACGCTGCGCAGCAAGCTCCAGGCGGGACTGGACGTGCTGGCCCATGCCTTCAAGTGCAACCCGGAGGCCATGGAACTCTATCAGGAGGCCCGGGTGCTCATCACCCAGGAAACCCGCTAGGCCAGGCGCGGCGGAGCCGCCGCCAATGGTATGGAGGCGATGGAGCGGGGGGAGCGGGGTCAGTGGGTGAGTGGGTAAATGAGCGGGCCAACACCGAACAGCGAACAGCGAACAGCGAACAATGAATATCGAACTGAGAGGATGCGGTTCGCGGGGCCCGGCCGCACTTACAAAGCAGGACCTGGGCTTTAGCAGGGCCAGGAGGTCCGCCGCCGGAGACGCCCCGGGGCGGGCGGGGATGCAATGAAGAAAGCCAAGCAATCTCAGCGTGGACCGGCAGGCGGTGGGGCAGGCCTCTCGCCTGCCGCGGAGGCGTCTGGCCCTAGGAACCAAAGCAGGCGAGACGCCCGGCCCGCTGCTGCAGGCAGGCGAGACGCCCGGCCCGCTGCTGCAGGCAGGCGAGACGCCTGCCCCACTGGTGCTGGCAGGCGAGACGCCTGCCCCACTACTGGCAGGCCAGCCGCCCGCAGGCATCCCTCGTTTGGGGCGTTCTCTCCCAAGGCCGAACAGGAGGCCTGCCCCCCGAGCGGGGCGCTCAAGGCCTTGACCCCGGCGGACGAGCAGGTCAGCCGGGTCCCGCGGTGCGGCACGTTCAGGGAGTTCCTGGGCCAGCACGCCAGGGTGTTGCAGCGCGACGGCACCGGCGGGCCCTTCTCGCTCCAGGGGCGCGCGCCGCTCGACCTGGTGGTGGATTGGCTGGACAAAATCCTCCGAAACACCATCGGGCGCGACCCTGAGAGCACCGCCGACGCCCCACCCGACCCCGCCGCTCCGCCTCCCGCAGCATCCCCGCAGGCTTCGGGCGCGCCCCTGGCCCGGCCGGAGGCGGTCGAAATCGACGGCGTGCTTTTCCAGCCCGGTCAGCTCAAGGGGGCGAGCCTGGCGGTGGGGGGCGGGGCGCAGTTCGGCAAGACCGTGCTGGAGCTGAACCTGATGGCCTACGCCACGGCCATTCGGTTCTTGAGCGTGGGCAATTATCTCCCCGACCGGCCCAAGGTCCAAGAGATCGTCGGGCAAAAGTTCCGTCCCAACGTGCTGGACCTCTATCCCTGGATGGCCCACATGATCCAACTCGGCAAGGTGCAGAACGCCAGCGGCAAGACGATTGACCGCAAGGAGAGCTACACGGTCACGGACGGCCAGCGCAAGTCCTTCGGGAATTTCTGCGGCATGCACAAGCCGCCCACCTCGCTCACCCTGGACCTGGCCCTCCTGGACGAGGTGGATGACATCGATGAACGCAACATCGGCTACGTGGACGCGCGCATGACTAATTCGCCGCTGCATCTGACCTGCTTCATCGGCACGCAGCGGGTGGCCGGGGCGGGGCAGAACGCGCGGCTGAAGGGGAGCAGTTTCCACTTGTGCATGGTGGCGTGCCCGGGCTGCGGGCGGGAATGGTGCCTGGAGGAGGAGTGGCCGCGATGCGTGAGGGTGCGCCGGAATGGACGAACAGGGACGAACACGGACGCACACGGGCCGGACCCGATAATTACAGCGGAGATGGGCCATGACCGGTTGGCCAGGTACTACGCGGCCTGTCCGGAGTGCGGCACGGAACTGGACCGGGACGCCGGGCGGTACGTGGCGAGGCACCCGGAGCGCATCCCACAGGCCAAGCTGGGGGTGCGGGTGTCCCAACTCAACATCAGCGCGATTTCAATGCAGGAGATCGTGGGGGCGTGGTACGCGGCCTTCGAGGACCCGAGCGGGAACGCGCTGACGGCCTTTTGCTGCGACCGGCTGGCCATCCCCAACGCGGGGGCGGCCCAACCGATCACCCAAGCAATCCTGGATCACTGCCGCTACCTGGGCTTGGCGGCGGATGGCGAATCCCGATCAGGAATCGGGACCTGCGGCGAGCGAATGGCGAATCCCGATCAGGAATCGGGACCTACGGCGGGCGAACGGGGGCGGCTGGGGACTGCAGGGGGCCCTTATGGCATGTCCTTGGCGCGGACTATGGACGTGGGATGTGTGCGGGTCGCCGGGATGGACATGGGGCCGCGGTGTTGGTTTTGGTGCGACGAGGTGCGGGGTCCGTTGGTGAGCGCGTGCGTGTGGGCGGAGCTGATCGCCAGCGGGAACGCCCCGGTCCGGGTGCCGATGCTGATGAATGCCCTGGGCATCGCTTGCCTTTTGTTGGACGCCGGCGGGGAACCCGATCTCACCAAACGCCTGGTGCTCGCCCTCAACGGGCTGGAGGATTACCTGCCGCCGCCCATCCCAAGGCCGGCCCTGCTCAGCAGCCACCTGGCCCATCTGGGCGTGGGCGTCACCTGGGACGGCCAGCGCGCGCGCTGGCAGGGCATCCGCGCCGCGGCGGTGCTCTTTGTGCGCGGCCAGGCCCGCGGCCTCGAACAGACCATCGGCTTCACCCAGGAAGGCCGCATCTATCCCCTCATCAAATGCAGCCGCAGCGAGAGCATCCAGACGGCGGTGAATGATTTTCTGACGCCGGCTGAGGGGGTGGTGGAGATCGTGAGGAGCGTGGAGCGTGAGAGCGTAGAGCGTGAGAGCGTGGAGTCCCGACTTGTCGGGACTGGAAACGTCCGCGCGTTGCCGCGGGCGCGATTGCCACAGAGTTATATCGGGCCGGGGGTGAGCCAGGCGGTGCTGGACGGGCACTTGCTGAATCTGCGCAAAGAGCGTGACCCGCGCTCCGGGGCTGACGATTGGATTGAGGGCGTGGAAAACCACTTGGGCCTGGCCAAGACTTACGCCCGCCTGGCGCAAATGCTCTCGCAGACAAACCCAGGGCCCCCCTTGGGCGCCATCACCAGCCTGGAGGGCATCCGCTCCGGGAGCAGCCTGGGCCGGCGGCGATTCCAACCAGGCCGACTACGATAGCCAATAGGCAATAGCCGACAGGCAGCCTTGGCCGGCGGCGATTCCAACCAGGCCGACTACGATAGCCAATAGCCAGTAGGTCAAGTCCTGATTTAAATTTGTCACTGCCGCGAAGCGGCTCAATAGGGCTCGATAGCAAGTTAAACGAGCAGGGGGGCGGGCTTGCGAGCCATAGCTCGCGCCCCCCTGCGGTCGAGCGT
>JBEKRX010000082.1:0-44017 GCA_049518415.1 Verrucomicrobiota bacterium
TAGCAGTGTGGCTGGGGTCTTGTTCAACAAGAGCCAGACCACGCTCATCCAATGTCCGGGAGGCAAGGCCGGGAGCTACACAGTCCCCAGCAGCGTTACCAACATCGGAGACTATGCGTTCTCTGACTGCACCAGCCTGACCAGCGTCACGATAGGCAACAGCGTCACCAGCATCGGGTACGATGCGTTCTCTTACTGCGCCAGCCTGACCAGCGTCACGATCGGCAACAGCGTCACCAGCATCGGGTACGATGCGTTCTCTGACTGCGCCAGCCTGACCAGCGTCACGATCGGCAACAGCGTCACCAGCATCGGGGACTGGGCGTTCTTTCACTGCACCAGCCTGACCAGCGTCATAATCCCCAACAGCGTCACCAGCATCGGGTACGGGGCGTTCGAAGGCTGCACCAACCTGACCAGCGTCACCATCCCCAACAGCGTCACCAGCGTCGGGGACTCGGCGTTCTTTGGCTGCACCAGCCTGACTAGCGTCACGATTCCCAACAGCGTCACGACCGTCGGAAACGTGGCGTTCTATGAGTGCACCAGCCTGACCAGCGTCACGATCCCCGACAGCGTCACCAGCATCGGAGACGCGGCGTTCTCTGGCTGCTCCGGCCTGACAGCGATCACGGTGGATGCACTCAATTCTGCCTACAGCAGTTTAGACGGGGTCTTGTTCGACAAGAGCCAGACGGCACTCATTCAATACCCGGAGGGCAAAGCCGGAACCTCCTACGCGATCCCCAACAGTGTCACCAACATCGGAGGCGGTGCGTTCTCTTACTGCACCAGCCTGACCAGCGTCACGATCCCAAACAGCGTCACCAACATCGGGGACTTGGCGTTTAGTTTCTGCACCAACCTGACCAGCGTCTATTTCCAGGGTAACGCCCCCAGTTTTGGTGCGGATGTGTTCGGCGATTTCTCCTGGGGGTTAGACCCCGCAACCGTCTATTACTTGCCTGGGACCACGGGCTGGAGCACCAACTTTGCCGGTCTCCCAACCGCCCTATGGCAGCCGCAGGTGCAGACCAGCGATGCCAGCTTCGGCGTGCGGACCAATCAATTCGGGTTCACCATCGCCTGGGCCAGTGGCATGACCGTCGTGGTGGAGGCCAGCACGAGCCTTACCAATCCTGTCTGGATTCCGCTGGCCACGAACACCCTCACCAGCGGCTCGTCCTATTTCAGCGATCCGCAGTGGATGAATTACGCCGGTCGTTTCTACCGTCTGCGCTGGCCGTGAGGCGCGGGAGCGGCAGTTGGTTTCGCCCACCACACCAGCGCCCGGTTCTGGCCGAGCTGCGTGGCCTTGCCGTCGTCGCACATCGGGCGCCGGAGATGGACCAGTCAGAAATCCAGGGCGGCGACCGCGTTGGTCAGCCGGACGAGCAGGTGCTTGGCCAGCTCGCGCTCCAAGTCGGAGACTCGCGACGGCCTGCCCTAAGGGTTCATGGAAAAACAAGTTCCGAAGGCGAGGCGTAATTCCAACATTATTCTCTGGCACCCCTCCTGGGTGCGACCGCCAGTCCCGATTCGGAATCGGGAGCCCGGTGGTCGTTCCCCCTTTACCCTGAACGACCACCGGCTACTTAACGGAGAACGGAGAACGGCGAGCGGCGAACGGAGAACGGCGAGCGGCGAGCGGCGAACGGGGAACGGGGGGGAGCGGCTCTTTCACGCACCCGGCATCATCCCTGACGGTCCTGCTCCCAAGCTGCACCCAGATGCACCCAATAGCCAATAGCGAATAGTCAATAGCCAATAGCCTGACCGTGCTGCTCCCAAGGTGCACCCAGATGCACTACCGCTGCCACTACGTGATTGAGTACGCTTGCTTGGGGCTGTAGGCTAATTCCAACGAGCGATGTTAAAACGTTTCGCACCGATCCTCACGCTGACCGGCCTCTGCTGGGTGGTGTACCTGGCCGATCGCCTGCTCTGCCACGGCCACCTCAGCCAGCATGGCATTACGCCCCGCCGCCTGGCTGGCTTGCCCGCCATCCTGTGGGCGCCTTTGGTGCACGGTTCCTTCCGCCATCTGGCGGCCAACACCCTGCCGCTGCTCTTTCTCGGCGGCATCCTCTGCGCCCGCAGCAAAGCCCAATTCGCGCTCGTTGCCGCCGCCGGCACGGTCCTGGGCGGGGCTTTGACCTGGTTGCTGGCCAGAAACGCCTCGCACATCGGCGCCAGCGGGCTGGTCTTCTGCTTCTTTGGTTACCTGGCCTCGCTGGCCTTGTTCAATCGCACGTTGGGCACCCTGGTCCTGTCCGTGGTGTGCCTCCTGGCGTACGGTGGAATCCTGCGCGGCGTCCTGCCCACGGCGGCGCCGGTTTCCTGGGAAAGCCACGTTGCGGGGCTGGCCGCGGGCCTGGCGCTGGCTTGGGTGACGGCCAAAGTCAAGAAGACCTCCAAGGCCCCGGGCGAGCGCCTCCCGGCGGCCAGTTGATCATCGGGGCAGCGGCCCTTGGAGCGACGGGCAAAGATCGACAAATGAATCCCCCATCCCTTGCAGGGATACCACTTCGCATGAAGATGACGTTTTTGTTCATTTGCATGGGGTTATGCGGCTATTTTCGGGGTAACAAATATTCGTTGCCTTCGCCAAGGGTCTGTCTCACCTTTGCTGCGCGCTGAGCATCCGCGCTGAAATGAGTTTAACTTCCGCCCAACAGGCCGCCATTGCCGCGCGCGGCAACGTCCTGGTGGTCGCCGGGGCGGGCACGGGCAAGACGCGCACGCTGGTCGAGCGTTGTCTGAACTGCCTGGTGGCCGGCCAACCGCCGGCGTCGCTGGATGAAATCCTCATGGTGACCTTCACCGAGGCGGCGGCGGCGGAAATGCGCCAGCGCATCCGCGCCCGGCTGGAGCAGGAGCGCCAGCGCCACCCAGAGAATCCGTGTTGGCAGGAGCAACTGGCCCTCTTCGAGACGGCTCACATTGGCACCCTGCACAGCTTTTGCCTCGAACTCATCCGCCAGCACTTTTACCAACTCGAACTCGACCCGCAACTCGCCGTGCTGGCCGAAGAAGAGGCGCGCCTGCTGGCTGATGAAACGCTCCAGCGCCTCCTCCAAGAGCATTATGCCGGCCGGTCCAGGGCCGCCGAGGCCGTTCAGCAGCTTATCCAGACCCAGGGCCGCGGCTGGGACAAGCCCATCCGCGCCCTCGCTCTGCGGCTGCACCACTACACCCAGACGTTGCCCGACCCGGCCGGTTGGTTAGCCGCCCAGGTGGCGATGTTCGCCGCGCCCGAACCCACTGCCTGGCAGCCCTGGCTGCTGGCCGCCCTGGCCGAGGCCCGCGACCGCTGGCTGCCGCTGCTCCAGCGTCAGACGGCCGAGAATGAAGTTGCCGCCAACTGCGCGGCCGCCCTCCGCCAACTCAATGCCAACCCCTCGCGCGCCGAGGCCGCCGCCGCCCTGGAAAAGATGGCCGCCGCCGGGCGCCAGTGCCCGCGCGGGCGCAGAACCGTCTGGCTCGGGCCGCTCAAGGAGTGCCTGGGCGAGGCCGAGTTCCTCCTCTCGCTGGCCCGCGCGGAGGCCGGCGCCGATCCCCTGGCCGAGGATTGGGAGTGGGTCCGTCCCCAGATGCTCACACTGCTGGAATTGGCCCGCCAATTCACCACCGCTTTCACTGACGCCAAGCGGGAACTGGGCATGGTGGATTTCCACGACCTCGAACAATACGCCCTCCGGCTGCTCTGGGACCCCCAGACCAAAGAGCCAACGCGCATCGCCCGCCAATGGCGCAAGCAACTCCGCTACATCTTCGTCGATGAATACCAGGACATCAACGCGGCTCAAGACAAGATCATCCAGGCCCTCTGCCGCGAGGGGGCCCTGGCCAACCGTTTCCTGGTGGGCGACGTTAAGCAGAGCATTTACCGCTTTCGGCTCGCCAACCCTTACATCTTCCAAGGCTACGTGGAATCCTGGCACGACGGTCGGGGTCAGGCCATCCCCCTGGTGGACAATTTCCGGAGCCGCGAAAGCCTCCTGGCCTTCATCAACTCGCTCTTCGGCCTGCTCATGCAGCGCGACTTGGGCGGCGTCCAGTATGACCAGCGCGCGGAGTTGCGCTTCGGGGCGGCCGCCGAACGCCGCCCCTTGAGCGCCGCCGCCGACCCCGCCCCAAGTGTCGAACTGCACCTGCGCCTCAAACGCGGCGGCAACCTTCAGGACCAGGAGGAGGAAACCGCCGCCGCCCTGGCCCAGGTGAGCGACCTGGAAGAGGCCGAGAAAGAGGCCCGGCTGGTGGCGCGGCGGCTGCGCCAACTCAAGGCCGCCCAACACCCGGTCTGGGACGAAGCCGCCCGGGGCTTCCGGCCTGTGGCCTGGAGCGACATGGCGGTGCTGCTGCGCGCGCCGGCGAACAAGTCCGAAAGTTACGCCAAGGAATTCGCCAAGCTGAACGTCCCTTTGCAGGTCGCGCGGGGCGGGTTCTATGAGAGCACCGAGGTCTCCGACCTGCTCAGCCTGCTGCAATTGCTCGACAACCCGTTGCAGGACTTGCCGGTGCTGGCCATGCTCCACTCGCCCCTGGTGGGCCTGACGCTCGACGAACTGGCCAGCATCCGCCTGGCCGGCAAAGGCCCGTTCTGGACCGCCCTGGTGCGGTGGCACAAAGCGCAGAGCCTCGGCTTGCCATCCCAAAACGGCCCCTCGCCCGCCACCCCTCGTCCCTCGCCACTCGCCGCTTGCCCCTCCCAACTCGACCTGCCGCCGGGTGCTGAGACCTTTCGGAAAGTCTCCCGGTTTCTGGAGCGCTACGCCCACTGGCGGCGGCTGGCCCGCCAGGCCTCGCTGGCCCGCTGCCTGGAGGCCGTCCTCACCGAGACGCATTACGCGGAGTGGCTCCTGACGCAGCCGCGCGGGCAACAGCGCCACGCCAATGTCCAGCGCCTGGTCAGCCTCGCGCTCCAGTTCGACCAGTTCCAGCGGCAGGGCCTCTTCCGCTTCCTCCGCTTCATCGAAGCCCAGCAACTGGCCCAAACCGAACCGGAGGTCGCCACCCTCAACGAGGACAATTCCGTCCGCCTGATGAGCATCCACCAAAGCAAGGGCCTCGAGTTCCCCCTGGTGGTGGTGGCCGACCTGGGCAAGCCCTTCAACCTCTCGGACCTGCAGGCCGAGGTCATCCTGGACGAGGCCTACGGGCTGTGCCCGCAGATCAAGCCGCCGCACACCGGTCAACGCTACCCCAGCCTGCCCTACTGGCTGGCCCGGCGCCGCCAGCACCGCGAAATGCTCGGCGAGGAACTGCGCCTCCTCTACGTCGCCATGACCCGCGCGCGCGATACCCTGATCCTCAGCGGCAGCATCTCCGAAACCAAATTCATCCAACTCTGGCAGCCCGACACTGAACTCAGCCCCGCCAAGCTCTCGTCCGCCCGCTGTTACACCGACTGGCTTGGCTGGTGGTTTGCCCGGAACTGCGGCTCGGCCGGGCCCGAGGCCAGGCGAGGCGAAAACGCCCTGGTAAGCTGGCAGATTCATGACGACACCAGCCTGCGCGAGCCCGCCGCCGAGCCGGAGGTGTGGGCCAGGCTCCAGCAACCCGGAGCGGCAGGCGGGACGCCTGCCCCACTACAGGCCGGCGCCGAGCCGGAGGTGTGGGCCAGGCTCCAGCAACGGCTCCTGTGGGCCTATCCCTTCCTGGCCGCCACTCGCAAACCGGCCAAGACTTCTGTAACGTCCCTGCGCCGCGCCGCCGCCGCGCCAGACGAAGAGGCGGTGTCCCTCTTCGCACGCCAACGCCCGGAACTCGGCGCCGATGAATCGCCGGCGGGGGCCGAGCGGCCGGCTGGCGGAGGCCCGGCCCGGAAGTCCGGCCCGCGCCTTGCCCAAGCGGGCCCGGCCGCCGCCCAGGTGGGCAACGCCCATCATGCGTTCCTCCAGCTTCTTTCCCTGGACCGCGCCGGCAGCGCCGAGGAATTGAACCAGGAAGCCCAACGCCTGCAAGAGGCAGGGCTCTTGACTGGCGAAGACGCCGCCCTGCTCGATTTCAAGGCCCTGGCGGCCTTTTGGCAATCGGACCTCGGGCGCAAGGTCCGCGCCCAGGCGCAATACGTGCAGCGCGAACAGGCCTTCACTGCCCGCTTTTCGCCCAAAGAAATCGCCGCCCTTACCGGCCAACTGGTCGAGCCGGCTTTGGAGGACGAATTCGTTGTGGTGCAGGGCGTGGCCGACCTGGCCGTCGTGCTGCCAACCGAGCTCTGGCTGCTGGATTTCAAGACCGATGCCGCCGGGCCGGACGAACTCGCCGCCAAAGTGAAGCTCTACGCGCCCCAACTCAAGCTCTACGCCCGCGCCTTGTCGCAAATCTATCGCCGCCCCGTCTCGGCCGCCTGGCTTTACTTCCTCGCCTGCCAAACTGCCGCGCCGGTGGCGCTGACGTAGCCCGAGCCAGTCTGTTTTCCCCTGATTCAGCCGTCCCTTCGGGACGGACGCAACGCTAAACGGCTTCTCCCGGCGCTGAAGCGCCGGGCTATTGTCGGGATGTCCCTCCGGGACAACAAGCGACCTCAAGCCACTTGACATTTCGAGAGGCGCCTACGATGCCGAGGCAAATGCATGGGTGCGCACCTGAACAGTCAGGATTTAACCGCAAACAACCCAATAGTTGCGCGCTTGGTAATTGTTGAGATACCCGCCGAGGGCGCCGCCACGCAGGAGCGCGGATGCCTCATCCGCGCGAGAGGCGAGGATTTGTCCGGCGGCATAGGGGCGCGGGCTTGAGGCTGCGGCGGGCAGAGAGTTCTACCAGCCGAGGGAACTTGCGGTTGCGGTCGGTTATTGCCTGGCGGCGGCAGCCTGAAGGCTGCGCCCGGGTTGCGGCGGCGCCGCGCTAAGAGGGATGCGGGCTAGACCTCGTGGACGATGCAGACGCAGTTTTCGCCGCCGAACTGGTTGGGCGTCCGGTTGGGACACTGCGGGTCATCCCGCCATTCACAATCCACCAGCAGGCGGTACTCGTACCGGCCCGGCGCAAGGGGAATGGTTATTTTCCACAGGCCTTTTTTGTCCTTTTTCAGGTTGACGGGCCCCTGTTCCCAACCAGTGAAGTCGCCCGCGAGCGACACGCTCTGCGCCTCCGGCGCCAGATAGGAGAAGGTTACCTTCTGTTTGGCTGACTTTGGCTTCAACATAACACTTACCTCGGTATTGCCAGGGCCTCAGAGGGCGTTCGCAGGACTCTCCCCGCGCTCTCCGGCGCGTCGTCCTGATCCTTGGTCTGCCGCCCGGCTTTTCGAGCACGAGGACCAGGACGGCCAAAGGCAATTGCCCGGCGGAGGTTCGGACCCGCTCCGGACCCGGCTACTCGTAAGATTGGGACGGGCTGCCTTGGAAATCAAGACAAAATTGGCCCCGGGAACAGGATTGCCAAAGCCCCGAAAATCGGGTTAAACAATCCGGGTCATGTCCACAGTTGCCGAACAGCTTCACGAGGCCCGCGAGGCCCGGCGCCTCACGGTGCAGCAAGTGGCGGAGATTACCAAGATCCGCAGCGACCACCTGCGGGCCTTGGAAGAGGGCAATTTCGACGCCTTTTCCGCCCCG
This sequence comes from Verrucomicrobiota bacterium, assembly GCA_049518415.1. Lineage (GTDB taxonomy): Bacteria > Verrucomicrobiota > Verrucomicrobiia > Limisphaerales > UBA8199 > CAVQND01. Next base: position 7,566 of record JBEKRX010000082.1, read on the forward strand.
GTCTATATCCGCGGGTTTGTGCGCACTTACTCGACCTTGCTCAAGCTCGACGTGCCGCAAATCATGGCCGCCCTCAACCAGGAACTTGGCCAGACCACGAAATTCTCCGAACCGCCCCCGCTGGCGGACCACCCGCGCAGCCTGGTGGATGCGTTCATGCTCGAGCTTTCGAAGGTGGATTGGCGGCGGGCCCTGGTGGCGCTGGCCGGGGCGGTGGTCGTGACCGGCCTGCTGGCGGGCTATTTCGTATGGCGGCATTACCAGACCACCGACCCGCTGGCCGGTTTGAAGCCTGGCGTTTACCACTCGCCCTCGAATGCCCCGGGCGAAACGTTGCCCCTGCCCGCTCCGGCCCCGCGGCGTTGAAGGCGCCCGCGCCTGATCGTGGGGCCGGCCTCCGGCCGGCCTCGCCAACCCTCCGGGTTGGCGAGCGGCAGGGTGCAACCAGCAAGCCGCAAGCTTGCGCCACTGCGCGGGGGCAGGATCAACCTGCGCCCCGTCACAAGTCATTCAGGTATAGCGGGCGATTCCGCCAGAGATAGAGGCACCCGGAGACAAAGGTAAGGGCCACGGCCACCCAGATGGCGGCGGTGGTGAAGGACTTCACCCACGGGATGTTCCCGAAGAGGTGAAAGCCGAAGATGGTGCGGCCGAGCCGGCCCCACTGCTCGTAGCTGTAGAGGACCAGGATGGAGACGATGGCGACGATTTGGGAAATGGTCTTGTGTTTGCCGTGAACCTCGGCGGCCAGGACCACCTGCTTGGAGGCTGCCAGCAGGCGCAGGCCGGTGATGGCCAGTTCGCGCGCCACAACCAGGATCACCATCCAGGCCGGAATCCACCCCAGCCCAACGAACGCAATGAACGCCGAACAGACCATGATCTTGTCCGCCAGCGGATCCATCAGGGTGCCGAAGTTGGTGATCTGCTTTTGACGCCGGGCAATCTGGCCGTCGAGAAAATCGCTCACGCCGCCCGCGATGAAAAGCGCCAGGGCGATGGTCTCGCAGAAGCGGACCCTGGAAAACATTACGGCCAGGAAGGCGGCGGTGAAGAGGAAACGCGAGATGGTCAGTTTATTGGGCAGGTTCATTCAAGAACTTTCGCTGGACACAAATGCTTGCCATAGAGGCAGCGTTGGCGGACCAAAGGCGATTGTCAATGACGTAAGCTATGGCGCCCGTCGCCGCCGGGCGCATCGGCGCTGCCACCGGCCAGGCAGCGGCGCGGTCGCCGCGTGCCGGTGAGTTTGTTGGGCTCGGCAGGAGCCCCGCCCCACCGGGCAGCGCTCCCCGGTTCCAAGCGCGGCCCCGGTTTGTAATAGTCCGGGTCTCAAAGGTGAGGTAAAATGGCTTGAGAGGCTATGAGACTGCGGATTTTCAATGGGCTGCTCCCGGGCGTGCTGTCGGGGTTGGCGGTGCCGGCGCGCCGCGGGCCGGGCCAGGCAGACTGTCAGCGCATAGCCAACCTGGAGACGACATGAAAGTGCTCATCCTGTTTATTGGCTGGTGTATTCTGTTCGTGCTTTGCTGGCCGGTGGCCTTGCTGGCGCTCGTGCTGCTGCCGCTCGTCTGGTTGGTATCTTTGCCCCTGCGCCTGCTTGGCATCACCTTGGAAGCCGTGTTCGCGCTGATTGCGGCACTGCTGTTTCTGCCCGCCCGGCTGTTGCGATTCAGGCCGCGCCGGCGCTGCCGCTGAACCGGCCGTGGCCGGCGAATTCCATCTGGCGGTCGGTCTTTCGTAGAATGCCAAAAAATGTCAACAAATGTCTTGCATATCCATGCCGGTGGGGTAGGTTCTTATCAATCCAGATTGCTGGAGTTGGATCGCCCGCATGGGCGAGCGTGAGAAAGCCCCGCCAAGGGGCTTTTTCATTTCGGGAAGAACACCTTGCCATAGCCTTCCACCCTCCCGTCATACAGATGGCGGTTGAACTTCCGGTTGACAGATACTCCGGGTTGCGGAACCAGCAGCCCAGCAGGCACAGAAAGCGGTGGCTCGGCTTTTCGAGGTGGTTGAAGACGTGGTCGCCGGATTCGTCCAGGTAGAGCCGATACCGCTCCTCGAAAGTCGAGGGACGATTGGTCAAAGGCTGGACAGGGCCATTCATTTGGTGGATTTCGCAAACTCCGGCAGGCGGAGGCGGGCGGTCAGCAGGTGGTGGAGTAGCGAAATGAACAGCGCGCCCGGCGCCGCCGGGGGCATCGGCACTGCCGCCGGCCGGGCAGCCGCGCGGTTCCCGCCTGCCGGTGAGTTTATTGGCCTCGGCAGGAGCCTCGCCCCACCGGGCAGCGCGCCCGGTTCCAAGCGCGGCACCGCATGTCAGGTGGTATGGGAGCGCGATCCTCCCGGCGACCCAATTAGTCGCAAATTTCATGCGCTAAAGAACCGCCGACGCGACTCCTCGGCGTGCTCGTGCCAGAGAATGAGATTGCGGCTGTCTTCGCGAGCGCATTCCAAAAAATGCTTGAGGCGTGCAGTGTCTCTCCCTGCCAGAGAAACGGCGCACTTGAGTACTCTCTCACGCAATGCCGCGTCATCGCACTCGTATTCCGAAAGCAAGCATAGGGCCTCGGCCTGATGTCGGCGAAGGAAATGGCGACCAACGGCTTCGGTTACGGAATTGGGCAATGGCACGCTCATAAAAGCGAACAATGCTTATTCAACGAGCCGTCCGTACATTGAAGCGGGCAAATTCGGCTTCCAAACCTTTTCATACCAGGAGCTAACGCCATTCGGCACCACTCGGTCAATACCGAAGACGAAAGCGCGCCGTTGTTGTGTTCCGCCACGCCACCGCCATCCCTGAACCGAAAAGGCCAGTCGGTTCGTTCAGAAAAGAACAGGGGCCCGATTGTCAGCCCTCAGCGGTTCTGACGTTCATCACGAAAGGGGTGCCGGTTTGCGCAGGATTGGGGACCGGGCGTGTTTTCCTCACTGGATGGTTATGATTTTCCCCAAACACGTCAAAAACCCAAGCCAGACGGTCGGAAAACCCCTTTTCATTCAGTTCCTTGAATTGTTCTGGTTTCTGTTCTGGTTTGGACGGTGATTCGATCCATTTTCCGACCGACGTGACCCAACTGATTGAGAACCTGGATTACCCCGAATCCATTGATTTTACTGAGATTGTGAAGGGAGCCTGCGAGCGAAGGCTGCCTGTGTTTACAGCCTCTTCTTGGCAAAGGCGCGACCGGAGGCTGATTTCAAATAGCGCTCAAATTCAATCGCGCGCTGGCGGTCAGTAAAGGCGATTGCTGTCTTGATCCTCCAAGGACGGAACTTGGCCGTGTGGAAAACCTGTCCGGAATTGTGGGTTTTCAAGCGGGCCTGTAAGTCTTCGGTAAAGCCGACATAGAAGGTTTCCGATGCCACCTCGCTTTGCAGAATGTAGACGTAGAAGAATCTCATCCATTTTGCTGCTGGCTTGCCGAGCCGTAGCTCGGAGCGCTGATTCTTCGGACGCTCCCGCCCGCCTTCGCGCTTGGCGCTGCGGCGCGGCAGCCTTCGCTCTACGCTGCGCTCCGAGCGAAGGCTGGTACGCGAGGCGGGGGTCGAACCCACAACCTTCGGCTCCGGAGGCCGACGCTCTATCCAATTGAGCTACTCGCGCAGGGCGGCATTAAAATAGGCCAAACGGCAGGCGACGGCAACCTGTTTCTGTCAGGAGAGGATTTTCCTGGCGGCGGCGATGAGCGCGGCGGCGTGCGCAGGGGTGCCGACGCTCATGCGGAGGCAGTCCCGCACCAGCGGGAGATCGAACCAGCGCACGAGGATCTTCCGCCGCCGCAGCATTTCCAGCCAGGTTTGGGCGGCGAACCGCGGGGGCCGGGCCAGGATGAAATTGGCCTGGCTGGGAAAGACCTGGAACCCCAGCTCGGCCAGTTGGCGGGAGAGCCGCTGCCGGGTGCCGATGATTATGCGGAAGCGCGCGCGGTAATAGGGCAGGTCGTCGAGCGTGGCCAGCGCGGCGACCTGGCCGAGGCCGTTGACGTTGTAGCTGTCGCGGATTTTGTGGAGGGCGGCGATGAGGTCGGGGTGGCCGACGAGATAGCCGACACGCTGGAAGCAAAGGGAGTAGGCCTTGGAAAAGGTGCGCGCGACCAGGACGTGGGGGTATTTGAGGGCGAGGGCGAGGGCCTGCTCGCGGGCGAAGTCGGCGTAAGCCTCGTCCAGGATCACCGCCCCTTGCTGCGCGCGGCAAAGGGCTTCCAACTCCGCGGTGGGGTAGCCCCGCCCGCTGGGGGCGTTGGGGGTGGTGATGATCGTCAGGGCCGCCCGGAAGTCCCAATGTCCGCCCCGTCTCAGCTCGTTCAGCGAGGGCAGACTAAAGTCGGGCTTAAGCGGCAGGCCGAGCCTGGCTGCGCCCTGGATTTCAGCCAGGACCGGGTAGAGCGAGTAGCTCGGCACAAAGTATTGGACGACGGACTGGCTAGGCGGCCGGGCGGGCACGCCGGCAGGTCCAGGCGGGCTCGCGGCGGAGCCGGCTTGAGGCTCCACCAAAGCCCGGACCGCCAGGTTGAGCAATTCGTCTGACCCGTTGCCCACGATGAAATTCTCCGGCCGGCAACTGTGCAGGCGGGCGAGTCTTGCCCGCAAGGCTTGGGCGGTCGGGTCGGGGTAAAGCCGCAGCCGGGCGTCGACGGCGGCCCTGGTGGCGGCCAGGACCTTGGGCGACGGGGGATAGGGGTTTTCATTGGTATTGAGCTTGATGAAGCCCTTGAGCTTGGGCTGCTCGCCGGGGACATAAGGCTCGAGGCGGCGCACGAGCGGCCGGACCAGGGTGGGCCAGGGCGGCAATGACATGCCGCAATTCAACCACAAGCCCAAGGCGCGCGAAATCCCAAAAGGCGACAGCCGGGCGCGTCGGGCGCATCCTGACACTGCCCCCGAGCGCGGGCGGAAGCCCTCCCCCCTTCCCCCCTCCCATCCCGCCAGGGCGGGATGGGAGGGGGGTGATCCGTTTTTGCACTTTACCCAGGGCCCCGGCGCGCTGGGGTCCCGCTCGGAGCGGGACGGGCCGCCGCCCTAGGCTACTATCTTGCTGCCTCTTCGGGGCAGAAGAGAGCCGCGCTGCGCGCGGGTAGAGTGGAATTAGCGGCAGTGTCGGGATGTGCCCAGGCAGTGGGCGCCCCGGCCCAGGAGCGAGCCGCCGCCGCTCAATGGTTGAGGGTTCCTGCGTAAGGGGTAATGCGCGCGGCGAGCCTGAGTGGCGGAGGAGTCTGCCGTTGGAAGCTGCGGGCAAGGTTCAGGCCTGGCCGCGGCGCTCACTTTGCATAGGCCCGGATGACTTTCCTGAGGGCGTCGCCGATCTGCTCGCAGTGATGCGGTTCGTAAGTGGGGTAGGCGAAGCAAGTGAAGGTATGGCTCTGGTGCCAGAGGGCATGGGGAACTTCGACCCGCGAGTAATCGACGCTGGCTGGAAGCGAGTACTCCTTGGATTTGAAGGGAAAGCCGGAGCGGCCGAAGGCGTTGCCCTCGCGGAAGGCCCGCTCGGTGTGGCATTGGGGCCAGAAGACGCGCCAGCAAGGCGCCCCTTCGGCGGCGGCCGCCTGGACGAACTGGTTGATATCGCAGCGCAGGCCTTCAATTTCCAGCGAGAACGCCAGCACGTACCAGCCGTTTTGCCGCTCGGCCGTGTCGATGGGCCGGAACCGGACCAGCGGCTCGTCTTTGAGGGCGTCGAGGATGAGGCGGGCGTTGCGGCGTCGGCGGGGCATGTTCCAAGTGTCCAGGCGCGCCAGTTCGGCCAGACCGATGGCGGACTGCATCTCGGTCAGGCGGTAGTTCCAGCCCACCCGGTGATGGATGTAGGAGAGTTTTTGTTCCATTTCGAGCAGATTGAGGCGGTGCTGCACGTCGTAGCCGTGGTCGCGGAAGCTGCGCGCCGTCCAGGCCAGTTCTTCGTTATCGGTGCTCACCATGCCGCCTTCGCCGCCGGTCGTGAAGGTCTTGTTCTGGCAGAAACTGCAGCCGGCCACGTCACCGAGCGTGCCGGTCTTCCTGCCCTTGTAAGCGCCGCCCAAGGCCTCGGCATTGTCCTCGATGACGAACAGTTTGTGCCGCTGGGCGAAGGCCTGGATCGGGTCCATGTCGCAGACGTTGCCGTAGAGATGGACCGGCATGATGGCCTTGGTGCGGTCGGTGACGAGTTTCTCGGCGGACTCAACGCTGATGCAGTGGTCGGCGAGGTTGACATCGGCGAAGCGGGGGATGGCGCCGGCTTGCACGATGGCGAAGCTGGAGGCAATGAAGGTGTAGCTCGGCACGATGACTTCGTCGCCGGGTCCGATGCCCAGGGCGGTGAGGCCGACGTGCAAGGCCGCCGTGCCGGTGGCGACGCTGATGGCGTGGGCGCTGCCCTGCCAGGCGGCGAAGCGCTGCTCGAATTCTCTGCCTTTGGGGCCGGTCCAGTAATTCACCTGGCCGGAACGGAGGGTTTGCTCCACGGCCTGGATGGCCTGTTCGTCGAAGGCAGGCCAGGGCGGGAGTTTGTCTTTAACGGCCGGGGCGCCGCCATGGAGGGCCAGTGGTGGGCTGTTCATGTGAGAGACCTATTTGGGAAGTAAACCATGTCCCTTCGCAAGCACTTTGGCAAAGAAAATGGCCAGGGCGCCAAACAGGGCGGCAAATCCCAGGAGCACGGGGCACTCCAGCGTCAGCACCTGGTAGGACCGGCCAAAGTACAGGACACTCTGCAGGCCGTGCATTGCCCAGTAGCTGGGCATCAGCAGGGCGACGGTCTTGAAAAGGTCCGGGACGATCTCCATGGGCCACCAGCAGCCTCCCAGGGCGGACAGAATCATCGAACCAAAGATGGCCAAAAGGATCACCTGCTTTTCAGTCTGACAAAGGATGCCGCCCAGGATGCTCAAGCAACCGGCAAAGGCGGCCAAGGAAACCACCACCGGCAACAGGAACAGCGGATAATCCCCCAGGGGAATGCGGAATAAGATTGAGCCGCAGACCAGGAGCACCACCGCCTGCAAGCCGGCCAGTAGAACCCGTGCCAGAACCTTGCCAAGGTAAACCTCGAATCGGTAGAGCGGCGCCGAGATAAGACGCGACAACTGTCCGCCGGCTCGATCCTTGATCAAGGTGGCGCCGCCGTAGGTCAGGATCATTTGCATCACGAACATCACCAGCATGCCAGGCAAGCTCTGGCTAAAGCCGGTCGGCGGCGGTCGCAAGGTGCGGTGGCCGCGGCGGACCATGGTCAGAAGCTGGGGACGCGTTAAGGCCTGCTGGAGCGCGGTCTTGGACGCCTCGGTCCAGGCCCGATGGCTGACATCGGCCAGGGCCAGGCCGGTGATAAAACGCACGATGGCCTGGGTCAACCGGGACTGCACCTCCAGGACCCTCTCCGGGGAGCCGTCGCCTTTAACCAGGGACAGTTTGACCGCCTTGCCGTGCAAAATCGCATCCCCAAAGCCGGCGGGAATAACCACCCCGTAAGGCCATTTCTGCTTGAGTTCGCTCTGGGTCTCCGCGCCTTTAAGCTCGATGTAGTAGCCCTCCCCCCGGAGTTGCTCGACGAAGAGAGCGGAAAGCTCCTGGTGGTCCAGATTCACGACGGGAATCCAGGTGGCGGCCGCGCCTCCGCCCCGCATCGTGGTGCCGAAGATGTAGGCGAAAACCAGGGGCATGACCAGCAGCCAAAGGGCGGCGTGCCAGTCTTTGGCCACCCGTTTCAGGTCTCCCAAGGCAATCCGCAGCATATTCATCTTCCCCGTCCTTGAGCCAGTTGGCGCCCGAAAAGAAAAAAGGCCATGAGGCTCCCCAGCGCGCCGAGCGCCACCAGGCCCAGGAGCGGCTGGAGGAGTTCCACCAGGGGTTTGGCATTGGCCACGCCCCGCAGGGCGAGGACGCCCCAGCGATTGGGAGTAAACTGCCCCAGCGTCTGCAAGAACCCCGGCAGATTCTCGAAGGGGAACATGCCGCCTCCCACCAGGGCAAAAACCAGCAGGACGACTGATGACATCACATTGGCTTGTTCCCTGGTTCTGGCCAGCGAGTAGGTGAAGGCCAGCAGGCCGGTCATGGAGAGCGCGCAGGCGGCAATCACGACGCTCAGCACCAGAGGATTGCCCCACTTCATTCCGAACAGCAGAGCGCTGCACAGGACCAGGAGCAAAAGCGCCAGGGCGCACAGGACGAAACAGCGGAGCATCTTGGCGAGCACGAATTGGAGCAGGGTCACGGGGGCAGCCAGGAGGCGAGGCAGAATCTGGTTCTCTTTTTCCTGGAGCACCTCCTGCAGGGGTCCCTGGCCGATGAACAGGACCCAAAAGTACATCATCCCGGGCAAGAGGATTAAAAGGAACTCACTCATGGCCGCGGGTGGAGCGCCGGGGCATTGGTGGCGGCCACCTGATAATCCGCCGCCGCCACCGTCTGGAATTGAACCAACGGCGGAAACAAATAGGTCCGCACTCGGCGAAGCTTCTGTACGGATTCGGAAGCGACTCCGATGACGGCGGCATCGGCCGGAAAATCGTTGCTCCGCACTAATTCCCGAAGGTCATTCAGCGGTTGCCGCAGGAGCTCGGCGGCGCCGGATAATCCCACCGCCAGCAGAGAAACCCCCTCCCGCACCACCTTGGGCAAGACCTGCTCCGCCGGATTTTCATACAGCTCGATGGCGTTGGTCTGGCCGTTGAGCAAAGACTCCGTCATGTTCCTGGGCAGCACGACCAAAGCGGAGGCCTTGCTCTTTTCGAGCAAGCGCAAGCCCTCGGCCCGGTTTTCCACAAAATGCAGCCGCAGTTGTTTGGCGGCCTCCCCTTGAGCGGGCAGGGACCTTAACATGCCCGAGAGCAGGTCCTTGTCCTGGTCCAGAATGGCCACGTGCACTGTGGGCAGGGAGGCCGGACCGCCTTTGCCGCCGAAAATGGCCGCCATCAGCACCGACATCGCCAGCGGCAGCGCCGCCAGCAAGAGGATCGACCAGGGCCGTTTCCAGTCCCGCTTCAAATCATTGAGCACCAGCGCCAGTACCGTTTTCAATCGCGCAGTTCCCTTCCCGTAAGCTTGAGGAAAACACTCTCGAGCGTGGGCTTTTGGATCGACAGGTCGGCCAGCTCGATGCCGGATTTGCTGAGTTGGCCCACCAGCGCGGCCATGCCATAGCCCTCGCCCACCAGGTGCAGCGTGGCGAGTTGATCGGTCAGACTAAGAAAAGCGACCGGCGCGTGTTCCAGGCATTGCTGCATCTGCTGCGCCGAAAACTTGCCCCGCAGCGTGACCAGGTCGCGGTCTCCCACCACCTTGGCCAACTCGCCCACGGAGCCGGTTTCCAGGATTCGTCCATGGTCCATGATGGCAATCCGGTCACACAATTTCTCCGCCTCCTCGAGGTGGTGCGTGGTGAAGATGATCGTGGTCCCCTGGCGGGCGATGTCGCGGATGATCTCCAGGATATTGTGCCGGGCTTGGGGATCAATGCCGACCGTCGGCTCGTCCAACAGCAGCGCCTTGGGCCGGTGCACCAGGCCAATGGCCAGGTTGAGCCGGCGTTTCATTCCCCCCGAGTAGCGGGAGACCGGTTCCTTGGCTCGCTCGGCCAGGCCCACCCGTGCCAGGATTTCATCGCTGCTCTTTTTCAGATCGGCCCGGGAGACGCCGTACAAGCCGCCCCAAAAAAAGAGGTTTTCCTTCGCGTTGAATTCCTCATAGAGGGCCACGTCCTGCGGCACCAATCCCAACAGGCATTTGGCCGCCTTGGGCGATTCCCAGAGATTATACTCGCCAATGAAAACCGTGCCGTCGTCCGGTCTGAGCAAGCCGGAGATCATGGAGATGGTAGTCGTCTTGCCGGCGCCATTGGGGCCCAGCAAACCGAAGAGTTCGCCTCGGGCGACGCGGAACGAGATGCGCTCCACCGCCCGCAGTTCACCAAACCTCTTGGATAGCCCTTCCACCGAAATCATGGCTGACCTTTCGCTATGGTGATGATTAAGGTCTTCACCGCAAGAGTAAAGAAATTAGGCTGACCGATAACCCCTTTCCTCCTTCAAAGGGATTTCGCATACTCTGGGCAGCGGAGTCATGCCGCTCGTCAAAGGCTGCTTATGGAATGGATGTTCACGGCGGTGTTGGTCAGCCTGGCCGTATGGCTGACAGTGCGGGCGGTCTCAGCTCGCGAGCGCATTGAGGCGCTGGCCCGGCGTCTTGAGGCGCTCGAGTCGGAAATCTCCCGGCTCAAGCCGAGGCCGGAACCGTCCTCAGCAAAACCTATCCAGGCGAAAGCGCCGGCGGCTGCCTCAACCGCCATGCCAGCGGTGCGCCTGGAGCCAGGCACAACGCTTCCGGAGCCAGCGCGGCTCGCCCCGCCACCGCCGGAGCCGGGCGCCCCGCCGCGCTCCGCTCCTGCTCCTCCGCCGGCCTGGCGCGCGGAGCCAGTGCGCCCCTACGAGCCGGTCCCAGAGCTCCTCTCCAAGCTCAATTGGGAACAATTCCTGGGCGTGAAGCTCTTCGCCTGGCTCGGCGGGCTGGCACTCTTCCTCGGGGTCGCCTTCTTCGTCAAATACTCCTTCGACCTGGTTCCACCCGAGGCGCGCATGGCGCTGGGTTTCCTCGCCGGTCTCGGTCTGCTGGTTGGGGGCGTGGTGATGTCGCGGAAAAACTATCCCGCCCTGTCGCAGACGCTGTGCGCCACGGGCATTGCCATTCTTTACGCCGTCACCTTTGCCTGCCGCTCGTTTTATCACTTCCCATTCTTTGGGCTGGTGGCGACCTTTCTGTTGATGGCGCTCATCACGACGGCGGCCTTCCTGCTCGCCGTCCGGCTTAAGGCCCTGGTCGTCGCCCTGCTTGGGATGCTCGGCGGTTTTCTCACGCCGCTCCTGCTCTCGACCGGCCAGGACAATCCATTCGGGCTGTTTGGGTACATCGCCATTCTCGACGCCGGGCTGCTGGTGGTGGCGCTGCGCCGCCGCTGGTTCTTCCTGGCAGCGCTGGCCGCCGCTGGGACCGCCTTTATGGAGGTCGCATGGGCCGGCGAATTCTTCACGGCGGAAAGATATTTTGAAGGCAACAAGGTTCTGATCGCGCTGGGCGTCCTGCTGGGATTCGAGGCGCTGTATCTGGCCGCCTCCTGGTGGGCAAAGTCGCGCCAGCAAACGAACAAATGGTTTCTGGGTTCGGCGCTTGGACTGGCCGCCGTGGCGCTCGTCTTTGCGGCCTGGTTTTTAACCTTCGCTCCGCTCGCGCAACGGCCGTGGTTGCTGTTCAGTTTCGTTTTTCTCATCGATCTGGCCGTCACGGCGCTCGTTTCACTGGCTGATGAGATGGCTCCGGCTCACCCCATCGCCGGCCTGGCCGTTTTCGGGTTGCTCGCTCTCTGGACGGCAGCATCACTGCGAAACGAATTGCTCAATGCGGCGTTGGCCTTCTATTTCGTCTTCGCTGTCGTTCACTCGGTTTTCCCGGTATGGCGGGCACGCGCGCGCGGCGGGCGCGCGCCGCCCTGGGCAAGTCACATCTTCCCGCCGCTGGCGCTCGTGTTGGTGCTCCTGCCCATCTGCCAGCTCGCGGAAGTTTCGTTCCTGGTCTGGCCGTTCGTCCTGGTGGTGGACTTGCTGGCCATCGGCCTGGCCGTGCTCACGATTTCGGTTCTGCCCATTTTGGCGGCGCTGGTGCTGACGCTGGGCGCGACTGGCGTTTTGATTTTCAAAATCCCCGAGGCGCTGACCGGGCTGCCGACCTTCCTTTGCCTGCTGGGCGCGTTCAGCGTTTTCTTTGTCGCGGTTGGCCTCTGGCTGGCGCGCAAGTTCAAGCCGGACTCATTCCCGGGGGCAATCAAATGGGGTGACGACCTTACCGTGCCCGCGAACCTGGCCGCCCAGTTGCCGTCGCTCTCCGCCGTGCTGCCGTTCCTGCTGCTCATCCTGGCCACGCTGCGGTTGCCGTTGGCCAATCCTTCGCCGGTCTTCGGCCTGGCCTTGCTGCTGGTCGTGCTGCTGCTGGGGGTGAGCAAATTGTTTGCCCTGGACTGGCTGCCGGCCCTCGGGCTGGCCTGTGTAACGGCGCTTGAATGTGCCTGGCACTTCAACCGGTTCGACCCCGCCAGCGCCGCTCAACCGCTGAGTTGGTATCTGGTGTTCCTGGCCCTGTTCGCCCTGTTTCCGTTCCTGTGCCGGCGGCAGTTCGGCGACCGCGTCGTGCCGTGGGCCGCGGCGGCGATGAGCGGTCCGCCCCAGTTTTTCCTCATTCACCGTCTGGTGGCGGCGGCGTATCCGAACCAGGTCATGGGTTTGCTGCCGGCGGCCTTTGCCATCTTGCCCCTGTTGAGCCTGGCGGTGGTTTTGAAAAATGCCCTTGGGGCCGGCCCGGCGCGGATGACACAGCTTGCCTGGTTCGGCGGCGTGGCGTTGTTTTTCATCACGCTGATTTTCCCGATTCAATTCGAGCGGCAATGGCTCACCATCGGCTGGGCGCTGGAAGGCGCGGCCTTGCTGTGGCTGTTCCATCGGCTGCCGCATCCCGGTCTGCAGTTGGCCGGCGGCGGCCTGCTGCTCGCCGCCTTTATCCGGCTGGCCCTTAACCCAGCCGTGCTCGAGTATCATGCGCGCAGTGCCACGCCGATTCTCAATTGGTATCTTTACGCCTACGGCATGGTGACGGTGTGTTTGTTCACCGGCGCGCGGCTGCTCGCGCCGCCGCGCCACCAGATTCTGCGCCTGAACGCGCCGCCCCTGCTGGCCGGTGCGGGCGCCGTTTTGGCGTTCTGGTTGTTGAACATCGAAATCGCCGACTTCTTCAGTGAGCCCGGTTCGACGTTGACCTTCCAATTCAGCGGCAACTTCGGGCGCGACATGACTTATTCCATTGCCTGGGCTTTGTTCGCGCTGGTGCTGCTGGTGCTGGGCATTCTGAGGACGACGCCGGCGCCGCGTTACGCGGCGCTGGGGCTGTTGAGCGTTACACTGCTCAAACTCTTCTTCCACGACCTTGCCAGCCTGGGCCAGCTTTACCGCATCGGGGCGTTCGTCGGCGTGGCGGTGATCGCCATGCTGGCGTCGTTCGCCTATCAGCGCTTCTTCACCGCGGCCGGCAAAGAGAAAGAAGCTGAGCATGAAACGACCCCATGATTCGTGGGCCCGCTGGCTTTGCGGCTGGGCGCTGGTTCGGACCCTTCCCGCCCGCCCGGCGAGTTTGCCAGCCGATTGGCCATGCGAGCAGCAGTTCAATGTGCCCGCGCCCGGGCTCGTGAAAGTGAGTTTGCCGGTCCAGACCCTGGACCGGGCACGCCCCGCCCTGGAAGACTTGCGGCTCTGCGACGACCCGGGCCGCGAGCTGCCCTGTTTGATCGAGCGCCCGAGGCCCGTCAGCAAAGTCAGCCAAAGCGCCAAGGCCTTTCAACTTTCACTGAACCTCGCCACCGCCCTCCTCACGCTCGCAACCGGACTGGCGCAGCCGCTGGCAGACAATCCGAATGATCGCCCGCCGGCGGTGTGGCCCGGCCTTCAGGCGGAAGGCACGCCGCTGGACGTGGCGGCCTGGCGATTCCGCAAAGCGATCCGACTTGCCCGCCCCGGCGTGCAGCAGCTCGAACTGGACCTCGACGTGCTCTCGCACGCGCAGCCCGGCTTTCCAGACCTTCGGCTCCTGCGCCAGGGCCAACAGTTGCCTTACATCCTCCAACACACCTCCATCAGCCGTGCGCTGACGCCAGCCGTCACCGCCACCAACGACGCCAAAGACCCGAAACTCAGCCGCTGGGTCCTCAAACTCTCCCACTCGGCCTTGCCCGTTACGCGCCTGAGTTGCAGCCCGCGCACGGAGTTGTTCCAGCGGGATGTGACGCTTAGCGAAGAAGCCACCAGCGAACGCGGCGAAGAATACCGCCGCCCTTTGGGCGCAGCTTCCTGGCTTCAGGCGCCCGACCACCCGAGCAAGGAATTCTTTCTGACGCTTGAAGCCCAGCCCCAGGGGAGCACGCTGTTCCTGGAAACGCACAACGGTGACAACCCGCCGATTGAACTGCACGACTTTCAACTCTTCTACCCTGCGACGCGCGTTTTGTTCCAAGCCAAACCCGGGGATGAGCTTTTCCTCTACTACGGCAATCCGCGAGCGGCCGCGCCGCGCTACGATCTCAGCCTGGTGGCCGGGCAACTGCTCGCGGCAGACAAAACGGCCGCCGCGCTGGCCACCGAAGAGCAACTCAAAAAACGGTCCTGGGCTGAGAGCCAGACGCCGGGCAAAGGCGGCCTGGTGTTCTGGGGGATTCTGGCCCTGGTCGTCGTGGTGTTGCTCTTTATCATTTCGCGGCTGCTGCCCAAATCATCGGAACCTGCCGCTTAACGCGGCGGAGCCGCAACCAAGAGCGAAGCGTCAATTCCTGAGTGGGAAGAGCAGCGTGGGCCTTCCCCCGCCGCGTTAAATGCGGCGCTCCGCGCCGAAGAATCAGGCCCCTCCAAAACCAAAGACTCTAATGGAGCAATAATAAAACGGTCACCCCGATTACCGTCGTCAGGATCGTGACGGGAATGCCAAACCGGGCATAATCCCAGAAGCCAACTTCCACATGCGGGCGGGCGGACTCGACCACAATAATGTTGGCGACCGAACCGAGAATCGTAAGATTTCCGGCCAACGTGGTGGCCAGGGCCATGACTTTCCACATCAGCTCGGGTTGCGCAAAATTGTTGATCCATTTGCCGGCCACCAGCACGAACGGCACATTGGAGAATACGTTGGACCCGAGCGCGGAAAACCAGGCGAAGTTCCACGACTGGCTCGCGGCCGATGCGCCGAAGAGGCCGTGCACCTGGTGATAGGCCTGGTCGGGCAAGCCGGTTCCGCTCAGCCCTTCCACCACGATGAACAAAGCCGCGAAGAACAGGAGCAGATGCCAGTCCACCAGCTTGAGCACTGCATGCGTGTCGCGCCGCGCCAGAACCATGACCAGGGCGCCCCCAGCCAGGGCGGTCCAGGACAAATCCAGTCCCGCCAGAAAACCGGCGAACACCAGCGCCAACACGGAGAAGGTCAGGGTTAAAAGGCGTCGGTCCAATGGACGCGGCTGTGTCTCCGGGCGATGGATTACAACCTGATTGAGAACCTTCCGGAAGCCGATTCCCAAGACCGCATACTGGAGCGCCAGCCCAGCGACGGCCACGGGGAGCAGCGAGGCGGAGAATCGCAGGAACGGAATCTTTGACAGGTGGCCGATGATCATGTTCTGCGGATTGCCCACGAGCGTGGCGACGCTGCCGATATTGGCGCTCATGGCCAGCGCCAGCAGGTAAGGCGGCAGCGGCAACTTGCCTCGAACCATGACGGCCACGACCAGGGGTGTCAGCATGAGACACACCGTGTCGTTCACCAGCAGCGCCGATAAGGCTCCCGAAGTGAGGACCAAATACAGGAGCAGTGCCTGCGGGGTCTGGGCGTGCCGCAGAATCCCGTCGGCCGCCCAATCGAAAAATCCCGCCAGGAAAAGATAGGCGGAGATCAGCATCATCCCCAGGAGCAACACCAACGTGTCGTAATCCACCGAGCGGTAGGCTCGCTCTGGAGTCATCACGCCACAGGCGACCATCAGCACCGCGCCCAGCAACGCCGCCGCCGGCCGGTTCAAGGGCAAGATCTTCAAGCGCCGCCCGCTGATCAGCAGGTAGGTGACGCAGAAAATCACAATCGCGAAAACTTCTTTCTGTGTGGCTTTCACGGCCTTGAGCTCTTGACCAAACGACTTCCCTCGGGAATCAGCGCTTTCTGGCAGCCGGTTCGACCGGATTGCCCCAGCCAGAAGCCAGGAACCGCCCGCGCCACGCCAAATCAGAGATTCTTCCTCCAGGCGCCCGGCTGGCGGTGGAGATGCATTACCGATACGATGAGGATGTGGTCGCCTTCGACCATATAGACGATGCCGTAGGGGAAGCGGGCGGTTCGACACCGCCGGAACTCGTCATCCAGCGGAGACCAAGCCTGCGGGTGTGTCAGAATCCGGTGGACGGCAGCCCGCACTTCGGCGATGAAGTCGAATCCCAGCCCGGGCACTTTCCCCTCGTAATACCGGGCGGCTTCCCTGACCTCGCGCGCGGCAGGGGGAAGGAACCGGTAGGTCATGGGCGCAAACCGGTTTCGATTTCGCGCAGGGTTGCCTCGCCCTCCAGCGCCTTGAGCTTGCCTTCCCGGTAAGCCTGAAACCGGTCGCGGGATTCCGCCAGCCACGCCTGGTCGATGGAGGCCTGGTCGGCTGGGTCGAGGCTCCGCCAGAGCGCGTCAATGATTTGCGCCCGCTCCCAGGCCGGGAGTTTGAGGGCTTCGCTTGCCAAAATTGCGCTGTCCATGCTGCGAAAGCTAACCCACGAGACGGCCGAAAGCAATCACGCTCCTTCAACCCTCAACGCATCCGGACAATTGCTTCTTTGCTTGGGCGGCAGTTCCGTCGCGTGGGGCGCTTTGTCACGCAACTGTAACAAGTCCGACATTTCCCCGTAACCGCAGTGCCCCAGAGTTCGGTGCTGGAACATGAGTGAGTACCGCCAATAGTACGAACTTAAATGAAAAAAACACTGATCTGCAAAACCCTCATCAGCGCGGCGCTGGTCTCCGGCGCCTGCGTCTCGAACCTCCACGCGCAATCCGCCGATGCCCTCGTCAACAAGCTCGTCGAAAAGGGCATCCTGACGGACAAGGAAGCCAAAGGCCTGATTACCGAGGCCAGCCAGACCAACCACCTGGCCGGCGCCTCGAAGTGGAAGATCAACGACGCCATCAAAAACATCAACCTCTATGGCGACGTGCGGTTCCGCTATGAGTATCGCAGCGCGGAAAACCCCGCGCCTGGAAACGCGTACTACCGGGAACGCTTTCGTTATGCCCTCCGCTTGGGGGTGCGCGGGGACCTGTTCGACAATTTCTATTACGGTCTGCGCGTCGAGACCTCCAAGAACCCGCGCTCGCCGTGGAACACCTTCGCCGACGACACCGGCGGCACGGCTCCCGGCGCCGCGCCGGCGGACAAGAACAGCGACGGGGTCAACATCGGCCAGGTGTATCTGGGTTGGAAGCCGACTGACTGGTATGAGATGACAGTGGGCAGAATGCCAATGCCCCTGTATGTCACGCCGATGATTTGGGACTCGGACATCAATCCCGAGGGGGCGGTCGAGAAGTTCAAGCTCGCGCTGCATGACGTGGACCTGTTCGCCAACTTCGGCCAGTTCATTTACCAGGACACCAATCCGGACCAGCAGTTGCCCAGCAGCGACACCTTCCTGCTGGCCTGGCAGGTTGGGGCCAATGCGAAGCTGGCCAAGGACATCTCCCTCAAAGTGGCCCCGGTGCTTTACACCTACACCGGCCAGGGCGTGAGCGCCGGACTGAACACTGCTTACACCGGGCAGGGCGTCGGCGGCCTGAATCCCGATAACAGCCTTCAGTCAAACCAAAACGGCATCAATGACCTCACGGTGCTGGAAGTGCCCGCCGAGCTGAATTTCAAGCTCGGCAGGTACGGGGCGCGTGTCTTTGGCGATTTCGCCTATAACTTCGAAGGCGACGACCGCGCGCGGGCGGCGTTTACCGGCACCAAAGGCGGAGTCGCGCCGCTGCCGCATCCCTTCACCGGCGAGGACAAGGCCTACCAGTTCGGCCTTGGTTTGGGCAATCTCGGCCTGGTTTACGGCCAGACCTCCAAGAAAAACACCTGGGAGGCCCGGGCCTACTGGCAGCACGTCGAGCAATACGCGGCGGACGTGAACCTGCTCGACTCGGACGTCTTCGAGGGCCGCGCCAACTTGCAAGGGTTTTACGCCGCCTTTGCCTACAGCTTCACCGACAACATCATTGGCACCGTCCGCTACGGGTACGCCACGCGCATCAATAACAACCTTGGCACCGGCGGCAACAACCCGGACTTGTCGGGCTTCAACCCCATCCGGAACTATCACCTCTTGCAACTGGACCTGACCTGGAGGTTCTAAGGCGTTACGTTGCCGCCAGGGCGGAGCGCCGGGCTCCGGCTCTGCCCAAATAGGCGAAACCAGCACACGCAGACCTGATTGAAAATGAAAGATTGAAAATGAAAACAACGACCTTGACCTGCTTCGCGGCGGGCTGCCTGTTGGCGGCTCCCTCCGGCGCGCTAGCCCAGTTGCTCATCAACGGGGCCGGCGCGACTTTTCCCTACCCCCTCTATTCCAAATGGTTCGATGAATATGCCAAGGTGGATCCCACGGTGCGTTTCAATTATCAATCCATCGGTTCGGGCGGGGGACAGAAACAAATCCTGGAACGAACCGTGGACTTTGGGGCGTCGGATGGCCCGATGAGCGACGAGAACCTCGCCAAGGCCCCCGGAAAAATTCTGCACCTGCCGACGGTCGCCGGCGCCGTGGCCATCACGTATAACTTGCCAGGCGGCCCAAGGCTGCGGCTGGATGGCCCCACGGTGGCCGACATTTTTCTGGGCAAGATCATCCAGTGGAACGATCGGCGGATAGCCGCGCTGAACCCGGGCGTGAAATTGCCCCAATCGGACCTGGTCGTGGTGCATCGTTCGGACGGCAGCGGCACGACCTTCATTTTCGCGGACTATCTGTGCAGCGTCAGCCAAGAGTGGGAAACCCGCGTGGGCCGCAACACCTCGGTCAAGTGGCCTGTCGGCTTGGGGGCCAAGGGGAACGAAGGCGTGGCCGGCCAGGTCAAGCAATTGCCCGGCGCGATTGGCTACGTGGAACTGGCTTACGCCCACCAGAACGCCCTGTCGTTTGCCGAGATCGAGAATGCCGCCGGCAACTTCGTCAACCCCTCCCTGGAATCGGTGACCCAGGCCCTGGCCACGGCCAAGGTCCCGGGCGATTTCCGGTTTTCGATGGTCAACCCGCCGGGCGGGCGGGCCTATCCGATTGCGGGCGCGACCTGGCTGCTGGTTTATGAACGGCAGCCAGACCCGACCAAGGGCAGAAAGCTGGTGGAGTTCTTGAACTGGGCCTTGACTAAAGGGGAGGGCCTGGCCGCCGCGCTGGATTACGCACCCCTGCCGGCCAATCTCCAGGCGCGCGTGCTCGAACGGACCAAGACCATCAAGTACTAATACGACGTTTCCTAGAAAAGGGAACACATTTCAAGGGTGTTCCCCGATCGGGGGCGCATCTCGCCTTTGTCGGAGCGCGGACATTCCTGTCCGCCTTGGTGTTGACGGAAGCCTAACAAGCGGAGAAGATTGTCCGCGCTCCAATCGCCGAGCTTGCGGGGGAGCGACAAAGGTGAGATGGGCCCCTGAGCGGAGTCACTTCGTGATGCCAGGAGAGACAGGCTGGGGGAGAGCGCGGGAATGTGAGTATAGGTGCTGCGACAACTGAGAGTCCGTCGCCGGCAGCGCCGGGCAGCCGGTCCGGCCACGCGGCGGCCGATGGGGCGTTCAAGTGGCTGACGCTGCTGATGGCGCTCTGGGTTTTTGCCCTGATCCTCGTGATCGGCTACGAGCTGGCCCACGGTTCGCAGCTCACGCTGCGGAAATTCGGCTGGCGGTTTCTGACCAGTTCGGATTGGGACCCGGTGAACGAACAGTTCGGCGCGTTGCCCTTTATCTTTGGCACGCTGGTCTCTTCGGGCATCGCGCTGGTGATTGCGGTGCCGCTGAGCGTTGGGACGGCGGTTTACCTGACGGAACTGGCCCCGCGCTGGTTGAGCCAGGTGCTGACGCTCTTCCTGGAACTGCTGGCGGCGGTGCCCAGCGTCATCCTCGGTCTCTGGGGCATCTTCGTCATGGTGCCCTGGCTGCGCGAGCATCTGTGCCCGGGGCTGCGGGGGGCGCTGGGTTTTCTCCCTATGTTCCAGGGGCCGATCTACGGCGTCAGCATGCTCGCCGGGGGCATCATTATCGCCATCATGATCGTGCCCATCATCGCTTCGGTTTCGCGGGAAATCCTCCGCTCGGTCCCGGGACTACAGCGCGAAGCGGCATACGCTTTGGGGGCGACGCGCTGGGAGGTGACCCGCATCGCCGTGCTGAGCTATGCGAAAAAGGGCCTGTTCGGGGCCGTCATCCTGGGCCTGGGCCGCGCCTTGGGCGAGACGATGGCCGTGACCATGGTCATCGGCAACCGCCCGGAAATCGCCGCCTCGCTCTTCGCCCCCGGCTACACGCTGGCCAGCGTGGTCGCCAACGAATTCACCGAAGCGACGACCGGTGTTTATACTAGCGCCCTCTTCGAGATTGGCCTGGTGCTGCTGGGGGTAACCGTGCTGGTGAACGCCTTGGCGCGGCTCTTGTTGAGGACTTTTGCCGGCCCGGTAGGCGCCCCGGTGGCTTGAGCCCATGAATACCGCTTACCATCGCTGGCGCAAGTTCAAGAACTGGCTCATGCAAGGCCTCGCCTGCGCCTGCGCGCTGCTGGCGGTCGTGCCCCTGGCGCTGGTGTTCTATCATGTCCTCAAGTCCGGCCTTGGAGCGGTGAACTGGGCCTTTTTCACCCAATTGCCCAAGCCGGTCGGCGAGGCTGGCGGCGGCATGGCCAACGCGATGGTCGGGACTTTCCAACTGCTGGGGCTGGCCGCCCTGCTGGGCGTGCCGGTGGGGGTGAGCGGCGGCATCTTCCTTTCCGAATACCGCTTCGCCCGGTTGAAATGGTGGACTCGGTTTGGCGCCGATGTGTTGAACGGCGTGCCTTCGATTATTTGGGGGGTGGTCGTCTATGCGCTGGTAGTGGTGCCGATGAAGGGGTTTTCGGCCTGGGCGGGGGGCATCGTGCTGGGCCTGATGATGGTGCCGCTGATCATGCGCACGACCGAGGAGGTGCTGCTGCTGGTGCCGCAAGGCTACCGCGAAGCCGCCTTGGCCCTGGGCATTGCCCAATGGCGCACCATCCTGCAGATTGTCGTGCGCACCGCCCTCAAAGGCATTGTCACCGGCATCCTCCTGGCCCTGGCGCGGGTGGCGGGGGAGACCGCCCCGCTGCTCTTCACCGCCTTTGGCAACCACTATTGGAACCATAATCTCTCCGACCCCATCGCCGCCCTCCCGTTGCAGATTTTCAACTACGCGATTTCACCTTACGAAGACTGGCATCGGCAGGCCTGGGCCGGCGCCCTGGCCCTGCTGCTCATGGTTGCAATCATCAATGTCAGCGTGCGCCTGCTCACCCGCGACCGCTTCAGCCAAAGCCCTTAGCCAGCACCGCGCCGATACGTTCCCATACCGACTGTGGCCATGACCCAAGAGCAGACCAGCCCCATCCTGCCAGCGCGACCGCTGCCGCGGCGGGCGTCCGCCGCCCCGGCGGCGGGGTCCGGCCCGGTCGCCTTGACGATTCGGGAGCTGTCGGTCTCCTTTGGAGCGAACCGCGTGCTCAAGGGGGTGTCCTTGGACATCCCGGCGCACGCGGTCACGGCGATCATCGGCCCGAGCGGGTGCGGCAAGTCCACCTTCTTGCGCGCCCTGAACCGCATGCACGATTTGGTCCCCGCCGCTCGCGTCGAGGGCCAGGTCCGGCTCTTTGGCACGGAGCTCTACGGCCCGGGGGTGGAACCGGTCGCAATCCGCCGCCGCATCGGGATGGTGTTCCAGAAATCAAATCCCTTTCCGACCATGTCCATCGGGGACAATGTGACGATCGGTTTGCGGTTGAACGGTCTGCGCCAGCGGGCGGAACTGGCCCGGCGGATGAAGCAATCGCTGGTGATGGCCGCCTTGTGGGACGAAGTGGCGGACCGTCTGGACGCCCCCGCGCTCAGCCTCTCCGGGGGCCAGCAGCAGCGGCTCTGCATCGCCCGGGCCCTGGCCGTCCAGCCGGAGGTCCTCCTGATGGACGAACCGGCCTCCGCCCTCGACCCGCTGGCCACCGCGCGCATTGAAGACTTGATCCTGGAGCTGAAAAAGGACTTCACGATTGTCATCGTCACCCATAACATGCAGCAGGCCGCGCGCATGTCCGATTACACCGCCTTCCTGTACCTGGGTGAACTGGTCGAATACGGGACCACGGCGGCAATCTTTACCCATCCGGCGAACCAGCAAACCGAAGATTACGTCACGGGACGCTTCGGCTGAGGCTTGAGCTATGCAATACTTCCTAACTGAACTGGCGGGGCTCCGAGAGAAGCTGTTGCTGATGGCCAGCTACGCGGAGTCGGCCGTCCGTGCAGCGGTCCAGGCGGTGGTCACGCGCGACCACGAACTGGCCCTGCGCGTGCGGCAAGAGGATGAGGCTCTCGACCGGTTTGAAATCGAGGTGGACGAGTTGGCCATCAACCTCCTGGCCAAAGCCCCGCTCGCCAGCGACCTCCGGCTCGTCACCGTGGCGATGAAAATCTCCCAGAACCTCGAACGGGTCGGGGATGAGGCCACCAAGATTGCCAAGCGCGCCCGCAACCTGAGCCAGGAACCGCCCTTGAAGCTGGTGGTGGACATTCCCCAAATGGCCAACCTGGCCCTCCAGATGCTCAAGAGCGCCCTCGATGCCTTCGTCAACCATGACCCCGCCGCCGCCCGCGCCCTCATCCCGCAGGACAAGCAGGTCGATGCCATGAACCGGGAAATCCACCGCCTGCTCGCCACCCACATGAGCCAAAGCCCGGACGCCATCTCCCGCTGCCTCAATCTCATGGTCGTCGCCAAGAGCCTCGAACGCATCGCGGACCACGCCAAGAACGTGGCCGAGGAAGTCGTCTATTTCTGCGAAGCCCAGGACATCCGCCACCCCGGCCAAGGCAAGCCCGGCCCGGCGGCTTAAGCTTCACCGGGTTCTGCCGATAACTCTGCCAAGGGCGCCGTAGGCCCTTTTTTATGCCGTAAAATGCCGCCCGCGGAACCGGGCCGGGAAACCAGAGCATGCCAAACGTTAAACTCGAAGCGTTGCAGGAAGGGATGGTCGTCACGACCGATGTCCGGAACCTGGATAATATGCTGCTGATTCCGGCCGGCTGCGCCCTGAGCGACCGGCACATCAATATCCTTTGCGCCTGGGGCATTGCCGAGATCCAGGTCGAGGCCTGTGAGGACTCCGAAGACGCGAAGGACCTGCTCCAGCAACTGCCGCCCGGGCGGCTGGACCAGCTCACGCGGGAGCTGGCCGCCACCTTCTGGGAACCGGTGGACAAGGGCCCCGTGCAGCAAGAAGTCTTTAACCTGGTGCTTCGCCGGCAGGCCAAACGAGCCCTGGGAAAATAGCCCCTCCGGCCATGACACCAACACTAGGTCATCTGATCAACGGCATCCCCAGCCTGGGTTCATACGCGCGGGTGATGGCGGAGATGGAAGCGGTTCTGAATCATCCGCATAGCACCCTGGCCGACCTGGGGGAGGTGATCGAAAAGGACCCGGCGCTCACGGCCCGGCTCTTGAAACTGGGCAACAGCTCGTTTTTTGGCTTCCCCAACCGCTTGGAGACTGTGGCCGAAGCCGTGAGCGTGATTGGCATCCAGCAAGTGCAGGATTTGATCCTCGCCTCGAACGTGGTGGAACTCTTCGAGGGCATCGCTGCGGACCTGGCGGACATGGAATCGTTTTGGAAACACTCCCTCGCTTGCGGGATTGGCGCCCGCTGCCTGGCGATCGCCCGGCAGATGCCCAAGGCGGAAAAGTTCTTCGTGGCCGGTTTGCTCCACGATTTGGGGCGGTTGGTGCTCTTCTCCCGCGCCCCCGACCAAGCGGTGGAGATCTTCCGAGTCTATCGCAGCCGGCGGATGCTCTTGCGCGAGGCCGAGGTCGCCGTCCTGGATTTTGATCACGCCCGGATCAGCCAAGCCCTGATGCGCTCCTGGCAGTATCCGGCCAACCTGGTGCACGCCGTGGCCTATCACCACTTTCCGATGTCCGCCGGCCTTTACCAGTTGGAGAGTTCCCTGGTGCATCTGGCCGATTACCTGGTTCATGCCATGCAAATGGGCCACTCCGGCGAACGGTTTGTCCCACCGTTGAACCTCAAAGCCTGGGAACGGGTCGGCCTGGCCACCAGCATCCTGGAATCGGTCATGCGCTCGATCGACGAACAAATCGAGATTGTTCAGGAGACCTTTCTCAAGGTGCCCGAAAAGGTCGAAGGCCCCGAGCCCGCACCATGCGCGCAGCCGGCAAAATAGCTCTGCCAGGCCAGCCGCGGAAACCCCCCTCGCGGCGCTGAGAGGACCGGGTGAACTACGATTCCATTTATCCCGAGTTCTTCAAGACCGGCGTCGGCCGACTGCAAAAGCAAGGCGCCTGGGGCGGGGACTTTCAGGGTCTTTTCACGGCCCTGGAGCATTTCCGGCATGACCTGGCCGACCAGCGGGAGGTCAAAGCCATCCTCCAGGTGACCGCCCTCTATGTCTTCGGGCTGGACCTCTTCAAGACGGTTGGCTTTTTCCTGATCAATCCCCTGAATCTCGATTTTGAACTGGCTCATTGCGCCCCGTCCGACCAGTCCGGATTCCTGGATGAGCTGGTTCGCCAGGAGATCAGGGCCGGGCGGTTCGCCTGGGCCTTGCGGCAAAGCCGGCCCGTCTTTTTCAACTGCCAGGGGGAAAGCGGGCCCGTGCGGGGGGTCTTGCATACGCTCGGCGTGGCGACGCACCGGGTGGGCATGTTCTGCGGCCTGCTCGAGCGCGAGCGCGCCCCCAGCCAGGAGGTCACCTTCAGCTTGCTCTCGATCCTCTTAGGGGCCAGTTCGGACGCGCTGGGCGTCTGCCGGACCACCGAGGAACTGCAGAACAAAATCCTCGCCGCCCATAACCATCTCCAGCAAGCGGTAACGGAAAATGAGGTCCTCGCCCGCATCCCCGCCGAAAGCCCCAATCCGGTCTTGCGCCTCCAGCGAA
Source organism: Verrucomicrobiota bacterium (assembly GCA_049518415.1). GTDB lineage: Bacteria > Verrucomicrobiota > Verrucomicrobiia > Limisphaerales > UBA8199 > CAVQND01. Next base: position 32,319 of record JBEKRX010000082.1, read on the forward strand.
CGGGCCGCGTCCTCTACAGCAACCAGACCGGCGCTCAAGTGCTGCGCGCCTTGGGCTGGCAGGTGGGCGATTTGATTTCCGGCCAATGGATGGACCTGCTCGCCAACTCGTTTGAACAGGGCGCCCGGCACGAATTCGAGGCCGTCTTTGATGGCCGGGTCTATGCCTTCTTGATCGTCCCGATGCCCGAGGCTGGTTACGCCAATTTCTACGGGACCGATATTACGGCCCGTAAGCTCGCCGAGGAGGAGCGGGAATCGCTCATCGCCAAGTTGCAGGAGGCCCTGGCCAAGGTCAAAACCCTTAGCGGCTTGGTTCCGATTTGCGCCTGGTGCAAGAAAATCCGCGATGACCAGGGATTCTGGAAACAGGTCGAGGTCTTTATGCAAGGCCATTCCGATGCCGTTTTCACCCACGCGGTCTGTCCCGATTGCATGAGAAAAGTCAGCGCCGAGCTCGTCGATCTCAGTGAACGGGTCTGACCTGCCCGACCGGGCGCCGCGTATTTCCATTGACGTGGAAGGGGCCTTTCTGCTCTGTTCGCGCCATCTTGAACGCGAATTGGAATTAGGTCTGCTTTATGAAATCCTTCCGGTTTTTCACCCGTCGTGCCTTTCTGAAGAGCGTCGGCGGCACGGCCCTGGGCGGCCCGTTCGTGACAGGCGACCTGCTGGCGCGGGCGCCCGGCCGCCTGCTGCGCCATGCCAGCTTCGGGGCCGGCGGCATGGCCTGGGCCGACCTGAACGAGTTGACACGCTTCAAGCAACTGGAGTTGGTGGCGGTGGCGGAAGTTGACCTCAATAATGCCGCTGGGGTCAGGCAGCGGTTCCCCGAGGCGAGGGTCTATCAGGACTGGCGGCAGATGCTGGACCGCGAAGCGAAGAACATCGATTCGGTGAACGTGTCCACACCCGACCACATGCACGCCGTCATGGCCATGAGCGCGATGCAGTTGGGCAAGCACGTCTATGGCCAGAAACCGCTGGCCCACGACCTCCACGAGGTCCGGAAGCTGAGCGAGTTTGCCGCCCGCCAGAGGGTCGTCACCCAAATGGGCATCCAGGTGCATGCCACCCATCAATACCGCGCGGCGGCCTTGCTCGTGCAGGCCGGCGCCATTGGCCGAATCAAAGAGGTTCACTCCTGGTGTCCGAAGTCCTGGGGCGATCCCGCTCCGCGTCCTGGCCGGGAGGACCCGGTGCCGAGCGGGTTCAACTGGGACCTCTGGCTCGGGGTGTGCTCGCCCCGGCCCTTCCTTGGCGAGGCCTATTATCATCCCGCCAATTGGCGCAAACGCCTTGACTTCGGCACCGGCACCTTCGGCGACATGGGCTGCCATCTCTTGGACCCGGTCTTTACCGCCCTGCGCCTGCGCGCGCCGCTTTCCGTCCGGTCCGAAGGCCCGGCCCCGAACCCATGGAACTGGGCCCTGGACTCGCGCATCCAATACGTCTTTGCCGGCACCGCGTTTACGGCGGAGCAGACGCTTAATGTCACCTGGTACGACGGCGCGCAGAAGCCGCCGCCGGACATCCTGGCGCTGGTGGAAGGCGACCCGCTGCCGGCCACGGGGTCGCTCTTCCTCGGCACCGAGGGCACGCTGGTCCTGCCGCACATTGCCCGCCCCATGCTCTATCCGGACAAGAAGTTCAATGGGCTGAAGTACCCGGAGGTCGCCTCCGGCAATCACTGGGGCGAGTTTGTGGGCGCCTGCCTCGGCCATGGCCCGACTGGGGCCGGGTTCAACTACTCCGGGCCGCTGACCGAAACGGTCCTGCTGGGCGGCGTCGCCTCGCGTTTTCCGCAAACCACGCTCAAATGGGATGCCGCCAGGCTCCAGTTCGAGCTCAAGGAAGCCAACCCGTTTGTCCGCCGCGAGTATCGAGCGGGGTGGAGGTTGAAGGAGTTGGCCTGAGCCAAGGAAAGCCCCAAGCCCGGAGGCCGAGCGAAACCCGAGGTTTCTTTCGGGCTTAGAGTTTTGGGCGTCGGACCTCCCAGACGGTCGGTTGCGGCTGCGCGGCGCTAAGCATCGTCACCTAACTATCACACGACCGCCGTTGTCAGCGCTGCCGCTGCTGTGTTAGACGGGTGAGCGTGCGAAAAAAGATTCTAGTGGTCGAGGACGATGCCGAGCTTGTGGAACTGCTCTCCTTCAACCTGAAGCAGGCGGGGTTCGCCATCGGGACCGCCAGCGATGGGGTCGAGGCCCTCAAGAAGGCCCGTTCCGTGTCCCCCGACCTGATTCTGCTGGACTTGATGCTCCCGGAGTTGGACGGGTTCGCCGTGTGCGAGATTCTGCGGCGCGACCCCGCCACGGCCTCGGTTCCGATTATCATGGTGACGGCCGTGTCCAGCGGGCTAGCCCGTCTGGCCGGCTTGGAAGCCGGCGCCAATGACTACATTACCAAGCCTTTCAACCTCAAACAGCTCCTCGCCCGCATCGCCACCTTGCTGCGCCCAATTGTCACGCGCTCGTAACCGGCGTGTCACAAGACTGGCATTGTCGGCAGCCGGCAGACCTGGTAATCTTATGCGACGTGAGAGCTAAGGTCCTGGTGGTAGATGACGAGCCTGAGGCAGTCGAGTTGGTCGAGTTTAACCTCAAGCAGGCCGGGTTCGAGGTGGTGACGGCGGCGGATGGCGCGGAGGCCCTCAAAAAGGCGCGCGCCCTGCTGCCGAGTCTGGTCGTTCTGGACCTGATGCTGCCGGAAGTTGATGGCTTGGAGGTCTGCAAAATGCTCCGGCGCGACCCCGCCACGGCCTCCGTGCCGATCGTGATGGTGACCGCCAAAGCCGCCGAGATTGACCGCATCCTCGGCCTGGAACTCGGGGCCGACGATTACATCACCAAGCCCTTCAGCCCGCGCGAGTTGGTCTTGCGGATAAAGAAAATCCTGGAGCGCCCCCAGGTGGCCGCGGCGGAGCCGAGCACCCTCCAGTTCGGCGACCTGGTCATCGATGCCCCGCGGCACCTCGTAAGCTGGCGCGGCAAGCCGATCGAACTGACGGCCACCGAATTCAAGTTGCTCACGCTCCTGGCCCAGCGCCGCGGGCGCGTCCAATCCCGCGACCAACTCCTGCGCGACGTGTGGGAATACAACAGCCTCATTGATACGCGGACAGTGGACACGCACATGCGCCGCTTGCGGGAAAAGCTCGGGCCGGCGGCTAGATTCCTCGATACCGTGCGCGGCGTCGGCTACCGCTTCGCCGAGGGCTAACGCGTGCCCAATTCGGACTTCGGACTTCGGGTTTCGAATTTGGAACCCTGGCATGGGGAGATTAGGATCAGGATTAAGATTAAGATTAAGAGGCTTTTGAATTTGGAAGCCTGGGATGGGGAGACACTTTAATGACCGCCGCTACAATTATCCTGGCCTTGGCCGCCCTGGCCGCCCTGCACCTGTGGTGGCGGGCCAAATGGCGGCGGGCGGAGCAGGCGGCCCGGGGTGAAATCGAGAAACTCAACGAAGCGCAACAGCGCGCCGCCACTCAACTCCAGACCCAACAGGAAGCCTTGTTCAACAGCATGGTCGAGGGCTTGGTGGTGCTGGACGAGCGCGGCCGCATCGTGCTGGCCAATCGCGCCTTCAGCGACCTGTTCGGCGTGACCCAGGAAGTCCGCTCCCGCACCCTGCTGGAGGCCCTGCGCCTGCATGAATTGACCGAACTGGTGGATTCTTTGGGCACCCGCAAACAGGTGCTCGGCTGGGAATTGCGGCTCTCGCGGCCGACCGAGCGCTGGTTGCAGGTCAACGGCGCCGCCATCTTCGACGATGAGGGCCGGCGCCATGGGACGATCCTCGTCTTCCACGACTTGACCCGCCTCAAGCAGTTGGAGAACACCCGCAAGGATTTCGTGGCCAACGTCAGTCATGAACTCCGCACCCCCCTTTCCCTCATCCAGGGCTACTGCGAGACCTTGCTCGACGGCGCCAAGGACAATCCCGAGGTGGCCGTCAAATTCCTCCGCACCATCGAGCGCAACGCCGAGCGGCTGCGCTTGCTGATCGAGGACTTGCTCGTGATTTCGGAGTTGGAATCCGGGCGCCTCCAACTCGACCTCCAGCCCGTGCCGCTTCGCTCTGTGGTCCAGAAGGTCCTCGACGACTTCAAAGCCCGGCCCCAGGCCGGTAGCGTGCGCTTGTCCAGCGACGTGCCCGACCTCAACGTGCGGGCGGACCCGCGCCGGCTCGAACAGGTCCTCGCCAACCTCGTGGACAATGCCATCAAGTACGGCCGCCCCGACGGGCAGGTGACGGTCGGCGCGCGCGCGGCGGACGGCGGGCAAATCGAGGTCTTTGTGCAGGATGACGGCCCGGGCCTTCCGCCGGAGTCGTTGGACCGCCTCTTCGAACGGTTCTATCGCGTCGATAAGGCCCGCTCCCGCGAACAGGGCGGCACCGGGCTCGGCCTCTCCATCGTCAAACACATCGTCCAAAGCCACGGCGGCCGCGTCTGGGCCAAAAGCCGCCTCGGCCACGGCGCCACCTTCTTCTTCACCCTCCCCCCGGACGCTGGCGGTATCCAACCTGCCGGACAGGCGGCAGCGGCAGCGGCGGCGGGGTGAAAGCCGCCCAGCGGCGGGCCGAGGCCGAGCGCATCCTCTGACCGATGATGCAGACCTTCGCCCAAGGCGGCTTCCAGAATGGCGTCGGCCACGGCGGCGAGTGGCGTCACTGGGACGGCCGGCCTTCGGGCTACGAAGGTTTTCCGGCCGATGCTTATTATGCCCAACTTGCAGTGTGGACCGGCCACTACGGCATCGGCTTCCATCCCGATGGTTTCCGCCTCGAGGCCTGGTCGCCTTTGAAAGGCAAACCGGCGCCGCTCGGCTTGAAGTGTATGGGCAAGCAAGTGGACGCGATTGAGTAAGAAACTTAGTCGGTCGTTTCACAAATCCGCAGGCGTATTCGGCGGCTCTGCGCTCTCAGCCGCCACAACATGCAGCCCGCCTGACCGCTGACCAGTCTCGCCCGTCCCATCCGTCCCGGTTCCATCCGTTCGCGTGGGCAATATTCCGCTTGCTTGCCAGCCGGACCCGATCTACAAGTGCCCCGATCTGCCTTCACGAGCCGCTGACTGGCTTCTGTTTCAGCCAACGACCCGCGGGCGGGTGGCGGCTCGGTAAACGTGGCAGCCGGAATGAACCGCTGGCCTCAGATCTGGCGTGGGAAGGGTGAATGGTTTGGAACGTTCCCCCGACTGACCTCCGCAATCTTCGTCCGGCAGTTCTCTGGCGTTAGACTTCACCTCTCGGAGTGAGGACAATATGAACCATCCAATTCGTCCGGCAGTCATCACTTTATTGCTCGCGGCCCTCAACCTCTCCGCCGCCACGCTCTACGTATCCCCGGAGGGCACTAACCCGACGCCGCCCTACACCAACTGGGCTACCGCGGCCACGGTCATCCAGGATGCCGTGGACGCCGCAGCAGCAGGCGATGAAGTCGTGGTCACCAACGGCACGTACTCCACCGGCCGACGGGTGATGTACGGCACGATGGCCAACCGCCTCGCGATGGCCAAGCCCCTCGCGTTGCGCAGCGTCAACGGCCCCCAGTTCACCATAATCCAAGGCTACCAGGTGCCCGGCACCACCAACGGCGACGGCGCTATCCGCTGCGTCTATCTGACCAACGGGGCAAGTCTGTCCGGCTTCACCTTGACCAACGGCGCCACCCGGGGTCCTGCTGGGGATTACAGTCGCGAGCGATGCGGGGGCGGGGTGTGGTGTGAAGCAGAGAATGCGGTGGTTTCCAACTGCGTGGTGGTGGGCAACTCGGCTTCTTGGGACGGCGGCGGCGCGTACATGGGCACGCTGAACAACTGCACGCTGAGCGGCAACTGGGCTGCCAACCACGGCGGCGGGGCGTGCAACGGCACGCTGAACAACTGCTCGCTGAGCAGCAACTCGGCTCCTTACTGGGGCGGCGGCGGGGCGTACTGGGGCACGCTGAACAACTGCACGCTGAGCGGCAACTCGACTGTTTTCTTCGGCGGCGGGGCGTATATGAGCACGCTGAACAACTGCACGCTGACAGGCAACTGGGCAGGACACCTCGGCGGCGGTGTCTCTGGGGCCACGCTCAACAACTGCACGCTGACAGGCAACTCGGCTGCCTACTACGGCGGCGGGGCGGATTCGAGCACGCTGAACAACTGCACGCTGGCAGGCAACTCGGCTGCCCAATACGCCGGCGGGCCGTACTACGCCACGCTCAACAACTGCATCGTCTATTTCAATACCGCTCCAGTTTTAGCGAATTGCGACCCCTGGAGCACCATCAACTGCTGCTGCACGACGCCGCTGCCCACTAATGGCCTCGGCAACATCACCAACGCCCCGCTCTTCGTGGATTACGCCAACGGCAATCTGCGCCTCCAATCCAACTCCCCCTGCATCAACGCGGGCAACAACGCTTTCGTGACTGGCACCACTGACCTTGACGGTCGCCCCCGCATCGTCGGCGGCACGGTGGATATGGGAGCGTGCGAGTTTCAAGGGCCGTTCGACACTTGGCTGGCGCAGTATGGCCTGCCCACGAACGGCTCGGCGGATTTCATCGATTCCGACCACGACGGCCTGAACAATTGGCAGGAGTGGATTTGCGGCACCTGCCCCACCAACCCGCTCTCCGCCTTGCGCCTGCTTCCACCCTCCATCACCACCACCAACGCGACCCTCACCTGGCAGAGCGTCGCTGGCGTCAACTATTTCCTGGAGCGCAGCACAAACCTGGCCTCCTCCCCGCCATTCAGCCTGCTGGTTCCCAACCTCCCCGGCCAGCCCGGCACGACCACCTTCACCGACACCAACGCCACCGGCCCCGGCCCGTTCTTCTACCGCGTGGGCGTCATCCCTCCGTGAGCGGCATTCGAGCAGCTTCCCGTTCTTTCAGCCCTAAACGCCCCCGCCTGGCGCAATACTCCATCGCCCACATTGGCTGCATTGGCCCCATTGCCTCCACTGGCCCCATTGCCTGCATTGGCCCCAGCGGCTCGCCGCCCCACTCGTCCGTTGGCCACATTGGCTGCATTGGCCACATTGGCCGTTTTGACCGAAAAACCGGCCCGCCCGCGTGTGCCTATTTATGAAACCGCCCGCTCAGGCCTCTTCTCCAAATGCGAAAATGGTTCCGCCTCAGGGTTCTCACTCAGTACCTCGCCCGGACCACAATCGTCTCGCCCGCCGGCGCCAGCGTGATCGTTTCCTTCCTGCGATCAAAGTCCCGGTGCGGCTTGCCCTGGACTTCGACCGACTGCATGGGCTTGCCCTCGGGATGGCGAAGGCGCAGGACGACCTTGCGGGCGGTGATTCGCGGGGGCAGTTCCACGCGGGCCTCGATTTGTCCTTTGGCCGCCGATGATTGCAGGGTGTAAGCGACTTTGCCGAAGCGCGTGGGCGCGTTGCGGACCACGACCTTCATCCCCTCTTCGAGCCAATGGCTCGTCACGAAGGGGGCCAGCCACAATTCGTCGCCGCGTTCCATCAGGAACATGGTGGCGGCCTGGCAGAGGAACCAGCCGGTCTCGTGGGTCTTGTTCCACGCGCCGAAGTTGTGGAAATGCTCGCAGAAAGAGAGGTTTTCGCCATTCAGCAGCGAGGGAATCGTGTTGAAGCAGGAGCGGACGAAAGGTTTGACCTCGTCGCGCAGGGCATAGACCTCGGCGATGCGGCAGTAGTAAGGCTGGAGCTTGGCGAACCCGCCGAAGTCGAACACATCCCGGCGATTGTTCGCTTCGGGATAATCCGGCCAGCCGGAGCGAAGGAATTGGACGTCCTCCAGGTAATCGACCATCCAGTCCACGTCGCGGGAGGCCGGGGCGAGAATGCGATTGGCGGCCAGGTGGTGGGCGCCGGCCTCGACACTGTAGCACCAGGTGCGGCCGCCGTCTTCGCCGGGCAGAAAATCCTCCACGCGCCCGAAACAATTCAGAATGGCCGGGTCGGCCGGCACCCAGGTCCCGTTCGCCAGCGCGACCACGGGGGCCCGGGCCTGGGTCCAATGGAAGGCCCGGACAAGGTCGGCGCGGTACTGCCTGGCTTCCTCGAGGATGGCCGCCGCGGCGGGCTCGCCGCTCTCAGCCAGGGCGCGCCCGGCCAACTCCAGCCCGGCGCAGTATTGGGCGTCGTTGAAGAAACGATAAGCGAATCGGCCCCAATCGGCGGTCACGCCCGGCGGCATCAAGCCGTACTCGGGGACTTTTTGACCGTTAGGCTCCAGTTGCCTGGTCTTGGCCCGTTGGCGGATGACCCATTGGCAAATCGGCAGGAGGTCCGGGGCGAACTGCCGCAGCCACTCGCGAGGGCGCGTCCGTTCGTAGTGCTCGCCCAGGGTCCAGAGAAACTCGCCGGTGCCGACCAGCGTATAGCCCGTGGTGATGAACCCCGCCGGCTTGCGCTTCGTGAGGAAGTACTCCAGGCACCGCCGGGCAAAATCGGCGTGGCCGGTCATATCCATGCCCCGAATGATCGAGTTGGCCTCGCTTTCCAGCGGTCCATAGGCGGCCGAAGCAATCCACGGCGCGATGCGCGCGCCGTGCCCCTCGTTGCGGGCGGCGATGGCGCAATGGACCTGTGAGGCCCGAATGATATTGTTCAGGAGCACGTCCGGCGCCTCAATCTGCATGGCCGGCGCCAGGAACGTCTTCCAATAAGACTCGACCCGCGCCGCCCAGGACGCCTCTCTCACCAGCGAGGCATAGTCGGCTGGCGCGCTCTTCCAGGCGGGCAAATAGGCGGCGCACCGGGCGCCGGCCCCGCCGGGCAGACTGCCGGACACGACCAGGCCTTCGGGTTCCTGTTTCAGACTCAGCGGCGCCGCCAGGCGTGTATCCAGCAGCGCCAGCAGGCGGTCGCCGCTGGTCACCAGCAACCCTTCAGGCACTTCCTGGAATTGACCCGCTCGCTTGGGGCCGCCGCCGGAACTGAGGTTCAGGCGCAGCCGGGCCTGGGCCGGCTCGGTCCCGCCGTTCGTGAGGGTCCACTCGACCACGCACAGGGCGCGCTCGCGCAGCCAGGCCGGTTGGCCCTCGGCGGCTTCGCTGGCTGGAGCGACGCAGGTGACCTGCTGGCAGGTGAGGTTCCCCTCGGTGATGATGGTTTCAGGCATCGGGAGCCAGCCGCCCCTGAGCTGGCGGGTGACCCGCGGGTTGGGGCTGCTGCCAAAGTGCGGGACAAGCTGCCACTGCGCGGCCAGCCGATTCTGCCCCGGCTCAGCCGGCGGCGGCTCGTCCGGGCGATTGTATTCCCCGAAGGTCAGGGCCCCGTCACGCCGGACGATGAACTTGCGGTTGTCGCACGCCAGCGAGAGCATGGTCGGTTCCAGGTCCTCGACAGGGAGATGGACCGCCGCCCAGGCCTTGGGAAAATCCTGGTCGGGTCTGCGGCGCACCTGCTCCAGGACCGTCGTGCGCGAAGCAATCCTTTTCAGGTACTCCTCCAGGCCGACCGGCGGCGGGACGCGCGTGACAAACAGGCCGGCGTGAGGCACATACACGCAGTCATTGGCCAGCAGGTCCTCGATGGCCACGCCAAAGGCCGTGTCCGGCAATTGAAACCGCAACACGGTCCGGTCCGCCTTGTAAGGCTGGGCCACGCTGGCTTGCACCTTGAGCAGGAGCGGCCTCGAACCGTCCCAGGCGCAACGGTAAGGCGATGCCTGGGGCGGATTCAGCAGGATGCCGTTATAGACCTCGAGGGCGGCTGGCCGCACCCGCCCAGGCTGGGTTGGCTCGATGCGGATAGCGATGGCCCGCCACCGGGAGCGCGAGAAAGCCGAAAGGCCCTTCAACACCAGCGGTGGCCGGGCCTCGGCAAACAGCCAGCGCACTTTCTGTGTGCCTTGGGCGGCCTTTTGAAAGCCAAGCCGCCAGACCAGGCGGTTTTCAACCATTTCCGGCGTGACCCCCGCCGGCTGCCATTTGCCTTGCCAGGCCGATTCCCCGCTCCAAAGCTGCAACTGGATGGACTCGCCTGGCGGCGGGGCGGCGCCCTCCGGAAACTGCAAAACCAGTTGCCGCAGGCGCCGGTTTTCCTCCCATTGCAGGCCGATGCAGCCGGTGTGGTCCGTGACCGGGACAAGGTAGCTTCCGTCTGCGGCGGGGAGGACTGCTCGCGCGGGAAAAAGGTCTTCGGCGGGGATTTCCTCGACCCGGCTGGCCTTGGTCCCGCCCATCGCTTTGGGGTCCCAGGTGGCGACTCGGGCAAAGGGGGCAAGGTCAAGGCCCGGCTCGGGGGAGCGTCTGGCGGCGGCCGGGTTGCGCACCAACCGGGCGTCCGCCCAGTCGGCGCAGTCGCAAGTGATCCCGTCGCCGGCATCGCCGGCCACCAACCGCAACTCGTCGGCGCCCTCGACCGAGACCGTGACCGGCCGCGGCGGATCGCTTTCGTGAACAATGCCGCTGTCAAAAACCTTCCTGTCGTCCACATAGATTTGAAACACCACCGAGGCGACGTTCTGTCCGCCTTGCCATTGGATGCCAAGTTCCGCCTGGAAGGTCTGGAACTGGCCGCCCAGGTCCACCACGATTTCCCCGTTGGCATGGTGGCCCAGTCCGTGCCTGTACTCCTTGTCCTTGATGCGGAGCTTCAGGGCCGGCTGGGTCGGCGGTTTGACGGCCGTGTTCAACCCAAGCTCGCCCCATTGCTGCGTGACCGAACTGATGTGGTCCGAGAGGGAATCGGAAATGTATTCGGCCTTGGGCGGTTCGGCTCCGCCTGCGGCCAGGTGGAGGAGCAGCCAAGACGCCGCGGCAAAGGTGAGGAGCGAGGGGCCAGGGGCCAGGGGCGAGGGGCGAGTGGACATGCCAGGGCAATCCTGGCTGCTTACGTAGTTTTTGACAATGAGTAAATAGGCCGGGCTAAGGGCTCGTGCAAAAATAAATTCCGAGATCTGGCTGCTTGGGTGGAGCGTGAAGCGTGAGAGCGTGGAGCGTGACAAGTGCTCCGATGCCCTCACGCTCTACGCGCCGACGAGCGCCAATTGGCCTTCGGTTGCCTCCCGTTCCACATTGCAATTGAGCTCGACCTCCATCTCCTGGCCTTGGAACTGAGGATAAGGCGAGGCGAGGCGTGGAATCGCTGTTTCGGCGAGGCGGAAATACTCCTTTCCAGTTTTTTTGACCTGCTACCACTGACGGACGCGGTAAAACCGACCCGCGCCCGTTGCGCTTGGGTCGGTCAAAATCTGAGTTCTGCCACTGCCGGCCACCAGCGGGAGGGCTGTCCAAGCGCCGTCGTTGAGCGAGTCCTTGAACTCCAAGGCGTACACCCGCCCGTTCCGGGTGGGCGCCGAGACGCTGAAAATGCCATCGCTGAGAGAAGGATTGGCCAGGGGCGTCTTGAGCACCGGCGGCCCGTCGCCCACCAGCGCCAGGCTGTGCCCTCCTCCTCCCGCGATCGCCCACACGTTGTGCAAGTCAGGGGGAACATTCGTCTGACCAAAGTCATTTGAGCCCCAGGCGGCGACTGTTCCGTCGGCCCGCAACGCCAGGGCGTGGCCCCATCCGCTGCCGATGGCCACCACGTTGCTTAGCCCCGCCGGAACGTTGGTCTGACCGAGGGAGTCGTCACCCCACGCCACAACCGTTCCGTCCGCGCGCAGCGCCAAGCAGTGGCTGTACCCGCTGGCAATGGCGACCAGATTGGTCAGCCCCGCAGGGGCGGTCATCGGAGCCCAGAACCCCCCGATTCC